>JAXGOU010000025.1:0-33255 GCA_040767325.1 Brooklawnia sp. | reverse complement strand
CGGACGCCGGGCAACGCCTGGCCGCCCGCGAACCTGGGCGTCCACCTGCTGGCCAACCTGATCTCCCGCCGCGAGATCCACGCCAAGCAGGGCGCCCGATTGGGGGCGGTGCGATGAAGGTCACCTTCATCAAGCCCAATATGGGCCGCCGCGAGGGCAAGCGCTACGTCGACTCCGGACGCATGGAGCCGCTGCAACTCGGCGTGTTGGCCGGCCTCACCCCCTCCGACATCAATGTCACGCTCTACGACGACCGGATGGAGGACATTCCGTTCGACGAGCCGACCGACCTGGTTGCGATCACCGTGGAGACCTTCACCGCTCGCCGGTCCTACGAAATCGCCGCTGACTTCCGGGAGCGCGGCGTCCCGGTGGTGATGGGCGGCATGCACCCAACGCTCATCCCCGACGAGGTCGCCGAGCACGCGGACGCAATCGTGGTCGGCGATGCGGAGGCGGTCTGGACGCGCGTGGTCGCCGACGCCGCAGCCGGACGCCTGCAGGCGCGTTACCACGCCGCAATGCCCGACCACCCGCAGGATCACAGCCCCACCCGGCGCGATCTGTTCCGGGGCAAGGGCTACCTACCGATCACCCTGCTGCAGTACTCCCGCGGCTGCCCCTACCAGTGCAGCTACTGCGCAACCAGCGTCTTCTTCGACCGCTCGCACCGGCACCGGGACGTGGCCCAGGTACTCGAGGAAATCGGCTCCCAGAAGCGCAAGTACCTCTTCTTTGTGGACGACAACATCACCGCTGACCACGACGCAGCCAAGGAACTGTTCGCCGCGCTGATCCCGCTCAAGATCCGCTGGGTCAGCCAGGCCAGCCTCGACATGCTACGCGACCGCGAACTGATGGACCTGATGGTGCGCAGCGGCTGCCAGGGCAACGTGATCGGCTTCGAGTCAATCACCCCCAGCTCGCTGGTCTCGATGCGCAAGTCGATCAACCGGGCCGCGGCCCACGACCAGTACGCGTCCGCGATCGCCCAGTTGCGCGACCTCGGCCTGCAAACCTGGGCGGCCTTCACCCTCGGCCACGACACCGACACCCCCGAATCGATCCGCGCGACCTGCGACTTCGCGATTCGCAACAAGTTCACCTTCGCTGCCTACAACATCCTGATGCCCTACCCGGGCACCCCGCTCTACGCAGACCTCGCGTCCCAGGACCGGTTGCTCTTCGACGGTAAGTGGTGGCTCCACCCGGACTACCGGTTCAACCACGCGTCCTTCCAGCCGGCGACCATGAGCCCCGCCGAACTCACCCGGCTGGCCTTCGAGTGCCGCAAGCGCACCAACAGCCTCGGTTCGATCGTCTACCGGCTCGCCGAACCGCGCACCAACCTGCGTAATCCGGTCCGGTTCGGCAACTTCGTCGCGTACAACCCGATCTTCCGCCGCGAGGTCTTCCGCAAGCAATCGATGAGGCTTGGCTACCGTGACTGACCTGACCACCCAGTTCTGCACTCCCGCCGATCTCAGCCGCACCGATCGTGACCAGATGTTCGCGGTGATGGACACCGTCTACGAGCGGATGGACCGGGCTGCCTTCGAGGAGGATCTGGCCGGCAAGGATGAGGTGATCGTGCTGCGCGATCCGGCGTCCCGGCTGGTCGGGTTCAGTACCCAGCGTTTCCTGACCATCCCGGTTGAGGATCGCTCAGTAACGGGGATCTTCTCGGGTGACACCGTGATCCATCCCGAGCACTGGGGCAGTCCAGCCTTGCTGCAGGCGTTCGCCCGCCGCTACATCATCGAGCGCCCCGATCCCTGGTACTGGTTCCTGGTCAGCAAGGGGCATCGCACCTACCGGATGCTGACCACCTTCTTCACCGAGTTCTGGCCTGACCGGCGCGCCGACACCCCGGCGCGCGCCCGCGCCATCATGGACACCTACGCGTCCGCGCTCTACCCGGACGAATACGACCCAGCCACCGGGGTGCTGGCCTATCAGCATCCCAAGGATCGGCTCCGTCCCGGGGTGGCCGGGGTCACCGAACGGTTGGCACGCAACCCGGACGTGGCGCACTTCGTCCAGCTCAACCCTGGTCACGAACTCGGCCACGACCTGGTCTGCCTGGCCGAGTTGAGTCCAGCGAATCTGCGGCCACAACACCGGACGCGACTGCTGGGCAGCGCATGAGCCTGCCGCCGGCGGTCATCCACACTGCACTGGCGACCGCCTACACGCCCGCGCTGCGCCGATTGGAACGGACGCGGGATCTGCGCGGCAACCAGGCTCGGCTGCTGAGTTCGATGCTCGCCGCCAACCAGGACAGCGAGTTCGGTCGGGCCCATGACTTCGCCCGCCTGACCAGCGTGGACGACTTCCGGGCGGCAGTCCCGCTGACCACCTGGGACGACTACCAGCAAGCCGCCGATCGGATCGCCGAGGGCGCCTCCGGCGTGCTCACCACCGAGAAGGTGCGCCTGTTGGAACCGTCGTCCGGATCCACAGCGGCGACCAAGCTCATCCCCTACACCGCCACCCTGGCCAACCAGTTCCGCGCCGGGCTACGGCCCTGGCTCGCCGACCTGTACACCAGCCACCCCGCGCTGCGCGCCGGCCCCAGTTACTGGTCGGTCACCCCGGCTGCCAGCCACCCGCAACGTCCCAGCGTCGTGCCGATCGGCTTCGACGAGGACGCCGACTACCTCGGCCCGGTCGCCGGCCGGCTGCTCTCGCAGGTCTTCGCGGTCGATGCGTCGGTGGCCCGGGCCGAGACGATGGACGAGTTCCGGCTGCGGACTTGCCAAGGGTTGCTGGGCGCCGAGGATCTGCGGCTGGTCAGCGTCTGGAACCCGACCTTCTTCACGCTGCTACTGGATTGGGCCGCCGACCACTCCGACGCCGTGCTGGCGGGATTACCGGCCAGACGCCGGGTGGCGGTCGAGGGCCTGCTGCGCGATCGCGACTGGCCGGCGATCTGGCCGAAGCTGCACCTGATCTCCTGCTGGGCGGACGCGCAGGCGGTGCGTCCTGCGTCCGAACTGCAGCGCAGGTTCCCGGACGCGACCCTGCAGCCCAAGGGCCTGCTGGCAACCGAGGCGATCGTCTCGATCCCGCTGGAGCGGGCCGGAGGCGCCGTGCTTGCCGCAGACTCCCACTTCTTCGAGTTCCTGACGCTCGATGGCGAATCGCAGCTCGCCGACGAACTGGCGGTCGGCGCCAGCTACCAGGTGGTGGTCACCACCGGTGGCGGGCTGTATCGCTACCGGCTCGGCGACCTGGTCGAGGTGACGGGCCACCACGGCGTCCTGCCGGTGCTGCGCTTCATCGGACGTGCCGACAAGGTGACCGACCTGGTGGGCGAGAAGCTGAACGAGGCCTTCGTGATCAACTGCCTGAGGGATCTGCAGGTACCCGGCTTCAACCTACTGGTCGGCACGAGCGACCCGGTACCGCACTATGTGCTGTTCACCCACAGCACGAGCCCGGGCCTGGCCGAACGGTTGGACGCGGCGCTCCGCGCGTCCTTCCACTACGACTACGCCCGACGGCTCGTGCAACTGGGCCCACTCGAGGTGCGGCCTGCGCGGCCGGACGCAGAAGCCCGCCTGTTGGCCGCCCAGACCGCCGACGGTCAGCGGCTCGGGGACATCAAACCCGCCGTTCTGGTGGTTGGCGACCGCTTGTCTGGGGTCGTTGGCCAAGAGTTCACCCCGAATTCCTGAGATTCCACGTCCGACTAGCGAGCATTCATTGACGTATCGAACTATCCGTGGTTAGGTTGGGACCAAGTCGACAGAGAAGAAATTCACACTTCTCCTTAACTCGCGGCCCCGTGGGGGGAGCCGCACTTTCGACACGCCGAGTACAAGTGTCTCGCTTCCGCCGTGCCGTGTCCGCTGTGGGCACCATGGCACTTGCCTTCACCGCATTCATCGGTGCGCCTGCCGCCGCCCAAGCTGAGGAGACTCAGCCCGCCACTTCGATCATGACCTGTGTGTCTGGTGCCAGCGTCGGCACCCAGTACATGCCGGGCAGCTACGACATCGCCAACATCGAGACCTGGGTCGCGAACACCTCGGCCAAATACCCGAACGACAACAACTACCGCGTCAAGATCACCGACAACGGTGACGGCACCAAGACCTACCAGGTCACCCTGAACGTTTATGTCGACGTCTTCCCGAAGGCGCCGCAGATCATGAACAGCTTCACCTACGCCGCGCCCAATGGCGACGTGTACAAGCGGGTCAACAATGACCCATACCAGCAGTACCTACTGGCCAACGACTGCCAGGGCAAGATCAAGGATGTTCTGACCGACATCAACGTCATCGACAACTGCAGCACCGGTGCCGACGTGCTCAACGTGCCGGCCAACGCCGACATCTACGAGATGTCGGTCATCGTGCAGTTCGAGGGCCTGGCTGCCCAGACGTACCACGTCAAGGTGTGGGGCGGCTACGACGTCGGCTGGAGCGGTAACGGCAAGCTGACGCCACTCAACGGCAAGATCGTCGACCCCGCCTACCCGGCTAGCCTGACCGTCGTCAACGGCGAGTTGGTACTGCCGGCCGGTACCACCCACGTCGTGGTCGACCTGTACGGCATGAAGGACGCGTGGTGGAGCACCAACAGCTACCGCGTGATCGTGGTCGACCAGTGGGTTTCGACCCTGGACTGCCCGCCGCCTCCGCCGCCGACCACCTGCACCTACACCATCGGTTGGTACAAGAACCACACCGATCAGTGGCCGACCGGCTACAGCAGCGATGACGTGTTCTACGCCTCGGACGGCACCTGGCTGCAGGTCTTCGACACCCCGGTGCGTGGCAACGCCTACTACATCCTGGCTCCGCAGTTCATGGCAGCCACGATGAACTCGCTCGGTACTGCTCCCGCCGAGGTCACCGCCGCGCTGGACCGCGCCGCGGAGATCCTGGGCGAGGTTGCCCCCGGCGACAAGCTCGACAAGTCACTGCAGAACGAGATGAAGGCGCTGGCCGGCGTCCTGGATTCCTACAACAACGGGGAACTGGGCATCTCGCACTGCTGATTCGTCCTCATCGGTCGGGACTCTCCTCCTGACCCACGTGGCTCCCATCATTGTCCCCAGACGGGTGGTGGGGGCCACGTGCCGACTCATCACGACCTCGCGACGCCATTAGTGTGGGTGGCAGTCGTCCACTGGAGGTCGCCGTGAAAATCGCCCTGCTCGCCCCGGCCGGAGCCATGCATCGCCACAGCGGAAGCTTCGGACGCTCGCTGCACTACGCGCCGCTGACGCTCACCACGCTCGCCGCACTCGTGCCGCCCGAACTGGACGCCGAAGTCGTCGTGCACGACGAGACCGCCGGTGCGATCCCGCTCGACCTGGACGCCGACCTGATCTGCATGACCGCGATCACCGGCACCTCGTCGCGGGTCTACGCGTTCGCCGACTACTTCCGCGCGCTGGGCCGAACTGTGGTGCTCGGCGGCGTCCACCCGACGATGCTGCCGGACGAGGCCGCCCGGCACGCCGACTGCGTTATCACCGGTTTCGCCGAGCAGACCTTCCCGCAGATGGTGCGCGACTACGCGGCCGGACGCTTGCGTCCGCGCTATCACCAACCGCATGACTTCACCATCGAGGGTCGTCCCACCCCGATCCGCAGCCTGCTGAACGCTAAGCGCTACATCACCATGAACAGCGTCGAGGTCGTTCGGGGCTGTGCGCTCGGCTGCACCTTCTGCGCCTACCCGACCGCGTTCGGCTCCAAGGTCTACAAGCGGCCGGTGAAGGAGATCATCGCCGAGATCGAGGCGTTGCCGGGCAGCCACGTGCTCTTCCCGGACGTGAACCTGCTTGCCGGACGCGCGTTCACCGAAGAGTTCTTCACCGCGATGATCCCGCTGAAGAAGAAGTGGTTCGGCCTGGTCACCTCGGCGATCGGCCACGACGACGCGCTGATCGACCTGTTCCGGCGCAGTGGGTGCGTCGGGCTGCTGATCGGTTTCGAGTCGATCAACGCCGAATCACAGAAGTTCTTCAAGAAACGCGTCAACAAGGTGGGCGGCTACCCGGAGTTGATGCGCAAACTGCACGACGCGGGCATCGTCGTCCAGGGTTGTTTCGCGTTCGGTGGCGACGACGAGGACACCTCGGTCTTCGAACGCACGGTCGAGATGGTGCAGGAGACCAAGATCGACCTGCCGCGCTACTCGATCCTGACGCCGTTCCCGAACACCCCGTTCTACGCCCAACTTGAGGAGCAGGGCCGCATCATCGAGCGGGACTGGGCTATGTACGACGTCGAGCATTGCGTGTTCACCCCGGCGAAGATGACCAAACAGCAGTTGGAGGACGGCATCGAGTGGGCCTGGCGGGAGACCTACAAGCTCAGTTCGATCGCCGAACGACTGCAGCCGTTCAACCGCCAACCGCTGGTCTCGCTGGCCACCAACCTCGGCTACCGCGGTTATGCGAACAAGTTCCACAAGTTCACCCGCGAGGTGATGTGTGACAACTCCGACATCCCGAGAGTGGACGCCAAGCCGATGGCCGGGATGACTCGAATCGCATGAAGATCACCTTCATCGTCCCGGCGATCGGCAAGAAGCCGGGCGAGCGCTACATCGGTACCTGGAAGATGGAGCCGCTCACCATCGCCGTGCTCGCCGGCCTCACCCCGCCGGACGTCGAGCGCGAACTGTTCGACGACCGGATCGAGCTGATCGACTACGACACGCAGACCGACCTGGTGGCCATCTCGGTGGAGACCTACACCGCGGCACGCGCCTACGCGATCGCCGACAGGTTCCGGGCGCGCGGCGTCCCGGTCGTATTGGGCGGCTACCACGTCACGCTACTGCCGGACGAGGCGGCACAGCACGCGGACGCGATCGTGCTGCGCAACGCCGAGTCGGTCTGGGCCGATGTGGTCGCCGACGCCCGGGCCGGACGACTGCAGCCCCGCTACCAGGGCGGCATCGGGTTTGGCGACGTGCCCCCCGACAAGTCGATCTTCGCCGGCAAGAAGTACCTGCCGATCGGCCTGGTCGAGACCGGACGCGGCTGCGGCCACTACTGCGAGTTCTGCGCGATCGCCGGCTACTACGGTGCGCACTACCACCCGCGAAGCGTGGACGCGATCGTCGCCGACGTGATCAACTCCGGACGCAAGGTCTTCTTCTTCGTGGACGACAACCTGGTCGCCGACCCCGACAACCTGCGGGCCCTGTGCGCCCGGCTGCAGCCACTGAACGTGCTGTGGGCCGCGCAAGGCACGATCGAACTCGCGCGCGACCCCGAACTGCTGGCGACCATGAAGGCCGCCGGCTGCGAGATGATCCTGGTCGGTTTCGAGTCGGTCGAGGCGGAGAGCCTGGCCACCATGGGTAAACGCTGGTCCAGTGCGGTCGGCGAACGCGACGAGATGGTCAAAGCCATCCACGACGCAGGCATCGGCATCTACGCCACCTTCGTCCTCGGCTACGACGCCGACACGGAACAGACCTTCGATACCACCGTTGACTTCGCCGAACGATCCGCCTTCTTCACCGCCGCGTTCAACCACCTGCTGCCGTTCCCGGGCACCAGGCTGTATCGACGACTCGAAGCCGAGGGACGCCTGCTCAGCCCGAACTGGTGGCTGGACGACGACTACCACTACGGCCAGTTGGCCTTCCGGCCCGTGCGGCTGACCCCCGAGCAGGTGAGCCAGGGTTGTCTGCGGGCCCGGCAGCGGTTCGCGTCCCTGCCGGTGCTGTTCAACCGGGGCATTCGGGCGCTTCGGCGCGGCCGGCTGAAGATGTGGCCGGTCTACTGGGCGATGAACGTGCGGCTCGGCAAAGAGGTGGACGAGAAGTTCAACGTGCCGATCGGGAAGCACCTGGATGAACTCCCCAAGTAGGCACGAGTCCGCGGCCAGCAAGTACCGGATCGAGCTGGCCGGCGAGCAGGACGCAGCAGCGCTGGACGCCATCTACAACTCCGACGACGGGTTCGGCGGTGAGATCGCGGTCAAGTTCTCCCGGGCACCTGATCCGCGCGCCTCCCTGCTCGCCGAGGCGGACGACGTGGTGATCCCGGTGGTGCGTGAGATCGCCACCGATCGTCTGGTCGGCATGGGTGCTTGCACGATCCGGCAGGCGTGGGTGAACGGTCGGCCCGAGACGGTGGGCTACCTGACCGGTCTCAAGGCGCTGCCCGAGTACCGGCGCGGGGTGCCGCTGATCCCCCAGGTCTACGCGTTCCTGCGCGAGCAGACCCCGCAGGTGCGCTGCTACTACACCACGATCCTCAGCGAGAACCTGTTGGCCCGCAGGCTGCTGGAGCGGCGGCGTCCGGGTATGCCGGAGTACCGGCTGGTAGGCGAGTACCTGAGCTACTTCTTCCGCGCACGCGACCTGCTACTGAGCAGAGCTCAGTTGACGGGCGGCACGCTGGCTGAACTCGGTGAACTCAACGCTGGTGGTGCCCAGAACCTGACGGCGGTGGGGGCGCCACCCGGCGTCCGGGATAGTGACGTCCGCATGCTGCGGGGACGCGACGGTCAACCGCTGGCCTGGTGCGCATTGCACGACCAGCACGCGTCGAAGCAGTACGTGATCACCCGCTACGGCGGACACTACGAACGGCTGGCCAGGCTGCCGGTGCACTGGGTCGGCTACCCGCGTCTGCCGAAGGTCGGCGTGCCCGCGAACTATCTGGCCATCTCCGGGCTCGGGGCGCTGGCCGACGATCCGGACGCGGTGCGCCGACTGCTGCGGGCGGTGGCCGGTGAACACCGGGACCGGGACTTCCTGATGCTGGGGTTGCCCAAGGGACATGGCTTCGAGGCCGCGTTGCAGGGGGTGCGGACGATCACCTACGCCAGCCTGTTGTACACCGTGCACTTCGACGACGAGTGCCTGGGGCTGGACGATCGGCCGATCGGGCTGGATGTCGCCCTGCTCTGAACTCAGCCGGGATCGGCGAATCTGCGTCCAGTGTCGGTGGGATTGGCCAGACTGGTGCCAGCGGGTCGAACCACGGCCGACGGCGAGGTAGGAGTCGAAATGTCTGACACGTCACTGCACCAGGTGGCACGACCCGGTGCGATCCTGTCCCAACTGTGGCCGGACGCGGACAAACACCCCGGCGAATCATTGCGGGGTTTCCAGGCCGTTGCCGAGGAGGACTTCTTCGAGGCCGTGCTCGCGTCCCCGATCGCCGACGCCGGCGAGCGGCGGGAGGTCGCTGCGCTGTGCACCGCAGAGGGCATCAGCTACACCTACGGCATGATCCCGCTGATCGCCGCCGAGGGCCTGTCGCTGGGCACTCCGGACGCGGCCCTGCGCGCCCGCAGCATCGATGTCATCAAACGTCGGTGTGAGCATGCCCGGGAGGCGGGGGCGATCGGCATCATGGTCAGCCCGGGGCCGGCCCCCGACTCGGAAGCCGAAAGGCAAGAATCCCTGGCGCTGCTGGCCGACTCGCTGCGGGCGTTGTGCGAGGCGGCCCCCGACCTGCGCGTCATGATCGAACCGCTGGACGTGACCGTGCACAAGAAGCAGGCGTTGGGTTACACGCCGGAGGCGGTCAAGCTGGCCAAGGCCGTGCAGTCCGGGCCGGGGCAGTTCGCGCTCTGCCTGGACACCTCGCACATCGCGCTCAACGGCGAGGACGTTGCGGCCGCACTCAGCGAGGGCTCGCCCTTCGCGTCCACCTGGCATTTCTGCAACGCGGTGATCGACCCCACCAAGCCGATGTACGGCGACAACCATCCGCCACTGGGTGGCGACGGATTCCTGGACCTGTCCGGGATGACCGACCTGATGGCGCTCGGCGTCGACATCGGCTTCTTCGGCGAGCAACGGCCCGAGGTGATGATCGAAGAGTTCAACTACGCGGTCGACGACTTCGAGGCCGGACGGGCGATCATGCGGGAGGCGATCGAGAACCTGACGACCGCCTGGCAGCAGGTCAACGCCGCCGACTGAGGTATCGCGGTGCCTGCCCGATCCATTCCGGAAAGCCCGGTCTTCGTCACGCCGTCCGAGCAGGACGTCTGGACGCGCGTGCGCAAGCAGCTGGACGGTTGCACGGTGCTGCCGTCGTTTCGCCTCTCCGACAGGCACAAGGACCACGAGGTCGACCTGGTCGTGTTGATGCCGGAATCGGGCATCGTGACGGTCGAGGTGAAGGGCTCGCACGTCTGGTTCGAGCCGGGAGCCGGTTGGCGAATCGACCGGGGCGGCACCCCAGAGCCGATCGACCCGGTCGGTCAGGCTCGCGATGCCTGCTACGCGTTGCGCAACTATGTCGAGTCCGACCCCAGGTGGGGTAGCCGCGGGCGAGTGCGCTGGAGCCACCACGTCGTGCTCGCCCGGACGCGTCTGGACGATGATTTCGCGACCCCGGATTGCCCGCGTCGGCAGGTGTCCGGGCTCAACGACCTGGAAGGGCTCGGGGAGCGGATCTGGGACACCACCTCCCTGCACCGCACCGACGCCCGCCCGCCCACCGCCGATGACATCGACCTGATCTGCGAGATCCTGACCGGCCGCAACCTTCCGGAACGGGATCCGTTGGCGATCGCCGAGGACCGGTTGACCCTGGCCGACCGGTTGACGATGGAACAGGCGAGTCTGCTCTATGTCACCCGACTGCTGAACCGCGTCGAGATCCGGGGCGGTGCCGGTTCTGGCAAGACCGTGCTGGCCACCCGGCAGGCCGCCGACCTCGCGTCCGGGCGGGTGACCGGCCAGCGGCAGCGGGTGGCGATGGTCTGCTACTCCTACGGCCTGGCCGAGCACCTGCGGCGCGAACTCAATACCGGATCGCGCTCGAAGCGTCCGGCGTTCGTGGGCACCTTTGAGGACCTGGCCCGTAGTTGGGACGTGCCGATCACCGGGACGCGTGACGATTCGGCCTTCTGGGAGGTGACGCTGCCGCGGCTGATGGCGGAGGCCGCCCAACACCTCGACCCCGCCCAGAAGTTCGACGCGGTGATCGTCGACGAAGCGCAGGATTTCGCGGAGGACTGGTGGCAACCCCTGCTGCGTGCCCTGCGGGACGAGGAGAACGGCGGCCTGTTCGCCTACGCCGACGAGCGGCAGCGGGTCTTCGCCCGATTCGGCCGCCCGCCGATCGCGCTGGTGCCCCTGGTGCTCGATCACAACCTGCGCAATACCCGCCAGATCGCGGAGTGCTTCCTGCCGTTGGCGCCGACCTCGATGCACCTGCGTGGTGGTGACGGTCCGCTGGTCGACTTCGTCCAGGCGTCTGTCCCGGAAGCGATCAGCGTTGCCGACGAGCAGGTCGAGCGCCTGCTGGACGAGGGCTGGCCGGCGCAGGACGTGGCCCTGATCACCATGGGTGCCCGGCATCCGGTGCAGATTGAGCGGCAGGAGGCCATGGGGTTCGAAGGCTACTGGCAGGACTTCTGGTCGAACGAGGACATCTTCTACGGCCACGTGCTGGGCTTCAAGGGCCTTGAGCGCAAGGCCGTCGTGCTCTGTGTGAACGAGGACGGCACCCGCGACCGGAGCCGGGAGCGTCTCTACGTCGGGCTGTCGCGGGCCACTGATCGTCTGGTGGTGGTGGGCGACCTGGCAGCCATTGAGCGGATGGGCGGCTCGGACGTTGTGAAGCAACTGGGACGCCGCGTCCCATAACGGAGGGGGTGAAACATTTCAGCCCCGAGCACTTTGTTCACTCCTGCCATGCGCACGACGCGCCCGTTGGTGGCCTTGCTGATAGCCCTAGTGGTTGCACTATCGGGCTGCTCGATGAGTGCCGCCAGCGCGCCTTCGGAGTCCCCGATGAGCGAAACCGCGCAGCTGCCCGAGGATCTGAACGCGGCTGAGTTCAATGCCCTGGTCAACGTGGAGGGCGTCGTGGTACTCGACGTTCGCACGCGAGAGGAGTTCGCCAGCGGCCATCTGCCGAACGCCATCAACATCGACCTGAACTCATCGCAGTTCGCCGAGCAGATCACCCAGCTGGATCCGAACGCCACCTATGCGGTCTACTGCCGCTCAGGCAACCGCTCCCGAATCGCACTGGACTCCATGAAGGCCGGTGGGTTCACCGAAGTGCACCACCTCGAGGGCGGCATCGGCGCTTGGCTGGACGCCGGCTACCAGGTCGTTAGCTAGTTCCCGCAAACGCCGTTCTGCGGTTCGACCATGCGCGCTGGCAATCGGGTTGCACCCCGATTCTGAACTTTTCTCAGGGGAGTCTATTCTGCTCAGGTTTATCGAGTTGAGGATGTTGATGAGCGCACGCAGGGCATTGGTCGGGCATCGACCAATTGCACCCGGCCCCTCCCGGTCAGCGCTTCGGCGACCTTCCCGCTCGCCGTGCGGTGGTCGAGCAGGCCTGTCGCGCGCATTGATCGGGCGAACCGACCGCCGTGGTCATCCCGAGTTCGTGCGCCCGCCGCGCGCTGATCGAGGACATCGTCGAGCCCGTCGCCGAGACCAAATTGCTGCCTGTCGCACAGGCCGCTTTCGTGGCTCCGCAGCGTCGCCGCCTTGCCGGACGCCGGCTGCTAGCCGCCCTGAGCACGGTCGCCGTTGTGGGCACCTTCTCGGGCAGTGCGGTCAGCGGTAGTGCAGCCGTGACCACCAACGACACCATCAACCAGGTCATCGACCGGCAGGCACCGATCAGTCGGGACGCCGAACGCAGCCCGCTCGCCGAGGCCAGCGCTTCGGTGACGCGAACGACGTCGCCGCTGCGTCGGCGGCCAAGACGCTGGCCGAGGCGGACGTGGCCGCGAAACTGGCCGAGCAGTCGGCCGCGATCGCTGCCGCGGAGGCGCGCCGCCGAACAGGCGGCCGCCGAGGCTGCCCGAGCCGCCGCTGAACGAGCCGCTGCCGAGGCTGCCGCAGCGTTCGCCGCGTCCCGTCCACCAACATCGCACCCGGCCAGAAGCCCGCCGCAACGGTTGACGAGGCGATGGCCACCGCGCCGACATGACCGGCTTTGGGGCTACGAGAACATGTGCATCTCCCCTGGTCGCCAGGTTCTACGGGTACGGCACCGCCGGCACGGTCGGCACGGCGAAACCGCGAACACGATCATCGCGGCCGGCCAGATGAACTACGACATGACCAACATCCCGTTGGTGCCCTCATCTGGTACGACGGGACGCGGTCGGCAATCCCTACGGCCATGTGGCGATGTATGCCGGCGACAGCATGGTCTACAGCAACGGCGCTCCCACCGGTGTGCAGGGCGGTTCCGCCTGGCCGAACCGGCCACCGGCTGCGGGAGCGGGCCGATCATCGGTTGGTCCAGCGCACGGCTGCCTGCTGCGACCAGTAGCCCCCGAAACCGGGTCGGAACGGAACCGTTTCCAAGGAAGTTTTCGAGTACTGTGGGTACCAGACACCGCCGTTTGACTAGCAAATATGCTTGTGGCTGGCCGGTTCAACTGGCCCCATGACGCCTCGAAACCAAAGTTTCGACTTGACACGGAATAGTTGAGGGTTGAATCTAGTTCCAACGGGTACGGCCCTGACAGTCGTCGGGGTAACAAATTGGAGGTTTGTTCTCGATGAAGGATTCGGACGTGCTGACTGGCACCTGGACGATTGATCCGGCGCACACGCGCATCGGGTTCTCCGCAAGGCGCGATGGTGACCAGGGTTCGTGGCCACTTCGAGGACTTCGACGGCACCGCCTACATCGACGCGGACAACCCGGCCAATTCGCACGCCAGGGTGACGATCGGGCGCCGTCCATCAGCACCAACAACCAGATGCGCGACGAACACCTGCGCGCAATGACTTCCTCGAGGTCGACAAGTACCCCACGATCACCTTCAAGTCGACCAGCGTCGAGAAGATCGACGACGAGAACGTCCGCATCACCGGTGACCTGACGATCAAGGCCACGACGCGTCCGGTTACCCTCGATTTCGAGTTCGGTGGTAGCGCCGTCGACCCCATGGGGAATACCCGGGTGGGTTTCGAGGGCGAAACCTCTATCAACCGTCAGGATTTTGGAGTAGCGTTTACTGCGGCGCTGGAAACCGGCGGTTTGCTGGTCAGCGACAAGGTGGGCATCGACATTGAGGTCGCGGCCATCAAGGACGTGTAGCACCTCTTCATAGGTTTCTCTCCCCAGCGAAAGCGAGTGGCCCCTGTCCCAAGCAGACCACTCAACCCTCCGGGTGGGGCCAACAGTTCTCTCCTGTTGGCCCCACCCCTCCCATTTCTGGGCCCCGTAATCTGGGGGCATGCCGATCACCGTCAGCGACGAGGTCTTCGACCGCTGCGTCGATGACGCCCTGAACACCATTCCGGACGCGCTGGTCGCCCTGATCGACAACTGCGTCGTGCTGATCGAGGACGAGCCGCCGCCGGGCGAGGATGTCTTCGGCTTCTACGACGGCATCCCGCTCACGGAGCGCGGCTCGGATTACGGCGGCGTCCTGCCCGACCGAATCCTGATCTTCCGCGAGCCGCACCGGCAGGTCTGCAACAGCATCGACGAACTGGTCGAGGAGATCCACATCACGGTGGTGCACGAGATCGCCCATCACTTCGGCATCGAGGACGACCAACTGCACGACCTCGGCTACGAGTGAGGCCTGCGTCGCGTTGCGTGGGGGTCGTGGCGCAGACGGCTATTCTGAACAGTGTTGCCCGGCCCCCGATCGAAAGGTGGACATGACCAGAACGTTGGTGATCATGCCTGCGTGGAATGAGGAAGAGGCCATCGGGGCGACCATCACCGAGTTGCGCCGGCTACTGCCCGAACTCGACCTGCTGGTGGTCAACGACGGATCCACCGACCGAACCGTGCAGGTGGCCGAGGCAGCCGGAGCGCGCGTGCTCAGCCTGCCCTACAACCTGGGGGTTGGCGGGGCGATGCGCGCCGGGTACACCTATGCGTCCCAGTTTGACTACGACCAGGCGATCCAGCTGGACGCCGACGGCCAGCACGATCCGCGCAACGTGCACCGGGTGCTGGACGGACTGGCCAACGCCAACATCTCGATCGGCGCCCGGTTCGCGGGCCAGGGTGACTACGAGGTGCGCGGGCCGCGCAAGTGGGCGATGCAGATGCTCGCCGCCATCGTCTCCCGGCTGGCCAAGACCCGGCTCACTGACATCACCAGTGGCTTCCGGGCGGCCGACCGGGTCGCGATTGCCCAGTACGTCAAGCACTACCCGGTCGAGTACCTCGGCGACACCGTCGATTCGCTGGTGGTGGCGATCCGCTCCGGCCTGACGGTCACCCAGGTGCCGGTGGAGATGCGTCCGCGGCAGGCGGGCACCCCGTCCAACAACCCCTACAAGGCGGCGATCTACCTCGTGCGGTCGATGTTCTCGCTGTTGGTGGCGCTGACCCGGCGTCCGGTCAAGCGCAACGAACTGGAGGCCGGCCGATGAGGGGCACCATCTTCTTCCTGATCATCGCGGTCATCACGCTGGTCCTGCTGTTCAACCTGGTCCGCTCCCGGCGGCTGCGTGAGAAGTACGTGGCGCTGTGGATGCTGGTTGGCCTGGTGATCATCCTGCTGGCGCTGTTCCCGGACCTGCTCGGCTGGCTGTCCCGGCTGGTCGGTGTGGTCGTGCCGTCCAACCTGTTGTTCGCGCTATCGATCCTGATGCTGCTCGGCGTGACCATCCAGTTGTCGCTGGAGATCTCCCACACCGAGGAGAAGACCCGGACGCTGGCTGAGCACGTCGCGATCCTCAACCTGCAGATGCGTCAACTGGCCGGTGAACCTGCCGCTCCGATGGCGCCGCCCAGCCCGGACGCAGAACTCACCGAGCCCGTCGCCGACCCACAGCCGGCCCAGCAGGAGCCGAGCGAAACCGAGGAACCCCGCTCCTGACCATCGAGCGGAGCGTCGATCAGTCGAGCGGAACGGCGTCGTCCGGGTTGGGCTTGGACTCCGAGCCAACCATGTTGTAGACGGCCTGAGCGGCCTTGCGGTACTTGAGCCAGACCAACACGGACTGCAGGATCAGGGCTGCTGCGATGGCGGCGCCGATCAGCGTCCAGAGCACGCCGTGCACGAAGAAGATGCAAACCACCGAGAACAGCGTCGGCACCAGGTAGCGCACGGTCCATGCGATGTAGCCGCCGAACGAGGGCATCTCGACACCGCGGGACTCGGCGACGGCCTTGACCATGAAGTTCGGGCCGTTGCCGATGTAGGTGATCGCGCCACAGGTGACCGCGCCCAGGCTGATGGCTTCCAGCCAGAGGTAGGGCACGTTGGTTGCCGCGACGCGGGCCACCTCCGGCAGCACTGTCGGGTCTGCGCCCAGGGTGGCAGCCATTGTGTAGAACGTGACGTAGGTCGGGGCGTTGTCCAGGAAGGCCGACAGGATGCCGGTGAAGGTGAAGAAGGTGACCGTGTTGAGCGGCAACTGATCGGCGACCTGCGCCAGGAAGACCAGGGCCGGGATCATCGTCATGAAGATGCCGATGAAGATGACCGCCACCTCGCGGATTGGCCCCCAACTGAACTGGTTGTACTCGAACCGGATCTTCTTGCTGCCGGTGATGAACGAGCCGGCCGAGGCGATCAGAAAGACGATCTCGCGCCAGGGGATGAATTGGTGCCAGACCGCATGCCCGGTCTCGACCGCGTGCAGGTCGATCGACGGCACCAGCGCGACGGCACCGATGATCATGGCGAACCAGAAGAAGCTGGGGGTGCCCAGGATCTTGATCGGCACCACGTCGGTGACGTCCTCGAGGCGGTCGGGGATCGACTCGCGCGAGTAGGCCTTGGTGTCCAGCGCGTAGTAGATGATCAACAGCATCAGGTTGATGAACGCCCACATCGGCAGCAGGTTGAACGTCCAGGTGAACGGGACGCCGCGCAGGAAGCCCATGAACAGGGGCGGGTCGCCCAGCGGGGTGAGCATGCCGCCGTTGTTGGCCACGATCAGGATCGTGAAGATCACCGTGTGCACCTTGTGGCGGCGGTCCTGGTTGATGTTCAGTAGCGGGCGGATCAGCAGCATGGCTGCGCCGGTGGTGCCGATGAAGGACGCGATGACGCCGCCGATGGCCAGCACGATCGAGTTGTTGCGCGGGGTCGCGCGGATGTCACCTTGCAGGAACAGGCCACCGGAGACGACGAACAGCGAGAACAACAGCAGGATGAACTGCACGTACTCGAACAGGGCGTGACCGACCCGGCTCCAGTTGAGCAGGAATCCGACCCAGATGGCGACCGGGATGCCCAGGCCGAGTGCGATGGCCAACTGGAAGCGCCAGTCCTCCCAGCGATGTGCGGTGGCCGGGATCAGCGGCATCAGGGCGATGCACAGCAGCATGACTACGAAGGGCAAAATGCCCCACCACGGCACCAACGCCTCCATCGTTCACTCCCATGTGAATGAGTCACGCACCACAACGCAGGACGCGACGCCTTCGTCGATTTCCAACAGGGTAATCGTACTTGTCGACGCGCTGGCTCGGCAGGGTGGTGCTTCCCTGTGGACATCTTGGCACCCGTCCACGCCATATCCCCAGAGTTATCCACAGCCGTTGGATACTGGCCTGTATCCGGCGTATGGTGCTCATGCTGCTCCACCCCGCACCCCCGAAGCAGCAGAAGAGGCACGCGATGTCCGCGATACGACAGACCCTGCCCCAACGCGCTTCGGCACAGCCGCCGGCGCCCTTGGAGCTACCCACCCGGCCGTCCGGCGTGCAGTTGCGAGCCCGCCGCAGTACCCGCCTGATCATCGTCGGGGTGCTGTGCGTGTGCATCGGCGCTCTTGCGTCGGCCTGGGCCTGGAACCAGGCGCAGGAACCCCAACCGGTGTTGGTGCTGGCCAAGGACGTGGCGCGCGGAGGGCAGATCGAGGCGTCCGACCTGACCACCACCGATGTCGGTCGAGCCACGGGCGTCGCGGTGGTGCCGGCGGAGAGCGCTGCGTCCCTGATCGGGCAGTACGCCCAAACGGACCTGCCCGCCGGGTCTCTGGTGGGGCCGAACTCGATCGGAGCGCAGGCTGTGGCGCCCGGCCAGACCCACATCGGCCTGAAGCTGGCAGCGGGGCGACTACCCAGCCAGACCATGCCGCCGGGCACCCGCGTCCTGCTGGTGGCGGTGCCCGGCCCGATGGACGACGACCACGGTCCCGGTGCACAGTTCGAGGCCGTCCTGGTGACCGCGCCGCAGGGCAATGCCGATGGGAGCAACTTCCTGGTCGACGTCGAGGTGGACGAGTCGGTCGCCGCCGCCATCGCGGCACTGGCCGCGCAGGACCGGCTGACGATGGTGCGCAAGGCGGACGGATAGTGGCCACCATCGTCCTGGTCTCGGCCGGTGGCGCCCCCGGCGTGACCACCACCGCGCTCGGCCTGGCGCTGACCTGGCCGCGAGACGTACTGCTGGCCGACTGCGATCGGCACCCCAACCAGGCGGTGCTGGCCGGCTACCTGCGCGGGCTGCCCGCCGGTGGCCGCGGCCTCAGTGCCCTTGCCGAGGCTTTTCGGGCAGATGAGCTCGGACGACCTGCGCGGCTGAGCGAGCAGACCGTGCTGCTGGACGCGAACGCGTCGCCCAGTCGACGCTTCCTGCCGGGCTTCACCCACCCGCGGTCCGGCGTCCTGTTCGATCCGTATTGGCCCAGGTTGGCCGCACTCTTCGCGGACCTGGCAGACCAACAAACCGACGTCCTGGTGGACTGGGGGCGCCTCGACGCCAATGGGCTGCCGGACGCGCTGCTGGCAACCGCGGACGCGGTCCTGGTCGTCACCCGCTCCGGGCTGCCCGCGTTGGCCGCCCTGCGGCTCGCGATGCCAGACCTGCGGGAGTCACTGGCGTCCCGAACCGCGGAGTCCTGGCTGCTGGTGGTCGGCGGCGGACGGCCCTACTCCGCCCGCGAGATCGCGGACCACTTGCAGGTGCCGCTGCTCGGCGACCTGCCATGGGACGTCAGCACCGCCGAGGTGTTCAGCGATGGGGCAGAGCCGCCACGGAAGCTGGCTGCCCGACCGCTGTGGCGGGGGTATCAGGCGGTGGGATCGGTGCTTGATCGCCGCGTCGCACCTCCGCTGATGTCGGTGTTGCCTGGCGGTGCCCGATGAGCGCGCGGCCGGCAGCCGAGTTGCCGCGGGTCAACCTGGTGGATGCCTTGACCGCGTTGACCCCGCGTGTGATGCCCGAGGTCCAGGATCGAGTGGTCAGTGGCTCGAGACTGGTCCAGCGCCGTGAGCAGGTGGAGCCGGACGTCGACTGGCAACTCGTGGTGACCCTGCGCCGCCTGGCCTCCGAGCAGATCTCCGAGAACTCGCAGCACTGGGCGTCCGAGAATGGCCGGCCGATGCCCGATGACGACCGGCGGATGATGGGGCGGTCGGTGATCAGGACGATCGTTCGCGAACACGCCGAGCGACTCGGCCAATCCGGCGAACAACTGTGGCCGCTGGCGCTGGAGCGCGCCTACGCCACCGCCGTCGAGAACGCCACGTTCGGCTATGGACGCCTGCAACCGCTCTTCGAGATTCCGACGGCGGAGAACATCGAGATCCACGGCTGGGACTCGGTGGTGATCCAACACGGTGATGGTCGGCGGGAGACGCATCGTCCGGTGGCGGATTCGGATGAGGAGTTGGTCGAGGCCATCCGGTTCCTGGGCGCCAGTGCCAACCCGGCAAGGGCATTCGACGACGCGCACCCGATGATGACGCTTGCGCTCGGAAACCGTTTTCGGTTACACGCCATCGGCTTCGGCCTTGGCTTCAGGCCCTCGGTGGTGATTCGACAGCACCTGTTGACCGAGGTCACGCTTCCCGAGTTGGCGGCCGGCGGCATGATGCCCCGACAGGTCGCCGAGTTGCTGGAGCTGTGCGTCCTGGCCCGCAAGTCCCTTGTAATTTCGGGCGATCAAGGCGCAGGAAAGACCACGCTGTTGCGCGCTCTGGTGGCCGCCATCCCGTCCAGTGAGCGGGTCGGCACCCTGGAGACCGATTACGAACTGCTGACGCACCTGCTGCCCAACCGCCGCAACATGGTGGCACTGCAGGCCAAGGTCGGCCTGGGCGAGTACCGCGACGGACGGCTGCTGGGCGAGTACTCGGTGGCCGACCTGATTCCGGAGGCATTGCGGCAAAACCTATCCCGGCTGATCGTGGGTGAGGTCCGTGGGGCCGAGGCTGGCGCAATGTTTGAGTCCATGGCTGTCGGCGCCGGAACGATGTCGACGACGCATTCGCATTCGGCAGCCGCCACGATGGACCGGCTCGCCGCCCGGGTGGCTCAAGGAGGGGTTCTCGGGATCCCGGAGGCGTACCGCCAGATCGCGTTGAACCTGCATCTGCTGGTGCACGTCAAGTTGGTCGACGACACCTGGCGCGGTGGGGTGCGCCGCCGGTTCATCAGTGAGATCCGGGAGTTGACCGGGGCCATCGAGAACGACCGACCGGTGACGCACCTCGCCTACCTCGCCGACGACCAGGGCAGACCGTTGGAATTGCAGCCCAGCACCAGCCTGCTCTCCGAACTGCAACCGTTCCGGGGCAACCGATGACCGCGTTGGTGGCCGCGCTGGGCGCCGGCGTGGGCATCGCTGGACTGTTCCTGGTGCTGTTGGGCCTGGGCGAAAGGACCGTCCAACGACCGAGGAGACCTGCCCGGGGGCAGCGCCTCTTGGGCATCCCGCGCGGGACGCGCGTCCGGATTGGGGTAGGGCTGCTCACCGGGCTGGCCGTCCTGCTGTTCACCGGCTTCATCCCCGCGCTGGTCATCCTGCCCGGCGTCATCGTCGTCCTGCCCGGCCTGCTGCGCACCGCACCACAGTCCGAGATCGAACTGATGGAGGCCTTGGATCGCTGGGTGCGGCTGCTCGCCGCGTCCGTCGGAACCGGGAAGTCGGTCGTCGACGCGCTTAGGTCGACGCGCAGCCAACTGCCGCCCAGGCTCTCGACCCACGTGCGGGTGCTGATCGCCCGACTGGACGCCCGCTGGCCACTGCCGGACGCGTTGCAGGCCATGGCCGACGAGGTGGACAGTGCCGACGCAGATCAGGTGCTTGCCGCGCTCATCCTGGTCGGCCAGCGGGGTGGGATCGGAGCCTCAGCAACGCTAACCGCGCTGAGTGATGGGTTGCAGGATCGGCTTCGTGCCGCTCGCGAGATCGCCGCCGAACGCGCCAAGCCGCAGATCGTCGTGCGGCAGGTGACCCTGATCACGTTGGTCGTCCTGGCGGCTGGAATGGTCTTCGCGCCCGGCTACTTCGCTGCTTATCGCACCCCGACGGGTCAGGCCTTGGCCATGCTGCTGGCTGCCGGATATCTGGGCTCGCTGGCGGCCCTGCGCAGGCTGAATCTTCCGCGACGCCGGGACCGGATTCTGGTGCGATCCGCTGCGGGGGTGATGGCCAATGCCTGATCCATTGCTGGGGGTCGCCGTGCTCGCCGGAGCCATCCTCGCCGGCGGTCTGTGGCTTACGTTCGCCGCCCTGCTGCCGCGCAGCATCCGGCTGGACGACGCGTTGCTGAGCCTGGAGAACCCGCACGCCATCAGGCACGCCGAGGAGGCCGGACCGTCATTGGTGGCCGACACGTCATCGCGGCTCGAGCTGGCCGGGGCCTGGTGCTACCAGCACGGCCGCCTCCCGCTCCCTGCGGCCACCGCTCGCGCGCTCAGCCTGCAGGGTCGGTCGATCGGGGACTACATCGTCAACAAACTGGTACTCGCTGTCGGCGGGTTGGTCCTGCCCAGCCTGCTGGCCTTTGCCCTGCGTCCGCTCACCGGTTCGGTCGGCGGTTTGCCCGTGGCCGTGGGTGTCGTGAGCGGGCTGCTGGGCTGGTTCTGGCCGGATATCGCGCTGCGCAACCAGCAGCGGCAGGCCAACTCGGACGCGGAAGAGGCGCTCAACAGCTTCTTTGACCTGGTCGTGCTCGAACGATTGGCCAACCTGTCCGCAGCGCAGGCGCTCGAAGCGGCCGCCCGCCTGTCCGACGTGCCGGTATTCGTGCAGATCCGAGGCGCCCTCGAGCGCGCCCGGCTGGAACAGCGTCCGCCCTGGTCGGACCTGCACCGCTTGGCCAAGGACCTGGACCTGCAGCCCATTGCCGACATCGCGGACGTCATGCAACTGGACAACCAGGGCGCCTCGCTCGCCGAAGTGCTCTCCTCACGTGCACGAGAGCTGCGGGACGCCCACCTGGGCCGGGAGCGCACCCGAGCCCATGAGGCCAGCGAACGAATGACGTTGTGGATGTCCATACCCGTACTGATCTTCGCCCTCGCCTTCCTGGTTCCACCGCTGCTGACCATGGCCGGCGGCGGCTGATTCGTCCTGTGGATAACTGACGAAGCCCCGCCCCCACAGACAACAATCCAATTGCCACCCACCACAACAGGAGACACCATGAATCCATCGTTTGACCGATCTCGGTTGACCCGCGCCTGGCACGCGGCACTCGGCCTGCTGGTCACCATGCGCTCCGGGGCCCCCGTCCGCGACGAACGTGGCCTGTCCCAATCCACCGAGAACGCCGTCCTGCTGACCGGTGCCGTGGCGATTGCGGCCGTCGTGGTCGGTTTGGTGGGCACCTATGTGGCGCGAAGGCTCGAGGGGCTCGGCTGATCATGTCCGGAAGGTCCGGTCAACGGGGCCTGGTGGAGTCGACGCAGCTGGCCGTCCTGATGCCCCTGGTTCTGCTGACAGTGTTCTCGGTGATCCAGGCGAGCATCTGGTTCGCGGGTCGCTCGACTGTTCAGCAGGCGGCGATGGCTGGCGCGGAGCGGGCGGCCCTCGCTGGGTCGAGGGCCGCCGGGGCGCATGACGTGGCCGAGCAGGTGGCCGCCAGCAACGGACTGCTCGACGTCCATGTGCAGGTGAGCACGACCGCGACCACAGTGGACGTCACCGTCGATGCCCGAGTGCCTGCCGCCCTGCCGGGACGGTGGTCCGAGGTCACCGCCTCGGCACACCGGATGCGCGAGGAGTGACCATGGCGCGCCACGCAGGTCGACAGCGGGGAGCCGCGGCCGTGGAGGTCAGCGTCCTGGTGCCGTTGTTGGTCATCCTCGCTCTGGCCCTGGCTGGCGGTTGGCGGCTCGGCCATGTCCGAAGCCAACTGACCGAGGCATCCGCTGCCGGAGCCAGGGCGGCAACCATCCCGATCTCGGCTGCCGCAGCCCGCGTCCATGCCGAGACTGCGGTGACCGCAGATCTGGCCACTGCCGGCATCTGGTGCGCCGAACTGTCGGTCAGGATCGACACCTCGGCCTACCTGCTACCCCCTGGGACGCCTGGCGACGTCACGGTCCAGGTTGACTGCCTGCTCAGCTTCGCAGACCTGCTGATCCCGGGGATGCCGGGAGCCCTACCACTATCGGCCAGTTCGATAGAGCCGCTAGACACCTTCCGGGAGCGCACGCCATGAGTCTGCCAACTCGACTGTTCAAGGCATTGGGCGCGTTGGTCATCGTCCTGGCCATCGTGGTCGGGGGCGCATGGGCATTGGTCACGTTCGGACGCGTCGACGGACTCACTGGTCTCGATTGGTCGACCATCCTGACCACCCGCGACGATGGGTCGCTTGCCCTGGGCGTGATCACGCTGATCGGCTGGGCAGCCTGGGGGATGGCGACCCTCTCGCTGCTCAGTGAGTTCCTGGCTGCCATCAGTGGACGCCGGTGGCGCCTCCCGGTGCCCGGACTGACCGTCCTCGCGCCTGCGTCCGCGGTGCTGGTGGCCGCAATCATGGGATTGACCGCCAGCCAACTGGCCGCGCCGGGCGTCACCACAGCCGATTCAGGTGAGCGAGCCCTTCCACCCAAAGCGCCGGTCGCGGCGTCCTTGGTCGCCCCAGCACAGGACACGCGCGCGCCGGCACCGAAGGCAGAAGCCACGCATCTGGTGCAGCCCGGGGACGACCTGTGGTCGCTGGCGGAGCGCTACTACCAGGACGGATCGAAATGGCGCCTGATCGCTGAAGCCAATCAAACGATCCTGATCCGCGGCACCGACCACCTCGAACCGGGCATGCTGCTCGTCGTTCCGCGCCTGCAGCTGCAGGGATCAGGCGAGCAGCGAACTGTCACGGTTCAGCCGGGCGACACGCTGAGCAGTCTGGCCGCCACCCACTTGGGCGATCCGCTTCGCTGGCCGGAGTTGGCCGAAGCGAATGCGGCCCTGGTGAGTGATCCGAACCTGATCAATGTGGGGCAACAGCTGGAAATCCCCGACCCCGCTCGTTCTGAAGCCAGCAGCGAAGCCGACTCCTTGCCCGCGAATCAGGAACCGCTGCCGACTGCACCGGAGAGAGACTCCGGGCCGTCGGCTGGGCCGGTCGTGGTTGAGTCACCTGGCCACACGGGGCGCCCGGTTGACGCTCCCGCGGCAGCCCCTACGACGTGTCCGGCGCCGCCGCCGCTCGCCACGCCCACCGCCAGCGTCCAGGCAGCCGCAGGCAACGTCGCCGTTGCCCTGGGGCTCGGCCTCGCGGCGACGATCGCCGCCGCCTTCGGCGTCCGCCGTCGACAGCAGGCAGCGCAACGTCCGTTGGGTCGTCGGCTGCCGGTGTTGCCGCCGGATGCGCTGGCGGTGAGCATCGACTTGGCCCGGGCCCGGGATGACTACTTGGCCGGGCTGGGCGGCACCGACAGTACCTCCACCCCGGCTGGGGAGACTGTGGTCACGATCGGGCACTCCGATGGGGGCTCGGTTTGCATCGACCTTGAGGGTAATCAGGTCGTCTGGTTGGTCGGTGACGATGGCGACGACCTGGCGCTGGCGGCCGCCATTGTGCTGGGCCTGGTTTGTGAGTCGGATGACGATGACGCGAGCCCCTCCCGAACTGTCGGCGAAGTGGTCGTGGCTGGACCGGAACTGGGCTGGCTGGACTGCCTCGAAGCACCGCAGGTCTCGGTGCTCGCCTCGACCGCAGAGGGCGAGTTGCTGCTAGCCCGGACGGTCGCTGATCGAACGGCAGCGCTACCCCGCGACGCTTCCCTGAGTGAACTCCGCGCGGATGCCACGACCGCAGAGGCCTGGGCGCCGTTGGTGGTCGTGTTGGCCGAACGCCCAGCCGAGCCGCTGCCCTCCGGCCTGGGTCGGCTGGGCATCAGTGTCGTGGTCTGCACGGGGGGGCGTCAGGCCCCCGGGCCCGGGCTGACCGTCGAGTTGACGGCCGATCAGGCGCGCATCGTGGCCGACGGACAGGTCTTCACCCCAAGCCTGGTGACCGCGCCGGCGCGCCGGGCGCTGACGGAGATCTTCGACACTGCCAACGAGTCCGCATACCCGTTGGCCCCGTGGTGGGACGAATCCCCCGAGAATGAAACGCCAACCGTCCTGCATGCTGCGTGGACAGGACCCATGGAGGAACTCCCCGTGGCCTCGACCATCGAAAGTGATCACCCCGTTGTCCACCTGCTCGGCACGGTCGGCCTGACGGGCGCGCGTGGCAGTCAACCGAACCGGGCCGCCAAACAATGCGTCGAGTACTGTGCGTGGCTGCTTGAGAACCCCGGCGCCAGTTCCCTGACGATGGCGATGGCATTGGGCGTTGCCGAACCAACTCGACGGTCCAACATGAGCCGCCTGCGGGCGTGGCTCGGCGACGCACCGGACGGAACTGCCTACCTGCCCGAGGCCTACACCGGCCGGATCGAGTTGCACCCGGGGGTCACCTCGGACTGGGAGCGGCTGCAGATTCTGACCAGCGGCGGGGTGAACCGGGTATCGGACGCGGCCCTGGTGCAGGGGCTCGGGCTGGTCCGCGGCGCCCCGTTGGCGGACGCGGCCCCTGGCCAATGGAACTGGGCCGAACAACTGCGCGCCGACATCTCGGCCATGGTCCGCGACATCGGCGTGGTCCTGTCCCGACGCGCGTTGGCCCGGGGTGACCACGACCTCGCGCGGTGGGCGATCGACCGTGCGCAACTGGCCGCCCCGGACGATGAGTTGTTGACCGGCTGCCGGATCCTGCTGGCCCACCGCACCGGTGACCGGGCCGAAGTCGATCGGCTGGTGCTGCAGGTCACCCGCCGCGCCCGGAGCCTCGGCGTCGACCTGTCCGACGAACTCGTCGTGCTGCTCCAGGAGGTCGTTGAGGGACGCGCGCGGCAGCGCGCTTAACCGCCGCCCCTCATGGCGCGAACGCCGAACCGGCACCACGCAAGTGGCACGCTATGGGCATGCGGAGGATAAATCCCGACCAGATGACGCGTGTGTTCGTCCTGATCTTCGGGGGCATCGGGGTGCTCTTCCTGGGCCTGGGCATGATCGCCACCGCCAACAACGTGCGCTACGCCAATGCCATCGAGGTGCCGGGCACGGTGGTGGCCCACGAGGCGCGCTCCGACTCGGACGGCACGACCTATGCCCTGGTCGTCTCGTACGTCGATGAGGCCGGCCGGACGCGCGAGATCACCAGCAACTACTCGACCTCGTCGCCGGCCAAGATCGGTAGTGAGGTGCCCGTCCAGTACCTGCCGGGCAAGCCGGACAGCGTCCGGATCGCAACCTGGATGGGCAAGTGGTTCCTGGCAACGCTATTTACCGGGATGGGCGGCATCTTCGCCGTCATCGCCGGCGCGGTCTACGGCACCTTCGTCACCAGGATGAAACCCCGGCCGGACGCTCCGGTGGACGAGCACCGGGCCGACGATGGCGATAACGGGTACCCCGCCGATTCTTAGGTAAGGCACCCCCTGCGACGATTATCTACATGGTAGAGATGTCGCCGGAAGCTCTCGAGCTGGCCTACGCCATGCTGGAAGCGGCGCGCAACGGTGACGCCGCTTCGTTGCTGCCCTTGCTCGACCAGGGGGCGCCCCTCGATCTGCTCGATTCGAGGGGGAACTCGCTGGTCATGCTGGCCGCCTATCACGGGCACGCCGACCTGGTTGCCGAACTCGCCCGCCGGGGTGCGGACGTCAACCTTGTCAACGAACGCAACCAATCGCCGCTGTCGGGCGCGGTCTTCAAGGTCGATTACGACACCGTGAAGGCCCTGGTGGACGCCGGTGCTGACCCGAACCTCGGTAGCCCCAGCGCCTGGGAAACCGTGGAGTACTTCAAGATCGAAGGCATGGACGAACTGCTGCGTCAGGCCTGATTCGTCGGCTCGCTTCGCCGACGCGCGTGGCGCACCGTGCCGCGATCGTAGGCGGCCGGCTCGTTTCGGCTGCCCCAGGCGAACCCGAACGCCAGTAACGCGAACCAGCCGGACAGCCCGACCATCACCGACACGGAGTGGCCATCGGCGGGCAGCAGCCACGCTGCGACCAGGGCGCCGACGACCAGGCCCAGGTTGTTCACGATGTCGTAGAGCACCATCACCCGGCCGCGCACTGCGTCCGGGATGTGTGCCTGGACGATCGTGTCGGCGCAGATCTTCACCGATTGGATACCCAGCCCCACCACGAACCCGGTGACCAACAGGGCCGGTGGGGTCAACAGGGCCCCCGGCAGGCTCTGCACCAGCGCGGCCAGCACGAACGCGAGCAGTATCGTCCGGCGCACCCCGATCTGTGCCGACACCGGCGTCGCCACCAATCCAGACAGCGCATACCCGGCGCCCGAAACCAGGAACCAGCCGCCCAGCGACAGCAGCACCGCCTCGACACCCAGACCCGCACCGAAGTGGTGCCGGTACAACACGATGATCAAGGTTGTGAGCACGCCGTAGCCGACCTTCGTGCCGAAGACCATCGCAACGCCCAACCATGCCGGCCGGACGCTGGCCAGCCCGCGTCCGGCTGCCACCAGCCCCGACCAGACCTGTCCCCACCCAGCGCGGGACTGCCCGGCGCGCGGGCCGAGGCTGCGGGGGGCGTACCCCGCGCAGAGGACGACCGCCACCCCGAACATTCCCGCCGCGATCAGGAAGACCAGACCGTCCACCCAGCCACCACTCAGCAGTCGTCCGGACGCCAACCGCACGCCACCGGCCAGCAGCCCACCAACGATCCCGGACAGCGGACCGATCATCGGCATGACGGACGCAGCAGCCAGGTATTCGTTCGGCCGCACCGTGTACGGCATCCCGGCGCCGAGCGCCGCCAACTGCAGCCGGTTCAGGCTCAGGATCACCAGCAGCAGCGCGTACAGCAACACCTGCCAGCGCCCGACCACCAGGCCGGCCGCGACCGCGACGGCAGTCGTGATCGCCAGACCGAGCCGGGCCAGGTCGCAGACGATCACGGTGCGTCGGCGATCGAAGCGGTCAAGGATCGGGCTGACGAACGGACCGACCACTGAGAACGGCAACATCACCAGCGCAATCACCCCGGCGATCGCCCACGCGTTGGGCTGCGATTGCGGGCTGAACAGAATGTAGGCGGCCATGCCGACCTGCACCACGGCGTCCCCGCCCTGTGACAACAGTCGTAACGTCACCAACCGGCGGAACGCTGGGTGGCGCCACAACCCGATCAGGCGGCGCAACGCGTCCATGCCGCCCCATGCTAGGACCGGTCGCGACGATTGATGTCTTTCACCCGTGCCGGGTTAGGGTTGGCATCGACCCCAACGAAGGGTGAAGTCGATGAGTCACGAGGACGTGACCTACCAACCGGACGCGCAGGACGGCGAGTTGGCCGCCCAGCGCCGAGCACGACGCGCTGCGTCGCCGAGATGTCGGCGGCGGCGGCCGAACGGGAAGCCCGCGAGGCCTGTGTGCTGATCGACGACTTCATCGCCTACAGCGCGCTCGCTGGGATTGCCTCCCCGAGCCGTTGCGGATGCACCTGAGTGGCGGCGGAACCGCGCGAACCGACAAGAAGGGTTGGTAC
This sequence comes from Brooklawnia sp., assembly GCA_040767325.1. Taxonomy (GTDB): domain Bacteria; phylum Actinomycetota; class Actinomycetes; order Propionibacteriales; family Propionibacteriaceae; genus Brooklawnia. The sequence goes on along the minus strand of JAXGOU010000025.1, from coordinate 4,585 downwards.
ATCAAGGTCAACCGGACCGTCGCGATCGGCGAGGACGGCGGCTACTACATCTTGAGCATGCCGGGTGGGGTTCGGGAGCGGCTCACTGGCGTCCGGTTGACGCCTATTCCAGCCGGCCCTACAGGTGAGCCGGGGCGGACGCGATGGCGAGACCGGGGTGATCATTGATTTCTCACCAAGGACTGGCCCACCGTCGGCAAGTCGACGGGTAGCACTCGCAAGTTTTGATCTTGGCGGGTTGCAAATAGCTGGTTGATGCTTGAATCACCTAGTCGGGCCCGGAAATAGCACCGGGGGCTGCTGGTCACCCCCAACAACCCTCAGGGCTTCATTAAGAAATCTACGCCGAACTCGGGCCACAAGGGAAATCATCCCGGCAATCTTCGCCAGTTTGTTATCAACTTCTCTCAGGTACGCGGCTGTATCCGTTTCGCTGGCGCGCTGAAAACCCGCACTTGATCACGGTTTGGTTCCCTGTTTGGTTAACCGATGGCAACTGCGTTGCTTGAGGCCGGGCCGGTTGTCAGAATCGATGTGTCGAAGCCACCACGGACGGCGGGTCGACCTAGACCAGCCACCGAACCTCTGCTCCCTCCGGGCTGCCAACTGCAGCTCTCCCACGACAGGAGAAATGCCCATGAAGTTGTCCAGGATCGTTGCCACCGGCCCTTCATTGGTCTGGTGTCGATCAGCCTCGCCGCCGCCTGTGGTGGCGGCGGTGCGAGTATTCGGCGAGGGTTCGGTTGCTGCCGCCTTCAGCGGCAGCGCTGCTGCCCCGGCCGAGCAGGCTTGTCTTCAAGCTCGCTTTCAACCAGACCACCGAGCACCCGCAGTACGCCGCCGGCGAGGCCTTCGGCAAGATGCTCGAGGAGGCCACCGACGGCCGCTACTCGATCAAGGTCTACCCGAACGAGCAGCTGGGTGGCCAGGCTGACGTCATCCAGAACCTGTCCAACGGCACCGTCGAGTTGATGTGGGTCGGCGGCCCGGTTCTCGAGGGCTTCAACAAGGACTTCATCGTCTTCAACCTGCCCTACGTCTTCGACTCGGTTGAGTCGCAGGGCGCCGTGCTCGCCGACCTCGAGCGGATGAACGACCTCTACACCTCGATCGAGGACTCGAAGTCGATCACTGTGCTGGCCGGCGTGCATGCGGGCGTGCGCAACGTCTACAACGCCGTGCGTCCGATCAAGACCCCGGCCGACCTGGAGGGCCTGAAGATCCGCGTCCAGCAGTCCGACTCGCAGGTTCGCATGATCGAACTGATGGGTGCCGTCGCGTCCCCGATGAACAACGGCGACGTCTACTCCGCACTGCAGACCGGCGTTCTCGACGGCGCTGAGAACAACGAGGTCACCTGGGACGCCCTGAAGCAGAGCGAGGTCGCCAAGTACTACTCGTACACCCGTCACCTGATGATCCCCGACTACCTGCTGATCAGCACCAAGGCGCTGGACGGCATGAGCGAAGAGGATCGCGCAGCCCTGCTGGCCCTGGTGCCCGAGGTGCAGAAGATCGCCAACGATGGCTTCGCCAAGTTCACCGAGGCCTCGATCGCACACGCCACCGAGATCGGCGCCCAGTTCAACGACGACGTCGACGTCGAGGCGTTCAAGAAGCTCGTCCAGCCGCTGGTTGACGAGTCGGTCAACGAGAACGACGTCCGCAAGGGCCTGTACGCCATCATCCAGGAGGAGAACGCGGCCCATCCGGCCAAGTGAGCCTCGGGTCTGACGACCCCAGAACGAGCCAGACGGCTGGACTCCGATCGGGGTCCAGCCGTCTGTTTGTCACGATCCGATCACTTATGTTGCACGGTTGCCAAACTGCCTTGACCGGGTCGGATGCCCGTTTCTAGACTCCAAACATCAGACTGAACCGTGTTCGGTTTGACGTACAAAGTCCAGAGTGAGTCACGACCCTTACGCATCGGTCGTTGTCCATTGACGCAGTCAACTCCGGCATGTCTACGAGGTAAGTACCAAGGAGGTACCACCCAATGAAGTTGTCCAAGGTGATCCTGACCGCGGTTGTCGGTCTCGTTTCGGTTAGCCTCGCAGCCTGTGGCGGCGGCTCCGGCAGCGGCTCCGGCAGCGCCAGCGCTCCGGCAGGCGGCGAGTCCAGCTCTGCAGCCGGTGGCGGCAGCGCTGAGCAGGTCGTGTGGAAGCTCGCGTTCAACCAGACCGCCGAGCACCCGCAGTACAAGGCCGGCGAAGAGCTCGGCAAGCTCCTGGAAGAGGCCACCGACGGCCGCTACTCGATCAAGGTCTACCCGAACGAGCAGCTCGGCACCCAGGCTGACGTCATCCAGAACCTGTCCAACGGCACCGTCGAGATGATGTACGTCGGCGGCCCGGTCATGGAGGGCTTCAACAAGGACTTCATCGTCTACAACCTGCCCTACATGTTCGACTCGATTGAGGCCCAGCAGGCCGTCTTCCGTGACGCCGAGCTGAACGCCGATCTGTTCGCCTCCATCGAGGAGTCCAAGAACATCACCGTTCTGGCCGCCCTGCACGCCGGCGTTCGCAACGTCTACAACAGCGTGAAGGCCATCCGCACTCCTGAGGATCTGTCCGGCCTCAAGATCCGCGTCCAGCAGTCCGACTCGCAGGTCAAGATGATCGAGGACATGGGCGCCGTTGCCTCCCCGATGGGCCAGGGCGACGTCTACTCCGCACTGCAGACCGGCGTTCTCGATGGCGCTGAGAACAACGAGACCGTCTTCGACGCCCTCAAGCACGACGAGGTCGCCAAGTACTACTCGTACACCCGTCACCTGATGATCCCCGACTACCTGCTGATTAGCACCAAGGCGCTCGAGGGCATGGACGACGCGGATCGCGAGGCCTTCCTCGCCCTGATCCCGCAGATCCAGGACATGGCCGATGCCGGCTTCGTCGACTTCGTCGCCGAGTCGAAGGCCAACGCCGAGGGCCTCGGCGCCGAGTTCAACGATGACGTCGACGTCGCCGCCTTCAAGGAGCGCGTCAAGGGTCTCGTCGAGACCTCGGTCAACGAGAACGACGTCCGCAAGGCTCTCTACGCAGCCATTCAGGAAGCCAACAAGGCCCATCCGGCCAAGTGACCCTATGACTCCGGCTCCCGGGATATGATTCCGGGAGCCGGAGTCCGGCCGTGGTTGGGCGAGTCAATACGTGTTTCAACGATGAAATCGAGGCTGAGCTGATGAAAGCCCTAACAACCTTCCGGGGAGTGTTGGATGCCCTCCTCCGCTGGTTCTGCATCATTCTTTTCGCGTTGCTGGTGGCGCTCGTCGTCTTCCAGGTCGTTGCCCGCTTCACTGTCGGTGGCAATGCCTGGACCGAGGCCATGGCACGCATCCTGTTCATTTGGCAGGGCATCATCGGCGCCGCCTACGTGATCGGCGAGAACGACGATGTGGCGATCGACTTCCTGGTCCGGAAGTTCCCCGCCATCGTCGTGAAGATATTCGAAGTCCTGGCGTTCACCATCGTCGCCGGCTTCGCGATCTGGGTCATGATCTGGGGCGGCATCGAGTTGTCGTCGTCCGCGATGGACCAGACTGTCGAACTGCTGCCGTTCGCGCAGGGCCAGTTGTACCTGGTGCTGCCGGTCGCAGGTGTGCTGATCACCATCTACTGCATCCTGCACATCATCCACGCGATCACCACCGAGGTGAAGATCGTCAACGAGGAAGACATCGACATCTCGACGCTGCAGGACGAAGGAATCTGACATGAACGAAGCTGCACTTGTCGCCCTGATTCTTGTCCTGGGCATGTTCGGGCTGATGGCCATCGGTGTATCGGTCTCGATCTCCATCGGTCTGCCGTCGGCCATTTGTCTGGTGATCCTGATGGGTCACGACTCCGGTATCTTCACCTCCGCGCAGAAGATCTACAACGGCATCGACTCGTTCGCCCTGCTGGCCATCCCGCTGTTCGTGTTGGCGGGGGCGATCATGAACCAGGGCGGCATTGCGTCCAGATTGATCGGCCTCGCCAAGGCGATGACCGGTCCGATGCCGGGCGCCCTGGCCGTCACCAACGTTCTGGCGAACATGCTGTTCGGCGCCATCTCCGGTTCGGCGCTGGCCGGCGCGTCCGCTGTCGGCGCGATCATGAGCCCGCAGCAGGAGAAGGACGGCTACGACATGCGGTTCGCCGCCGCCGTCAACATCGCCTCGGCCCCGTCGGGCATGCTCATCCCGCCGTCGAACACGACCATCGTCTACGCCCTGGTCTCCCAGGCCTCGGTGGGCGCGCTCTTCCTGGCCGGCTACATCCCCGGCATCCTGTGGGGTGTCACCTGCATCATCCTGGTGCTCATCTACGCCCGCAAGCGTCCTGAACTCAAGGGCGCTGGCTGGATGAAGTTCGGCGAGTTCATGAAGAACCTGTGGGGCGCCATCCCGAGCCTCGGCCTGATCGTCGTGGTCATCGTCGGCATCGTCGGTATCCCGGGTCTGTTCAAGGCCTTCTTCACCCCGACCGAAGGTGCGGCCGTCGCCGTGGTCTACGCGTTGGTGCTGTCGTTCATCTACCGCACCATTGGCGTCAAGGATGTGCCGCGCATCCTGTTGTCGGCCACCCGGACCAGC
>JAXGOU010000024.1:0-33273 GCA_040767325.1 Brooklawnia sp. | reverse complement strand
CTTCACAATCCTGCGGGGCCTTGCGGGGGAGAAGGCTCGGGGTTCAGGCAGGGACGCGTCCGGGCGATTGCCGATGGTGTGTGCCGGCCACCCCACCGAGGATGGACCTATGACGAACTCCCCGCAGTGGCCCCTGTTGAACAACGCGCAGACCGCACAGGCACCCGCCCCTGACTCTCCGATCACCGAGATGCAGCGCGATCACGCCGAGCGACTCCTGCACCAGGCCCACCGCAACGGCCAGATCACCACCCCCGACTTCGAGCGTCGGTTCACCCAGGCCATGAACGCGTCCCGCAGCGGGCAACTGGCCGGGGCGATCGCGAACATCCCCGCCCCGGTGACCCAGGCGCTCGTCCAGGTGCACAACCAATACCGCGGCTACCAGCGCCAGCAGGCCTCGGCCATGGCGCTGCCCGAACAGGCAAACCAAACGGCGATGTGGGCCCACCTCTCCGGACTGATCAGCGGCCCCGTCGGTCCCGGGCTGTTCTACCTGACCGCTCGGCAGGGCAGCGTTGTTCGCAAGCAGGCCGCCAAGGCATTCAACTTCCAGGTGGCCGCGCTGATCGTGCTCATCGTCGCCGGGATCGTGCTGTCGATGCTCGGGCTGGGCACGCTGGGCAACATCCTCTGGGCCGGCTGGCTCGCGCTGACGGTCATCGGCGGCGTCAAGGCCAATCGGGGCGAGGCCTGGGAGAACCCGCTGCACAACTACGTCAAGGTCACTCCGCTGCCCACCGACGGACGCTGATCGCAGCACTAGGGGAGGCTGGCTGGCCGCAGGGAATGCCCTGCGGTCAGCTAGTGTTATAGGAGTACAACTCAACAGGGGGTGACTGGTTTCGACTGGGGACGGTAGTTCCAGGAGAAGCGGGTCGAGAATCCAAGGTCATCTCGTAAATGTCCCTTGGGAACCAATAAGTGCCAACGCAAAGCGCACTGACTTCGCTCTCGCTGCCTGAGCAGTGACCGAAGGGTCAGCCCGGACGTAGCCTTCCGTCCGGTTCCTGGCCTCATCTAGAAGGCTTGCTGAGTAGCTCCAGTTCGGAGGGCTGCTTGGGACTCAAACCGAACTGGGCCTGTCTGCAACATGCTGACGTGAGTGCAGGGGCCGAGTAGAACGATCAGTCAGCTGCACCCGGAGAAGGTCTGGTTCGCCTCATCAGGACGCGGGTTCAATTCCCGCCACCTCCACCCCTGAAAAGAGATTCGACGACCGGCACGAAGTGCCGTCCGAGAACGCCAAACGGGTTCGCCGAGCTTGCTCGAGCGGGCCCGTTCTGCGTTCTCAGAACGAGCCTGCGAAGCGGGCGTCGTCGAATCTCTTGGCTCCCTCAATGGGAGGTCGTAGGCCGCGCAGCGGCCGAATACCTCCACCCACTGTTGGCCCCTGCCAGTTCGCTGGCAGTCGCGTCCAGCAGAGTGGTGTACGGACAGCGGTGAGCGTGTCGCTCCGTGACGGGTGACGGTCACCGCGTGATCCTTCGAGTGATCTCTCACAACCGACTCGAAGAAAGAGCACCACGATGACCGTCTCTCCAAGTATTGACCCTGCCCGTCTGATCGAGGAACAGCTCGCCCAGGCCAGCCCTGACCTGCTGCGGGAGTTGTTGACCAGCTTCATCAACACGCTGATGTCGGCCGAAGCCGACGCGGTGTGCGGCGCCGCGTACGGCACCAGCTCGCCGGAGCGGACCAACCGCCGCAACGGCTACCGGGGCCGCGACTTCGACACCCGAACCGGCACCCTGGAGCTGGAGATCCCGAAGCTGCGGACCGGCACCTACTTCCCTGAGTGGCTGCTGGAGCGCCGCAAGCGGGCCGAGCGGGCCCTGACGTCGGTGGTGGCGACCTGCTACCTGCTCGGGGTCTCGACCCGTCGGATGGACAAACTCGTCCAATCATTGGGGATCACCACGCTGAGCAAGTCGCAGGTCTCGGAGATGGCCAAGGACCTCGACGGTCAGGTCGAAGAGTTCCGCACCCGGTCCCTGGCCGATGCCGGCCCGTTCACGTTCGTGGCCGCGGACGCGCTGGTGTTGAAGGTGCGCGAAGGTGGCCGGGTCGTCCCGGTCCATGCCCTTGTGGCTACCGGTGTCGATGCCGATGGGCACCGTCAAATCCTCGGCATCCAGGTCACCACCAGTGAGGACGGCGCCGGCTGGCTCGCGTTCTTCCGCGACCTCGTCGCTCGCGGCCTGTCCGGGGTCCGGCTGGTCACCTCCGACGCCCACGCCGGCCTCGTCGCCGCGATCAGCGCAACCCTGCCCGGCGCAGCATGGCAACGCTGCCGCACCCACTACGCGGCGAACCTGATGTCAGCCACCCCCAAGAGCAGCTGGCCGTGGGTCAAAGCGCTGCTGCACAGCGTGTACGACCAACCCGACGCCGACGCTGTGAATGCCCAGTTCGACCGGATCGTTGATGCTCTCACCGGGAAGCTCCCCGCCGTAGCCGACCACCTCGAAGCCGCCCGCGCCGACATCCTCGCCTTCACCGCGTTCCCTAAAGAAGTGTGGCGACAGATCTGGTCGAACAACCCCAACGAACGGCTCAACCGCGAAATCCGACGCCGCACCGACGTCGTCGGCATCTTCCCCGACCGCAACAGCATCATCCGGCTCGTCGGCGCCGTCCTTGCCGAACAACACGACGAATGGGCCGAAGCCCGCCGCTACCTCGGCCTCGACGTCCTCGCCAAATCCCAAGCCACCACGACCACCCAGGAGGCCACAGACCAACCCATCCCGCAAGCCCTAACCGCCTGACCTCGACGGATCAGCCGTACACCACCCCGCTGGACTTGACCTTGGGCCCGGCGGGTGTGCAGACGCCATGAGCTAGTTCACACGGGCATCCTGCCAGGCGGCGTCCAGCCATTGCCGCACGAGGGTGTGGTGCTCGGCGTACGCTTGCCATACGCTGTGTGCCCAACGCTGGATCTGCTCGCGGTGCTGTTCAGGCGTGGCCGCGGAGTGCACGTCGACCACAGTGACTGTCCCCAGTGTTCGGTGGGACCAGGTGCGGCCACTCCCATCGGTGATGGCGCTGTGCGAACGCGATGTCGGCAATGGGGGTCCTGGCCTTGGCCGCGTCCAGGTCGCGCTCGAGTAGCGCACAGAGGCTGATGAGGTGCACTGCGACGGATTGGCGGTTGCGTCGGTCAGCGTTGTGGGGGTGCTGGACCGCGTCGGTGTCGACAGCGAGGTTGTGTAGGGCTCCATGCTGGTAGTCGCTGTAGTCCCTCGCCAGAACCTCGCCGAAGAAGTGCCAGCACCCGGGGGTGTTGCCGAAGTATGCGTGAGTGGGACCGTCGAGGTCGGGGGCTATAGCCCCACATCCGCATGGGACCATCGCGTTCGTTTCCATCACTGTCCCAGCCTGCCACGAACACGTGAGTCGTCGCGCCTGCGTAGTCCCCACGGCCTCGTGCGTCCAGGCTGGTCTTGGCGCCCCTCCATTGTTTCGTGTAGCGCTACGCGATACAGTTGGGATCGTGATCGTCAGCTTCCGGCACAAGGGCTTGGAGCGGCTGTATCGCGACGGTTCGAAGCGTGGCGTGCAGGCAGCCCATGTGCCCAAGCTGTTGCGCATCTTGTCGCTACTGGACGTGGCGCAGACTCCGGAAGACCTCGCGATCCCGTCGTTTCGGACACACCCCCTCAAGGGGGACTTGGCCGGACACTGGTCGGTCTGGGTGAACGGAAACTGGCGGGTGACGTTCCGCTTCATCGAGAGCGACGTCGAGCTTGTCGACTATCAGGACTATCACTGAGAGGAGGTGGACACGATGGTAATGAAGACGCCCGTGCATCCCGGCGAGATCCTCCGTGAGGATGTCCTGGCCGACCTCGGTATGAGTGTCGGCGAGGCTGCGTCTCGGTTGGGGATCTCTCGAGTGACGCTGAGCCGGGTCCTGCACGGCCATGCTCGAGTCAGCCCTAATCTCGCCGTGCGCCTTGAGGAAGCCGGCGTTGGCACTGCGCGGGCTTGGTTGGCCCTGCAGTCGGCTCATGACCTCGCGGCTGAGCGAGCCTCCGGCCTGCCGGTGGTCCGAAGGCTTGAGCCAGTCGCCTAAAGAGCGGTCGGCTGGAAGTCGGTCATGTGCTGACTCAGCAACAGGTGAACTCCGTGGGAGGTCGTTGGCCGAATATCTTCATCCGGTGATGCAGTCGCGGGCCACCGACGACGCGGGCTGGCCGGAACTGGCCTCAGCGGTAGACGTCGGCCCTGTGCTCGATAGCAATGATCGTGACGATGTCGGTGATCAGGTAGATGATGCGGTAGTCCCCGCGCCTGGCGCTGTGCAGGCCCTCGAGTTCGAATCGAAGGGCCTTGCCGACACGTTGCGGGTTCTCTGCCAGCGCTCCGTAGATGAACTCAATCGCGGCCGTCGCAACCTTCTCGGGCGGTAGCGTCAGCGCCTTCTTGGCTGTGGGGGTCCAGGCAATTTCGTACGGCTTGGCCATCAGTTGCGCAGGCTCGCGAGGATGTCGTCCTTGCTGAGGACCTCGCTCCGGTTGGCCGCCAGGTCATCGAGGCTGTCGCGTATCTGTGCAATGAGCTTGGGTCGGCTCACGATCTCCAGCGTCTCTTCCAGTGAGGCGAGGTCATCCGTGCTGATCACGACGGCGGCTGGCTTGCCGTGGCGGGTGATCACCACGCGGTCATGTTCACGCTCGACTTGGTCGACCACCTCAGACAGGCGGTTCTTCACGTCGCGGAGGGCCATTGACGAATCCACACTCATGGCTACAAGTGTAGCCACATTACGTCGGGAAGCGACCCGAGGCGAGATCGAATGCTCCCGGGATGGTCAGTCGGTGCAGTCGCAGACGCCGGTCAGCGGGAGCCGCATGAAGCAGAGGGTGCAGCACTCGGAGTTCTCCAGGCCCTTGGCCAGGGACTCGTCGCGGCGCTGCAATGTGGAGAGTACGCGCCACGTGGACCGACCTCGGAGGTCGGCAGGCACGAACCGCTCGGGAAACACGATGTACCCCGGATGGATTCTGGCGACCACACGACCAGCCGCGTTGCGGCACGCGACGTACTGCTTGCCGACTGTGCGATAGGACGTCGCACCGAGCGCGGCCAGATCCTCCTCGATGATCCGGACGTCGCTCTGGCCCCAGTTCTCGCGCCACGCGAGCGTCTTCTCCAAGGTCATGCTGATCGAAGTCATTCTCGGCCCCTTCTCTGGTCTTGCCAACAGTTTGAATCTATCGGCGACCTCTGACAGTTTTCGGTGCGGGAAGCGGGCAGCCGCATCGTCATTCGGAGTTGCCAAATCCCCTTTCGCAGGAAAATGTCAGAGGTAGCCCTACCGTCCGGGCGCATGAACGGATTCCTCAGCGAACAGCAAGCCATTGCGTGGAACCCATGGTGGTCCCTTCCGTTCTCCCCGGTTGTATCGCCCCCAGACATGCGTGGTCGCCACGCTCAATACGATGCGGTCATGATGCACCCGTTCGACGTGGGACGGTAGTGCCGTTTCCCATGAGAAAACGGCCAGCGATGCTGCGCCCGCCAGGCCGACCGCGTTCCGCACGCAAGCAGCCCCCGCTTGTCTCTCCAATCTCCGGATCAACAAGGACTTGGATGCGAGAATCGATTGGTGACTTCACCCGAACTGCCCACCGCTGGTGAGCTGTTGGTGTCCACGTCCGGGGGAACTGACGAGTACTTCGACCAGTCGGTCGTCCTGTTGTTGGACTGTGACCGCGAGGGTGCGCTGGGCGTCACCGTGAACAAGTTGGCCTCCACCTCACTCGACTCGGTGTTGCCGGAATGGACCGAACTGGTGGCCCCGCCGCGGGTGTTGTTCGCCGGCGGTCCGGTATCGCCGAATGGTGCGATCTGCGTAGCCAAGCTCGGCGATCCGGCTGAGGAACCACCGGGTTGGCGCCGGGTAGCCGGTGATATCGGCCTGCTGCACCTCGACACACCTGTTGAACTGGCCGAGGGTGGCTACACCGCCCTGCGCATCTACGCGGGCTATTCGGGCTGGGCGCCCGGCCAACTCGAGGACGAACTGGCAAGGGGCATGTGGTACCGCATCGGTGCCCGCGACGACGAGATCTTCACCGCCGACCCGACCGGGCTGTGGCGGCGCGTCCTGCGTCGTCATGGTGGAGTTGCGGCGCTGTTGTCGACCTGGCCGCCAGATCCCGAACTCAACTGATTCGGCGGCGCGCAACAGCGCGAGTGGTGACCCCACCCCATGACACAGTTGTGACGGATTCGCGAAGGAGTCAGATGGTCGAGGAGACGGAGGTCGACGAGATGGATCCCACCTTGCCACCCACCTTCGGCGACGACGAGTTCGAGGTTCTTGAGACCATTGACGGCCTCGAGGAGGACCCCGAGGGTTGGACCCTGGCCGATGGCTTCATCGACGGCAGCGGCACCGTTCGGTTGTGGACCGATGAGACCGGACGCCTGGAGCGCGTCCAATTGGCCCGGTACTGGCGCGACCAGATCAAGCAGTCACCGCTGGAACTGTGCTTCGCAGAGATCTTCGTCCAACTGTCGATGCTCTTCGGCGGCATCGCCGATCCCTGGCCCGAGGCCGAGGAGACCGAGTCGGACGACCTGCTGAGCGGTGACCTGATCGACCGCGTCGTCGAGGAGATGGCCGCAGTCGATGCCCGGATCGCCGAACTCGACGAACTGGACGAGGGCTACTCGGTATGGAGCGGAGAGCCGGTCACCGGGTCTGCCGAGGAGGGTCGCGTCCGGTTGACGCTGTCGATCACCGGTGTTCCCGAGGTGGTCACCTTCGAGCCGCGCTGGCTCGCGGAGGCGTCCTCCGCGGCCGTCTGTCGTTCAGTACTCACCGCCTACGCGGAGGCACGGTCGAAGCACCGGCCGCCGGTCCACCTGCCCGGTGAACGTGCGCAGTTGGCCGCCAAGTACCACACGCTGGCCAAGCGCCTGGAGGACGCGGCCCTGCGTGGTTTCGAGGGCCTGGTCCAGGTTGATCCCGAGCAGGCTGCTGCCGCTGTCCACACCCCTTCCCAACAGGAGCGCACGCGATGACCACCTACACGCACCTGTGGACGCAATGGTCCAACCTGAAGTCCGCGATCCAGACCGCGATGACGAACGACCAGAAGTACGCCGAGGACGCCATCAAGGCCAAGATGTCGACCCTCAACGCGACCGCCAATGCGACCCGGATCAACCTGGTGCAGGCTGCGGCTGCCACCGTCATCAACCCACTGACGGCGCTGCAGTTGATCACCGCAGCCCAGCAGTACGCCGCGGCGAGTTCGGCTGTCAGCGACATGTCGGCCCGCTCGGGTGAGCTCTACCGCAAGGCCAAGGATCGCCGCAGCGCCGTCGACACCCTGCTGACCAACGTCGAAAACGAGTTGACCACCGAGTTCGCGAAGGGCTCGGAAACCTCGGCAAAGTTCGACAAGCTGACCCAGGATTGGCGCAAGATCGAGACCAACTCGAAGCAGCTGCTCGACGAGATCACGCAGTTCGGTCTGCCACAGTCCTGGCAGTCCGAGGCGAGCGTCCCGGGCTACACCGCCGGTGTGCAGACCCAGATGAACGCGGTCGGCGAGTTCCAGGCCTTCTCCGGAAACACCGCCACGATCGCAACCGGCGTCTCCAACCTGCAGAAGACCATCTACGAGGCGGCCGCCGGTACCGTCAAGGGCTGCAAGACGACAGTCAACGATGCGGCCAAGCAGTCCAAGAGCTTGACCAACGGGGGCAGTTACTACCACGCCACCCTGACCGCTCGCGACACCCTGGGCAAGCTGCAGGAGTGGCTGAAGAACGGCCGGGAGAGCCGCTGGGCCACCCCGTCGGTCTTCCTGAGCTTCAACCTGCTGGTGAACATGTCATCGGTGAATACCCTGCAGGACGGTTGGCCCCACCAGCTCGAGCACACCGCAGCCAACGCGGGTTCGGCCCTGGGGGCGGGCGTGGCCCAGATCCAGGCCGCGGACTACTCGGCCTCCTCGGCGGCAGAGACCACCGAGGGCAAGAAGGGCTCCTGGCTCACCCTCTGAGCCGAGTCCGCTCCAGCACGGTGTGAACTTCGGCTGGCCCGCGCCCCGTTACGGCCGCGCGCGGTTAGCATGGGGGAATAGTCGGCGACGGCAAGGGGAGCATGAGCGAATCCGCGGGGCCTCAAGGGGCTCGACACAAGATTCTCGTGGTGGACGATGACGCCGCGTTGGCCGAAATGCTGCAGATCGTCTTGCGGCAGGAAGGCTTCGAGGCAGAATGGTGCGCCACCGGTGACCAGGCCATGGGCGCCTTCCTGCAGTTCCAGCCTTCGCTCGTGCTGCTGGACGTGATGCTGCCCGGTCTGGACGGCATCCGCGTCTGCCGCCAGATCCGTGAGGTGTCCGGCGTCCCGATCATCATGCTCACGGCCCGATCCGACACCACCGATGTCGTGCGCGGGCTGGAAGAAGGCGCCGACGACTACGTCTCCAAGCCGTTCAAGGCCAAGGAACTGGTGGCGCGAATCCGTGCCCGGTTGCGGGCCAAGGCGCCCAGCGAATCCGGTGAGTCGTTGCGGATCGGCGACCTGACCATCTCAACCCTCAGCCACACCGTGCACCGCGGTGAGACCCCGATCAGCCTGACGCCCCTGGAGTTCGACCTGCTGGTCGCCCTGGCCAAGCGTCCCAAGCAGGTGCTCAGCCGTGAGGCGCTGCTGGAGGAGGTTTGGGGTTACCGGCACGCGGCCGATACCCGATTGGTCAACGTGCACGTCCAGCGACTGCGCTCGAAGATCGAGGTGGACCCGGAGCGTCCCGAGATCGTGGTGACCGTGCGTGGGGTCGGCTATCGGGCCGGTGAGCAGGCCACGAGCAGCGACTGATGCCCGCCAGTCGTCGCCGCCGGGGGGAGCGGGAACCCGGTGCGCTGGTCCGCATCTGGCGTTCCTCCCTGCCGCTGCGGGTGATCACCTCCACCCTGGTGGCGTCCATCGTGGTCGTGCTACTTGGTGGCTACTTCTTCCTGGACCAGGCGGCCCGCGGCATCGTCGAAGCCAAGAAGCAGGCCAGCATCGTGGAGGCATCGACCGCGCTGCGGCGAATGCAGACCCAGTTGGACGACACCGACCTGCGTACCCAGTCGTTGCTGGAACGGCTGGGTCAGCTGGCCGGTGAGGTGGGCAACCAACCGGGCCAGTTCTCGGTGATCATCGAGACCGCGGCCAGCGTCTACATGAGCCGCGGAATCATGCCGTCCAGCGTCCCGTTGGCTCTGCGGGACCAGATCGGTGCCGATGCGTCCGGGCTCTACGTCACGCTGACCGAGGTGCGCTACGACGACGGAACCAGCGTGGCCGGCGTGGCCGTGGCCGGCAACCTGGTCGCGCCGTCGGGCCAACTCTTCCCGGTCTACTTCCTGTTCCCGGCCCAGGCCGAGACCCAGACCTTGAACGCGCTCCGCAGTGCCCTGTGGACCACCGGTGGCCTGCTGCTGGTGGCGCTCGGCGTGATCGCCTTCCTGGTCATGCGCCAAGTAACCGTGCCGCTGCGGGTCGCCAAGGACGTCGCCGGCAGCATCGCGGGAGGTGATCTCGCCGCCCGGATGCCGGTGAAGGGCACCGACGAAGTCGCCAGCCTCGCCAGTTCACTCAACGACATGGCCGCCGACCTGCAGCGTCAGATCGGCCAGTTGGAGGACCTGTCGCGGGTGCAGCAGCAATTCGTTTCCGACGTCAGCCACGAACTGCGCACCCCGCTGACCACCATGCGGATGGCCACCGAGGTGCTGCACGAGTCACAGGACGCGTTCCGGCCCGACCTGCAGCGCAGCATCGAATTGCTGCATGACCAGGAAGAACGCTTCGAGTCGATGCTGGGTGACCTCCTGGAGATCTCCCGCTTCGACGCCGGGGCGGCAGTCTTGTCGCTGGACGAGGTCGACCTGGTCGACTTGGTCAAGATCGAGGTGGACGCGTTGGACGCGATGGCGCAGAGTGTCGCGTCACCGATCATCATCGAGCGCCGGGGCGCAACGGTGGTGGAGGCTGATCCCCGCCGCATCCAGCGAATCATCCGCAACCTGCTGAGCAACGCCCTGGGGCATGGCGAAGGGCGGCCGATCACGATCACCGTGGCCGGCGACGACCGGGCAGTCGCCCTCACGGTGCGTGACCAGGGTGTCGGCTTCGCCCCACGGCAGTCCAAGGACGTCTTCCGGCGATTCTGGCGCGCCGACGAGAGCCGTAACCGAATCATCGGCGGCACTGGGCTTGGCCTGGCGATCTCGCAGGAGGACGCCCGCTTGCACCACGGCTGGCTGGAAGCCTGGGGGCGTCCTGGCCGGGGCGCCCAGTTCCGGCTCACCCTGCCGCGCAGCCAGGACATGGTGCTCGATCATTCGCCGCTGCCGCTGGCGCCGGTCGAGCCGGCGACCCCGATTACCAGCAAGATCAGGACCGACGTCCCTGAATCCGGGGAGGTGGTCGAGTGAGCAGATCGTGGTGGCTGAGGATCTGGGCGCTAGTGGCGATCGTCGCCCTGGCCGGCTGTGCGAGTTTCCCGAACTCGGGGCCGATCGAGCGGGTCAGCGACGCGGGGCCCGGCGGGCGTCCGCCTGGTATCGACGTGGCGGCGCAGCCGCCGCTTCCTGGGGCCAGTCCCGAGGCGATCCTGGAAGGCTTCTTCGCGGCGTCCGAGTCGCCCGGCGACGGCTACCTGGTGGCCAGGCAGTACCTGACGCCCGAGGTGGCCGGCAGCTGGCGTCCGGAGTCAGGCATCCAGGTCTACGACTCGACGGGACAGTCCCGGGTTGTCACGGCGGACGGGGCAGCCGTGTTGCGGGCTCCGCTGGTCGGCCGGGTGGATGCCGACCACGTCTTCACCGCGGCCCACGAACCGGATTTCACGCACAACTTCCACATGACCAAGGTCAGTGGGGAGTGGCGGATCGCCAACCCGGGCGAGGGCATCCTGATGTCGCTCCAACGCTTCCACCGGGCCTTCCAGCAGGTGCCGATCTACTACTTCGACCCCACCGGCACCCGGCTGATCTCGCAGCACGTCTTCCTGCGCCAGGGCGACATCGATCTTCGCTCCCCGGACGCGCTGGTGCGCGCGGTGATCGGCGGACCGGGTGCCTGGCTGCGTCCTGCGGTTCTCGATCCGCTGCCCGCCGAGGTTGAGTCGAGCGGCACGTTCGTCGATGAGCAGGGCATTGCCCGCTTGAGCCTGAGCGAGGAGATGGAGGCCCTCAGCGCCGACCATCGCCACCTCGCTGCGGTGCAACTGCTCTGGACCCTGAGCAGCTTCGAAGCCATTCGCGGTCTGCAGATCACCGTGAACGGGCGTCCGCTGAGCATCGACTCGGCTGACCAGGACGGCGTGGTACCGATCTCGGTGCTGGATCTCTACCCTGTCGAGCGGCCGGAGGCCCCGCGTGATCTCTACGGCATCCGGGATTCCAGCGTCATCATGCTGTCCGATGCCACCGACGCCCAGGTCGCGGTGCTGCCCGGCGCGCTTGGCGGTGGCTGGGAGGACGTTCCGGGCTGGCTCGCCGTCGACTGGCAGGGTGATCGGCTGGCGGTGGTCAGCCAGGACGCCCAGCGGCTCTACGTGGCGAACACCGCCGATGGCGCCCCGACCCTGCTGTACAGCGGCGAGCAACTCACCAAGCCGCAGTTCGACGCGTCCGGGCAACTGTGGACGATCGACAACACCGCTGGTGGCCCGGTGGCGGTGCGAATAGGTGCGGGCGGCAAACCCGTGCTCCTTCCCCTACCGGAGCTGGCGTCCGCGTCGGTGGTGGCCTTCCGGATCAGCCCCGACCGGACCAGGATCGCGGCGGTGGTCCAGTTCGGGCAGGTGCAACGGCTGGGCCTGCTGCGGCTGCGTGGCGTCGACCAGTTGACCATCGATGGCTGGCGCGAACTGCCGATCAACACCAGCCGCGGAGTGTTGACCGCGCTGCGTGACATCGCGTTCATCTCGGCCGAACGAATGCTGGTCCTGGGTGCGGGGGAGCGGGACCCGCAGTTCATGGTCTACTCGCTGGACGTGGACGCAGCGCAGGTGACCTCCCAGGGCCCGATCAGCGACGTGGACGCCATCAGCCTGAGCGCCATGCCGCTCGGCACCCTCAGCGCGGTTGCCGTGGTCACCTCCACCAACCGCGGACTGCGTTATGAGGCCCAGTATCGCTGGCCGGCGTTGCTGGACGACGTGACCGATCTGGCCTATCCGAGCTAGCCGGGCACTGGTTGGTCAGGTTTGACGCGCTGAGTTGTCCACAGTCATCGCCGACTTTGGCGGATCCATCAGGCCGCAAACCATCATCTGGGCATGCCAGTCGCCCTTCGTACCACGATGACGTCGCTGTTGGACCAAGCTGCCAACTTGCTGCTCGGCGCCAGTTGCCCCGGTTGCGGTGCACCGGGACTGTCGATTTGCCACGATTGCCGTTCCCGGCTGCCCAGCGGGGTGCGCCCGATCGTCCGGCCGCCGGGCCTTGGCCTGCCACGGGCGATGGCCTGCGGTGACTACGCCGACCCGCTGGCCCGCTTGGTGGTGGCCCTGAAGGATGACGGGGCATGGCAACTCGCCGACCCGCTCGGTGCCCTGCTGGCCAGGGCAACCTCGGCGCTGGCCCCGGGGCCCGATTGCGTCCTGGTGCCGATGCCGTCGTCCCCGCAGGCCGTCAGGGTTCGCGGCTACGACCATGCCCGCGCGCTGGCCAAGGTGTGCGCCAGGCGCGTCGGGCTGCCCCAGCGGGCGCTGCTCCGCAAGGTCCGATCGGCCGGCGACCAGGTCGGGCTCGATCGCCAGTCCCGTCTCGGCGCCCAGGCCGGCACCATGGTCGCCGAGCCCGGACGCTGCCGCGTCGTGGTGGTCGATGACGTTGTGACGACCGGTTCGACCGCCGCGGAAGCCGTCCGGGCCCTGCGGGCAGCGGGGCACGAGGTGGTTGGTCTGGCGGCAATCTGCGAAACGCCCAGACGCACCTCGCCAATCCCCATCGGGCTGTGGTCAGGGTGAGTAACGTTGACATATGGCACGACTTCGGGGTGATTCAATTCGGGGCCTGACCCGGCTTGGACCCACCCACGAGGCCGTGCCATCTGTTTCCGCCGCTTCGGCATTCGTGCTGGGACACGGCTGGTCGTCGTCGGCCAGCCCCTCAGGGAAGGAATGATGATGGACGTCAGCATCACTGGCAGGCACCTCACGGTTTCCGACGCCACCCGCGAGCAGGTGAGTGATCGACTCAATGCGACGATCGCCAAACTGCGCGAACGCGTCATCCGCACCGAGGTCGAGTTCACCGCAGCCGACTCCAAGGGCGATCCTGACGGCGAGATCAGATGTGAAATCACCCTGCGGGGTCGGGGGCCGGTGATACGGGCGAGTGCCCAGGGATCGGAGAAGCTGGTTGCATTCGACCGGGCTGAGGAACGGTTGAAGACCCAGTTGCGCAAGGCAGCTGATCGCCGCAAGAAGCACCGAGGACTGCGTGGGTCGCGCGAGTTGGCCGAGGCCGAACTGGCAGCAGTCGAAGTGCCGGCCACGGCGTCCGACGATGTACCCACGCAGACGATGGCGGGACTCGAGGTGACCGGCGATGGCCCGCTGGTGGTCCGGGAGAAGCTGTTCACCGGGGTCCCGCTCACGCTGGCCCAGGCGCTGGACGAGATGGAGTTGGTGGGCCACGACTTCTTCCTCTACGTCGATGCCGAAACCAGGCAGCCGAGCGTCGTCTACCGCCGCAAGGCATACGACTACGGCGTTATCCACCTGGACGTGGAGCAGGAAGCCGCCAACTGACCATCCCAATCGTGCGGGGCAGGTGCCAGCGTGGTGCCCGCCCCGCCCCATGCCCGGCCACGGTCGAGGATGTGAAGCCTGCTCGACAACGAACTAGGATGGTGAACGCTGCTGTGAAGAAGGCGTGCATCCGGTGCGTCGGTGGCCAGCACTAGCAAAGGACGCAACTCGTGGGTTTCATGGACCGCCTGCTCAACATGGGCGAGGGACGCACTCTGAAGCGACTGGCGAAGATCGCCACGCAGGTCAACGGCATTGAGGCTGACTACATCGAGATGTCCGATGAGGAACTGCGCGGCCAGACCGCCGACTTCCGCCAGCGGCTCGACAACGGTGAGGATCTCGATCGCCTGCTGCCCGAGGCCTTCGCGACCGTCCGGGAGGCGTCCAAGCGGGTGCTCGACAAGCGTCCCTTCGACGTCCAGATCATGGGTGGCGTCGCGCTGCACGAGTGCAACATCGCCGAGATGAAGACCGGTGAGGGCAAGACCATCGTCGCGCTCGCGCCCAGCTACCTGAACGCGTTGAGCGGCAAGGGTGTGCACGTCGTCACGGTGAACGACTACCTGGCGCAGTACCAGTCGGAGCAGATGGGTCGCGTCCACCACTTCCTGGGACTGGAGGTCGGTGTGATCCTGTCCCAGATGACCCCGGCCGAACGCCGCAAGGCCTACCTGTCCGACATCACCTACGGCACCAACAACGAATTCGGCTTCGACTACCTGCGCGACAACATGGCGCTCAGCCCGGGCGACCTGGTGCAGCGCGGTCACCACTACGCGATCGTCGACGAGGTCGACTCGATCCTGGTGGACGAAGCCCGTACCCCGCTGATCATCTCCGGCCCGGCAGCCGAGAACAAGCAGTGGTACCCGGTCTTCGCCCGGCTGGCCAGCCGGCTGCGCCGCGACGTCGACTACGAGGTTGACGAGAAGAAGCGCACCATCGCCGTGCTGGCCAACGGTATCGAGACCGCCGAGGACATCCTGGGCGTGGAGAACCTCTACGAGTCGGCCAACACCCCGCTGATCGGCTACCTGAACAACTCGATTCGCGCGAAGGAACTGTTCCACCGCGACAAGGACTACGTGATCGCCTCCGGCGAGGTGCTGATCGTCGACGAACACACCGGACGCACGCTGATCGGCCGGCGCTACAACGAGGGTCTGCACCAGGCGCTCGAGGCCAAGGAAGGCGTCGAGATCAAGGACGAGTACCAGACGCTCGCCACCATCACCCTGCAGAACTACTTCCGGATGTACGACAAGCTGGCCGGCATGACCGGCACGGCGAAGACCGAGGAGTCGGAGTTCCAGAAGATCTACGGCCTGGGCGTGCTGGAGATCCCCACCAACAAGCCGATGATCCGCGTCGACCAGACCGACCTGATCTACCGCACGGAGGCCGCGAAGTTCGAGGCCATCGTCGCCGATGTCACCAAGCGCCACCAGGCCGGCCAGCCAGTGCTGATCGGTACCGCGTCGGTGAACAAGTCCGAGTTGCTCAGCAAGCGGCTCAAGAAGGCGGGCATCCCGCACCAGGTGCTGAACGCAAAGCAGCATGCCCGCGAGGCCACCGTGGTCGCGATGGCCGGACGCAAGGGCGCCGTGACCGTGGCCACCAACATGGCCGGCCGCGGTACCGACATCATGCTGGGCGGTAACCCGGAGTTCCTGGCCGACCAGGTGTTGCAGGAGCGCGGCATCGACCCGGTCGAGATGCGCGAGGAGTACGAGGCCGAGTGGCCGGACACCCTGAAGCAGTTGGTCGAACAGACCGCCGATGAGCATGACGAGGTCGTCGAGGCCGGCGGCCTGTACGTCATCGGTTCCGAGCGGCACGAATCGCGTCGCATCGACAACCAGTTGCGCGGTCGTTCCGGACGCCAGGGCGACCCGGGGGAGAGCAGGTTCTACCTCTCGCTCGAGGACGACCTGCTGCGGCTGTTCAAGGGCGAGGTCATCGAGCGGGCCATGGTCACCATGAACCTGCCCGACGACGAGCCGATCGACATGAAGATCATCACCCGCGCGATCGAGAGCGCCCAGAAGCAGGTCGAGGCGCAGAACTTCGAGATGCGCAAGAACGTGCTCAAGTACGACGACGTGATGAACCGGCAGCGCCACGCCATCTACGGCGACCGCACCAAGGTGTTGGCCGGCACCCCGGTGGACGAGCAGTTGCGCGAGATGGTGGACACCGTGGTGCGCGCCGGCGCCGCGAAGTACACCTCGGGTCTGCCCGACGACTGGGACCTGGACGCGCTGTGGACCGAGATGCGCAAGCTCTACCCGGTCACCCTGGAGCAGGATGACTGGGAGGACGAGGATAACCCACAGGAGTTGGTCGAGGCCTTCGCCGAGGACGCAGCCGCCGCCTACGATGCTCGCGAGGAATCCCTGGGTGCCGACAACATGCGCGAACTGGAGCGTCAGGTCTGGTTGACCGTGCTCGACCGCAAGTGGCGCGAGCACCTCTACGAGATGGACTACCTGCGTGAGGGCATCGGCCTGCGGGCGATGGCGCAGCGCGATCCGCTGGTGGAGTATCAGCGCGAGGGCGCGATGATGTTCGACGCCATGCGCGACGGATTCTCCGAAGAGGTCGTCGGCTACCTGTTCAACATCGACGTCCAAGTCGTGCCGGACCAACCCACCAACCAGATCAGCGTGGACTCGGCAGCAGCGATCGCGGGTCGCCTCGGCACGTCCGCGGCCCCTACCGACGAGGCAGCACCGGCCGCGCAGCCCGAAGCAGCCCCCGAGCCGGTCGTCCCACCGCGCGCCAAAGGCCGGTCGGGCAAGCCGGTGCGCCGGGAAACGCCAGTGCCGGTCGAGCCGGAGGCTCCGGCGGTCACTCCGCCCACTGCTACGCGTGCCAGCGCGATTTCCGAGCCGGTCGCTGCCGGCGGCCACATCCGGATCAAGGGCGCGGCCGAGCATGCCGACACCAGCCGGCTGAGCTACAGCGCACCGGACGAGCAGGGTGTCGCCGCGAAGCAGTCAGCCGAGAAGACCGATCCATATGCGGGGGTGGGACGCAACCAGCCGTGCCCCTGTGGCTCAGGCAAGAAGTTCAAGGTCTGTCACGGCCGCAATCCCAACGCTGCATAGCGCAGCCGGCACGACCGGGTAGCACCAACTCCAGGTCGTGGCAGGTCCAGGCCCGATCGGTCGCGTCCAGTCGCAGGGCGGCCACCACGAACCGTGGCCCGCAACTGAAGGTGAGCACTGCCTCGACCCGTGACGGCCCGGTGAGCGTCAGGCGCGAGCGCACCAAGGGGGCGCGCGTCACCGGGGTCACGGCCAACCACGCCGCCAGTCGCTGACTGCCATCCGGTGTCAACCAGCGGGCCAGTTGGACCGGGCTGCGGGCGCCGACCAGCACCTCGGCCAACGCCCGTGCGATCCCTCGGGCAGTGCCGATGGCCGCTGCCGGGACCGCGGATTGGGGGAGTCGAGGGTAGTCGAGCGGCGTGTGCCAGTCGTCCAGATCGAGCACCGGGAAGGGCAGGACGGTGGCGTCCGGCAACGTTGGCGACGAGGGCTGTTCGAACATGGCAGCAGCCTTGTCGCCGGCCAATGCACTGCGCCAGCCCTGCCGCCAGATCTGTGGATGACCGGCGGCACACGGACGCGGATGCCAGCCACAAAGCCCAACCCGGACCGCGATTCATGCCACACTCGACACAGGAAGCCGATGGCGAGGAGAAATCGATGGCCCCAACTGTTCTGGTCTGCGTCCCGGTGGATGACGACCAGGCACACACCATCGCCCGGGGCGGGACGCTCACGGGTCCGCTGCAGGCCTTCGCGCCAACGGCTGCCCTCTACGAGACGTTCGGCCTGACCGCGGCCGACGACGAGGAGGCCGAGTTCGCGGCGCTGCTGATGGCGGGCCTGTGGTGCCTGCAGCAGCACGGTCGCCGGCTGGTGCTCACCGGCGAGGTCCCCGACCAACTGCTGGCCGGCGCCGAGACCGAGAACGGTGGGATCACGATCACCCAGTTGCGGGCTGCTGACGTCGAGGCGTTCTTCAGCGACGACGACGCGGTGCCCAGCGCAGAACTCGCCGGTCTGGTCGCCGGACTCGACCTCGACCAGGCCTGGGACCTGCCGGAGATTCAGGCGCTGCACCACGACCACGACCTGATGTGGCATTCGGTCATCGAATTGCGGAAGGACTAGCCATGCCCAGATCGACGTGGGACGGAGCGATCTCCTTCGGGCTGATCGTGATCCCGGTGAAGCTGTACGGGGCCACTGAGGCCAAGGATGTGCCCCTGCACCAGGTGCACGGCGCAGATGGCGGCCGGATTCGCTACCGCCGGGTCTGTGAGGTCTGTGGCGAGGAGATCAGCTACGACCAGATCGAACGTGGCTACGCCGCGCCGGACGGGCGGATGGCGATCCTCACCCGTGAGGACCTGGAACAGCTGCCGCTGGCCAGCAGCAAGACCGTCGACATCGTCAAGTTCGTCGATGAGTCGGAGATCGACCCGGTCTACTTCGAGAAGACCTACCTGATCGAGGCGAACGGGGTGGGGGTCAAGCCCTACGTGCTACTGCGGGACGCGTTGCGCCGCACCGGCAAGGCCGGCGTGGTCAAGGTTGCGCTGCGGACGCGGGAGTCGCTGGCCCTGATCCGGCCGCGCGGCGACCTGCTGGTGATGGACACCATGCTGTGGCCGGACGAGGTGCGTGACCCGTCGTTCGCCGAGCCAGCCGCCGACGTCAAGGCCAGCAAGGCGGAGGTCGGCATGGCCGAGACGTTCATCGAGCAGATGTCGGGCAGCTGGGAGCCCGAGGAGTTCACCGACGGCTACCGGGTGGCGCTCGAGGAACTCGTGGCCGCCAAGCTCGAGGGCGCCAGCATCCCGGAGGCGCCGGCCGAGCAGGAATCCGGCGGTCAGGTGGTCGACCTGATGGCTGCGTTGCGCGCCTCGGTGGAAGCCGCGAAGAAGCGCCGCGAGGCCGCAGCCGATGCGTCCGAGACCGACAAGGCTGCCGAGTCCGATGAGCCGGCCGCCAAACCGAAGACATCCAGCAAGCGAAAGGCGAGCTGACCAAGGAAGGGAACGACCAGTGTCCGATTCGATCATCGACAGCTGGCCGGCCTCGTTCGAGGCGTGGCAGCGCAGTCGCAAGGTTCTGGGCGGGGGAGTCAGCACCGGGTTGCGGGCAGCGATGCCGCCGCACCCGCTGCACTACGCGTCCGCCAGCGGAGCGATTCTGACCGACATCGAGGGCAACCAGTACACCGACTACGTCTGTGCTTGGGGGCCGATCATCCTCGGGCACTGCGACCCTCGGGTGACCGAGGTGGTGGCCCGCCAGATCGGCCTGGGGGTCACCTTCGGGGCCAGCCATCACTGGGAGTATGAGACCGCTGAACTGCTCGTCGACCTGTTCGACGGCGTGGAGCGCGTCTTGTGGAGCAATACCGGCACCGAGGCGGTGATGTCTGCCATGCGGTTGGCGCGGGCCGCCACCGGACGTGAGCTGATTGTCAAGACCGCCGGTGACTACCACGGGTGGCAGGACGCGGTGCTGGTCAACTTCCGCGGTGAGGGCGCCGACCGCTCGGCCGTTCTGCCGGGCAGCCGCGGCCAGTCGACCGCGACCATGGCCAGCACGATGATCGCGGAGTACGGCAACCTCGCTGCCGCCGAGGAGGTGCTGACCAACCACCCGATCGCCGCCCTGATCGTGGAACCGGTGTTGATGAACAGCGGCGTGCTCAATCCGCCGGAGGGCTATCTGGCCGGGCTGCGTGAGCTGTGTGACCGCACTGGCACGGTGCTGATCTTCGATGAGGTGGTGACCGGTCTGCGGTTGAGCATGCATGGCGCCCAGCGTCCCAGCGGGGTGCAACCCGACCTCAGCATCTACGCCAAGGCGCTGGCCAACGGCTTCCCGGTCGCGGCGATCATCGGACGCGGCGACCTGATCGACCAGGTGGTCAGCGGGGTCACCCACGCCGGTACCTACAACGGCAACCCGGTGTCGCTGGCAGCAACGAACGCGACGGTCAACGCCATGATCGCCGACGACCCGCTGGATCGGATGAGCGCGCTGGCGGCCCGGATGGCGGCCGGTTTCAACCAGGCGCTTGCAGACGCCGGGATCACCGGCACCGCCCACTCGGTAGGTCCGGTGGCCCAGGTCAGCCTGGGCGTCGAGAAGGTCGCCACCTTCAGCGACTTCCTGGCTGCCGACTGGGAGACCTACAACACGATGCTGGTGGAATTGCTGCGCCGCCACCAGGTCACCCTGCCCGGTGGGCGCTGGTACCTGTCCGCAGCGCACACCGAGGCCCAGATCGACCAGACCGTGGCGGCGTTCGCCGACGCGCTGGCCGCCACCTATAAGGCCCGCTGACAAACGGCACGAGGGGCTGGCGTCCGGGTGTGGACGCCAGCCCCTCGTGGTGTGCGTTACAGGGCGATCAGCTCTGGCCCTGCGCGGCTTTCATGAAGCGGCGTTGGTAGCTGATGACCTGGTTGGTGGAGGTGAACCTGGCGAGGTAGCTGGGTTCGGCGGTGACCACGACGCGGTCGGCCATGTCGGAGAACTCGTCGGAGGCGAGTAGCCGGTCGATGTCGGGGTAGTTCCAGTCGCCTTCCATGGAGCAGATGATCAGGCGGGTGTCGGGCAGGTTGGCGTTGCGCAGGGCGCGCAGGTTGTGCCGGACACTGTCGAGGCCGTCTGCGCCTTCGGGGTCGTGGAATTGGCGGTACTTGACGATGTTGCGGGCCTTGTCGACGGCCTTGCCGGGTTCGAAGTCGGCGTCGGCGCTGGACAGGTAGTCGGTCGACAGCATGTAGTCGCGCAACTCGACCGCTGCACCCTCGTCGCCGGCGTCGATGCGTCCGAGCAGTTCGTCGAACTTCTGGGTCTGCATCAGACGATGCCGCACGAACGAGTTGATGAAGTACGGGCGGGCCTGCAAGGCCATCTGGGTCTGGTACGGCTCGAACATCAGGGTGTAGTTGATCCGGTAGCCGGCCTCGGTCAGCTTCAACGTCAGGTTGTGGCCGCGAAGGGCGTCCTCGGTGGAGGCGTTCCAGTAGCGGGTGTCCAGCCGGCCGTCACCCTCCAACAGCTGGTGGACGTTGTCGGCGTTCACCGGCCCGGTGTGCGGGACCTTGATCACGACCCGGTCCTGGCCCAACAGTTCCTTGAAGAACGCTGCCTCTTCCAGGATCTTGTCGAAGTCGGGTTCGAACGGGTTGTTCAACTCGACGCTGATGTCACAGCCCGGTCCCAGGATCCGGCCCAACTCGGCCATCACCTCGTCACGGGTCTTGAACTTGCCGTCGACGTTCGCCTTCGGGTTGTTGATGAACAGGTCGTAGATGATGCCCGGGTTGCAGGTCAGGTTGCCCAACAACGGTGCGATCGGCGCCACCTCGTACGGGTTCGCCGAGTCGGCGGAGTAGATCACGTTGGTGGGGCGCTTGCGTCC
Organism: Brooklawnia sp.; assembly: GCA_040767325.1. Lineage (GTDB taxonomy): Bacteria > Actinomycetota > Actinomycetes > Propionibacteriales > Propionibacteriaceae > Brooklawnia. The sequence goes on along the minus strand of JAXGOU010000024.1, from coordinate 12,016 downwards.
GTCGGAGTCGTAGCTGATGTCACGCACCAGGTTGACGTTCAGCAGGCCGTCGTCCTCCAGGTCGTACTCGAACCGGAAACCGGCCGGCGTATGACCCTCAGCAGGCTTGAAGTAGTCACAAATCCGGACGAACTCATCGGTCACACCGAGGTACTCGGCACGATCGGCCAGCAACGAGTACTGGAACTCATCGATCGGCTTGTCCAGGATGCGGCTCAGGTGATCACTGGCCCCACGAGCCGGCTCCAACCCAAGGCTGCGAACGCGCAGGTTCAACTGGGGAGTATGGGGATCAATCAACATTGGCTGTCTCCTTGTGGTTTCTAGTAACTATAGCCGCGCTCCGTCAGGCCGCGTTCGATCACACCGATGGCCCGGGAATTGCGCACGATCAGGTAACCCAACGGCAGCAGCAGGGCCGAGATCGCCCAAGCGATCGGACCGCTGGTCGGGTAGGTCATGGCGGCGGCGATCGCCACCAGCAGACCCATCAGCGTGAAACGCTGCCGACCGCCCCGCAGGTGGTTGCGGGTCTCCAGCAGGTTCTTCAGCACCTCGCGCTTCTGCGTGGTGGTGTGGACGTCGGCCATTGCCTCGACTGTGCTCCGACGGTGTGCTTCCTTCTCATTGCGCGTTGAGATGATCCCGCGGACCACGTAGATCATCGCAACGACCATGATGCCAACTGCGAGCCAGGTGTCGCCACGGCTGATGAAGATGCCCGCGAGCAGGGCGCAGGACAGCACGGTGAGGCCATAAAAGGCCCAGCGGTTGATCATAGGCTGACGTCTCCATTGTGGTATTTGACGAGTTCGACATTACCCAGCACCGAGCAGTTATCCACGACCTCGAAGCGGTAGCCGGGGAACTCCTGTTCCTTGAGCTTGATGAAAGCCGGGGTGGACATGCCGCCGGTGAGTTTGATCACCTTGTCCATCGGGACCACCTGCTCGGCCAACTGCACGACGTCGTAGAGGCAGGAGTTCATCGACTTCAGCATGGCGGCAAGCATCTGGTCGCGGGTGGCGGCCAGGGTGAGCCCATGCCAGGCGCCGGTGCGCTTCTCCAGCGACTGCCGGTCGCCGGTCAGGTACGGGTCCCAGACCACTTCACCGACATCGTCCGGCAGCAGGTCGACGCAGGCCGGCAGGTACTCGTTGTTGAACGTGGAGCGGTCCATTTCCTTGCAGAACTGCTCGTAGAACCAGTCGACGCCGAAGCCGCCGGCGGTCGTTGCGTAGATCTGCCAGATGCCGGGCAGGGCCGAATTGCGCAGGTAGTAACCGGGGTTGGTGACCGGCTTGTCGATCAGGATCGAGACCATGTCGGAACTACCGGCGGTGTTCATGATGCGTCCGGCCTGGTCGTTGTGGGCCCCCATCTGGGCCGACGCCATGTCGTTGGTACCCACGGCGACCGGGACGCCGGCCGGGATACCAAGCTTCTCGGCGACCTCGGGCAACAGCGTGCCGAGCAACTCGCCCGGGTTGCGGATGTCACCGAACCACTCGTGCTTGAGGCCGAAGGCGTCCAGTAGTTCGTAGGACCAGCCGCTCTGGGTGGTGGTCTCGTAGAGCCCGAGCATGGACGCGTTGACCAGGTCCACCATCCACTTGCCGGTCAGGCGGTGGTGCACGTAGGTCGGCAGGTGACCGATCCGGTAGGTCTTGTCCAGCACCTCCGGCTGGTTCTGCTGCATCCACAGCACGGTCATGATGCCCGCGCCGCCCGCGAATGGGTAGATGCCGGCGATCGACAGGTACTTCTCCTTGCCGACGACCTGGTCGATGTAGTCGGTGATCGCCCGGGAGCGGCGGTCCATGTGGGTGATGATGTTCGGGTAGGCGAGCGTGCCGTCCTCGGCGATGAAGACGGGCGAGGGGGAGAAGGTGTCGTAGCAGAGCACCCCAACCTGCTCGCGGAGTTCGGCGGGCAGCCGGTTGCAGGCCTGCGCCGTGGCCTCGAAGAGCACCTCGGGATCGATCTCGACCTTTTCGCCGGGCAGCAGGATGTATGGGTACTCCTGCTTCTCGGACGCGAGGACGTTCAGATCGTCGTCCAGGACCTCCATCTTCACCGTGGAGGTGCCGAAGTCGATGGACAGGTAGTACATGGCAGTCACAGCCTCTCAGGCTTCGAAGGATTGGAGTTCAGCCAGGCCCTCCTCGAGGGCCGCGGCGATATCGTTGCGCATCTGGTCACTGACCGGCTGCAGGGGACGGCGCGGTTCTCCGGCACGGTAGCCACGGACGTTCATCGCGGCCTTGACGCTGGCCACGCCGCGCTTGCCGCCACCGGCCTGGGCGACCGATTGCAGCAGGCGGTAGTACTTGCGGGTCTGGGCTTCCGGAGCGCCGGCGAAGTACATGTCAGTGAGCTTGGCGCATTCGGCAGGAAGGTAGTTCGCGGCCGAAACCACGCCGCCGGCGCCACCGAACGCCAGCGCAGTCATGATGTTGTTCAGGGAGCCGGCCAGCACTTCGAAGTCCTGGCGATCACCGGCGGCCAGCATGTAGTCGACCATCATGGACGGTGAGGTGTCCTTGACGCCATCGATGTTGGGGTGTTGCGACAGTTCCGCGAGGATGGCCGGCGGCACCGTCACGCCGTTGGCCTGGCCGGGGATCACGTACATCAGGATCGGTAGCGGGCTGGCGTCCGCAACGGCGATGAAGTAGTCGCGCAGTGCGGGGCCATCCATCAGCTTGGCGAAGTAGTTCGGGGTGAGGACCGACAGGTAGTCGATGCGGTCATACCAGGGCTCCAGTGACCTGATGAACGCGATGGTGTTGTGGGTGGACTCGCGGCCGGCGCCGACGATCAGGGTCTTGTCGTTCTTGGATCGGGCGGCGACATCGACCACGGTGCGGGATTCATCGTCGTCGATGTTCTTGAACTCACCGTTGGTGCCCAACACCATGTAGCCCGCGACGCCGGTGGCGTTCCACATGCCGAAGTTGTGCTCCATGGCGGCCACGTCGACCGATTCATCGCTGGCGGCGAAGGGGGTGGTGCAGGGGATGATGACGCCGCGCAATTTCTCGTTCATGTGTTGGTCTCCCGATCTTGAGTTAATGGGGGTGGCGATGGGTAAGGGGGCGGCCAGGAATGACCGCCCCCTTACCTCAGCCAATCATTAGGCGAGCAGGTTAATTCCGAAGAAGCCCAGCAGGGCGATGAAGCCCATGATGAGCAGCACGGCAGAGCTGATCAGCACCAGCACGACCATGATGGTCTTCATCTGCAGTTCCTTCGGCAGCATCTTCTTGTCCATGAAGACCTGCATGAAGCCCCAGATACCGAGTCCGAAGACACCACCGAGGATGCCGGCGAACGCGATCACCTTGGTGTAGCTGACGCCGGTGAGGGCCAGGATGATGGCGCCACCGAGGATGTAGACCGACAGCCACAGCTTCAGCTTGAGGAAGACCTCAGGACGGTTCAGCTTGGGGAAGGCCGGAGCGAACGCCTCACGGAAGGTGTACGGGTACACCGCGGTGAGCAGCGCCTGCTGCGAGCCCCAGAAGACCGAGAACAGCGCGATCACGTACAGCCACATCAGGGCCGGATGAATCTGGGTGAAGAAGTTGGCCTGGGCCGAGATGATGTCGTTGCTGGTCGGGACCTCACGCAGACCGTCGGTGCCCAGTACGCGGGCGCCGAGGGCCATGAAGGTCATGGCGAACAGGGCGACGGCGAGGAAGGAGGTGACGGTGTCAATCTTGACGGCCTTGACGCCGTAGCCACCGAGCTTCAGGTTCTCCTCGTCCATGGCGATCGGGATCTTGTGGTGGGTGTCGAGGGTCTGCAGTTGGGCCTGCAGTTCGACGGTATCGGCGCGGCCGAGCATGCCCCAGCCCTTCTCACGGAAGGTGCCGATGTAGCCGATGTAGTCGTAGACGCCGCCACCCAGGGCACCCAGGTAGGCGATCAGTTCCACGATCAGCGGAGTGGTGTAGATGCTCTCGTAATCAGGATTGCTGGCAACCCAGTCGGGGTAGCTGAGGTTGAACGAGGGGACCAGACCACGGATCAGGGCGCCCCAGTCGATGCCCGAGGTGAACAGCGCGACCAGCGCGAAGAAGACCAGCAGGCCGACGATGATGCCCTGCAGGCGCTCGGCGAAGCTGAAGTCGGGGACGAAGATCGTCACCCAGGCGATGAGGCTGAGCAGGATGCCCAGCCACAGCTGGGGCTCGTAGCCGAAGGCCCACGGAATCAGCTGGGACAGGGCCAGGATGTAGGCAACCGACCAGGCCGGGAAGCAGACCACCGACAGAATGCCGAGGAAGGTCGCGAACCAGTGCTGGGCGACGCCACCCTTGCGTCCGCCGGGCAGGATCCAGCCGAAGCGGGCGAACGGGTGCTCGCCGGTGATTGCGATGTAACGGCCGCCGGCGTACACCACAGCAGCCTTCATGATGGCGCCCAGCATGAAGGTCCACAGCAGGCCGTAGCCGAAGATGGCACCGCCACGGGTGGCCTGGAAGACCTCGCCGTTACCGATGGTGACCGAGGCCATGATGAAACCTGGGCCAACAATGGCCAGCAGGTCCCACAACTTGTTGGACTCGAGCTTGGGATCTTGATGCGGATACCGCATCGGTTCCATTGTTGAAGTCGCCGCTGCAACTCCGTCGCTCATAGGATTGCTCCTTCTTTCTTGAGGGGCACAGCAACCTTGCCGTGCGCCAGAATCCGCGATCCACCGACCGACATCGGTGCGGACGAATCGAACTGCTGACCTTCTGCCCGGGGAGCCGGGGCCGAAGGTGGAGGGGTGGTTGCCGTTTCCTGGAGCTGAAGCTCGCCCTTCCGGAGTACGGGCAACGGTGCCTCCTTGATGACTGGGGACACCCCGGAACGGTGCCCGACAACCAGCCTTCCTATATGCTAGAGACCGGCTCGCGGGAGGTCAAGGTACGGGCAACAGTGCTAGTGGAATGAGTGTTGAAGCCCCCTTCCTTCTGTGCCATGAGGGAATCGGCCGGGTTTCACCCCAAATGGACCACCCTGTCAAGTTTCCTATAGCATTGTCGGTGTGGACGAGCCGCAGTTCCGAGGCTCCACGAGTTTGCGGGCGGTGGGCGAAGCAGCCCATTGAATCCATTGCGGCGATGACAGGGTTGATCAACGAAAGGACGAACATGGGTATCGAAACGATCGCCGTGGTTGGTGCGGGATACATGGGTGGTGGCATTGCCCAGGTCTTCGCCATCGCCGGCCATCCGGTCGTGCTGGCGGATGCCGACGCGGAACTGACTCGTCGGAACCTGGCCCGCGTTATTGCGGAGGCCAAGGACTGGGAGGAGCGCGGTCTCTTCCTGCCGGGCAATGCTGCCCTGGTGGAGGCGAACATCAGCGCTGCCGAGAGCATCGAGGAAGCCGTTGCCGATGTCGACTACATCCAGGAGGCTGTGCCGGAGAAGCCCGAGATCAAGGCAGCGGTGCTGAAGCGGATCGAGGCTGCGGCTCGTCCGGACGCGATCATCGCCACCAACACCTCAACCCTGCCGATTGGTGGGCTGGCCGAGTCCTTGGAGAAGGCTGATCGCTTCCTCGGCGTGCACTTCTCGAACCCGTCGCCGTTCATTCCGGGCGTGGAGGTCATCGCCCATGCCGGAACCGACATGTCCCTGGTCCCCGACATCGAGGCGCTGGTGCAGGAGACCGGCAAGCTGACCGCTCGGGTCAACGATTCGCCCGGCTTCGTGCTCAACCGGCTGCAGTACGCGCTGCTCAAGGAGGCAATCTCGCTCGTCGATGACGGCGTGGCCACCGCCGAGGACGTCGACATCATCGTGCGCACCACCTTCGGCTTCCGGCTGCCATTCTTCGGCCCGTTCGCCATCGCCGACATGGCCGGTCTGGACATCTACAAGGACTGCTTCCGCACCTTCGAGGAGAATTACGGCGAGCGGTTCGCCACTCCCGAGGGACTGAAGAAGCTGGTCGATGGCGGGCACCTCGGCACCAAGCAGGGTGGCGGCTTCGTCATCCCGGCCGGCGACACCACCGACCTGATCGCCTACCGCAATACCGCCTACGCGCGGCTGTCCCATCTGCTGACCGAACTCGGGCAGGCCCCGGGTGTCAAGTGAACTGATCGAACAAGGAGAAACAACCATGGCGAAGTACACCCCTGACAATTGGCCGATTGCCTGCCCCATGCTGCTGTTCGGTGGCCTCGATTCCAAGGGCGGTCCGATCCAGGACGCCGACCCGGAGGAGTGGAACTGGCAGATGCGTGAAGTCTCGATGATGGGCTTCACCGAGATGGATCCGCTGGATGTTTGGGTGCGGGTCGGCGACCTTTCGCCCGACCGGCTGGCCGCCTTCAAGCAGGTCATGGACGCCAACGGTCTGACTGTTCCCGCCATCTCCACCTCACGCAAGTCCGTGGTGGATGCCGAGCGCGGCGCAGAGTACTTGGCCTACGGACACCGGGTCATTGATGCTGCCGCGGAGTTGGGCTCGCAGATCGTGTCGTTCGGCTTCTTCCAGGCCACCACTCCTGCCCAGAACGCCGCCGTCTGGTTCTGGCTGGAGGACGGCTTCAAGGATTCGGACGATCCCGAGATCTACCGCCTGGCCGTCGAGCGGATCCGTGAACTCGCCGAGCATGCCGAGTCGGTGGGCCTCCAGATCAGCCTCGAGATGTACGAGGACACCTACCTCGGCAGCGCCGATGGCTGCGTGCAGTTCGTCAAGGACGTGGATCACGCCGCCTGTGGGCTGAACCCCGACGTCGGCAACCTGGTGCGGCTGCATCGCCCCTTCGAGCCCGCCGTCGAGCAGTTCGAGAAGATGCTGCCGTACACCAACTACTGGCACATCAAGAACTACACGCGCGATCACGACCCGGCCACCGGGGCCTATGCCACCCATCCCTCACCGCTGGGCGGCGGCTACATCAACTACCGGCCGATCATCGCCCGTGGCCTGGAGTTGGGCTTCGACGGCCCGTTCATGGTCGAGCACTACGGCACTGACTCGCTGTGGAACCTCGCCCAGTCCCGCGAGTACATCCGCTCGGTGCTACGGACCAAGATGGTCTGAACCCGCTGAACAAGCAATCGGCCCCTCCCGGTTCGGGAGGGGCCGATTTGCGTTTGGCCGAACAACTCCTAGGCGGATCCGCCGGTCACCAGGGCGTCCGCGCCCAGGTCGGGTCCACCATGGTGCGCCGGGGCGCCGTCCGGGAAGATGTCGTCGTTCTCGTCGAAGACGAAGTACTCCGGCTCGGTGAGCTGGGTCAGTGCCGGGTTGGCGGCGACCTCGTCCAGCAGCGCCTCAGACACCCAGATCTCCGCCACGTCCAGGGTGTTGGTGATCCGGACGATGCGCAGGTTGCCCAGATCCTGTTCCAGCGTCAGCCGGGAAGCGCACTGGATCGCCATCTTCTGGTTCGGCATGAACGGGGCGATCCGCGAGCCGGCCGGCCCGTTGGAGGTGACGCCGTTGGTGAACATCGCGGTGAAGTCCATCTTGTCGAACAGGCGCTGGGTCGTCACGTCGGCCAGGCCGATACCGGTGGCGTTACCGTGCGACTCCGGTGTGATGTCCAACACCGTGATCTGATTGACGTTCATCTCCGGGTTCTTCACCCCCACCAGCGAGCGGCCCAGCACATTCGGGTCCATGCCGTCGCCCGAGATGTTCTTTCCCATCCAGTCGACGATCAACACGTCGATGTCGTGGATGAGTAGCTTGGGCAGGTGGTTGCGGCTCTCCTCGAGCAGCCCGGGTTCGACCTCCTCGATCTTGTCGGTCGGGACCACGACGACGTCGCGGGTCTGGTCGAGCGAGTTCTCCAGGACGGCGACACCGAAGATGATGTTGCCCTTCTCGAACATCACCGGTGCGATCGACTCCACCATCTTGCCGGCCATGTGCAGGCCACGGCTGTGTGCCTGCAGTGCGCCGCGATGCTTGCCGACACCGATCGCTGCCATCTTCATCAGGCCGGACTCGATACGTCCGACGATGTCGGTGTGCGCCTTCACGCGGTTGGTCAGGATCAATCCGTCACAGTTCAGAGCGTCGGTGGAGTACAGCACCTTGAGGCCATCGACCTCGCCGAGTTCGGTGACGTCCAGGCTGGAGACGATCTCGCAGCCAGTCACGTCCGGGGTGAAGCCCATCCCCATCAACATCTCGTACTGGCCCTCGGCAGTGGCCCCACCGTGGCTGCCCATCGCGGGGATGACCACCGGGGTGGCGCCCTTGGACTTCACCCAGTCACCGATGGTCCGCACGATCAGGGGCATGTTCGCAATGCCGCGGCTGCCCACGGTGATGCCGATGCGCTGTCCCGCTTGAACCTTGCCGGCGAACTCGGGCTTGTCCAATTGGCCGATGATGTGGCCGGGAATGTCGTCCAGCGTCGGAGCCGGTAGGTCCTGATGCACCTTGGCGAACCGCGGCAGCGGGACGTCGTCCAGGATCATGTTCAACGAGGTCTTCTGCATGGAAAGTCCTCTCGTGGGGATGGGAACGACTCAGGCCTGCTCGAAGGTACCCGCGTCGCCGATGGCCTGCATCAGCATGCAGAACGAAATCGCGCCCGGGTCCGGGACGCCCAGCGACTTCTCGCCGAGCACCCGGGAGCGACCCAGCTTCGACACAAGTTGGCGGTCTCGTCCGCAGCCTGACGGGCCGTCGTGGTGGCCTGCTGCCAGGCCTGCGCCAGCGGGGTGCCGTCGCGTGCGCGGCGCTCAGGGTTTCGGTGAACAGGACGATGGCGTCGACCATGGTCTTGTCGCCGGGCTTTGCGCCGCCCAACTTCTGCACGGCAGCCACCGCATCGGCGACGCCCTGGGCGATCTTGTCGGACGTGGCGGCTTCCTCGTCACCGAGCACTGCACCGAAGGCGTTGAGCATGGAGCCCCACAGCGCGCCCGAGGTGCCACCGGCGCTCTCGGCCCACTGGGCGCCGGCCCGAGCCAGCGTGGTCCCCGCGCCGGCACCGGCCTCGACTGCCTCGCGGGCCGCCTGCACAGCACCGGTCGCGCCGAAGCGCATGCCCTGCCCGTGGTCCCCGTCGCCGGCGATAGCGTCCAGCCGGCCCAGTTCGGGTTCCTTGTCGACGGTCACCTGGTGCATCAACTCCAGGGTGGCGAGCACCTTGGCGGCCAGCGCCTGCGAGGTTTCGCTACCCGGGGTGATCGGGGTCTGGGCCTGCTCGCCCGGGTCGACGACCTCACGCTCGGCCCGCTCGCTGACCGCACCGCGGCGCAGGGCGATGGTGTCGACGGGGTCGGACCACAGGGCTTCCAGTTCCTCGTCCAGGAAGGTCAACGTGAGCGAGACGCCCGCCATGTCGAGGCTGGTCATCAACTCGCCCACCTCGGGCAGCACCGGGGTGATACCGGCCTGCTCCAGGCGCTCGGCGACCCGGTTCCAGGTGACGAACAGTTCCTCCGGCTTCACGGTGCCCAGCCCGTTGAGCAGCACGATCGCGCGTCCGGTGTAGCCGTCGGTGCCGATCTCGGGGGCCTCGGCCAGCACGCCGTCGACCAGCAGGTCGGCGATCTCGGACGCGGTGCCCATCGGCACCTCGTAGACGCCGGGCTCACCGTGTACGCCCAGACCGACCGACATCTGGCCCTCGGGAACGTGGAAGAGCGGCTCACCGGCGCCCGGCAGCGTGCAACCGTCGAACGCGACGCCCAGCGAACGGGTGCGGTCGTTGGCCCGCCAGCCCAGTTCCTCGACCTCGTCGATGGTGTGGCCGCGTTCTGCGGCAGCGCCCATGATCTTGAAGACGATCACGTCGCCGGCCACGCCGCGGCGCTTGCGGGTGTTGTCCTTCGGGCCGGACGCCACGTCGTCCGAGACCTCGACGGTGCGCACGTCGTAGCCCTCGGCGCGCAGTTGCTCTGCTGCCTGGCCGAAGTGCAGCACGTCACCGGCGTAGTTGCCGTAGCTGATGATGATGCCGCCGCCGTTGTCGGCAGCCTTGCTGACCGAGTACGCCTGGGATGCGGACGGTGAGGCGAAGACGTTGCCACAGACCGCGCCATGGGCCATGCCGGGCCCGACCCAGCCGGCGAACGCGGGGTAGTGCCCCGACCCGCCACCGACGATCACGGCGACCTGGCCCTCGGGGCTGGCAGTGGCGCGTACCGCGCCGCCATGCACGGCCTTCAGATAGCGCGGGTAGGCCGACACCATGCCGGCGATGGCATCAAGGGCGAAATTGGACGGGTCATTGAACAGGCGAGTCATCTTCGACTCCTCGGGGTCGAGACGCCCTCCGGCGTCGGGTTTGTCGGCTGCATGGGCACGCCGCGGGCAAGTCCGTGGGACAGGAAAATCATACACGATCCATGCCCCGGCGGGCTGGGCCCAAGCGCAGGGGGAGTGGGGCAGACCGGACCGCTGCGGCTGCATCTCGACCAGTGTCGGGTTGGCTACCCGGTTGGAATGAACAGCAGGTGCGGGAAGTAGGCGGTCAGGATGATCATGATGACCATCAGGCCGTAGAACGGGAACAGTTCCCGGACAACTTCCATGGTTGGTACTCGACCGATGCCGGCCGAAATGTACAACGTTGTTCCCACTGGCGGGGTGTACAGGCCGACGGCCAGCACGACGACCATGATCAGGCCGAGGTGGATCAGGTTCATGTCGATCGCCTTGGCCAGCGGCATGAGCACCGGAGTGAGCAGCAGGATGGCAGGGGCGATGTCGATGAACATGCCGGTCACGATGAGCAGCAGGATCAGCGCGAGGATGATCAGCTCACGGCTGTCGAACGAGTTCAGCATGCCCTGGGCGAGCCGCTGCGGGGCCTCCTGGATGGTCAGCAGCCACGACAGTGCGGACGAGAACTGGATCAGGATCAGCACCACGGCGCTGGCTGAGGCCGATTCCGCGCAGGAGCGCAGGAACGACTTGAAGCTCAGGTCCTTGTAGAACAGCACACGGATGAACACCGCGTAGACCACCGTGAGCGCGGCGACCTCGGTCACCGTGGCCATGCCGCGGCGTCCCGGGGCGCCGCCGTGCTGGGCGGTCACCGCCTCGGCGACCGCCGAGCCCGGAAGCCGGGCAGGGGACAGCCGGCTACGGGCGCGGAGTCAGGGGATGCAGGTCACGCAGGCGACGGTGCCTGCGGCATGGGGGTGAAACAGCGAGGTGCTGCCACAGGGGTTACCTGCAGCAGCACCTCGGTCTGGATGATCAGCGGCCCAGGAACTCCCGGACCTGCCGGGCGATGCCCGCGGCATCGATCCCGGCGTAGGCCAGCAACGGCGCGTACGGGCCGGAGGGCTGGTAGTTGTGCGGCACGCCGATGCGCTTCAGCCTGGTCGGCTGTTCGGCGCTCAGCAGTTCGGCGACGGCGCCACCCAGGCCACCGACGACGTAGTGCTCCTCAACGGTGGCAACCGCTCCGGTGCGGGCGGCCGACGCGCAGATCAACTCCGCGTCCAGGTGGGAGATGGTTGGCATGCCGATCAGGTCCACGCTGATGCCCTCGCTGGTCAGCGCATCCACCGCCTGCACGGTTTCGGTGCTGATGTAGCCGGTGGTGATGAGCGTGATGTCGGAGCCCTCGCGCAGGTGACGTCCCTTACCGATGGTGACCGGCACCTCGTCGAAGAGGTCGGGCAGGGGCTGGGCGCCGATGCGCATATAGGTTGGGCCGACGTGGTCGATCATGGCGGCCACGCAACTGCGGATCTCGCCCGGGTCGCTGGGGGCGAAGACCACCAGGTTCGGGATCATCCGCATGATCGCGTAATCCTCGAGCGAGTGGTGGGTCGCGCCCAGATCCGAGTAGGTGAAGCCGCCGTTGCGTCCGACGAGCTTGGCGTTCTGGCCCATGTAGCCCAGATCGTTGCGCACCATCTCATAGCTGCGGCTGGTCACGAAGGGGGCGATGGCCGCGAAGACCGGGATCAGCCCCGTGGTGGCCAGGCCGGACGCGATGCCGGTCACGCCCTGCTCCATGATCCCGAACTCGTAGTAGCGATCCGGGTAGGACTTGGCGAACTCCCCGAAGCCGGAG
>JAXGOU010000023.1:0-33738 GCA_040767325.1 Brooklawnia sp. | reverse complement strand
TCGACCCGTCCACCTGCAGCGTGGCCCCGCCCAACTCGGTGACCATCAACAGACCCGGCAGGTGATCCCACGGCTTGGCCTTGCGGTAGCAGAAGAAGTCGGTCCGGCCGGCCATCAGTTGTGGGTAGTCGAATCCGGCGCAGTAGTTGGAGTCGCCCATCGTCACCAGCGCGGGGTCGAAGTCGAACTCGGCGCGCGACTTGCGGGCACCGGCGCCGCGCAGCGGCTGGTTGAGCGCCGGACGCGTCACCGGCAGGCCATCCAGGAAGACCCCGGCACCCCGTTCGGCGATGTAGGCCCGGTCGAACTCCGGGTGGTAGATCCAGGAGCGGGTGACCTCGCCGGAGCGCACCTCGGCGATCATCACTGCGTAGGTGGTCGACCCACGGACGAAGTTGGACGTGCCGTCCACCGGATCGACGGTGTAGGCGATGTCTGCGCTGGCCAGTCCGGACATCACCCGCGGGTCGGCGAAGCTGGCCTCCTCACCCACCACCAGGCAACCCGGCACCCGCTCGTGCAACGCAGCGGTGAGCAGCTGCTCTGCCTCCTGGTCGGCGACCGTCACATAGTCGCCGGGCGACTTCTGGTCGACCTGGTCCCCGGCAAGCGCCTTGAACCGGGGGGTGATGACCTCGGCCGCCACTTCGCGGATCAGCTCCAGGACTTCGTCGGTTCGCATGGACGCCATTGTGTCAGCTTTCGGTGGGCCACTACTCCTGGTTGAACCGCTGGTCAGAGAACAGCGGGGAGTGCGGCGAGGCCGCCACCAGCACCGCGATTGACCACGGCTCAACGGTGCACTCGCCCTCGACGATCTTGCCGGACGCCGGCGCCCAGGAGTTGTTCTCGGGCTCTGCCCACGGGGCGGTGTCGATGATCCGGTGCCAGGCCAGCCGCGGATGCTGCAGTTCGGTCATGTCCGGGATCTTGAAGACCGCCGGTCTGGTGTACATGTTGACCATCAGCAGGTAGTCGGTGCCGCCGATACCGGTGCCGTTGATCAGCACGGTCAACTGTCGATCCGATGGACCGGGCGGGCCGTTCAGGTCGTTGCGGTAGTAGAGGTAGCTGACATTGTCGGAGTCGAGCCGGCCGTCGCCCCAAGACTTCTGGCGCAGCGTGGGGTCGAGCGCACGAAGCCGGGCGACGTACTGGGCGAAGCGGAACATCGGGTTGACGGTCGGCTCCGAATCACACACGCCGACCACGTCGTAGTACTTGTACTTGTCAGGTTGGGTCGGGTCGACCGGCAGCTGGGTCGGCGCATTGGACGCCAACTGTGCCCAGTTGTTCCAAATGCCGATCGTGTTCAGGTCCCACGGGTTGTTGTTGCCGTTCTGGGTGCGGCCGTACTCATCACCGCTGACCACCATGGGCACGCCACGGGCCATCATGGTGATCAGCCAGTTGTTGCGCCATCTGGTGCGACGCAGCGCGTGATCGCCACCGGAATCCCACGAGATGTTCCAGTCGGTGCCGCCGTCCGAGGGGCCGAACGGATACGGCTGGGCGTTCTGCTTCTCATTGAAACTGACCAGGTCCATCATGGTGAACCCGTCGTGGGCGGTCAGGAAGTTGATCGATTTCTGCGGCCCGCCGTTGTCGTTGAAGTGCAACCAGTCGCCATTCAGCAACTCGATGAAGGCACGGGTATTGCCGTCGCCCTTGAGGTAGTGACGCATCGCGTCGCGGAACCGGCCGTTCCACTCCCCCCAGCCGGACGGGAAGTTGCCAACCTCGTAGCCCCACAGGTCCCAGGCCTCGGCGATCACCTCAATGCCGCGGTTGTCAGCCAGATCGGCCACCTCGCGCAGCAGCGGGTGGGCGTTGAAGAAGCGCCGTCGACCGCCCCAGTCATCCTTGTCCGAGGCCGCGGGGAAGCGTCCCAGCACGGTTGCCAGGTCGAAGCGGAACCCGTCCACCCCCATCTCGTCGTGCCAATAGGTCAACGAGTGAATGACCATGTCGCAGGTGGAGCGGTTGGAGAAGTTGGTCTGGTTCGCCGAGCCGGTTGCGCCATCGACAATCAATCCATCCGAGGTCATGTCATAGTACAGCGTGGTGGCGAATCCCCCGAAGCTGGTGAACGAGACGGTGTCCAGGTCGCCTCCCCAGTTGCCCCCCTCTGCGGTGTGGTTGTACACCACATCGAGGTAGACCTCGATCCCGTGGTCGTGGAAGCTCTTGACCATCTGCTTGAACTCACGGGTCGGCCCGCCCGGCGACTTGTCGTACGCGTAATCACGGTTGGGGGCGAAGAACCCAATGGTTTGGTAGCCCCAGTTGTTCGTCGTGCCGTTGGTCGCACCGACCTGATCGGAATCGGTCTCGTGAATCGGCAACAACTCGATCGAGGTCAGGCCGAGGCCCTTCAGGTATGGCGCCAGGTACGCAGCACCGGCGTAGGTGCCCCGCAACTCGTCCGGCACGTTCTTGACCTCGGCGAACCTGGGCTCGCCGGCCAGCAGGTCGCCCAGCCGACTCGCCGACGGGTGCATGGTCAGCGTCTTGACGTGCGCCTCGTAGATCGTGACGTCCTGCACCGGCCGGTCCGGGGCAACTCCGGTGTCGGTCTCGTCGAAGATCACCACGCCCTTGGGTGAATAGCGTCCGGAGTCGTACTGGCGACGCGGCTTGCCATCGAACAGGCCGCCACCGGTGGCGAACATCTCGAAGGAACCGCCCGCCTGCCCGATGCGGGGGCTGAGCGGCACATGGCTGATCTCGCGCGCGTAGGGATCCAGCAGCACCTTGTTCGGGTTGAAGAAGTTGCCGTCCTCGTCCCGGTCGGACTTGAAGCCGGCCAGCGAACCGGGCACCCACTCGGGATCGACGTCCCAGTTGCGGCCCCAACAGCGGTAGCCATACAGGTCGCCGGGACGCACCCCGACCAGCTGGGCCCGCCAGGTGCCGTCCGACGAGCGCACCGCATCGAAGCTGTGGGTTGCGTCCGAGCCGATGTCGGTTGCGTACAACTCGAGCAGGACGCGAGTGGCGTCCGGAGCGTGCACCGCGAAGGACGTGATGTCCTCCTTGGGGTCGTAGGACGCGCCCAGCCACCAGCCTCCCAGGCCCCACATCTCGGGGGCGAAGGGGACGATCGGTGCGTCGGGATCGATGTCGACCATGCGCATGAGGATACCTGTCGTTATCGGAGATTCAGTTCTCAACCATCTGCGGCCGGGGCACGCCGAAAGCGATCATTGCCCAAGATCAACTTCTGGCCAAACCGCGACACACCGGCGCTGCGGCGGATCTAGTCGAGGTCGGCCAGATGGTCAGCGGTGACGAAGTCGATCAGCTTCTCCACCTCCCGGTTGAAGTCGGGATCCAGGTCACGGAAGGTCTTGACTTGACCCAAAAGGCCTTGCCAGAAGCGGGCTGTGTCGGCTTGATCGCGATTCGGCCGACCGAGCGCGGCCAGGGTGCCCTTCTTGAAGTCGACGTCGCGTGGCACGGCGGGCCAGGCGTCGAGGCCGATCACCTCAGGCTTGATCGCGTGCCAGATATCGATGAATCGGTGCCCGGTGATCATCACCAGCTCGCCGTATCCGCCCTTGGCAACCTCGTTGGCAACCCGCTGCTCCTTGGTGCCGCTGACCAGGTGGTCGACCAGGACGCCGAGGCGACGGCCGGGCTCGGGCCGGAACTCGGCGACGATGCCGACCAGGTCATCGATGCCGCCCAAGTACTCCACCACGACCCCGACGTAGCGCAGGTCGTCGCCCCAGATCTTCTCGACCAGTTCGGCGTCGTGGCGCCCCTCGACGTAGATGCGGCTGGGCAGGGCAACCCGGGCCGGACGCGACTCGCCGACCCGTGATCCGGACGCGGTCAGCTTTCGAGTGGATCCGGTGCGCGGCGGGATGCGCAGCGCGACGGGCTTGCCGTCCAGCCAGAATCCCGGGCCGACTGGGAAACTGCGGCGCTTGCGCTTGCGGTCTTCCAGGATGACCAGACCGTTCTCCCAACCCACGATCTCGCCCACGTAGCCGGAGGCGGGATCCTCGACCACCATGCCGAGTTCCATCGGCACGTCGACGGTCTTGGGCCGGGCGTTGCGGGCGGCCTTCGGGTCGAGGACGTCGCGTCCGTAGCGGTCGGGATGCATGGTCACCCAGCGAGGCTACCCGGCGGCGGAAACGTCACGTCCGGGCCACGCGGGCGGCGACCAGATCGGGGCCCGGGTTCCCGCTGGGATCAATCCAGCAGATCGCGGATCACGCCGTCGGCGAGCAGTCGCCCCTGCAGCGTCAGCCGGACGCGGTCGCCACCCACCTCGAGTAGCCCACGTGCGGCCAGGCCGGGCAGGCGGCTCTGCTCAGCCTCGGTCAATACCCACAGCGGCAGACCATCAGCCAGTCGCAGTTCCAGCAGCACGCGTTCGATGCGGCGGGTGTCTGCGTCCAGCACCTCACGCGCCTGGGCGGGGCTGCGTCCGGCGGCGAGTTCGGCTGCGTAGCGGCCGGGATGCTTACGGTTCCACCAGCGGACGCCGCCGACGTGCGAGTGCGCCCCCGGGCCCGCGCCCCACCAGTTGTGACCGCGCCAGTAGGCGAGGTTGTGCCTGGCCCGGGACGCGTCGGCGCGTGCCCAGTTGCTCACCTCATAGTTGGCGAAGCCGGCGCCCAGCAGCGCCTGCTCGGCCATCAGGTAGTAGTCGGCCTGGGCGTCCTCATCGACCTCCGCGAGTTCGCCGCGCGACAGGCGGCGGGCCATTGCCGTGCCGGGTTCGATCACCAGCGCGTAGGCGGAGACATGGTCGACGTCGGCACCGATGACAGTGTCCAGACTGGTCTGCCAATCATTGGGGGACTCCCCCGGTGTCCCGTAGATCAGGTCCAGGCTGATCTGCGTGAACCCGGCTGCCCGCGCCTGATCCACCACCGCCAGTGCCCGGCCCGGAGTGTGCACCCGGTCGAGGGTTGCCAGCACGTGCGGCACCGCCGACTGCATGCCCAGGCTGAGCCGGTTGATGCCGCCGGCCAACAGCGCGTCCAGTTCGGCCGGGCCGACCGTCTCCGGATTTGCTTCGGTGGTGACTTCTGCGTCCGGGGTGAGCCCGAACTCGTCAGCGATTCGACGCAGCACCGACGTCAATTGAGCTGGACTCAACAGGGTCGGGGTGCCACCGCCGAAGAAGACCGTCGACACCGACGGCGCGTCCGGGCCCAGCACCCGACGGGCCAGGTCGATCTCGGCAAGAACGGCGGCGTGCCAGGCCGACGGTCCGGCGTCCGGCCCCAACTGGTCGGCGGTGTAGGTGTTGAAGTCGCAGTAGCCGCAGCGCACCCGGCAGAACGGCACGTGTACGTAGGACGACAGCGGCGTGCTGGCGACCTCGGCGAGCGCAGCGGCCGGCAACTCGCCAGTGGCCGGCGCAGGGTCGCCGTCAGGCAGCGCGGAGGGCATGAGGCGCTACTTCTTGTCCTTGGAACTCTCACCGGTGGACAGCGCGGCAACGAACGCCTCCTGGGGGACTTCGACGCGGCCGACCATCTTCATCCGCTTCTTGCCCTCCTTCTGCTTCTCCAGCAGTTTGCGCTTACGGGTGATGTCGCCGCCGTAGCACTTGGCGAGCACGTCCTTGCGCATGGCCCGGATGGTTTCGCGGGCGATCACCCGCGCTCCGATGGCGGCCTGCACCGGCACCTCGAACTGCTGGCGCGGGATCAGTTCTTTGAGCTTGGCCGACATGGCAACGCCGTAGGCGTACGCCTTGTCCTTGTGCACGATCGCGCTGAAGGCGTCCACCGGCTCGCCGTGCAGCAGGATGTCCACCTTCACCAGGTCGGCGATCTGGCTGCCCGACTCGTCGTAGTCGAGCGACGCGTAGCCCTTCGTCCGGGACTTCAGCGCATCGAAGAAGTCGAAGACGATCTCGGCCAAGGGCAACTCGTAGCGCAACTCGACCCGGTCCTCCGACAGGTAGTCCAGACCCTGCTGGACGCCGCGACGTTGCTGGCACAACTCGATGATGGTGCCGATGTACTCGGCCGGCGACAGGATCGTTGCCTTGATCATCGGCTCGTGCACTTCGGCGATCTTGCCGTCCGGGAACTCGGACGGGTTGGTCACCTCGTGCACTGATCCGTCCTCCATCACGACCTTGTAGTGCACGTTGGGTGCGGTGCTGATCAGGTCAAGGTTGAACTCGCGCTCCAGCCGCTCGCGCACGATCTCCATGTGCAACAGGCCGAGGAAGCCGATCCGGAAGCCGAAGCCGAGCGCTGCCGAGGTCTCCGGTTCGAAGGTGAGGGCGGCGTCGTTGAGTTGCAGCTTGTCGAGTGCCTCACGCAGTTCGGGGAAGTCATCACCGTCGATCGGATAGATGCCGGCGAAGACCATCGGCTGTGGGTGCCGGTAGCCGGCCAGCATCTGCTTGGCCGGTCGCCCGTTGAGCGTCACGGTATCGCCGACGCGCGATTGGCGGACGTCCTTCACCCCGGTGATCAAGTAGCCGACCTCGCCAACCGCCAGCCCGTCGGACTTCATCGGTTCCGGGGAGATGACCCCGACCTCAAGCACCTCGTGGGTGGCACCGGTCGACATCATCAGGATGCGTTCGCGGTGCTTGATCGCGCCGTCGATCACCCGGATGTAGGTGACCACGCCACGGTACGCGTCGTACACCGAGTCGAAGATCTGTGCCCGGGTGGGCCCAGCCGGGTCGCCGGTCGGGGCCGGCACCTGGGCGACGATCTGGTCGAGCAACTCGCCCACGCCTTCGCCCGTCTTGGCACTGACCCGCAGCACCTCGTCCGGGTCACAACCGATGATGGACGCCAACTCGCGCGCAAACTTCTCCGGCTGGGCACCCGGCAGGTCAATCTTGTTCAGCACCGGAATGATCGCCAGGTCGGCCTCCAGCGCCGTGTAGAGGTTGGCCAGCGTTTGGGCCTCGATGCCTTGGGCAGCGTCCACCAGCAGCAGCGCGCCCTCGCAGGCGGCCAGCGAGCGGCTGACCTCGTAGGTGAAGTCCACGTGCCCGGGGGTGTCGATCATGTTCAGGACGTAGTCCTGCCCGCCGGTGCGCCAGGGCATACGCACGGCCTGCGACTTGATGGTGATACCGCGCTCGCGCTCGATGTCCATCCGGTCGAGGTACTGCGCCCGCATGGTGCGTTCGTCCACCACACCGGTCAGCTGCAGCATGCGGTCGGCCAGAGTCGACTTGCCATGGTCGATGTGGGCGATGATGCTGAAGTTGCGGATGATGGCCGACTCAGTACGGCCGGGAGCAGGAGCAGGCATTCACTTTCCAGTCATGGATGACAACGGGCTGGACGGCGCAGCGCGCCACAGTCCATCTTCGCACGCCGAGCGCGGCGGCCCAATTTCGTACCGGACGCATCGCGCTGGATTGGTCAAACGCAGTTTCAGCGACGCCGGTTGGGCAGGAACCCCACGGCGGCCAGCGCCGCCCCCAGTCCCATCAAGCCCAGGCCGGCGGCCCGGGCGACCAGCCCGACGAGCCACCAGCCATAGGCATTGAGCAACATGCCCCGGATGGCGTTGCCCATGAAGAAGTTATCTGAGCGCAGTTCGTACAGCCCGGCGATCTCCCTGGCCAGGTCGTACTCGGTCTCCGGGTCGCCGATCTCCATCTTGGCCAGTCCGTTGATCTCGCCGGGCCCCATGGTCGGGTTCTGCTCGCGCAGTTCGTCCTTGAGTGCCCTGTTCTTCTCGTTGGCCAGGTCACCGACTCCCGCATAGGTGGCCTTCTCGTCCGGGACACCGGCCTTGCGGGCCGCGAACAGCATGTGGGCCAGGACGTAATTGTCGGCATAGATGCGCGCCTGCGGGCCATTGGTCAGCGTCAGGCCGGCGTGCGGACGCAGCAACTCGGCGTCGTCGGCGTCGACCAGCCCGATCTGCACCTCGCGATCGATGGTGGCTGCGTCCGGCATCACGATGTCCTCGGCGGCCAGCTGCTCGGCCACGAACTGGTGGGCGAACCTGCCGCCGATCACGGCACCGACACCGACGACCGGCAGGACGGCGCCGAAAACCTTTGCCATCGCCTTGTACGCCGACTCAGCCATTGATCCTCCACGTCCCTTGGGGTGTGCGTCTGGCACCTCGCATTCTAGGGGCCCGCGAAATGACAAGGGCGGCGGCCTCCATACCAGGAAGCCGCCGCCCTGTCTTGATGCGTGTCTGTGACTACTGGGTCACGACGACGTTGCTGCCAGCCTTGGGCTTCAGCACCACGAAGCCGAGGGCGAGCAGAGCGACACCAGCCACGATCAGCACCCAACCGGCGACCTGGGCGATCGTGCCCACCAGCCACCAGCCGTAGGCATTGAGCAGCATGCCACGCAGGGTGTTGCCGTCGAGGAAGGTCTCCATGCGGAGCTTCTGCAGCGCGGCGGCCTGCTTGGCGTTGTCGTACTTGGTCTGCGGGTTGGCGATCTCCTTGGCGGCGAGGCCGGCGATCTCCTGATCGGTCTTGTTGGCGTTCTCCGGCAGGGCCTTCAGCTCTTCCTTGAGGGCGTTGGTCTTCTCGGTCACCAGCGAGCCGATGCCGGAGTAGTTGGCCTTGTCGTCGGGGACGTTGACGCCCTTGGCGGCGGCCTTCATGTGGGCGAGGATGTAGTGGTCGGCGAAGGCGCGGGCCATCGGGCCGGTCGACATCTTCTCCCCGACGAACGGACGCAGAGCCGCGCCGTCAGCCTCGGAGATACGGCCGCCCTTGACCTGGCCATCGATGGCCTCGGCGGTCGGCATGGTGATGGCCTGGTCCGACAGCTGCTGGCTGACGAAACCGTGGGCGAAGTTAGCGCCGAAGAGCGCGGCGACGCCGACGAGCACGAGGACTGCGCCGACGATCTTGGCCAAGGTCGAGTAGACCTGAGTTGCCATTGATGTTCCTATCTGTGCGATTGATCGACCAGTCGGCCCCCGGCCGGCTGTGACAAGAGGAGGGACTCGTTTCAATCTTCAACAGCTTGACGACGAGTTGTCCAAGGCTCAACAGTTGAGGATTAAAGCACAGATGGGCCATACTTGACCAATTCAACATTCCAACTTTAAACAAACGTGAATATCATCACTGTTTGATGTCTGAC
The DNA here is from genome assembly GCA_040767325.1 of Brooklawnia sp. Classification (GTDB taxonomy): domain Bacteria; phylum Actinomycetota; class Actinomycetes; order Propionibacteriales; family Propionibacteriaceae; genus Brooklawnia. The sequence goes on along the minus strand of JAXGOU010000023.1, from coordinate 24,664 downwards.
TGCGGGGCTTGCCGCTACCGGACGAGGCCACGCAGAGCCCGGCACAGCCGAATTGGGATCGGCCCGAACCGCTGTGGTAATGTGGCCAGTCGCGCGTAGACCGTTGCTGCGGACCTGCGCTCACCCAGACCATCAAGACCAATAAAGAGGCTTGCCCAGTGGCGAACATCAAGTCGCAGAAGAAGCGCAACATCACCAATGCCAAGGCCAACGCGCGCAACAAGGCCGTGAAGTCGGCCCTGCGCACCCACGTGCGCAAGTTCCGTGAGGCCGTCGAGGCCGGCGACGTAGAGAAGGCCCAGGAGTTCGCCAAGGTCGCGAACCGCGCCCTCGACAAGGCCGCCTCCAAGGGCATCATCCACGCCAATCAGGCCGCGAACCGCAAGTCGGCCATCTCGGCCCGCGCTGCAGCGCTCTGATCAACTGATCCACACGCAACAAGCGCCCTGACCCTCTGGGTGGTCAGGGCGCTTGTTGCGTTGTGCTTGATCGGGCTTGCTCCCGTTGGGGCGCCCCGTCTGGCTACGGCTGGACGGACCAGTCGGCGGGCTCGTCGTCATCGTCGGCGTCGGCGACTTCCTTGGTCTCCTGCACCTTGCCGGGCTTGTGGTGGGCAGGCGCGTAGATCGAGTAGAGCTTCAGTTCCTCGTCCCCGGTGTTGGTGACGTTGTGCCACTTGCCTGCGGGCACCAGCACCACCCAGTCGTCGGTGAGCCGCTGCTCGTAGTCCAGCGCATCCTCGGCGTCACCCATCTGGGCCAGCCCCTCGCCGGACTCGACGCGCAGGAATTGATCGGTCTCGGGGTGGATCTCCAAACCGATCTCGCCCCCCACCGGGATCGACATCAGCGTCACCTGCAGGTACTTACCGCTCCACGCCACACGGCGGTAGTCGGTGTTCTCGTTGGTCTCGTCCTCTATGTCGAAGGCGTTCGGTTCCGGCCCAATGTCCTTGATGGTCATCCTCATCCTCCTGTTTCGCGTTCTGTTCCGATCCTAGGTCGCCGATGCCCTGGCTGACCGGGCGCCCTGGAATTGCCGACGGCCCGGGGTCAACGGGACGAACTGCGGGCGGCCTGGACGGTGAGCAGCAGTTGTTCCAGGGCGAACGCTGGGTCGGCAGCCGCTCCCTTGACCTGTTCGTCAGCCTTGGCAACCGCGCGAATGGCGGACGCGACGCTCTGCCCGGTCCAATCCCGGGACAGCCGCGACAAGTCCTTCAACTTCCACGGCGGCACCCCGACCAGCCGGGCGAGATCGTTGTCGTTCATCCGGCTCGAACGCAGGTCGAGGTACTTGCCCAGCCCACGCAGCGCGTTGGCCAGCGCGCTGGTCACCAGCACTGGCGCCACTCCGGTGGCCAGCGCCCAGCGCAGTTTCTCCAGGGCCGGGCCCGCCCGGCCGGCCAACACGTCGTCAGCCACCGCGAAACTGGTCACCTCTGCGCGTCCACCGAAGTAGCGCCGGACCATGGTCGCGCTGACCTGCTCGCCGTCGTAGTCGGACGCCAACTGGCGCAGCGCCCCAACCAGCGCGCGCAGGTCGGCCCCGACGGCGTCCACCAGGGCCTCCCCCGCGCTTTGGTCGAGCGTCATGCCCAGTTGGCCGGCCTCGGCGGCCACGAACCTGGGCAGTTCCCACGACTTGACCGGATCGGCGCTCACGCTGGCGACCTTGGCCTTCTTCAGGGCGTCCAGCAGGGCCTTGCCCTTCATCCCGCCGCGGTGCACCAGGATCAGGCAGAGGTCGGCATGCGGTTCAAGCGCGCTCTGTCGGACCAGCGGGAGGGCCTCGTCCGGCAGGTTGGCCAGGTCGTGGACGACGACAATGGACTGGCTAGCGAACAGGCTGCCCCCGATCAGGTCGGCAAACCGGCCGTCGGCCAACTCGGGCGCGGTGACTTCGGAGAACTCCGCGTCCGGATGCTCGCGGCGCGCCTTGGCAACCTGGACGGAGACGGCACGCTCGGCGAGCAGCGGTTCGGAACCCTGGATGAGCAGGGTACTGCCAAAGACCGTGGCTGCCATGCCCCTATCGTGCCAGTCGAAGCCGACACATCGCGCCCGCCAGCCACCGATCCGCGGCCAGATCTTGGCAACGAGTTGCCACCTTGGCAACCAGCGTCGCACGGTGTACAACGCCGCCGTATTGTTTGGGGAAACGGACCCGGCAAGGAGACTTCACCATGACCATCGGACGCTATTCGATCGGCACCGGCGATCGGTTCGGCAAGGAAGGTGTGGCGCAGGTCGCCGCCTTCGAGAAGATCCGCGCCGACGGTGTCGACGTCGACATCGTCTGGAACAAGAGCAACCGCGAGCACACGATCATCGGCACCACCCCGGCCGACCAGCGCGCCAACGCCGACGCTGCCGTCGCGGCCACCGGGTGGAGCGGCCAGTACTTCGTGGACGCGGACCACATCGGATTGAAGAACGTCGACTGGTTCATCGGACCGTGCGACTTCTACACCATCGACGTCACCGACTGCATCGGACGCACCACCACGTCCGAGAGCGTCGCCGAGTTCCTGGACCGCGCGCAGCCGCTGCTGGGCGACCACGAGGTGCCCAACGCCGGACGCGTCGTGACGATCACCCCCGAACTGCTGCAGACCTTCGCCGAGAAGTACCTGTTCGCGATGGAGGAGGCACAGCGCATCTACGAGCATGTGCGGGACGCCGGCGGCGACTTGCGCCACGTCGAGGTCGCGATGGACGAGTCGCCCGAGATCCAGGGCCCGGCCGAACTGCTGATCGTGCTGTCGGAGGTCGCCTTCCGGCAGATCCCCGCCGACACGGTCGCGGTGAAGTTCTCCGGCCGCTTCAACAAGGGCATCGACTACGTGGGCGATGTGGATGACTTCCTGGCTGAGTTCCGCGCCGACGTGGCGGTGATCCTCTACGCGATCGACAAGTTCGGGCTCAAGCCGAACCTGAAGATCTCCGTGCACACCGGCTCCGACAAGTTCTCGCTCTACCCGGGCATGGGACGCATCGTCCGCGAACTGGGCACCGGCATCCACGTCAAGACCGCGGGCACCACATGGCTGGAAGAACTGATCGGGCTGGCCGAGGGCGGCGGCGAGGGACTCGAGATCGCCAAGGAGATCTACCGCACCGCCTACGGCATGTACGACGAACTGGCTGCCCCCTACGCCGATGTGATCGACATCGACCCCGACGCCCTGCCCAACCCGGATGAGGTGGACGGCTGGACCAGTGTGCAGTTCGCCGACGCGCTGCGCCATGACCAGTCCAACCCGGCCTACAACCTGAACTTCCGGCAGTTGCTGCACGTGTCGTTCAAGCTGGCCGCCAAGATGGGCCAGCGCTACCTGGACGCGCTGGACACCTACCGGGCCGACGTCGAGCGCAACGTCACCGAGAACATCTACGAGCGCCATTTGAAGCCGCTGTTCCTCAGCTGACCGTTCGCACGGACGGTTCGCACGCATCCGGACCCGGGTGGTCGCAGTTTGGCGGTCACCTGAGGGTCCGGCATCGACCTTGGAGGTGGGATGAAGGCAGTACAGGTGAGCACGCCCGGCCAGATCGATGTGGCGGAGGTCGCCACGCCGCGTCCGGAGGTCGGCGAGGCACTGCTGAAGGTGCGCTATGCCGGGGTTTGCGGCTCGGACCTGCAGACGTTCACCGGCAATCAGCCGTTCGCGAGCTATCCACGCGTGCCCGGCCACGAGTTCTCCGCCGAGGTGGTGGAGATCAACGGGGATGCCGGCGATCTGGCACCCGGGCAGTTGGTGACCGCCAACCCGTACTTCAATTGCGGACGCTGCTACTCCTGCCAGCGCGGGCTGGTCAACTGCTGCGAGTCGAACCAGACGATGGGTGTGCACCGCGACGGCGCCTTCCAGGAATACATCACGATGCCGATCCCGCGGATCTACTCGGGTGGCTCGCTGAACGCCAAGCAACTCGCCATGATCGAGCCATTCTCGATCGGCTACCACGCCGCCAACCGCGCCCGGATCGCCCCCGGCGACAACGTGTTGGTGCTGGGTGCGGGCGCGATCGGCATCTTCGCGATGCTCTCGGCGATCCTGAAGGGCGGCCGAGTCTGGATCGCGGATATCCTGGCGTCCCGGCTGGCGGTCGCCGGCGGACTCGGCGCTGAAGGGACCCTGGACCTGTCGACGATCGACGACGTCGAGCAGGCGGCCCGCGACCTGACCGGGGGCAATGGCTTCGACGTGGTGATGGAGGCCACTGGCGTGCCGCAGAGCTTCCTCAACGCGATCGCCGCGTCCGCGTTCGGAGGCCGGATCGCGCTGATCGGTAACGGCAAGCGGGAGGTCAGCTTCAACCAGTCCCTGCTGATCAAGAAGGAACTGGACGTAGTGGGCTCCCGCAACTCACTGGACGCCTTCGTCCCGCTGATCGAGCACGTCTCGGCCGGCCGCGTCCAGATCGACGGGCTGGCCACGGCGGTCTACCCGTTCGAGCAGACCATCACGGCGATGCAGAACCTGCTGGACGACCCGGGCGCCAACGTGAAGGTGCTGATCGAGTTCTAGGCCAGTAGCCTCACTTGACCTTGGGCATCGGCACCGAGGTGTCGCCGGAGATGGTCTCCCACGGCACCTGGTCGGGCAGGTAGCTATTGAACTCGTCGATCAGTGCTTGCTGGTAGTCCCCCGCGAAGCTGCCGTCGAGGAACTTGCCGAGGGCCTCGTCGCGGAACCGGGCCCACGAGTACTTCTCGTTGCCGGGCAGGATCGGGTAGTGGAGGCATCCGGACTTGTAGGACGCATCCCGGTCGCCAGGGGCGTCACCGATCAGCATGATCTTGTCCTCGTCGTTCTTGCCCTTGGCCGCGTACTCGACGTGCTCTGCCTTGGAGCCCATCTCCTGACCGGCAATCACCTTCATGTGCTTGGCGATGTCGTGGGCGTTCCACTCGTAGGTCAACGCGTGCAGCGGCGTCGCCGAAACCGTCATGCAATCGACGTCGTCCTGCATGGCCTGCATGGCCTCGCGCACCCCGGGGAATGGACCACAGCCGTGCACCATGTCGGCGATGGACGCGTTGACGGCATCCCCCCACCGGATGGCCCGGGCGATCGTCTCGGACGGATGGTCCTCGTAGTACTTGGCGATGCCCTTGTCGCTGAGCGGGTAGCCGGGCGCGGACACGAACTCGGCCAGTTCGGGGTACTCGGGGATGGTGATGCCACGCTCGGCGACCTCGACCCGGTCGCGCAGCAGGTCGAGCAACTGCTTGAGCGCCAGCCAACGATTCAGGCCGCGGGTGACCGAACCGAGGTTGACGAACAGCGCGGTTTGCCGGGCGAGGGTGGAGACCGGTTGCAGGTCCCAGTGCTTGATGTAGCAGGGGGTGAAGCACTCCTGATGCTTGATGTCCATGGCGTCCATGGCGCAGCCGTCGGAGTCGATGCCCACGAAGTACTCCTTGTTGGGAACGAAATCGACGAGCACCTGGGCTGCCTCGGGATGCTGACCCACGACGTCTTTGAAGGGGGATGGTGCCGCCGGACGCGCTACGGCATGCCCCCATTCTGGCTACCCGCAAGCCCTTGCGCTGAAAAACAGTGGCACGCCAGACCCGCCGCGGTCGGCCGCAGGCAGTGCTGGGCGACCTCGTCATCGTTGGGTCACCACTCGGTCAGCGCCGGCCTCGACAGCCAGGGCACCGTGCTGATCGGTGCGGAAGACCTGCGCGCCGCACTGGCTCAGCAACGCCAGGGCACTGGCTGCGGGATGCCCGTAGTCGTTCCGCTCCCCCACCTGGATCAGGGCGATGCGGGCGCCCACTGCGCAGAGGAAGTCTCGGTCCTGGCGGGGCGACCCGTGGTGCGGCACGACCAGCACGTCGGCCGACAGTTCTTGACCGGACGCGACGAGCGCCTGTTGGCCGGCCACCTCCAGGTCGCCGGTGACCAGCACCCGTAGGCCGCCGACCTCGACCAGACCGACCACACCGGCGTCGTTCTCGGCCGCGTTGTCGGGGCCCTCGGTGACGAGCGCTCCCGGGACAGGGCCGGCCGCCAGCGTCGTCCAACGCGCCTCGCCCACCTGGATGACCTCCCCGGCGCTGGTTGCCTGCGGGGTTGGCAGTGCACCTGCCGCCTCGATCCACGAGGCGTTCCGGTCGATGACGGGTGTCGTCAGCAGCATCCGCACGCCTTCAACCGGTCCAATCGCGGCCAGCCCACCGATGTGGTCGGCGTGCGGATGGGTGATGACCAGCAGCGGGATCTGTCGCACGCCGAGCGAAGCCAGGCACCGGTCCAGCGGGTCCGCGTCGGGGCCGGTGTCGACCAGGATGGCCGCGTGGGGTCCGGCCCGGATCACCACGGCACCGCCTTGGCCGACGTCGCAGGCCACGACCGCCCAGTCCCCCGGCCAGCCGACCTGAGCCGGCGCCCGGAACGCCGCGACCAGCAACGCGACGCCCAGTCCCACGACCAGCGACCGACGAGGTACGACGGCTGGCAGCACGAACTGCGCTGTGACCAGGCAGATCGCGGCGAGCAGCGTCAGGGTCGCCGGGGTGGCCCGTAGCGTCCAGGTGGCTGCCGGGGCGGACGATCCGAGCGACGCGATGATCACGATCGGTTGCACGCACCAGCCGGCCGCCCAGCCGACGACCGCCGCCAATGGCGGGCTGAGCAGTGACAGCAGACCGGCCGCCAGCCCGAGGATGGTGACCGGGCCGACGAAGGGTCCGGCGGCCACGTTGGCCACCAGCGCCACCACACTGACCTGGCCCGAGATGGCTGTGACGACGGGTTGGGTGGCCAGTTGGGCAGCCAGCGGGATGGCCAGCGATTCCGCGAGCCAGCCCGGCGCCCACTGCCGCATCGCGCGCTGCCAACCGGAACCCCACCACAGGATCCCGGCCGTCGCGCACACCGACAGCGCGAACCCAACCGACCGCGCAAGCCAGGGATCGACCACCACCAGGACCATTACTGCGACACACAACGTGCGCACGCCTCGACCGCGGTGCCTGGCCAGCCCGGTGGAACCCAGAGCGATCAGCCCCATGGCGGCTGCCCGCAGCACGCTGGGCTCGGCACGGCAGACCACCACGAATCCGGCTGCGACGCCCACAGCGAGCAGGCGCAGCGTCCAGCCCCGGACGCCGACCTGCCTGGCGACCGCCAGCGCAACCACCAGGAGTAAAGAGAAATTGGTTCCACTTACCGCGACGAGGTGGCTGAGTCCAGTGCTTCTGAAGGACTCGACGATGTGGTCCGGCAAGCGGGCGGTGTCGCCGACCACCAGGGACGGCACCAGGCCAGCCTGCTCAGGGGGCGACTGCGCCACCGCATCCCGGAGTCCCGAACGGAAGCGGTTGGCAATGTCTGCCCCGATCCCCGGCTCCTCAACCACCGAGACCGGGCCGCGCAGCAGCAGGGTCGCCACCGAACGATCGGCCACCTCAGGGCTTGTCGCGATGGCGACGAAGTGCACGGTCGATCCCGCCGGCAGATTCAGGTCGGCCGCCTGTTCGCCGGTGGCCCGGACCACAGCGGGCAGCGAGCCCAGCCAGTTCTCTCCACGTGCACTGACCTCGGCAAGGTGGACAGGCAGCAGCGACATGGCCGGGCGGTTGCCGCTCGGCTCCCAACTGCGCACGTCGGAGGAAACCCGGGCCGTCACCTCGACGAACGCCCCCGAGGCCGCCCACTGGGCCGGCTGCGAGGACGCCAGCGCCCCTGCCCAGGACCAGGCCACCAGACCCGACCCGATGACGATCGCGGCCGTGCCGCACGCCAGCCAGACCCGTCGCCACGCGGCGAGAACCCCGACGACGATGGCGACGCCCAGGACCAGGCCGGTCCACCGATCGTGCCCGACGCCCACCCCGGCCGCCGCCCACGCGCCGATCGCGGGAAATACCAGCCGCAGGTCGATCTGGTCCAGCTCAGACGTGGACGAGCGGGGCGAGGCTTGCGTAGGTCTTTGGCCCAATGCCGTCCACCTCCTGTAGTTCCTCGACCCGCGTGAACCCGCCGTTTGCCTCCCGCCACGCGATGATCCGTGCAGCGGTCACCGGGCCGATGCCCGGCAGGGACTCCAACTGTTGGACGGTGGCGGTGTTCAGGTTGAGGGTCGGGGCGCCGCCGGCAGCCGGACCAGCAATCGATCCGCCCGATGATCCGGCGTCCACCCGGATCTCGCCCCGCGGTTGGGCGGTGGTGCCGATGATGATCTGGGCTCCATCGGCCACCACCGCTGCCAGATTCAACTCGGCGGGATCCGCTTCGGGGCGCAGTCCGCCGGCAGCTTCGATGGCTTGCGCCACCCGCGCACCACTGGGCACCGAGACCACTCCGGGCGCCTGCACCGCACCCAGGACGTGCACCTGGATCGGTTTCGGTGCCGTGGAGGACTGACTCGCCGTTGGCGTCGCAGGGGTGGTGGCGACCGGGGTAACCGCCACGGGCTCCACATCGTGGCCACGCGCAGCCATCACCCGAGACCCGGTGAACACCAGCGCTACCACCGCGAGGACACCGAGGATGGCGGCGTGCGCGCGTCCGAATGAGACGGCCCGCTGCACAAGGATCGAGCCCACCGGACCGGGCTGGTCGGGGTCCGGTGCGTCCTGGGCGTCCGCGTCCGGCTCTCCGGCAACCGCACGCGACACTGGCCGGGTAAGCGGGCTGGCTCGCTCGAGTCCGCCCACCAGCGGCGGTGACCCATCGCTGAACGCGACATGCCGCACCACCGGCGCGGCCCGCCGCGGCAGACCCGGCGGCTCGGCATCGCCAACAACCACGCGCAGGCGTTCGGCGGGGACGCCGACAGCGGAGGCCTGCCTGATGGAGTTCACGGCCAAACTATTCGCAGTGGCCAGGCGAATCCGCCAAAGTCGTCGCTGGTTGTGGACAACTCAACGCGCTGAGTTGTCGATGATCGCCGACCGAATCACCCGGCCGGCAATTCCGGTGGCCTCAGCCGGCCGGAACCACGCTCACCATCTTGGGCAGGCGGGTGATCACCTTCGCGACTCCTCGCCCGTCCAGCGCACGCTGCACGTTGGGATCGGCCAGGGCCAGGTCGGTCGCCTCCTGCTCGGTGATGTCCGGCGAGACCTCGAGCTTGGCGCGCACCTTGCCCTGCACCTGCACGACCATCGTCACCGACTCCGCGACCAACAACTCCGGCTCCGGGGTCGGCCAGGTCGAATTGGCCACCGAAGGCGCCTCACCCAACTGCTCCCAGATCTCCTCGGCCACATACGGTGCCACAAGGCTCAGCGCTTGTGCCACAAAGGTCACTGCCTCCCGCACCGCGGGATCGGCCGCGCCGCTACCACTGTCGATGGCCTTGCGAGTGGCATTCACCAGTTCCATCACCCGGGCGATCGCGACGTTGAAGCGCCCCAGCCCGACCAAGTCGGTGACGTCCCTGATCGCGCGGTGGGTCGCCTGGCGCAGCGTCCGCTCACCGGACGCGTAGTCCACGCCCCGGTCGCTGGCGACCTCGGTGGCCAGTCGGTAGGCGCGCTTGCAGCGGAACTGGCCGATATAGGCCGCCCAGTCGGCGCCGTCTTCAGGGCCGGCGAAGACCACCGTCAGCCGCACAGCGTCCACGCCGTACAGGTCGATCTGCTGGACCCAGGTCGACGCCATTGCCGAGCGACTTGCTCATCGCCTTGCCCTGGTTGATCACCGCCCTGGGTTCAGCAGCCGCTGCATCGGTTCGTCGAAGTCGATCAGACCCATGTCGTGGATGACCTTGCGCGAAGAACCGCATGTAGAGCAGGTGCAGGATCGCGTGCTCGACGCTGCCCACGTACTGCTGCACCGGCATCCACCACGTCCTCGACGCGGAACGGCGCGTCGGTCAACTGTGGGCCGCAGTAGCGGTAGAAGTACCGTGAACTGTCCACGAAGGTGTCCATGGTGTCGGTGTCGCGCTTTCCCGGCGTGGCCCGTCGCAGTTCGGGCAGGCCACGCTTCTCGTGCGCCACGCGGACGCCGCCCTGCCGGCCAGCGGCGGCAGCTCCTTGGGCGCTGTCGACGCCACGGAGGTCGGGCAGCTCGACCGCAACTGGTCGTCTGGTACCGGTACCTCGCCACAACTCGGGCAGTGGATGATTCGGATCGGGCAGCCCCAGAAGTGCTGCCGGCTGAGCAGCCAGCTGCGCAGCCGGAAGGTGACGGTCGTCGGTGCCGGTGCTGCGGCGGCCAACTCGTCCAGCGCCTTGGCGACGCCCGGCCGCCTTGTCAGCCAGTCCATCCAGCGCGGACCGGAGTTCTGATAGACGCCATCACCCGGCGGGTGGCCACACCGCTCACGTTCGGGTCCTCTTCGCCGGTGTCGATGACGACCGGTACCGGCAGGCCGAAGGTGCGGGCGAAGTCGAGGTCGCGCTGGTCGTGCGCGGGCACGGCCATGATGGCGCCCGTGCCGTACTCGCTCAGCACATAGTCGGCCGCCCAGATCGGGATCTGTTCACCGTTGACCGGGTTGGTGGCGTGCACGCCCAGGAAGACGCCGGTCTTCTCGCGCAATGTCGACTGGCGTTCGATCTCGGTGACCTTCTTGGTCTTCTCCAGGTAGGCCTCGAACTCTGGACGCTGCGCATCGGTGACCAGTTGGGAGGCCAACTCGGCATCGGGTGCCACCACCATGAAGCTCGCACCCCACAGGGTGTCCGGACGCGTCGTGAAGACCGTAATGGGCGCTTCGCGTCCTTCAACGGCGAAGTCGACCAAGGCACCTTCCGAGCGGCCGATCCAGTTGCGTTGCATCGCCAGCACCCGATCGGGCCAGCCGGCCTCGATCTTGGCCATGTCGTCCAGCAGCCGGTCGGCGTACTCGGTGATCTTGAAGTACCACTGGTTGAGCTTGCGCTTGGTCACCGCGGTGTGGCACCGCTCGCACTCACCGTTGACGACCTGCTCGTTGGCCAGCACGGTCTGGTCCTTGGGGCACCAGTTGACGAAGGAATCCTTGCGGTAGGCCAGCCCACGCTCGAAGAAGCGCAGGAAGAGCCACTGCGTCCAGTGGTAGTACTCGGCGTCGCTGGTGTGCAGCTCACGTGTCCAGTCCAGACTCAGGCCGTAGCGCTTGAACGAGTTCTTCTGGGTCTCGATGTTCTTGTAGGTCCACTCCGCCGGGTGAGTGTTGTTGCGGATCGCGGCATTCTCGGCCGGTAGACCGAAGGAGTCCCAGCCGATCGGGTGCAGCACCTCGTAGCCCTGCATCCGCCACAGCCGGGCCAGCACGTCGCCCATCGCGTAGGCCTCGGCATGACCCATGTGCAGGTCACCGGACGGGTAGGGGAACATGTCGAGGACGTAGCGCCTGGGCTTGTCAGAGTCGTCCCGGGCGACGAACGTCTGGTCGTCGGCCCAGAACCGCTGCCACTTCTCCTGCGCCTGGGACGCGTTGTAGCCGGTTACTTCGGTCGCGTCGCTGGTCTGGCTCACCGCTGGTCACTCCTCATTTCACTGTCCCGTGCGCAGTGTAGCGGATCGGCCAGTGAGTCAAGCCTTGCCTGACTCGGGACCCGATCTGGTTGAACCGTGCACCGATCGCCGGTGAGATGGGAGGGTGACTGCCGATCCGACCACCCGCGAGCCAATGCATCTGGCCGACAAGCTCAACTGGCTGCGCGCCGGCGTACTGGGGCCAGCGACGGCATCGTGTCGGTGGCAGGTCTGGTGATGGGTGTCGCGGTGCCCGTGCGTCATCGCACCTCGGCGACGCCTTCCTGCAGGCGGTCAGCACAAATCGTGCATCACCGCCGCGCGCAGGTTGGTCGGGTTCTCGGCGCCTTGTCGATGGCCGGCGGCGAGTACGTCTCGGTCAGCACGCAGGCCGACACCGAGCGCGCCGCCAGGCCAGCGACACCGAGTTGAACTCGGCGAAGGAACGCCAGCCCTGGGTGGAGGCTACCGCGACCGCGGCATCTCCCCCGTGCTCGCCGAACGGGTGGCCGACGAACTGTCCGACCACGATGCCCTGGCCGCCCACGCCGAGACCCGCCTGGGCATCCGCTCCGACGAACTGACCAGCCCGTGGGCCGCCGCCATCGCGTCGTTCATCGCGTTCGCGATCGGGGCTGCGATCCGCTGATCCCGATGGTCACCTCGCCCGAGGCCATCCGCGAATGGGCGACGCTGATCGGCGTCGAGATCGCCCTCGCGCTGACCGGGATCACCAGCGCACGCCTCGGCCACGCGCCGGTGGTTCCGGCCATGGTTCGCAACATGCTGGTCGGCTCGCTGGGCATGGGCGTCACCTACCTGGTGGGCACCTTCTTCGCCGCCTGATCAAGCCCGCCCGGCCACAACCGGACGCAACCCTGCCACTGCGTCACGCCTCTTCGTCAACCGCCTCCTCCTCCGCGCACATCGCGGCGAGCATCTCGTCCCAGACCATAGGTGGCACAGCTCCTCCGGTTGATCTCGTCCAGCAGACCGAGCAGCGACAGCCTCGGCGCCAATTGCTCGGCGCGCTCCAGGCAGACCACCTGCATCGCACCGTCCCTGCTCACCCAACTGGCCGTGCCCAGCAATGCCAAGACGGTGGCCTGATCGGCCCGAGCGGTTGCCTGCACCACCTTCTGCCAGACCGCGACGTGTCGTGCCGCGTCCCGGCGCACCAGCCGTCGCAACGCCACGTCCCGAACAGCCGGGATCTGGGTGAGCGCGGCCATCATCGCCATATCGTCGGCGTCCAGCGCGTCCGGATCTGCCAGACCGACATCGAGCAGCGCGTCCAGCAGTTGCTCCCGCGCGGTCGTGCGACAACACCCGAATCATGCTGCTCGCCTGCTGCACCCGGGCGCGGGCCGCCTTGGCAGCCCAGCCGCGCGGTGGCTTGATCCGCAAGGCCAGGTCCTCTGACAGTCGGCGGCCGCTGCTCCGCTGACCACGGCATGGACCGCCGCGCTCGAACTGCGCCAATCGTAGGGACGCCCCTCGGACGGGCAGCAGTCGTCCTGGTTGCACATCATCGACCAGTACCGGCCATGGTTGGCGTACATGGCGTCCACCACATCCGGCTCACCGGCCAGGCCGATCACCATGTCGAGGGCGGCGCAGACTCGCTCCCGGTCATCGCCGTAGCCGACCAAGATCCACTGGACGTGGCCCAACTGATTTCGATGGCGGCTGTTGGCCGTCCAGTTCGAGCGGATGGTCGACGGCGTTCAGCGAAACGTGCCGTCAGCGCCAATCGCCGGTCAACGCAGGCAAGCACCACGACCGAGTCCACCGGATGGAACTCGAGCAGGAAGGGCACCGTGCAGACGACGTCCTCGCCCGAACCCAACCGCAGCGTCCACCGTTGTCATCAGGCAGGGCGGCTCCCATTGGTCGTCGGCGGTCATTCGCAGCGGCAGCGGTTCGTGATTGTTCATGCCCAGATGATTCGAAGTGGCGACCGAATCCGCCAAACCGGTTCCCCATCACTTGTGGATAACTCCGGTTTCTGAACTGTCGGCAGTAGGCCGGGCACACCATGACGTACCCGACGCAGCCACCCACCAACCCCGGGCCCTGGGCAACGCCAACCAACCCCAGCAACCGGCACCGGCAGCGTCCGACTGGGGTGAAGCCGGCGGTGCCCCGAACCAACAGCCGGGTGGGCTGGGGACAGCAAGCCGGCCAATGGCAGGGTGAGCCGGGCGCACATCGGGGCATGCCCGTCCCCGCTCCCCGACCAGGTTCTCCCACAGGGTCCCCCGCGCGTTGGGGACGCAACCGCCACATGCGCCAGCAGCCCACGGTATCGATTGAGCAGTTCTGGCCGCCGCGCAATCGGTTTGCGCCCATCGCGCTGCTGGTCAGCCGCAGCCGGCAATTGGCGCGATCCTTGGTTCGGGACGCGGCCCGACCCGATGGGTGCGGAAGGAACACCAACCCCGAGTCGCACGGCGCGAACCACGCCCAGCGTGGCCACCGGCGACGAGTTCGCGAACTCCATCGCCTTCGAGAACGATCGGGTTGCGGGTACCTTCAGCATCACCGATTCCCGGTGGGAATCCGGCGACCTGGTCGTCAACGTGACCGTCGCAGTGGACCGAGGCTCGATCAGCTATGTCTTCCTGGCCATGGACATGCCCACCGGCAACATCACACTTGCCAATCCCCCGCAGGCCGGCGATCTTCAGGAAGGCACCGTGGACACCGGCGAGTCGGTATCCGGCATCCTGCGCTTCACCAAGAACCGGGACGACACCCAGGTGCTGCTGAGCGACACCGGCGGACGCACCATTACGATGCTGGCCGTGAAGGGCTGAGACCCAGCCGTTCCCCTGCGTTGAGAGGACCACGTGGCCAAGCTCTACTTCCGCTACGGCGCCATGAACTCCGGCAAGTCCACCGCGCTGCTGCAGGTTGCCTACAACTACGAGGAACGCGACCAGCGCGTCCTGCTCGTCAAGCCACAGATCGATGTCAAGGGCGACGACAAGATCGTTTCGCGCCTCGGTGTCTCGCGCACGGTGGACGTGCTGCTGGGGCCCGGCGACGACTTCCGCACCAAGTTCGACCAGGCCGTTGCCAGCCAGCCCGAGCCGGTCGCTGCCGTCCTGGTGGACGAGGCCCAGTTCCTCTCCCCCACCCAAGTGGACGCGCTGATGCGGCTGGCGGTGCTCGATGACATCCCGGTGTTGGCCTACGGCATCCGCACCGACTTCCTGACCCACGCCTTCCCGGGTGCCATCCGGCTGCTGGAGTTGTCCCACTCCCTGGAGGAGTTGAAGACCATCTGCCGTTGTGGCCGCAAGGCGATCTTCAACGCGCGCAAGATCGACGGACGCTACGTCTTCACCGGCGATCAGGTGGCGATCGACGGGGTCGATTCGACCTACGAATCGCTGTGCGCGTCCTGCTACCTGATCGAGTCCGGCGGCGCACTCGGCGAGTCCTAGATCTGGACCCTTGATCGCGACGTTCGGCCACCAGTCCGAGAAGCAGAAAGGCCGCCCACATCAGGACGGCCTGCTCGAACTGGGTGGAGGTAAGGGGATTCGAACCCCTGGCCTCTTCCATGCCATGGAAGCGCGCTACCAACTGCGCCATACCCCCAGATCGGGTGCCACCGCTCGCGCGGCGACCTGAGAAAGATTAGCGCACGGCCCCGGACTTGCCAAACCGGCGCCGGCCGCGGATTGTGATGGATCGCGCAGCATAGTCGCTGCGTAATCCTTCACAATAAGCCGGGCCCAGTCAGGCCAACCGGCCCATCGGTGCCTGGTTCCAAGTGACCAGTTTCCACTCCCCGTTGCCCCGGGCGACCAGTACCGTCCAGCCGCAGTTGTGCATGCTGGCGAGCGTCTGTGACGTGGCGAAATCCCAGCCGAGCAGGTTGGCCGTCCCCATCCGGATCGCGAGCCCGTGGCAGCCGACGACCACCGTTTGGCCCTGGTGCGCGGCGGCGATCTCACGTACCGCGGCGCCGACCCGCTGGCCCACCTCCGCCGCAGTCTCGCCGGTGGCAGAGCGGCGCACGTCGCGTCCGGACGCCAGCGCCTCGGCGAAGTCCGGGTTCTCGCGACGCACGTCGACGTCGAGCATGCCCTCCCAAGACCCGACGCTGATCTCCTTCAACCGGTCGTCGGTCGTGACCGGCAACCCCAGCAGGTCGGCCAGCGTCTGTGCCGTCGTCAGCGCACGGCTCAGGGGGGACGACACGATGGCGTCCACCTTCTGTTTCGCCAGCAACCCGGCGGCCTCCGCAGCCTGGGCGACGCCGGTCGCATTCAACGGGACGTCGGTCTGGCCCTGGTAGCGCATCTCGACGTTCGAGTCGGTCTGCCCGTGTCGCCACAGGATGATGCGCGTGCGTTCGGCGGTCACGACTCAGCCGACGCCTCGGTCGCACTCGGCGACAGGTCAGGATCGGGCAGTTCCAGTTCGATCCGCGGGCAGTCCTTCCACAGCCGCTCGAGCGCATAGAGGCTGCGCTCCTCGCTGTGCTGGATGTGCACTACGACGTCCACGTAGTCCAGCAGCACCCAGCGGTTCTCCCGATCACCCTCCCGGCGGGTGGGACGCAACTTCTGCGTCTCGATCAACTTCTCCTCGATCGCGTCCACGATCGCGCCGACCAGGCGCTCGTTGTTCGCACTGACGATCAGGAAGACATCGGTGATGGCCAAGGCCTCGGACACGTCGAAGGCGACGATGTCCAGCCCCTTCTTGTCACTGGCGGCCCGGGCGGCCACCTTCGCCAACTGGACTGCTTCGCTTGTAGCGGTCATTCACTTCCCTGGGATCGGGGCACGGTCACTCGACAGGTTCTGCCTGCAGGACCGCACCATGATTGGCGGGCGTGTACAAACCCCGCTTCGCAACATACTGGACGACGCCGTCCGGCACGAGGTACCACAGCGGCAGACCCTCGCCCACCCGCTTGCGACACTCGGTCGAACTGATGGCCAGGGCCGGCACTTCCAGCCTGGTCACCTTGTCAGCCGGCAAATGGCTGAGATCGCGGGCACTGAGGTCGACCCCGGGCCGCGACACACCGACGAACTTGGCCAAGTCGAACAGTTCATCGGCGCCGCGCCAGGTGAGGATGGACGCAAGGGCGTCCGCGCCGGTGATGAAGAAGAGGTCGACGTCGCTGCCCCGCTCGGCCTGCAGGTCCTTCAGCGTGTCGACGGTGTAGGTGTTGCCCGGCCGGTCGATGTCGACCCGGCTCACCGAGAACCTTGGGTTGGACGCCGTCGCCACCACCGTCATCAGGTAGCGATCCTCGCGGTTGCTGACCCGCCGACCGGCCTTCTGCCATGGCGTCCCGGTCGGCACGAAGACGACCTCGTCCAGCTGGAATCGGGCGGCCACCTCGCTGCGGCCACCGGGTGGCCGTGGTGGATCAGGTCGAACGTGCCACCCATCACACCCAGCCGATACCGCTTCTGCCCATTGCGAATCGGGCCAGCCCAGGTCGAGCGGATCGTGGGCCTCCTGCTCGGGGTCTGCACTGGCTCGGCGTTCACCCGCGCACCTGCCCCGCACCGGTGACGACGTACTTGGTCGAGGTCATCTCAATGCCATCGGGCCACGCGCGTGCATCTTCTGGGTCGAGATGCCGATCTCGGCACCGAAGCCGAACTCGCCACCATCGACGAACCGGCTGGACGCATTCACCAGCACCGCGGCGGCGTCGATCTCGGTGACGCCGCTGCGCGACCGCGTCGTTGCTGACGATCGACTCGGAATGACCGGTGGTGTGCTCCCGATGTGGTCGGGGCCTCGTCGAGGTCGTCCACGACCTGACCGCCGGTCGAGCGATAGGTACTCGGCGTCGTACTCGTCGTCCTTGGCCGGCACGATCCGCTCGTCGATCGCCCGGGACATCGTCGCCGTGCAGGGTCACCCGGCCGGGTCAGCGCCTCGGTGTGCGGGGACTCGTCGGCAACGGCGCGATGCACCAACAGCGTCTCCAGCGCATTGCAGACGCTGGGCCGCTGGGTCTTCGCGTTGAGGATTATCTCCAGCGCCATCAGCTGGTCGGCGGCGGCATCGACGAAGTGGCAGTTGCCGGTGCCGGTCTCGATCACCGGCACGAACCGGGACCACCGCGTTGATCAGGCCGGCCGCCGCGCGGGATCAGCACGTCGATCAGCCGCGAGCGGCCATCATCCTCGGTCGTCTCGTGGCCACCCTCGACCAGGGCAACCGCATCGGGGTTGACGCCGACGCTCTCCAGCCCGGCACAATGCCACCACGACGGCCCGTTCGAATCCACCGCGCTCGAGCTACCGCGCAGCAGGCATGCCCGACTTCAGGCGATGCCGGCGCGTCGCAGTCGTTCGGGCGCGCCTCGTAGATGATCCCGATGACCCCCAGCTGGACGCGCACCGTCGATGGCACGCCGTTCGCCAGCTGCCAGCCCCGTACAACTCCCGATCGGGTCGGGCAGTTGGGCCAGCGAGCGGCCGGCGACCATGCCGTCGATCAGGACTGGTTGAGGCTGAGCCGGTCGATCAGTGCCTCGGACGTGCCAGCTCGCGGGCGCGGGCCACATCGGAGCGTTGCCGCCAGCACCTGTTCTGAGGCGGCGGCCAACGAATCAGCCATGGCCTGCAAGGCGGCGTCCTGTGGGCGAGCACCGCGAGCTGGCGTGCCGCGACGCGAGCCCGGGCGAGTTCAGCGACGTCGGTCATGGGCCAACAGTAGTGTCCGAATGCGGGCACCCACCTCCGACGAGCCTCATTAGTCCCGCGTGGCAGGGGCCCGTGCTCACATGGTTTCCGCGAAACGAGGCCGGGCCGACGATTGGGGTGTGGGTGAAGGAGTTGTCGTTGGCGGCTCGGGTTGAGGTCACGAAGAAGTACGCGCGGGCGTATGCCGAAGCGTCGAAGCATGGAAGGGTCTGATCCTGGATCAGGTGGTCGAGGTGACCGGGTGGAACTGGACCACGCCCGTCAGCAGTTGGTCGCCCGGCTCCAGCAGCCGCCCGCAGGCGGTGGCGACGTCGCGGTGATCGTGACCGGCGCAAGACGAGGCGGCCGGCGCTTCTACGACGCTAGGAAGGTCCTCCAGATCGTGTGGGCGGCCGGGTGGGATCGTGGAGTACCTCGCCTTGTCGATGGCCGGCTGGCCGACGCGATGGAAACCGAAGGGCCTTGGTCTTCGGGCAGGGCCGCTACGACACCACGGTCCGGGCCGATAGGTACTCGGCGTCGTACTCGTCGTCCTTGGCCGGCACGATCCGCTCGTCGATCGCCCGGGACGCATCGTCGCCGTGCAGGGTCACCCCGGCCTGGGTCAGCGCCTCGGTGGCCTGCGGCAGGAACTCGTCGGCAACGGCGCGATGCACCAACAGCGTCTCCAGCGCATTGCAGACGCTGGGCCGCTGGGTCTTCGCGTTGAGGATTATCTCCAGCGCCATCGGCTGGTCGGCGGCGGCATCGACGAAGAGGTGGCAGTTGCCGGTGCCGGTCTCGATCACCGGCACCTGGGAACCGGAGACCACCGCGTTGATCAGGCCGGCCCCGCCGCGCGGGATCAGCACGTCGATCAGCCCGCGAGCGGCCATCATCTCCTCGGTCGTCTCGTGGCCACCCTCGACCAGGGCAACCGCATCGGGGTTGACGCCGACGCTCTCCAGCCCGGCACGCAATGCCACCACGACGGCCCGGTTCGAATCCACCGCGCTCGAGCTACCGCGCAGCAGGCTGGCATTGCCCGACTTCAGGCAGATGCCGGCCGCGTCCGCAGTGACGTTCGGGCGCGCCTCGTAGATGATCCCGATGACCCCCAGCGGGACGCGCACCTGGTCGATGTGCACGCCGTTCGCCAGCTGCCAGCCCCGTACAACCTCCCCGATCGGGTCGGGCAGTTGGGCCAGCGAGCGCAGCCCGGCGACCATGCCGTCGATCCGGGACTGGTTGAGGCTGAGCCGGTCGATCAGTGCCTCGGACGTGCCAGCCTCGCGGGCGCGGGCCACATCGGAGGCGTTTGCCGCCAGCACCTGTTCCGAGGCGGCGGCCAACGAATCAGCCATGGCCTGCAAGGCGGCGTCCTTGTGGGCACGGTCGAGCACCGCGAGCTGGCGTGCCGCGACGCGAGCAGCCCGGGCGAGTTCAGCGACGTCGGTCATGGGCCAACAGTAGTGTCCGAATGCCCGGGCACCCAAGCCTCACGAAGCCGAGCCGCTGTGGTTCAGCAACATCAACGCGTCCCGGTGCACCACCGCGCGCTGGTACTCGGCACCCAATTCCTCACCGAGATCGTGCGAATTGCGGCCCAGCATCCGCGGCAGGTCGTCGCTGGAGAACCCCACCAGGCCGCGCGCCACCGCCTGCCCGTCCGGCCCAACCAGGTCGACCGGCTCACCGGCAGCGAAGTGCCCGACCACCTTGGTGATCCCGGCGGCCAGCAAGGACGCGTTGCGTTCGGTGACAGCGCGGGTGGCCCCGGCGTCCAGATGCAATTCACCGCGGGCCATGGACGCGTGCGCCAGCCACAGCATCTTGCGCGGCCGGCGGCGGTCGATCGGCGAGAACGCGGTGCCCACCTGTTCACCGGCCAGCACCTTGTCGATGGCACTGGCCTTGGCGAGCACCACCGGGATACCGGCCGCGGTGGCGATCTGGGCGGCCTGGATCTTGGTCGTCATGCCACCGGAACCGATATTCGACCCGACGCGGTGGGTGTCAACCTGCAACTCCTCAACGTCCGGCACGAAGGTGATCTGCTCGGCGCCCGGCTCCTCCGGGTGGGCGGTGAACAGCGCGTCCACGTCGCTGAGCAGCACCAATGCGTCCGCACGAACCAGCTGCGCGACCAGCGCTGCCAGCCGGTCGTTGTCACCGAAGCGGATCTCGTGGGTCGCCACCGCGTCGTTCTCGTTGATGATCGGCACGACGCCCATCCGCAGCAGGGTGCCCAGAGTCCGCAGCGCGTTGGTGTAGCTGGATTGCCGGGTCACATCGTCGACCGTCAGCAGCACCTGGCCGACCAGGATGCCGCGCTCGCGGAAGAAGTCGGTGTAGTGCTGCACCAACAGGCCCTGCCCGACCGCCGCCGCGGCCTGCTGGTGGGCGAGGTCACGCGGACGCCGGCGCAGGCCGAGCGGTGACAGGCCGGCCGCGATCGCACCCGAACTGATCAGGACGACGTCGTGCCCGGCATCGTGCGCCCGGGCCAGCGAGTCGACCAGTGCGGCCACCTTGTCGACGTTGAGCCCCTGGCTGGCACTGCTCAGCGACGACGAGCCGACCTTGACGACCAGCCGGCGGCCCTCGGCCACCTCACGCCTGACCTCTTCCTCGGTCAGCGTGCCATCAAAACCGGGCGGTACCACTACGCGTCATCCTCATCGAAATCGTGGGCCAGGTCGTCTGCCAATGCCTGGCGATGCTTCTCCCGCCAGTCTGCCTCGCGATCGTCGCCCATCAGCGCATTGCGCGCTGCGTGATACTCCGCGTCCATCTGGCGGCGGCGCTGCACCGACGGGCGCACCTCCTCCAGCCGGACGTCCTCGCCGCGGCGGGTGAGCAGTTCGGCGCCGGTGTCGATCTGCGGCGCGAAATCGAAGACCACCGGGTGCTCCCCCGCGCCGATGGCGACCGCGTCGCCGGGCAGGGCACCCATCGACAACAACTGCTCCTCGATCCCGATCCGGTTCAGTCGATCGGCCAGGTAACCGACCGCCTCGGCGTTGCCGAAGTCGGTCTGGCGCACCCATCGTTCGGGCTTGGCCCCGCGGACGCGCCAGACGTGGCCACCCTGTCCGTCACCCTGCCGCTTGATGGTGAACTGGGTGCCCTCGTCGGCTGGCTGCGGGCGGATCACGATCCGCGGTGCCGGGGTCTGCGCCTGCAGTGCCCGCTGGCTACGCACGATCTCGGCCATGGCGAAGGTCAGCGCGGTCAATCCCTCACCGGTCTTGGTGGAGATCGGGAAGACCTGCAGGCCGCGGGCCTCGAGATCGGGTTGCACGATCTCGGCCAGTTCGCGGGCGTCCGGCACGTCGATCTTGTTCAGCGCGACCAGCCGTGGCCGGTCGGCCAGGCCACCGTAGTTGTGGAGTTCCGCCTCGATGATGTCCAGGTCGCCGACCGGCTCCCGGCCGGGCTCCCAGGTCGCGCAGTCGATCACGTGCACGATCGCCTGACAACGCTCGATGTGCCGCAGGAAGTCGTGACCCAGGCCGCGACCCTCACTGGCTCCCTCGATCAGGCCCGGCACGTCGGCCACGGTGAACGTGGTCTCGCCGGCGACGACGACGCCCAGGTTCGGCACCAGGGTGGTGAACGGGTAGTCGGCGATCTTCGGCTTCGCGGCCGAGATCGCGGCGATCAGGCTGGACTTGCCGGCGCTCGGGAACCCGACCAGCCCGATGTCGGCCAGCACCTTGAGTTCCAGGTCGATGACGCGCTGTTCACCCTCCTCGCCGAGCAGGGCGAAGCCGGGTGCCTTGCGCGCGGTCGACGCCAGGGCAGCGTTGCCCAAGCCACCACGGCCACCCAGCGCGACGACGACCTCATCCACCTCGCCCAGGTCCGCCAACAACTCGCCGGTCTGGTGGTCGGTCACCACCGTGCCGGGCGGAACCGGCAGCACCACGTCATCACCGCGAGCGCCGTTGCGGTTGGCGCCCATCCCGGGCTGCCCATTGGACGCCTTGCGTTGCGATTGGCGGTGGTAGTCGACCAGTGTCGTCAGGCCCTGGTCCACCCGCAGCACCACCGAACCGCCGTCGCCGCCGTTGCCGCCGTCCGGGCCGCCGAGTGGCTTGAACTTCTCCCGGTGTACCGAGGCACAGCCATGCCCGCCGTTGCCGGCGTTGACGGTCAGCCGGGCGCGATCGACGAACGAAGGGATGGCCATGGAGCGGGTGCTTTCTGCAGGTGCGCCGCGGGGACGCAGTGGTGGACGCGCTGCGTCCAGACGTACCAATCCATTTTACCGGGACTCGCCAAGACGGCACAATGAGCCTGAACAGGAGGCAGCGTGGAGGTCACGGTCACGACCATTGCGCTACTGCTGGTGGCCGGAATCGGCTCTGGCCTGGTCGGCTACCTCGCCGGCCTGGCGTCCATGGTGAGCTATCCGGCGCTGCTGGCCGTAGGGCTGCCTCCGCTGAGCGCGAACGTCACCAACACCCTCGGCCTGGTGGGCACCGGATTGGGTGCCGCGCTGCGGGCCAGCGATGACGTCAAGAAGACCGGACGCACCCGGCTCACCCAGCAGGCCATCGTGGCCGCCGCTGGCGGCGGCACCGGTGCCACCCTGCTGCTGCTCACCGGCGAGGAGGTCTTCGCCGCTGTGGTGCCGTGGCTGATCGCGTTCGCCGCCACCGCGCTGCTGGTCAGCCCGCAGATCAAGAAACTCGGTGGCGGCCAGGAACGCTGGCCGGGCTACCTGGCGGTGCTCTTCCTGGTCTGTGTCTACGGCGGCTACTTCGGTGCAGGTGCCGGGGTGGTCTACTTCGCGATCGTGCTGGTGCTGACCAGTTACCCCTGGCGACGAGCCGTGCTGATGAAGACGGTGCTGCTCAGCGTCTCGAACCTGATGGCGTCGATCATCTTCATCGCCTTCGCCCCGGTGAACTGGCTGGCCGCCGCGATCATGTTCGTCGGCAACCTGATCGGCGGCAACATCGGCCCGATGGTGCAGCGCTACATCCCGGACGCGCTGAGCCGCTGGGCGATCGCCATCGGCGGCTTCTACCTGGCCTGGAGCCTGGCCCGCTGACCACTGCCCGCAGCGGTACGATCGAGCCACCCACATCGACGAAGGAGTCCACGATGCCCGAGGTGCTGGCCTACGCCACCGACGATGAGAAGACCCAGTTCCACCGCACCACGATCACCCGTCGCGAGCCCGGCCCCACCGAGGTCTACTTCGAGATCAAGTACGCCGGCATCTGCCACTCGGACATCCACACCGCACGGGGTGAATGGGGCAGGACCATCTACCCGCTGGTTCCGGGCCACGAACTGGCCGGCATCGTCACCCAGATCGGCTCCGAGGTCACCAAGTACGCCGTCGGCGACAAGGTCGGCGTCGGCTGCTTCGTCGACTCCTGCGGCAAGTGTGAGCAGTGCCAGGCCGATCAGGAGCAGTTCTGCCTGAGCAAGGACGAACCCACGGTCGGCACCTACAACGCCATCGGCCGCGACGGGCTGCCCACCGCCGGCGGCTACTCGCAGGGCATCACGGTGGAGCAGGACTACGTGCTGCGCATCCCGGACGCGATCCCATTCGACCGCGCCGCTCCCCTGCTCTGCGCCGGCATCACGCTCTACTCACCACTGAAGCGCTGGGGCGCGGGCCCGAGCAAGCGGGTCGCCATCGTCGGCATGGGCGGGCTGGGGCATGTGGGCGTCCAGATCGCGGCGGCAATGGGCGCCGAGGTCATCGTGATCAGCCAGACCCTGAGCAAGCGGGAGGACGGGCTGCGCTTCGGCGCGTCCGACTACTACGCGCTGGACGACCCGCAGCGGCTCAAGGAACTCCGTGGCAGCCTCGACCTGATCGTCTCCACGGTCTCGGCGGTCTCGGACCTCGATGGCATGCTGCGGCTGCTCAAGGTCGGCGGCGCATTGGTCGACGTCGGCCTGCCCGAACATCCGAGCAGCCTGAAACTGGGCAGCCTGATCGGTGGCAACAAGATCCTGGCCGGCTCGCAGATCGGCGGCATCGCCGAGACCCAGGAGATGCTGGACTTCTGCGCCGAGCATGGGGTGGCGCCGCAGGTCGAGATGATCACCGGCGAGGACATCACCGCCGCCTACGACAAGGTGGTCAACTCGCAGGTGCGCTACCGCTACGTGATCGACACGTCCACCTTCTAGGCCGGGTCAGCCGCGGATCACCTCGAACAGGGTGACCTGGCTCTGGTTCAGAAACCGGACGCGCGGTCCGGTGGTGCCCACGCCCGAGTCGACGTACAGCGGGACGCCGGCCAGGTCGTACCAGCCCTTGTCGTAGTCGGGGAACCACTCGCCGGGAATGTAGAGCGCCCCGATGATCGGGAACCGGATCTGCCCGCCATGGGTGTGCCCGCAGACCGCCAGGTCGACAGCACTGCCCCGCAGCGCGGGCGCTGCGTCCGGTGAGTGGGTCAGCACCAGCCGAAAGGCTTCGGGACGCGTGCCTGCCAGCGCCGCGTCCAGATCGCCCTGACCGATGTAGTAGTCAACGGTGCCGATCACGTCAAGCTAACCCCACTGACCGTCCAACGGCACG
>JAXGOU010000022.1:0-35307 GCA_040767325.1 Brooklawnia sp. | reverse complement strand
AGGACGCGTCGACTGAGAAACACGTGATCAAAACCTTCTCCGCCGCCTTCTCACCTGGCTCGTGCTGATCTTCTTGGCCACGAACCTGACCTACTTCCTTGCCAGCCTGTTCCTCGACCCACGCTCCAACTACGCCGAACGCCGGCCACCCATTCCCGAGGCGCAGATCGACGCGTCGCTCGATCAGTACAACCTGAACGACAAGGTGCCGATCCTGCAGCGCTGGTGGAACTGGATCACCGACATCTTCACCCAATGGAACTGGGGCTTCTCGCCGGTCGGCCAGAGCGTCAACGAACAGGTGGCACACCGCATCTGGGTGAGCGCTGAATTGGTGCTCGGCGCAACCGTGATCGCGGTGGTCATCGGCATCTCGCTGGGCGTCTACACCGCCTCCCGGCAGTACAAGGCCGCCGACCGGGTGTGGCAGGGCATTTCGATCTTCACGATGAACATCCCCGCTGTCGTCATGGGTTTCGTCGTCGTGGTGCTGGTGATCCGCCTCAACCAGGCGCTGGGCAGCACGCTGTTCTTCGTCACGGGGGCCCAATCCATCGGGGTGACCGGGGTCTGGAACATCATCGTCGACACCCTCAGACACCTGATACCACCAACGATCTCGTTGATCGTCATTCAGTACGCGTCGATCCACTTCCTGCAGCGCTCCCTGCTGCTGGACAACATCAATGCCGACTACGTGCGCACCGCCCGGGCCAAGGGCTTGACCAAGCCGGTCGCCATCCGGCGCCATGCGTTGCGCACCTCGATGATTCCGGTCGCGACCTCGGTGGCATTCTCGATCCCGATGGTCTTCACCGGTGCGGTGATGACCGAGACGATCTTCGCCTGGGAAGGGATGGGCCGCTACTTCGTGCGCACCATCGCCACCAATGACATCCATGGCGCTGTCGCCGCTGCCGCCTTCGCGGCCGGCATGACCGCCATCGGCGCGCTGCTCAGCGATATCGCGGTCGCCATTCTCGACCCGAGAGTGCGGGTGAGCTGAGATGACTGATCGTCCGATTGACCTGCCCGATGAGGGTGCGGTGCCCGCCAACACTCCGTCGGTGAGCCCACTGACCGATCGTGGCCAATTGCCGGCCGGCGTGCAGGCTAGCGACGAGTTCAGCGCTGACGTGCTGACCGAAGGTGCCGCGGTGCCGGTGAATGCCGCGGTGGTCACCGAGAAACTGTCCGATGAGCAGGCCAAGACGCTTACCGCCGACGGCCTGATGTCCGAGCCGACCGCCAAGTGGCGGCTCTACGTCCGGCGCTTCTTCCGCAACAAGATGGCCACCGTCGGGGTCTTCATCTTCGCGCTGCTGGTGCTGCTGTCCACCGTCGGTGGCCTGCTCACCCCGCACGACTACCGGGACGTCGACTTCCTGGCGATGACCGTGCCGCCGGGCCACGAGAACCACATCTGGGGCACCAACGGGGTTGGCAACGACCTGCTGGCCATGGTGGTGCACGGTCTGCAGCGATCGCTGATCATCGGCATCACCGTCTCGCTGGCCACCGTCGTGATCTCGGCCCTGGTCGGCGCATTCGCTGCCTACAAGGGCGGACGCGTGGAGAAGGTCATCCTGACGATCATCCACTTCCTGCTCGTGGTGCCCAGCTTCCTGATCCTGGCGCTGATCGCCAACGATCGCGGTGGCGACTGGCGGGCGCTGATCGGCGTGCTGATCCTGTTCGGCTGGATGTACTACGCCCGCGTGGTCTGGACGTTGACCCTCAGCCTGCGGGAGCGCGAGTACGTCAGCGCCGCCCGCTACATGGGCCTGGGCGCCTTCTACGTGGTGCGCCGCCATATCGTCCCGAACATCGGCTCGATGCTGACCATCAACTTCGCGCTCGGCGTGGTGTCGACGGTGATGAGCGAGACCGCGCTGAGCTTCCTCGGCTTCGGCGTCAAGGCGCCGGACGTGTCGCTCGGCTCGCTGATCGGCTCCGGCGGCACCCAGTTGGTCAGCGCCCCGTGGCTGTTCTGGTTCCCCGCACTCACCCTGACCTGCCTGACCACCTCAATGGCCTTCATCGCCGACGGCCTGCGCGACGCGCTCGACCCGAACTCACAGGCGGGAGGAAGGGCATGAGCCAGCCGTTGTTGTCGGTCCAGGACCTCAAGGTCTCCTTCCCCTCCGAGGCGGGGCGGGTGGACGCCGTCCGCGGCGTCTCCTTCGACCTCTACGAGGGCCGCACGCTGGGCATCGTGGGGGAGTCCGGCTCGGGCAAGTCGGTCACCTCGCTGGCCATCATGGGCCTGCTCAGCGAGAACGCGCGCGTTTCGGGGTCGGTGCGACTCGACGGCCGTGAACTGCTCGGCCTGTCCGACCAGGAGATGTCGAAGATCCGCGGCAACCAGATCGCGATGATCTTCCAGGACCCGCTGTCCAGCCTGACGCCGGTCTACACCATCGGCGACCAGTTGATTGAAGCGCTGCAGATCCACCAGAAGCTGGACAAGAAGGCCGCCTGGGATCGCGCCCTCGAACTGCTGACCCTGGTGGGCATCCCGAATCCGGTCCGTCGGATGAAGGCCTTCCCGCACGAGTTCTCCGGCGGTATGCGTCAGCGCGTGGTGATCGCGATCGCGATCGCGAACAACCCCAAGCTGATCATCGCGGACGAACCCACCACCGCCCTGGACGTGACCATCCAGGCCCAGGTGCTCGAACTGCTGAAGACTGCCCAGCGGGAGACCGGGGCCGCCGTCATCCTGATCACCCACGACATGGGTGTGGTCGCCGGATCCGCCGACGACGTCATGGTGATGTATGCCGGGCGTCCGGTGGAGACCGCCCAGGTCGACGAGTTGTACGAGAACTCGAAGATGCCCTACACCCTCGGTCTGCTGGGCGCGATCCCGCGGGCGGATGAGTCGAGTGACGCGCCGCTGGTGCCGATCGAGGGCAACCCGCCCATGCTGATCGACCTGCCGGACGTGTGTCCGTTCGCTCCCCGCTGCCCGATCGCCGTCGAGGCCTGTTGGAATGCCGAACCGCCACTGCGTCGGGTCGCGCAGTCGACCGCGGGTCAGCATGCTGCTGCCTGCTGGCGTTCCGACGAGATCGTCGACGGCCAGATCGACGGCCGCCGCGTCCACCCGCTGCCGGTTATCCCGGAGTCGGTGGTGGCCGATGTGCCCCGTGACCAGCGCTCGATCGTGCTCCAGGTGGATCACCTGACCCGCGAGTTCCCGCTGACCAAGGGCGTGTTGTTCAAGCGCCGGATCGGCACGGTGCACGCGGTCAATGACATCAGCTTCGAGATCCGCGAGGGCGAGACGCTGGCGGTCGTCGGTGAGTCCGGCTGTGGCAAGACGACCACGCTGCTCGCCGTGATGGACCTCGGACGCGAGTCGCAGGGCGCGATCGTGGTCGACGGCACCAACCTGGCCACCGTCAAGGGCGGACGCCAGGAGCGCGAGGTGCGCCGCAAGATGCAGGTCGTCTTCCAGGACCCGATGGGCGCCCTGAACCCGCGGCTGACCGTGCACGAGATCATCTCCGAGCCGCTGACCGCCTTCAACGTCCCCCGCGACATTGCCAACAAGCGGGTGGCCGAACTGATGCGCACAGTTGGACTGGATCCGGCCCACGCCGACCGCTTCCCGGGTGCGTTCTCCGGCGGTCAGCGCCAGCGCATCGGCATCGCGCGGGCGCTGGCGTCCAACCCGAAGTTGGTCATGCTCGACGAGCCCGTCTCGGCCCTGGACGTGTCGATTCAGGCGGGCGTGATCAACCTGTTGGACGAACTGAAGGCCACTCACGGCCTGTCGTACATGTTCGTCGCCCACGACCTGTCGGTGGTGCGGCATCTGGCCGACCGGGTGGCCGTGATGTACCTCGGCGGTTTCGTCGAGTACGGCGACGTCGACCAGGTTTTCGACGATCCACAGCATCCCTACACCGAAGCACTTCTGTCGGCGATCCCGATCCCCGACCCCAAGGTTGAGCGCACCCGTCAGCGCGTCCTGCTGACCGGTGACCTGCCCAGCCCCACCGAAGCCACGCCCGGATGCCGTTTCGCCAGCCGATGCCCCTTGCGGGCGACGCTGTCCGAAGCGGATCAAGAGCGGTGTGTCAGTGAGCGTCCCGAACTCAGGCAGCGGGCCGGTCAGGACCATGAGTACGCCTGTCATTTCCGATGAAATCGAAGGGAGAAATCCGAATGATGAAGTTCAGGACGCTGGCGGCAGCCGCCGCGGCGCTGATGCTCGGCCTTTCGGCCTGCACCAGCGGTAGTGGTGGAACCTCCACCACCAGCCCGACGGCCGAGGCCTCGACCTCGACCTCTGCCGAGGCCACCTCGGCAGCACCCACCACCAGCGCCAGCGCTGAGGGTGCCATTGGCAACTTCGTGCCCCGTGACCAGATCAAGGACGGTGGCACTTTCACCACCGAGATGATCGAGATCTCGACCCAGTTCAACACCTTCCACCAGGACGGCACCCGCTACACCCTGGACGTGTGGCGTTGGTACAACCCCAAGCTGGCCTTGTTCAGCCCCGAGGGTGACTGGTCGTTCAATGACGACTACCTGACCGAGTTCAAGGACGAGATCGTCGACGGCCACACCCGCCTGACCATCACCTTCCGTCCCGAGGCGAAGTTCAACGACGGCACCGACATGGACTGGACCTCGATTGAGGCCACCTGGCAGGCCAGCAACGGCACCAACGATGCCTTCAAGGCCTCCTCGACCGACGGCTACAGCCAGATCGCATCGGTCACCATGGGTGACACCGCCAAGACCGCGATCGTCGATTTCACTGGCGAGTACCCGTGGTGGCAGGGCCTGTTCAACGTGATCCTGCACCCGGCCGTTGTTGCTGATCCCGCGATCTACGACACCGGCTACATCGAGGAGCCGCTGGACCAGTACGGCGCCGGCCCCTACCACGTGAAGAGCTACGACAAGAACAACCAGACCATCGTCTTCGAGCGCAACCCGAACTGGTGGGGCGATCCGGGCAAGCTGGATGAGCGCATCTTCAAGGGCATGGAGGACTCCGCGTCCATCAACGCCTTCAAGAACGGTGAGGTCGACGCCACCCTGGTGGGCAACGCCGAGCGCTACGCCCAGGTCAAGGACATGGAGGGCATCACCGTTTACCGGGCCACCCGTCCGGCCACCTCGCTGATCGTGCTGAACGCCGAGAACGGTGCGCTGACCGACGTTGCGGTTCGCCACGCGTTCATGATGGGCCTTGATCGTCAGTCGATCATGAACATCCGCTTCAACGGTCTCGACTACACCGAGCCGCTGCCCGGTTCGCTGAGCCTGTTCAGCTTCCAGACCGGTTACGAGGACAACGTCGCTGCCGCTGGCATCAAGTACGACGCCGAAGCAGCCAAGAAGATCCTCGACGACGCCGGCTGGGTTGCCGGTGCCGATGGCATCCGTGAGAAGGACGGCCAGCGTCTGACGCTGCTGCTCCCGCTGATGGGTGACTCCCAGATGACCGCCAACCTCGGCAAGGGCATCCAGGCCATGATGCAGCAGATCGGCATCGAGGTCACCCTGGAGACCCGTCCGGGCTCGGCCTTCTCCGACACCATCACCCAGAAGACCTTCGACATCTTCATGATGGGCTTCGCCAGCTCCGATCCGTTCGGCATGGCGTACTTCGGCCAGATCTACCTGTCCGATACGCAGCTCAACAAGTCCGGTACCGGTACCCCCGAGATGGACGCGAAGATCGCCGAGGCCGACAAGATCGCCGACGTCGACGAGCAGACCAAGGTCAAGAACGAGCTCGAGGTTGAGGCCTTCCAGACCTACGGCATCATCCCGACCTTCAACGGCCCGAGCATGTACGCCGTGAAGAATGGCATGGCCAACTTCGACACCGAGGCCACCGGCTTCTTCGTCGGCAAGCCGCAGGACATGGGCTGGCTGAAGTAGTAGTCGCCCTCTAGTTGCAGAACTGCAGTGGGGATGGTCGCTGATGGCGGCCATCCCCACTGTCATGTTCACCTGCAGCGGAGCGGCTGTCCAGCCAGCCCGATGCGGGTCTAGAGTGTGCGGGCAACCAACCCTTTGGGAGATGGCATGAGCGATATGACGGCGCCGGCCCCGGCGCAGCCCCAATCTCGGGCGGAGCGACTCAACAATCTGAGATTCGGCCGGGAACACGGCAAGCTGCTGGTCGGTTCCGGCATCGGCTGGGCGCTGGACGCCATGGACGTCGGGCTGATCAGCTACATCATGACCGCGCTCGCCGCTGAGTGGGCGTTGTCCAACACCGAGTTGAGTTGGATCGGCTCCATCGGCGCGGTCGGCATGATGATCGGCGCCTCCGTGGGCGGCCTGCTGGCCGATAAGATCGGACGCCGCAACGTCTTCGCGCTCACCCTGCTGGTCTACGGGTTGGCCACCGGCATGGCGGCCTTCTCCACCGGCGTGGCGATGCTGATCGTGCTGCGCTTCATCGTGGGGCTCGGCCTGGGCGCCGAACTGCCGGTCGCCTCCACCCTGGTCAGCGAGTTCGCTCCGCAACGCATCCGCGGACGCATGGTCGTCCTGCTGGAGGCCTTCTGGGCGGTCGGCTGGATCATGGCCGCACTGCTGGGCCACCTGCTGGTGCCCAAGGTCATCGGCGGCTGGCCCGGCTGGCGCTGGGCCCTGCTGGTGGGCATCGTGCCTGCGCTCTATGCGTTGGTCGTGCGGCACGGGCTGCCCGAGTCGGTGCGCTTCCTGGAGAGCAAGGGCCGGCTCAAGGAAGCCGAGCTGGCCGTCCGCGAGTTCGAGAAGTTCTCCGGCGTCCGACAGACCAGCAGCGTCGAGGAGGCCATCGAGCGCACCCCGGTCACCGTCGACAACCAGGACGATCCGCCGTCGCTGTTCTCACCCGAGCTGCGCAAGCGCACCATCGCGCTGTGGTCGGTCTGGTTCTTCGTCAACCTGAGCTACTACGGCGCCTTCCTCTGGCTGCCCAGCCTGATGTTCCGGCAGGGCCACACCCTGGTCAAGTCGTTCGAGTTCACCCTGATCATCACGCTCGCCCAGTTGCCCGGCTACCTGGTAGCGGCGTGGCTGATCGAGAAGTGGGGACGGCGCCCAACGCTGGCCAGCTTCCTGTTGATGTCTGCGGTTTCGGCCGCGTTCTACGGCATGCAGACCACCCCGACCGGCATCATCATCGCCGGCTGCGCGCTCAGCTTCTTCAACCTGGGTGCCTGGGGTGCCCTGTACGCAATCGGTCCGGAGATCTACCCGACCTCGATGCGCGGCACCGGCACCGGACAGGCTGCCGCCGCCGGACGCGTCGCCGCGATCATCGCACCGCTGCTGGTGCCGTTCCTGCTGGTCTGGGGCGGAAACCCGTTGATCTTCGGTGTCTTCGCGGTCTCGTTCGCGATCGCGTCCGGCAGCGCGCTGCTGCTGCCCGAGCGGCGCAATATGGCGATGGTCGAGTAGCCCGGCGTCCACTGCGGGGGCGTGACAGGATGGCCGGATAACCGCCTGCCGATCCTGAGGTGATCTGGATGTCTGTTGATGCGTTGATTGCCCTGCGCGCCGGTGGCGTCTCGCTGCTGGTGGACGTGGCCGAGGGTCAACTGCCCGCCGTCCTGCACTGGGGTGCCGACCTGGGTGACCAGTCGGACGCCGACTGGCAGGCGTTGCGACGGGCCGCTGCCATCCCGAACTTCAACAATTCGGTCGACGTGCCGATGCGGGTCGCGGTGGTGCCCGAGCACCGCACTGGCTGGCCTGGTCGTCCCGGTCTGTCCGGTTCCCGGGCCGGTGCCGACTGGTCGCCCAGCTGGCAGGTCGTCGAATTGGACGTCGATGGCCAGCCGGTTGACGGCGGTGTGGTCAATCACGCGTCCGGGACGCTGCGCACGCTGGCCCGCGACGAGTCTGCTGGGCTGGAACTGGAACTCTGGCTCGAACTGAGCCCGCAAGGCCTGGTCCGCGGCCGGGCCGGCGTCCGGAACCTGACCGACGAGCCCTACCAGGTCGATGAACTGCTGATCACCCTGCCCGTGCCGGGCCAGGCCCGGGAACTGCTCGACTTCACCGGCCGCTGGGGCAAGGAACGCCAACCACAACGACAGCCGTGGCTGATGGGCGAACACCGCCGCGACTCCCGCCGTGGCCGAACCGGCCCCGACTCGGCCCACCAATTGATCGCCGGGGTGCCCGGTTTCGGGTACGCCCACGGCGCGGTCTGGGCCGTCCACACCGGCTGGAGCGGCAACCACGTGCACTACGCCGAGCGCGCCAACACCGGACACCAACTGATCGGCGGCGGTGAGTTGCTGCTGCCCGGCGAGGTTCGGCTCGGTCGGGGTGAGCAGTACCTCGGCCCATGGGTCTACGGCAGCCACGGCGAAGGGCTGGACGCTTGCGCGTCCCGGTTCCACGACTGGCTGCGCGCCCGACCCACCCACCCGCGGACGCCGCGTCCGGTCACGCTGAATGTGTGGGAGGCGGTCTACTTCGACCACCGGTTGCCCAAGCTGCTGGAACTGGTCGAGTTGGCTGCCGAGGTCGGCGTCGAGCGGTTCGTGCTGGACGATGGCTGGTTCGGGGCCAGACGCAACGACACCGCCGGGCTGGGGGACTGGGTGGTCAGTCCTGAGGTCTGGCCTGACGGGCTCACCCCGCTGATAAAGGCGGTCAAGGCGAAGGGCATGCAGTTCGGCCTGTGGGTCGAGCCCGAGATGGTCAACATGGACTCCGACCTGGCCCGGGCGCATCCCGAGTGGGTGATGCAGACCGGTGGCCGGTTGCCGGTGGAGGCCCGCAACCAGCAGGTGCTCAACCTCGGCAACCCGGACGCCTACGCCCACGTCCGCGACCAACTGGCCGCGATCCTGCGCGACAACGACATCGACTACCTGAAGTGGGACTGCAATCGCGACTTCGTCGACGCCGGCGACTCAGCGACCGGACGCCCAGCCGTGCACCAGCACATCCTGGCGACCTACGAGCTGATGGCCGAACTCAAGCGCATCCGCCCCGGGCTGGAGATCGAGTCCTGCGCGTCGGGTGGCGGCCGGGTCGACCTCGGGGTGCTGGAGCACACTGATCGGGTCTGGGCGTCCGATTGCATGGACGCGCTGGAGCGCCAGCAGATCGACTGGTGGACCAGGCAACTATTGCCCCCCGAACTGGTGGGTTCGCACATCGCCTCGGTGCCGTACCACACCACCGGACGCGTACACGGCCTGCCGTTCCGGGCGGCCACCGCCGTCTTCGGCCACCTGGGCATCGAATGGGACATCACCACCGCGTCCCCGGAGGAACTGGGCGGGCTGCGGCTGTGGATCGACTGGCACAAGTCCCATCGTGGGCTGCTGCACCATGGACGCCTCGTGCGCCTGGACTGGCCCGATCCCGAGGTGCGGGTGCACGGCGTGGTGGGAGACGACCTGGCGGTCTATTCGATCGGCTTCGTCGGCATGCCGAGCGGCATGGGGCTGGGGCAGCTGCCGCTGCCGGGCCTGGATGCGCACGCCCGCTACCGGGTCAGCGTCCGGTTCGGCGAGCAGGTCTACCAACTGCCGCAGGTCTGGCAGGCCGAACCGATCGAACTGTCCGGGGCCCAGTTGGCCGCCGGCGTCCTGCGGGCACCGGTAATGTTCACTGACCAGGTCGTGCTGGTCGAGTGCTCACGAGTCTGAGGGCGATTGATCCGGCAACTAGACTCGTGCGGGTGACCACGATGACCCAGCCGACGCGCCTGCTGCCGCCGCTGCGTCTGTCGTCGCCGTCCAACCCGGACGCACTGCAGATCGACACCCCGGTGATCCTGGCCCCGATGGCCGGGGTGACCAACGCCGCGTTCCGGCAGTTGTGCCGCGAGCAGGGCGCGGGCCTGTACGTCTGCGAGATGATCACCGCCCGCGGATTGGTGGTGGGTGACCCCAAGACCGCCGAAATGCTCACCTTCTGGCCCGAGGAGAAGGTGCGCTCTGTGCAGACCTACGGGGTCGATCCGGCCTCCCTGGAGGTGGCCGTCGGGATCCTCTGCGAGAGCTTCGGGGTGCACCACATCGACCTGAACTTCGGCTGCCCGGTACCCAAGGTGACCCGCAAGGGTGGCGGGGGAGTGCTGCCCTGGAAGCTGGACCTGGTGCGCGAGATCCTGACCAGCACCGTGCGCGCCACCGACCGCTACGGCGTCCCGGTCACGGTCAAGACCCGCATCGGCATCGACGACGACCATCTCACCTACCTGGACGTGGGCCGAATCGCCGAGGACGCCGGGGTGGCCGCGATCTGCCTGCACGCCCGCACCGTCGCGCAGGCCTACGCGGGTCAGGCCGATTGGGACGCGATAGCCGAGTTGGTCCGGGCCGTCGACATACCGGTGCTCGGCAACGGCGACATCTGGGAGGCCGCCGACGCCTTGGCCATGGTCGAGCAGACCGGCTGCGCCGGAGTCGAGATCGGCCGCGGCTGCCTGGGGCGCCCCTGGCTCTTCGGTGACCTGGCCGCGGCATTCGCCGGCGAGCAGCGCACCGCGCTGCCCGGGCTGGGTGAGGTCGCACAGATCGTGCGCCGGCATGGCGAACTGCTGGCCCGGTTGTGGGGCGAGGACCACGGCATGAAGGACCTGCGCAAGCACATCGCTTGGTACTTCAAGGGCTTCCCGGTCGGCGGTGAACTGCGCCACGCGCTCGGCACGGTCACCAGCCTGGCCGAACTGGACGCGCTGCTCGCCCAACTGGACCACGACGCGTCCTACCCGCTGGCTGAGCTTGGCCGTCCGCGCGGCCGGCAGGGCAGCCCCCGATCCAAGGTGACCATGCCAATGGGCTGGCTGGACGACAGGTGCGGCCTGGACCTCGACCTCAGCGAGGCCGAACTCGATACCTCCGGGGGCTGAGGCGGCTTCACCCACTGTTCATCTCGAATGACTTGCATCTCATTACAAAGCAGGCTAGGGTTGTATATACAAGACTAGAGGAGAAGAAAACAGTGCAATTTTCGACACGCGCAATGATCCGCCACGCAGAGCAGAACGGCTATGCGATCCCCGCTGTCAACGTGTTCGACGAGTTCAGCATGCGCGGTGTGATCACCGCTGCCGAACGCTGCTCGTCACCCTTCATCCTGCAGATCTCCACCAAGACCGCCCGTAACCAGGGCGTCGGGCTGATCACCGACATGTTCCGGCACTTGGCCGGGGCGTCGGAGGTTCCGCTGGCGCTGCACCTGGACCACTGCCCGGACCGCGGCGTCATCGACCAGGTGATCGCCGCCGGTTGGCAGTCGCTGCTCTTCGACGCGTCCGAACTCGACCTGGCCACCGCCGAGCGGGAGACCGCCGAGGTGGTCGCCCAGGCGCACGCCAAGGGCATCGGGGTGGAGTCCGAGATCGAGAACATCATCGGTGTTGAGGACGGCGTCGGCTCGGACGAGGCCGTCCATTCGTACAGCGTCGAGGTGTTGGCCGGCGTGGCCGAGCGCACCGGCGCCGACATGCTGGCGCCGCAACTGGGCACCGCGCACGGCCTGTACACCGCGGCCCCCGAATTGCTCTACGACCGCGCCCGCGCGGTGCGCGAGGCTACCGGCCGCCACATCGTGCTGCACGGTGGCACCGGGCTCTCGCCAGAGGAGTTCACGGCGTTCATCGACGCTGGGGTGTCCAAGATCAACATCTCGACGCAGTGCAAGATCGCCTACCTGCAGGCCGGCCACGACTTCCTGGTCGGCGCCGAGCAGGCGAAGCACTGGGATCCGCCGGCCTACTTCGCCGCGGTGGTGGAGGCGGTGGCCCAGTCGATGGCCGAACTTCCGCCGCTGTTCGGCTCGGCCGGCCGGGCGTCCGAGTTGGTGGCGTTGGCATGAGCGCGCTCATCTTCGACTGCGACGGCGTGCTGGCCGATACCGAGCGCTACGCCCACCTGCCCGCCTTCAACCGCACCTTCGCCGAGGTCGGGTTGCCCGTGACCTGGTCCGAGGAGGTCTACGGCGAGAAGCTGAAGACCGGCGGTGGCAAGGAGCGGATGGCCACCATGCTCACCCCCGAGTTCGTGGCCAGCCACGGGCTGCCCGCCGACGAGGCAGGCCAGGCCGAATTGCTGAAGGACTGGCATCGGCGCAAGACCGCGCACTACACCGAGATGATCGCTTCCGGCCAGGTGCCGGCCCGCCCCGGCGTGGCCCGCCTGGTCGACGAGGCGCGGGCGGCCGGCTGGCAGCTTGCGGTCGCGTCCACCTCAGCGGTGGCGTCGGTGCAGGCCGTGCTGGAGATGGTGGTCGGACCCGAGATCGCTGCCGAGTTCCGGATCTTCGCCGGCGACCAGGTGCCGGCCAAGAAGCCGGCCCCGGACGTCTACCTGCTCGCCCTGCGCGAGTTGGGCGTGACCCCCGACCAGGCCGTGGTGGTGGAAGACAGCAACCAGGGCCTGACCGCTTCACTGGCAGCCGGCATCCCCACCGTGGTCACCGTGAGCAGCTACACCGCGGACGAGGACCTGTCCGGTGCCGCGCTGGTGGTCAGCGACCTGGGTGAACCGGACGCGCCGATGCGCGTGCTGGCCAACGAGTCCGGGCTGCCGGTCGACGACATGGTGCACCTGGCCGACCTGGCCAAGCTGGTCCGCGGCTGAGTCGTCGGCTGATCAGGCCTTCGAGGACGCGACGGGCTGGCGGGTCGTCGCGTCCTGACTGACCTCGCCGGAGGCGATGTCGAAGGTGAAGCCCAGCCGGATGCGGTCGCCCCGGAAGGTGATCCGGGAGAACTCGTAGGGTCCCGCTGCGTTCGAGGTGACGTCCTCGAGCAGC
Source organism: Brooklawnia sp. (assembly GCA_040767325.1). Lineage (GTDB taxonomy): Bacteria > Actinomycetota > Actinomycetes > Propionibacteriales > Propionibacteriaceae > Brooklawnia. The sequence goes on along the minus strand of JAXGOU010000022.1, from coordinate 22,551 downwards.
AGGGCAGGTAGGCCCGGGGTCAGCCCGAGCAGGGCCGCGTCCGCCTCGTCCAGTTCGATGCTCTCCAGGTGCTGGTTGACCTTGGCTGCCCGCAGTTGGTTGTCGCGGTCCAGGATCGTGCACAGCTGTTCGCCGACCACGTCCGCCTCGATCAGGTTCGGGGCCAGCGCGGTGGGCACCCAAGAGCGGTGCACGCTGATCGGCTCGTCGCCGACGCTGCGCACCCGCTCGATCAGGGTCAGGGGAGTGCCGGTGGCGATCGCCAGTTTGCGGGCCACCCGAGCGCTGGCCGGCACTTGCTCGGCGCGCACCAGGCGCGTGCCGGTGGTGAAGCCCTGCGATTCCAGTTGGGCGCGGATGCCGTGGAAGGCCGTCGAGGCGGTCTCGATCTTGGGCTCGGCGACGAAGGTGCCCTTGCCGGGCACCCGTACCAAGAGCCCTTCGTCCGCCAGGCTGTTCAACACGCCGCGCGCCGTCATCCGACTGATCCCGAAGTCGCGGGCGATCGCATTCTCCGACGGCACCATCATTCCCGCCGCCCATTCGCCGGAATCGATGTGCCGGCGCAGGATCTCGTCCAACTGCGCGTAGATGGGCACCGGGCCGTTGCGGTCGAGCATGACCGTCGTGTCGTCCATCTGGAACCTCCCTGTGCGTGCACCCCATGTTACGCAGCCAGGGGCAGCACGGACTGCATGTCAGTCGGGTGTGGCAGGCTGGGGCGCATGAGCGAGGACGCGCTGCAGCCCAACCCCAGGGCGGTCAGTTGGGCAGCGACGATGCATGGCCACGGGGACGACCTGGTGCAGGCCCATCGCGATTCGCATGCCGCCATCGCCACGGGCGAGCCCATCGGACGCCAGGCGCGGGAGGAACGGGAGAACCAGTGGCTGCGTCCGGGTGCCACCCGGGCGGTGGGAGCGGGGGAGCGCGCGATCACCGAGCCACCCGACCCGGAGCGGACCTGCTTCGAGCGGGACCGCGACCGGATCGTACATTCGACTGCGTTCCGCCGGTTGGCGGGCAAGACGCAGGTCGTCGTCCAGCCCACCGACCACCAGCGCACCCGCTTGACCCATGCCCTGGAGGTGGCGCAGGTGGCGACCTCGATCGCGCGCGCTGTGGGGGCCAACGTGGCACTGGCCGAGGCAATCGCCCTCGGCCACGATTGCGGGCACGGACCCGGTGGGCACGCCTCGGAGGAGGCCTTCGACGCCTTCCTGCCCGATGGTTTCGACCACGGGCCATGGGGTGCCGACGTGGCGCTGGCAGAACTGAACCTCTGCGCACAGACCCTCGATGGCATCCGAAACCACTCCTGGTCGAGGCCGGCGCCACAGACCATCGAGGGTGAGATCGTCAGTTGGTCGGACCGGATCGCCTATTGCGCCCACGATCTGGAGGACGCGATGCATGCCGGCATCATCGTCCCCGATGAACTGCCGGAGATCGTGCGAGCCCGGTTGGGCAGCACGCGGCGCGAGCAACTCAGCGTGCTGATCCGCACCGTCAGCGCCACCGTCTGCGAACGGGGCGTGGTCGGGATGGGCGCCGAAATGGCCGAGGCACTGGCCGCCCTGCGCAAGTTCAATTACGAGCGCATCTACACCCGAGCGGAGTCCCTGGCGCAGTCCCAGGCCGTGATCGCGGTGTTGCAGGACCTGGTCAGCTACTACATCGACCACCCGGACGCGCTACCCAGGCCCTTCCGGCGCGATGACCACGTGCTTGGGGCAGTGACCTACGTGGCCGGAATGACCGACCGATTCGCCTTCCGGCAGGCCAGCCAACTGCTCGGCTGGACGGCCGACCGGTTGCCACCCGGCATCGGGCACGGCGCCTGAGCCGGCGCGAGAAGCTCGGCACGACTGCAGCCGCACAGCTTGGCGAAATACGCTTGCCGCATGACGCTGCATCCGAATCTTGAACCGCTAGCCGCCTTGATCGGCACCTGGTCGGGCGAGGGACACGGGGTGTACCCGACCATCAAGGACTTCACCTACCGCGAGGAGATCACCTTCCGCGATGTCGGCAAGCCCTTCCTGTTCTACCAGCAGTTCACCTGGTCGGAGCAGGGCAACCCAATGCACACCGAGGTGGGCTACCTGCGGGCACCGCGGCCCGACCATGTCGAGTTCATCCTCGCCCTGCCGACCGGACAGACCGAACTCGCCGAGGGCAGTCTTGAGGTCACCGACGATGGTCTGGCGCTTGAGTTGGAAGCGCGCATTCAGAACTCCGGCACCGCGAAGCAGGTGGACGCGACGAAGCGCAGCTACCGGCTCGCCGGCGACGTCCTGACCGCGACCTTCGACATGGCTGCGGTCGGCCAGCCGATGCAGCGGCACCTGACCGCGGAGTTCACACGCAAGGGTTAGGGACGCAGCCGCCCGCGCAGGTCGGCGGGCAACAGCAGCGCCGACCCGATCAGCCGGTTCATCACCACCACGGTGAGGATCTGGCCAACCAGGATGCCGACCAGCACCAGCAACTGGGACGCGCCGGCCTGCAGTGGCGTCCCGCCGCCGAGCAGCACGCCGATGAAGGCGCCGGGCAGGGTGACCAGGCCGACGGTCCGCGTCGAGTCCATGGTCGGGATCAGCGGTTCGACGGCCACCGGTTGGACCACCATCCAGATCGCCCGACGCCGGGGCAACCCGAGTGCCAGCACCGCCTCGTAAACGCCCACCTTGTCGCGCAACTCGGCGAAGTAGCGGCGCCCGGCCAAGGTGTGGGCGGTCATCATGTTGCCGACGATGATGCTGCCGATCGGGATCAATGAGTAGCCGTTGACCGGGGCCGTGCCGCTCAGGTAGATGATCGCCAGCACCGGGATGGCGCCGCAGGCCATGGCGGCCGCCGTCCACCACCACACGTTCTGGGTCTGGACGCGCCGCGACGTGGTGACCACTGCGATGGTGAACATCACAGCGACGAACAGCGCGGAACTCCACAGGTGCTGGATGGCGAGCACGATGATGCTGGAGACCAGGGCCAGTTGCAGGCCCGCTCGAACCGCGGCCACGACGACCTGCGATCGGATGCGCAGACCGCCGAAGTGGGCCACGAAGGTCCCCACCACGACCAGTACCACGAGCGCGACGCCCAACTGCCAGGACGGATCCACCTGCACGCTTGCCATCCTGCCACTGCCGGTCCCGACCGGCCGACCTGGCCTGGCGGCATACACTGTCGGCCATGGCCGGGCGAATCAACGACGAGGACATCGCGCTGGTTCGTGAGCGGGCCCGGATCGACGAGGTGATCGGCAGCTACGTCCAGTTGCGCAACGCCGGTGGCGGCTCGATGAAGGGCCTGTGCCCCTTCCACGAGGAGAAGACGCCCAGCTTCCAGGTGACCCCCTCTCGCGGCTTCTACTACTGCTTCGGCTGTGGCGAGGGCGGCGACGTGATCACCTTCGTGCAGAAGGTGGACAACCTGACGTTCACCGAGGCGGTGCAGCAACTGGCCGACAAGGTGGGCGTCCAGTTGCGGATCAGCGATGACGGACGCCCGGCAGTTCAGCCCGGACTGCGACAGCGCATCCTGGCTGCCAACCAGGCTGCCGCCGAGTTCTACCAGGCGCAGATCACCACGCCCGAGGCGATCATCTTCCGCCAGTTCGTGGACGGACGCGGCTTCGACCGGGCCGCCGCCGAACACTTCGGGATGGGTTATGCGCCGAAGGACGGCAGGGCACTGCGCCACCATCTGCAGCGCGCCGGGTTCCGCGACGACGAACTGGTGAAGGCCGGTTTGGTGCGCGAGTCCGGGTGGGACTACTTCCAGGGACGCGTGCTCTGGCCGATCCGGGATTCGGCGCAGTCGGTGCTCGGCTTCGGTGCTCGACGGGTCTTCGACGACGACCGGATGCCGGCCAAGTACATCAACACCCCCGAGACCCCGGTCTACAAGAAGTCGAACGTGCTTTACGGGCTCGACCTGGCCCGCCAGCCGATCGGCAAGAAGGTGCAGGCCGTCGTGGTCGAGGGGTACACCGACGTGATGGCCTGCCACCTGTCGGGCATCGACACCGCGGTCGCGTCCTGTGGCACCGCCTTCGGGGCGGAGCACGCCCGGATCCTGCAGCGACTGATGGGCAACAACGACGCCTTGAACGGTGAGGTGGTGTTCACCTTCGATGGGGACGCGGCTGGCCAGGCGGCAGCCCTCAAGGTCTTCGCCCTGGACCAGGCCTTCGTCGCGCAGACCTATGTGGCGGTGGAGCCGAACGGGCTGGACCCGTGTGACCTGCGGCTGAAGTCGGGGGAGCCGGCCGTCCGTGAACTCGTCGGCCGGCGGGTGCCGCTGTACCGGTTCGTGATGTCCAATGTGGTCAAGCAATACGACCTCGATCGGGTGGACGGGCGCTTGCAGGCGGTGCGGGCGGCCGTCCCGCTGCTGACCAGCGTCCGGGATGGCTCGCTGGTGCGCGGTTACCTGCACGACCTCGCCCAGTTGGTCGGCGTCGACATCGAAGAAGTGCGCCAGATCGCGGCCCGGCAGACGCGGCGTCCAATGCCGGCTGTCACCCCCGAGCCCCCGCGTCGCCAGCCGACGCCCGTGGACGAGGGCCCGACGCTGGACGGCCTGGCGTTGCCGTGGCCGGACCCCGAGGACCGCAACATCGCGGTCGAACGCGGGACGCTCAAGCTGATGCTGCAGCACCCGACGCTGTTCGACACCGCGTGGGACCAGGTCAGCCTGGACGACTTCACCCATCCGGCCTACCGCGGCGTCTTCGAGGTCATCTCCCGGACGCCGTTCACCCCGGATCGGTGGACGGAGGTCCTGCAGTCCAACACCGATGACCAGCTGCTGCGCCAGTTGCAGGTGGCATTGCTGGTGGAGCCGATCCTGCGCAAGCCGGACGAGGAATACGCGACGGCCTACAGCGCCCGCCTGCAACTGCTGACGACGGTCCGTCGGCTCGCCGAGTTGAAGTCGCGGCTGCAACGCATCAACCCGGTCGAACAGCCTGGTGCCCACAAGCAGGCCTTCAGCGAACTGATCGCGTTGGAGGCACGTCGGCGCAACTTGGAGGCGGCCAGCGGAGGCGCTGACTAGTCACTGTCCAACCCTGTGGATGACCTGGTGTTGTCCGTTTTCGGGCTGTGCGCAACCCCGCGTGCCAGCGGGCCAGGGCGAGGCTGAGGGCATGAATCTCGAACTACCCGATGTCGCGTTGTTGTCGGCGGCCGACGAGGTGCGGTTGGCCCAGGCCATCGAGGCGGGTGTCTTCGCCGGCCAGGCGCTCCGGGCCGGGGATCGGCCGTGCGCAGCCAGCGCGTCCGAACTGGAGGCCCTGGTGGAACTGGGCGTGGCCGCCTTCCAGCACTTCTACCTGGCGAACCTGCGACTGGTCGCGAACGTTGCCGGCCAGTGGGCACGCAAGGCCGGGCTACCGATGGAAGAGCTCTTCCAGGACGGTTGCGTTGGGCTCGGTGAGGCCGTTCGACGCTGGGACCACCGCTTGGGCCATCGCTTCTCATCGCTGGGTTACCGGATGATCGAGAGCCATGTCTCGGGGGCAGCGATGGTGCGCTGCGGTCAACTGGACGCCAGCAGGTTTCAGGCGCGGGCAGCCTTCGAGGTTCGGCGGACATGGCAGCGGCTGGAAACAGCACGTGGACGAAGCGTCGGCCTGGTCGAACTGGCCGAGCACCTGGGCATGGATCTGGGGCTGGTGGAGTACCGGCTCTCGTTCGTGCCGCCGATCAGCCTGGACATGGAACTGCCGCTGGCGGCCCGCCCGCAAACCGACCAGGGCAGTGAGGTCCCGCCGGACTGGCTGGCCGGGCTGCCGCGGGAGGAGCGGCAAGTTCTTGGCGCACGTTTCGGCTTCGACGGACCGGCCTGCACCCGGGTCAGCCTCGCCCAGCGGATGGGCGTGAGCGAGTCCACCGTGCGGCGCATCGAGTTGCGGGCGCTGGCTCGCGTCCGGGCCCTGGTCTGCTCGGCGGCCTGAGATTGCAGCTGGATGGAAGAATGGCGGCATGTCGCCGCGCCGCAACCCGCACCAGCCAACCTCGGACGAATTGGCCGAACTCCGCCGCATCCTCGGTCGCCAACCAGAGGTGCTGATCAGCGCCCGGGGCCCGAAGGCATTGGTCATCCTGCTGCGAGATCGGATGAGTGTGCGCCGGGAACAGGGCTGGCAGCTCGTCGCCTGGTCGGACGTCCAGCGCGGGGGTTGGGACGCGGCGGGTTCCCGGCTCTACTGGGAGTTGGTGGACGGCACCCCCGGCGAGGTCGTGCTGGACGAACCAGGCGCCCTGCCCCCGGCCTTCGCCGAGCGGGTGCGGGCGTCCATCGCCGTCAGCCGCCACATCCAACTGGATGACGACCTGGGCTCGGTGCTGCTGGTCGGACGTCGGCAGCCGGGGTCGTCGGACGCGATCTCGTGGCAGGTCGAGGGCGTGGGACGCTGCGACCTGGGCGACCCCCGCGTCCAGTCCCAGGTAATGGAGCGGATGGACGAACTGCGCGCTGAGTTCGAGTGAGTCGGCAGTTTGGGCCAGCGCGGGGCATCTGCTACCGTTACTTCTCGCGTTGAAGAGCAATCCCTGGTAGCTCAATTGGCAGAGCATCTGACTGTTAATCAGAGGGTTCCTGGTTCGAGTCCAGGCCGGGGAGCCAGTTGAAGTAGCAAGTCAAAGGCGAGTTCGGGTCCAACCTGAACCGCCTTTTGTCGTATCTCGGCTCAGCCGTCTGCGCTCAGGGCTCGGACCATCTCGACTCGGTGGCGAACGCCGCATCGACCTGCCCACCCCCGCGCTCCGACTACTCGCTACGCCGCAGACCAGGGCCACACCGCGGTGCTGGTGGCCGTCGACGGCACGGCCGTCGGCGCCATCGAGGTCACCGACACCCTGAAGCAGTCCGCTCCCGGCGCCGTCGCCCGCCTGCGCGCGATGGGCCTCCACACGATCCTGCTGACCGGCGACCGCCAGGGTGCCGCAGCAGGCGGTACCCGCCCCCACCAGGGTTGGGCGGTGATGAGCAGGGAGGACGCCCGATGGCCCAGATGTCGCAGGACGAGTTGAAGGCGAAGGTCGGCCGCGCCGCCATCGCGTACGTGACACCCGGCACGATCGTCGGTGTCGGCACCGGGTCGACCGTGGCCCACTTCATCGCGGCCCTCGGTGAGATGCCCGAGCGCGTGGCCGGGGCCGTGTCCAGTTCGGAACGGTCGACCGCCGCCCTCGAGGCGCTCGGCATTCCCGTGCTCGACACCAACGAGGTGGAGGGTCTCGCCGTGTACGTCGACGGCGCCGACGAGATCGACCCGCGCGGTTTCCTGGTCAAGGGTGGCGGCGGCGCGCTGACGCGCGAGAAGATCATCGCCGCGCTCGCCGAGCGGTTCATCTGCATGATGGACGCCTCGAAGCAGGTCGACGTCCTCGGCGCGTACCCGTTGCCCGTCGAGGTGATCCCGATGGCCGAGGCTGCCGTGGCCCGCCGGTTCGCGGCCGGGGTGCTCGGCACCTCCGGCGAGGCGCGGCTCCGCCTCAACGCGGACGGCAGCACGTACGTCACCGACAACGGCCAGCACATCCTGGACGTCCACGGGCTGCGCATCACCGACCCGCTGGCGATGGAGTCGACCGTCAACGACTGGCCGGGCGTGGTGACGGTCGGCGTCTTCGGCTACCAGAAGGCGTCCGTGTGCCTGGTCGGCACCGACGAGGGCGTCCAAACCCTGCCCTTCGATTGACCCGTCAGGTCCATCCCGACGTGAGGCTGAGGTGCAGGAGCGCGGCGGCCGCGCCCACGGCGTCCGGCAACGGGTGCGCGCCGGTGACCTCCGCGCGCCGCGACCCGCCCACCCACACCGACAGGGGCGGTGCGACGGCGCCGAGTCGGTCTACGACCGCCTGCGCCTCGACGACCGCGCCGGGCGAACTGACCCCGATGACTGCCGCCCGCGCGCGCAGACTCACGGCGGCCTGCACCCATTCCCCCGCCGGGACGTCCGCGCCGAGGTACACCACGCCTGCGCCGCGACGACGCAGGCATGCCGCGAAGGCCAGCAGCACTAGCCTCGCGCTTTCATGGGGTGGGTTGTGGCGGCGGGTTGAGATAGCGAAAGTGCCCCTGACTTGGGATGATGTGACTTACGACTGAAACATCACTCTCAAGACGAGGAGCACCTTCGAGGTGAAGACTACCGGCTTGTATCCGAAGGTCCATGTTGACGCGGCGAAGGTGGCCGCGGTCGGTCAGGCTGGCGGGGTGCTGCTGACCGAAACGATCCTCGTGGCGGGGCTGGACCGGGGCCTGTCCCAGGCTCTGGGTAGGTGGCGTAAACCCTTGGCGGTGCATGATCCGGGAAAGATCATCTGCGATCTGGTGATCAGTCTGGTCCTGGGTGGGGAAGCCCTCAGCGATGTCTCCGTGCTGCGTGCCGAGCCCGGCGTCTACGGATGCGTGGCTTCCGATCCGACCGTGTCCCGACTGATCACTGTGCTGGCTGAGGATGCTGACCAGGCCCTGAACGCCATCGCCACGGCAAGGCAGCAAGCCAGAGCACGGGTGTGGAACCTGGCCGGGGTGCACGCCCCTGACCACGAGGCGAGTATTGAGTCCCCGTTGGTGATTGATCTGGATGCCAGCCTGATCACCGCACATTCGGACAAGCAGAACGCGGCACCGACGTTCAAGCGAGGCTTCGGGTTCCATCCCCTGCTCGCCTTCTGCGACCACGGCCCAGCCGGGACTGGTGAGGCGCTGGTGGCTCATCTGCGTCCAGGCAACGCCGGCTCCAACACCGCCGCCGACCACATCACCGTCGCCCAGGCCGCGTTGGCGCAACTGCCCGAGGCGAACCCGCGACCGGGCAAGAAGGTCCTGATCCGTGCTGACGGGGCCGGCGGCACCAAAGACTTCACCAAGTGGCTCACGCGGCACCGGGTCGCCTACTCCGTCGGGTTCACCCTCCCACTGGACACCACCAGCCTCTACAAGCAGGTCCCCGAATGGGTGTGGACCGCGGCCCTCGACAGCAACGACAACGCCCGTGAAGGCGCTGACGTGGCAGAGTTCACCGGACTACTCAACCTCGACGGCTGGCCCAAAGACATGCGCGTGATCGTGCGCAGGGAACGGCCCCACCCCGGAGCCCAGCTCCGCTTCGACGACGTCGATGGCTACCGGCTGACCGCGTTCGCCACCAACACCCGCGCCGGCAAGTTGCAGGACCTCGAACTGCGGCACCGGCGCCGGGCCCGCTGCGAAGACCGGATCAGAATCGCCAAAGACACCGGACTGAACAACCTGCCCTTGCACGGCTTCGACCAGAACCGGATCTGGCTCCAGATCGTCGCGTTGGCATCAGAGTTGCAGGCCTGGACCGGGATGCTCGCCCTCGCAGGCCACGAAGCCCGCCGCTGGGAACCCAAACGGCTGCGCTACCGACTGTTCACGATCCCAGCCACCATCGCCCACCGGGCACGCCGGATGATCCTCCACCTGTCTGACCGCTGCCCCTGGGCTGGTTTGATCCTTGATGCGATCAACCGGCTCCGCCAGCTCCCCGCACCCGCGACCTGACCCCGGGACGCCACCTGTCCACCCCTGATCACGAAACCCCCCGGTCTGGAACCCCGCCCACCGCAAGCGTCACGCGGCGGCCCTGTCACACCCACCTGCCACAATCAGCAACTACACCGGCGAGACTGCCGTCGGCCAGCCCCGACCAGAGCCCTCATGAAAGATCGAGGCTAGTTCGTGACATTCCCCCGCCGGTAGCCCGACGAGGACGGCCGGGCCGTCGGCGTCCCCCCTCGCCTCTTCGTACACGCCGGAGATCGCCCGCATGAGGCCGGCGCTCGCGAAGTGTTCGTGGGCGATCGACAGGTTCCCGGACGCCCAGGCGTCGCCGAGTCGTCCGAGTTGCGGCAGGAGCCACCCGTCGACCACCTGCTCGAACGGGCCACTCGTGAACGCCCGGCCGATGACGGCCTCCAGGCGCGACGGCTCCAGCGACACGGCCGCGGCCACCAGGTCGTCCTCACCGGGCAGCCCGCCCGGCGGCCCCTCCGCGACCGGCGACGGGGACTCCGCCAGCACCGACCCGGCGGCGTGCGAGGCCGGGACGCCGCCCTCCACCAGGGCGGCCATCTGGCGGAGACGCGCCACGTCGGCCTCCGCGTAGAGGCGGTAGCCGCTCGGCGAGCGGGCGGGGACGACCACGCCGTAGCGCCGCTCCCAGACCCGCAGCGTCGCCTCGGCCACGCCCGTGAGCGCCGCGACCTGCTTGACCGTGTACATCCCACCCCCTCTGGACGCCCCCACGCTAGCAACAATTGGACAAACATTGAACACGCTCGTTGTGAACGCGACGGCCTGTCGGTAGAGTCGGGTCGAGAAGCTTCCAACATTGGACGATTCGATGAGCCTCCTGCCTCACACCCGGGCCCACCGGGCCCCGACCGGCCCCGCGACCCAGGCCGACGACGTCGTGCTCGTCGACGACACGGGCCGACCGATCGGTCGCGCCGATCGCCACGCGGTCCACACCAGCCAGACCCCCCTGCACCTGGCGTTCTCGACCTACCTCTTCAACGGACGCGGCGAGGTGCTCGTCACCCGCCGCGCCCTGGGCAAGAAGACGTGGCCGGGCGTGTGGACCAACTCCTGCTGTGGCCACCCCAAGCCCGGCGAGGCCGTCGAGGACGCCGCGCGCCGGCGCATCCGCGAGGAGCTCGGCCTGCAGGTGGGGCCGTTCGTGCCGCTGCTGCCCGACTTCCGCTACCGCGCCACGGACGCCTCGGGCATCGTCGAGAACGAGATCTGCCCCGTGTACGCCGCCTACGTCGCCGACGACCACCCCGAACCCGACCCGGCCGAGGTGTCCGAGTGGGCGTGGGTGCCGTGGGAGAACCTGCGGGCCGCGGTGGCGGCCACCCCGCACGTCTACAGCCCGTGGTCCGCGCTGCAGGTGCCGCAGATCGAGGCCCAGCACCCGGGCCTGCCGGGCGTGCCCAGCGCGCCGTCCGTCGATGTGGACGCCGCCGTCGGCGACGTGGACGCCCTGCTCACCGCCGAGATCCAGTCTCTCCTGGCCGAGTGGCGGGGCTACGCCGGCGACCTCGACCTCGACGTGTTGCCCACCGACCTGCCGCGCTGGCTCGGCGACCTGCTCGTCGGCCGGGGCAAGCGGCTGCGGGTGGCCATGACCTACTGGGGCTACGTCGCCGCCGGCGGCAGCCTCGGCGCCGCCGGCTACCGGCACGTGGTGCGGGCGGCCGCCGCCCTGGAGACCCTGCACCTCTTCGCCCTGGTGCACGACGATGTGATGGACGATTCCGACTCCCGCCGGGGGCACGCCGCCGCGCACGTGGCGGCCGCGGCCTGGCACGAACGTTCGCACGGCCACGGCGACCGGGCCGCCTTCGGCCGCAACCTCGCGATCCTGCTCGGCGACCTCGCCCACGCCCTCGCCGACCGGCTCGTCGACGACCTGCCCCGGCCCATGCGCCAGGCCTGGTACCAGCTGTCGGTCGAGCTGATCGCCGGCCAGCGCGCCGACCTGACCGGCGCCGCGGCCGGGCGCCGCGACCGCGCGCACGCCGAACACGTGGCGCAGGCCAAGTCGGGCAGGTACACGATCGCCCGCCCCCTGCAGCTGGGCGCGACGGCGGCCGGGGCGTCCCCCGCCCTGATCGCCACGCTGATGGAGTACGGCGACCACCTCGGCCGCGCCTTCGCCCTGCGTGACGACTACCTGGGGGTGTGGGGCGACCCCGCCGTCACCGGCAAGCCTGCCGGCGATGACCTCTTCGAGGGCAAACCGACCGTCCTGCTCTGCCTGGCCGGCGAGCGCCTCCGCGGCGCGGACGCCGTCCTGCTCGGCCTCGTCGGCACGCAGGCCTTCACACTTGGCGACGTGCCCGCCCTCGCTGAGGCCATGCGCGCGGCCGGCGTGGACGCCGAGGTCGAGCGCCTGATCGCCGCGTCGGTGGACGCCGCCCTCGGCGCCCTGGAGTCACACCCCCTGTCGGACGAGGGCGTCGCGGGCCTCCGCGACGTCACCCGCAGCGTCGCCTGGCGGGACGCGTGAACGCCCGCCTCGACGCCGGCTACCGCCGCTGCGCGGAGCTCACGCGGCAGCACGGCACCACCTACTACTGGGGCGCCCGCCTGCTGCCGCCCGGGCAGCGGCGCGACGTCTTCACCGTCTACGCCCTCTGTCGGCTGGCCGACGACATCGTCGACGAACCCGACAAGGTGCAGCCCGACGACACGGCCGTCCCCCGCGATGGGACGCCGGCCGAACGGCTGGCCGCCTTCCGCGCGGCCTTCTTCGACGCGCTGGCCCGGGGCGACGCCGAGGAGCCCGTGATGGCGGCCATCGTCGACAGCATCAACCGCCGGGGCACCGACCCCGAGTGCTTCGAGCGCTTCTTCGACGCGATGGCCGCCGACCTCACCCGCACGACGTGGTCGACCTGGGCCGAGTTGCGCGACGGCTACATGGAGGGCTCGGCCGCCGTCATCGGCGAGATGATGCTGCCGGTCCTCGAGCCCCTCACCCCGGACGCCAAGGGCCCGGCCCGGGCGCTGGGCAACGCGTTCCAGCTGACCAACTTCCTGCGCGACATCGCCGAGGACCTCGACCGGGGCCGCGTGTACCTGCCCCAGGCCGACCTGGCCCGGCACGGCGCCGACCCGTGGCTGCGCACGGTCACGCCGCAGTGGCGCGCCCTGATGGCCGAGCAGATCGCCCGCAACCGGGAGCTCTACGCCGAGGGACAGCTGGGCCTGCCGATGCTTCCGCCGGCCTCGCGCCGCTGCGTCGGGACGGCCCTGGTGCTGTACAGCCGCATCCTCGACCGCATCGAGGCCGCCGACTACGACATCTTCGCGGGACGCCTCCGGGTTCCCGACCGCGAGAAGCTCGCGGTGGTGGTGCGCGTCCTCACCACAGGGGTGCCGCACATCGACTTCGGAGCGGCCCCCGGCTCCCGGCGCGAGAGGATGCCCGCATGATCAGGCCCCCGACGATTCCCCTGAAGCGCCTGCCCCAGCCCGACGAGCACGGTCTGCGTTCCACCTGGCGGGACGCCCGTCCGCGCCGCATCGCGCGCGCCCTCGAGTTGTCCCAGACCCGCGACCCCGGCGGCTGGTTCGTCGCCGGCGCCAGCACCGACGTGCGGGAACGGTCGATCGTCCGCACGATCGCCGGGCGCGAGGTCACCCTGTGGCGCGGCGCCGACGGACGGCTGCACGCCGGCCCGGGCGCGTGCCCGCACCTCGGCGCCCTGATGGACGGCTGCGTGAGCGACGGCGACGACGTGCTCTGCCGCTGGCACGGCATGGCCCTGCCCCGCGAGGCCGGACGCGGCTGGCTCGAGTTCACCGCCCACGACGACGGCGTCCTGGTCTGGGTGCGCCTGCCGGCCCCGGGCGAAGAGCCGTCCGACGCGCCCGTGCTGCCGCCGCGTCCGCCGCTGGCGGAGTCGATCGCGGCCGTGATCGCCCTGCCGGCCGCCTGCGAGCCGCGCGACATCATCGCCAACCGCCTCGACCCCTGGCACGGCGCGTGGTTCCACCCGTACGCGTTCAGCCACCTCACCGTCGACGAGGCCGCCAGCTCCGACGACCGGCTCGTCCTCGACGTCGCGTTCCGCCTCAACCGCACGTGGGGCGTCCCGGTGCGTGCCGACTTCACCACCCCGGACGCCCGCACGATCGTCATGACGATCCTCGACGGTGAGGGGGCTGGCTCGGTCGTCGAGACCCACGCCACCCCGGTCGGCACCGACGACCGCGGCCTGCCCCGCACGATGATGACCGAGGCGACGATCGCGCACTCCCCGCGGCCCGGCTTCGCGGTGGCCCGCCGGCTCAGCCGCGCGATCGTGCCGCTCGTGCAGCAGACGGCCCGGCGACTGTGGGTCGACGACCTCACGTACGCCGAGCGCACCTACGCCGTGCGCCGGCCGCGTGCGGACGGCAGGGTAGGGTCCGTTCGATGAGGGGAACAATCCGGGGCCGCACGGGCTGGGCGGCGGCGGTGCCGTGGGTGTTGGCGGTCGCGACTGTCGTCGGCCACCTGACCTGGCCCTTCACGGTCGGCGACGCGCGGACGACGCTCACGATCGCGACCGTCGCCACCTCGTTCCTGGCCAGCGCCACGCACGCGTGGTTGTGGCGCGGGCCGGTGTGGACGGCGGGATACCTGGCCACCACCCTGGGGATCGGCTGGGCGGTCGAGGCCTTCGGCACGACCACGGGGTTGCTGTTCGGGTCCTACCACTACACCGACGCGCTCGGGGTGTCGTTGCTGGGGGTGCCGCTGGTGATCCCGATGGCGTGGTCGATGATGGCCTACCCCTGCCTGCTGGCCGTGCAGTCGCTCGTCCGTTCGCGGTGGGCGACGGCCCTGCTCGGCGGCTACCTGTTCACCACGTGGGATCTGTTCCTCGACCCGCAGATGGTCGGCGAGGGTTACTGGATCTGGCACACCGCCGAACGGACGCTGCCGGGCATCCCCGGCATCCCGGTCGCCAACTTCGCCGGGTGGCTCGTCGTCGCGTCCGTGATGATGGCGGTGCTCGCGCAGTTGCCCCGCCTTGAGGCGCCGAGCGGGGTTCCGACGCTGATGCTGAGCTGGGTCTACATCTCGAACATCTTCGCCAACGTCGCGTTCTGGGACCGGCCCGCGGTCGCCCTGTGGGGCGGCGTCCTGATGGGGATCGTGCTGATCCCGTGGTGGTTGCGCGGGCTGCGCCGCGGGCGGCACGCCGAGGCCCCGGCCCCCCGCGACAACGTCGGCAACCTGCATGAGGGCTCACCCGCTCGTGGTGACGGGCTCGGCGCTCGCCGCCGGGCTCAGCCTGCACGCGGTGGTCAACCTGTGGCACCTGCGGCGGCCGCACCCCGCGGCCCCGGCCGTCACCGAGCGGGTCAGCGTGCTGGTGCCCGCGCGCAACGAGCAGGCCCACGTCGGCCGCACCGTCGGCGACCTGCTCGCCCAGCAGGGGGTGCCCGACCTGGAGGTGCTCGTGCTCGACGACGGGTCGACCGACGGCACGGCCGCGATCCTGGGGGGCGTCGACGACCCGCGCCTGACGGTCCACACCGGGGCCGACGAGCCGCCGCCCCCGGGGTGGCTCGGAAAGTCGTGGGCCTGCGCCCGCCTCGCCGAGCGGGCGACCGGCACCGTGCTGGTCTTCGCGGACGCCGACGTCGCCTTCGCTCCGCACGCCGTCCGGGCGGCGGTCGACGCCCTGCGCGCGGGCGGCTTCGCGCTGGTCTCCCCGTTCCCGCGCGAGGTCGCCGACGACTGGCTGTCGCGGCTCGTGCAGCCCCTGCTGGCCTGGTCGGTGGCCGCCACCCTGCCGCTGCGCCTCGCCGAGGGCTCCACCCACCCCGCACTGTCGGCGGCCAACGGCCAGTTCCTGGTCGTGGACGCCGCGGCCTACCGTCGCGCCGGCGGGCACGCCGCCGTGGCCGGCGACGTGCTGGAGGACATCGGCCTGATGCGCGCGGTCAAGGCGTCGGGTGCGCACGCGTCCACGCTGGACGGCTCCCGGCTCGCCACCTGCCGCATGTACGCCACCCCCACGGAACTGGTCGACGGGTACGCCAAGTCGGCGTGGTCCGCGTTCGGCGGGCCCGGCGGCAGCGTCGCCGTCACCGCGCTGCTGGGGCTGGCCGCGCTCGTGCCGCCGCTGGCCGCCGTGGGCGGGCGGCGTCCGGGCACCCGGGTCGTGGGCGCGCTCGGGTATGCCGCCGCCGTCGCCGGCCGGGCGGCCGTCGCGGCGCGCGTGGGCGGCCGCGTCTGGCCCGACAGCGCCACCCACCCCGCCTCGGTCCTCGCCTTCGCCGCGCTCAACGCCGTCTCGTGGCGCCGCCGCCTGCGCGGCGCCGCCACCTGGAAGGGCCGGCCCCTGCCGTGACCCCCCGCCGCTCCCCCGCCGCTCCCGCCTCCCACCGAAAGGGCTGACCATGCCGAACCCCCTCACCTCGTCCCTGGCGAAGCTGGCCCCGCTGCGCACCGTCAGCGGCCCCACCGACCACGTCGTCGTCGTCGGCGCCGGGCTGGGCGGCCTGTCCGCCGCCATGCGCCTGGCGGCCGCCGGCCGCAGCGTGACGGTCGTCGAACGGGAGTCCCTGCCCGGCGGGCGGGCCGGACGCCTCGACGTCGACACCGCGGACGGCACCTTCCGCTTCGACACCGGCCCGATCGTGCTCACCATGCCCGACCTCATCGAGGACGCGTTCGACGCCCTCGGCGAGAAGATGTCCGACTGGCTGACCCTCAAGCCGGTCGACCCGCTGTACCGCTCGTTCTACGCCGACGGCTCGCGCCTCGACGTGCACGCGGACGTGCCGACGATGGCCGCCGAGATCGAGCGCGTCATCGGCGCCGACGAGTCGGCGGGCTACCTGCGCTACGTCGACTTCGTCTCGAAGCTGTACCGCTACGAGATGAAGGGCTTCATCGACCGCAACTACGACTTCTTCAACGTGGTCACCCCCGACCTGGCCCGGCTGGCCGCGATGGGGGCCTTCGGCAAGTTGGCCCCCAAGGTCAAGCAGTACCTGAAGGACCCGCGCACCGAGCGGGTGTTCTCGTTCCAGGCTATGTATGCCGGCCTGTCCCCCTACGACGCCCTCGCCATCTACGCGGTGATCGCCTACATGGACTCCGTGGCCGGCGTGTTCGTGCCTGAGGGCGGCATGTACGCCGTCCCGGCCGCCATGGCCGCGGCCTGCGAGCGGCACGGGGTCACGTTCCGCTACGACACCGAGGTCACCAACGTGGAACTGTCCGGCACGCGGGCCGTGGCCGTGCAGACGGCCGGCGGGGAGCGGATCGCCTGCGACGCGGTCGTGCTCAACCCCGACCTGCCGGTGGCCTACCGCGACCTGCTCGGCGTCGAGCCGTGGGACGTCAAGCGGTTGTCGTACTCCCCGTCGTGCTACCTGGTGCTGGCCGGCTCGAACAAGGCGTACGACCACATCGCCCACCACAACATCCACTTCGGCGACTCGTGGAAGGGCGTGTTCGAGGACCTGATCGACAAGAAAACGTTGATGAGCGACCCCAGCATCCTGGTGACGAACACCTCGCGCGGGGATTCGACGCTCGCCCCCGACGGCAAGCACATCTACTACGTGCTGTTCCCGACACCGAACCTGGACGCGAAGATCGACTGGCGCGCCGAGGGCCCCCGCTACCGCGACGAGGTCCTGCGTGTGCTCGAGGAGCGCGGCTACACCGGCTTCGGCGACGCCATCGAGGTGGAGCGCACCGTCAACCCCTTGGACTGGCAAGCGATGGGGCTGGAGCGCGGCACGCCGTTCGCCGCCGCGCACACGCTGCTGCAGACCGGGCCGTTCCGGCCGGGCAACCGGTGGGGCGAGAACGTGGTGTTCGCCGGGTCGGGGACCCGGCCGGGGGTCGGCGTCCCGCCCGTGATGATCTCCGGACGCCTCGCCGCCGAGCGCATCACCGGGCCCGTCCGCGGCTACCGCTCCAAGGCCGTCACCTGGTGAGTTTCTTCAGCACGCGCAGGAGCCGGATGCGGTTATACCGAAGGATCGCCACGAACGGCACGTTGACCGCCCCGGCGATGACGGCGAAGAGCAGCCACAGCCACCACGGGTTGAACGCGGCGAGGGGCACCAGGCTGAGCAGGGACAGCCAGTGCACCCACTCGGCGCGGCGCACCTCGAGCAGGTAGCCGGCCAACGCCTCGCGCGAGCGCCCGGGCAGCGTGCGCTTGCTGTCGCCGAACACCCCGCCGCCCTCGGGGAACCGCCGCGCCCAGGTGTGGACGCCGAACCGCCGGTACCTGGGCAGCTCGTCCACCGGTGTCAGCCGCAGCGGGCCGCGGTCGCGCAGCAGCCACCGGTGCGGCCAGCGCGGGGCCGACGCGCCGATCGCGATCGTCACCACGAACACCACCGCCAGATTCGTCAACACCAGACGCAGCACCCGCGTGATCATTCCCCCATTGTGGGCCCCGGGTCCGGAGGGAGGGGAGTACGCCCCGGATCCGCTCCGTCGAGGAGCCCTCCGGCGAACGGACACTCAAGCTGGAGTCGCTCGTCCAGCCCATCCGGGCTGCCGCAGTCGAACAAGGCCCTCAGCGGCGTCCGAGAAGGCCGCGCAGGGGGACGGTCCAGACGTCCTGGCCGGCGACGCCCCACTCCTCCAGCAGGGCGTTCGCGGCCAGGAAGCCCGTCGTGGCGGCCCGCTCCATCAGGGCCACCGGGTAGTCGCAGCGCACCCAGTCGCCGGCGAGCACGAGCCGGGGCGACGGCGTCCGGACGCCGGGGCGCTCGGCCCAGCGATCCGGGCCGATGAGGTGCAGTCGTCGCGGACCGGGGTCCACCACGCGGTCGAACCAGAGCCGCACCACCGCGAAGGGGGGCGCGTTGACGGTGGCGGCGGCGTTCCGCTGCCATGCCTGCAGCCCGTCGCCGCGCATCCCCGCGATGAGGCCACGGCTGGTGCGGGGGTCGGTGGCCAGCACGACGGCATCCGCGGGCCTGGCCTGCCCGTCGACAACCACCGTCGCGGCGTCGGCGCCCACCTGCACCGCCGTGGCCCGGGCCCCGACGCGGGTCTCCACGCCGAGGCCGTGCAGGTGGCGGCCCAACGGCTCCCACAGAACGCGGTCGTAGTCGTCATCGGGCACGTCGAACAGCAGGCCCTCGGCCGAGCCGAGGAAGTAGGTGTGGAACATCGCCACCAGCTCGCCGGCGCCGAACTCCCGCGGGTCGGCGAAGAACGAGCGGGCGAAGACCTCCAGGGCCAGGTCGCGGGCGGCCTCCGGGAAGCGCAGCCGGTCGAGGAACGCGGCGGCGGATTCGCCGTCGTAGGCCGAGTAGGTGTCGGGGAAGCGCACGCGATCTCGCGGTTCGTCTGCCCCGCGACTGCCAACCGGGCGACCTCGCGTTCGGCGGGGGTCAGAGTGGCGCCCGGATAGGCACGCGAACGCCGCAGGGCCGACATGCCCAGCTGGCGCTGTGCCTCCGCCAGCCAGGCCTCCGCACCCAACGCTGCACAGCGGTCCCGGGCCATGCCCAGCCACTCGGCGGCGGCCCGCCGCTGGCCCTGCCGGCGCAGCAGGGCGCCCAGCAGCAGTTCGGCTCGGGCCTGCGGGAATGGGCCAGCCGCCGGTGCGCCGATCGCGACGACGTCTCGCAACTGGGCGATGGCCAGGTCGGTGTCTCCCCGAGAGTCGGCCAGGGCGGCGCCGACGCGCCGCAGGCCGGACTCCGCGAAGGCCCCTGCGTCGGTGCTGCCCGGACCAGCCAGGACTTTCTCGGCAAGAGCCAGGTCTCCGGCGCCGATCAACATCTCCGCCAGTTCAGATCGCCACGGGTAGGTAGTGGTGGGCGTGACCAACCAACCCGAGTTCGGCCAGGCCCCTGTCGGTGCTGCGTGAACTGTTGCAGCGCTCGTTCACCACCATGTCGACGCGCTTCGGCGACCAGGCAGCTGGACGCGTCGCCGCACCCACCGACCAACTGGCTTCGTCCGACGAGTTGGGCGACCAACCCAAGAACGCGAAGTCGATCGAGAACGGCACCGGGATCGCCTGGCCGGCTTGGGAGAAGCTGCTCGCCCCGCATCGCGACCTGAACCACACCGAGATGGCCAAGGTGACACTGGCCGAGATCCGCAAGGTCGGCCGCGCCGGCAACCCGGAGTGGTGGGCGCAGTCGGTGACAGTCGCCTACGAACAGCAGATCGGACGCCGCGTCGTCGGACAAAGCTGTGAGGGCGACTACTCGGTCACCGTCAGCAAGACCCTGACCGGCGAGCTGGACGCGACGGCTGAGCGGTGGTCCAGCTTCATGGCCGGTTCCGATGAACTGCGCGGCGTGGCGATCGTCGACGGGCCGCGGACCTCGGCGACCGAGAAGTGGCGCTACTGGCGCTGCGGGCTGGACGGTGGGTCCAGGTCAACGTCACCATGACCGCCAAGCCAGGTGCGGCCAAGACCACGCTCGGTGGTCGACGACAAGCTGGCCGACCAGCAGGCTGCCGAACTGTGGCGCGGCTTCTGGAAGGATCTGCTGGCGCGGTTCGCAGCGGACGCCTGAGCCGGTGCCATGTAGCGGCGTCCGGAATCACCGCCGATTACGATGAGCGCCATGACACCTGCCTCGCAGAGCGTTCAGCGGTACTGGGCCGACCAGTTGGACCTGCTGCTCGTCCTCCGCGAACAGGTGCGCGACCGCGAACCTGACGCCATCCACGACATTCGGGCCGCGGGGCGGCGGCTCAAGGCGACCGTCCGGGTGCTTCGGCCGCTGATCAAGCGCCGGCTGGCCCGTGAGTTGCTTGATGCCCTCGACTGGTACAACGGCGTCCTGGGGCACGCCCGGGATGCCGAGGTCATCCATGATGGGACGGCCGAGTACCTGGACCAACGTCCGGGCTCGCGTGCCGTACTGGCCTCGTTGGAGGCCGAACGCAGCCGCACCGCGCACATTGCCGACAACCTGCTGACCAGTGCCGGGGCCGACGCGGTCATCACCTTGGTCCGCAGCCTGGTCGATGATCCGTGGCGGGGCTCACGACGTCGAGCCGGCCAGGGCCCGAGCCTGGACAAGATCATGCGCCGAGTCCGCTGGGCTGAGGAGCGGGTCGCCAAGGAATGGCGCCGAGGCCCAGCACGCGGCGAAGAGGACTTCGAGTGGCAGCACCGGCTTCGTCGCCGAGCGAAGGCGGCCCGCTACATTCACGAGGCCGTCAGCGAAGCAGTAGCCGAAGCCAAGCATTCGGCCTCGGCGTACGCGCACTTGGCAACCCTGCTCGGCGTTATCCAGGACCGGGTGATCATCACGCGGGGGCTGGCTGCCTGGCCCCGTGAGTTGGTCAGCGACGTCCTGGACGCCTGGGACGCCAAGGCTGAGGCAGTTGTGCCGGAACTGCCCGCCGCAGTGCACGCCGCGCTGCCCGCCGAGTTGATGGGACGTCAAGGTCGGCTCGCCGCACAACGGGACTGAGGCCTCACCAGCGGTGCCCGGGAACAGGCGGCGCCGCCATGGGTCGATGCTGCGTCCCGCGCTGGACGAGCACCCCCTCGGCAAGTGCGGCCAGGCTGGCGAGTCCGACCGCCAGGTAGAGCGCCCCGCCGAGCGTGCGGTCCCCGAACGAGATCATCGGCGTCTGGTCGAGCGGCGAATCGGCCACCCTGGTCTGCACGGTGACCGCCAACGCGAGCACCGCCAGCAGCGACATCGTCGCGAAGACCAACACCCGCGACGCCCGTGGGAATCCGGGCGAATCGCCGCGCGCAAGTTCTCCGTCGGTGAGCACGCGCCAAACCATCGAGACCAGGAGCAGTCCACCAACCGAAGCCGTCACAAAGACTGCGCCGGGCTCCGACAGCACCTCCCGGAAGCGGTAGAGCCAGACCAGCCCGCTGAGCACGAGCGCGTGCTGCAACCCGACCTCGCCATTGGAAGCAGCCAGTAGCGCCAGCATGACCACCAGCAGGATCGCGCCAACCGGCTCGGCCTCCCAACTGAGCCAGCGCCAGCCGGTGCCGATCGACACCGCCGACAACAGCATCACCGCCGCGAAACTGCCGAGCACGATCGGGGTCGTGCCGTCCCCACTGCGGGCCCTCCGCCAGCCGAGCCAGCCGGCCAGACCGGCCTGGAAGACCCGGAAGAACATCACAGGCAGATTCGAGGTGCTCAAGGTCGCCAACCAGTCGGGTGTGCTGCCGAGCGCGACGCCGATGATTGCCCCGACGACCGCTGACACATCGCTGACCAGCATCGGCCCCAACATCAGCAGCGCCAGCAGGTACGCCGGACCCCGCCAGGCGTTGGACATCGCGTCCGGGTCGGCTGGGTGGTCCCGATTGGGCCAGGCGCCGGGCAACCCCGCGCGCAGCACGACCACGAACGTCAGGGCGACCACCAGCACGAGCAGCGACCCCACCCAGGCCGACAGGTCCCAGCCGGGTGCGCGTCCGATTGTCTGCCAACCGGCGAACCCCAGATTGCCGAACGCGAGCAGAGTGACCAGCTCGACCAGAACCGGACGCGGCAGCACCTCCACCGAGCGGAAACCCAGCCACTGGGCCAACGAGATCGAGATCTGGCTGGCCGCGAACCCGGCCATAAGCAACGCGGGCACCGCCAGGGCGAGCATCGTGAGCAGCACCAACTGCACCGTCATCGTGCGCTGGTCATAGCCCAGGTTCGTCTCCCAGCCCAGCGGCACCAGGAATGCCACACCGGCCAGCAACCACAACACCGGAAACTCCCAGGCGGCGAACCGGGCACGGGCCCTCGCGATGAAGAAGGCGATGATCGCGAGCACCCCGACCCCGGCCACCCAACCACGGTGGGGCGCCGAAATCAGCGGCACCAGCGGCGTCACCAGCAGGATCAGGGCGATGACGCGCAGCAGCGGATGTACGTGCAGCACGGCGGTCAGCCCCAGCGCCAGGTCCACGCTGATCAGCCAGGTGATCAGCGTCAGTGTCGCGGCGCCGATCACCTCGCTGCCCTCGATCACGACCAGGGTGTCGTGCCGCAGGATCAGCGGTGCAGCGATCA
>JAXGOU010000021.1:0-36798 GCA_040767325.1 Brooklawnia sp. | reverse complement strand
TGTGCCCATTCGCCTGATCGCGATTCTCGCGGGACTGGTGCTGATCGTGGCCATGGCGCTGAGCACGAAATGGCTCACCCCCGAAGAGGAGGATGAGCTGATCCCGAAGCCGTTCAACGCTGTCACCTGGGCAGCGGAGAATTTCCCGATCATCCGGGATCACGTCGTGGAGAATGCGGTCGATCTGACGGAATTGGCGCCAGCTGTCGCGTCCAATGTGCAGACGGCGGGTCAGAAGTACGGCGTCGACTCCGGCGGCAAGTACACCGTCCCGGTCAAGATCACTGCAGAGGTCGAGAGCGTCGACGCGGACTTCATCACCCTGCTGACCCCCGAAATTGAGGGTTTCAAGGTGCGAGTGCCCGTCGGGGTGGCTCTGAACGGGACGCCTTTGCGTGATGTGACAGGTCAGTTCAGCTATGGCGACTTCATCGACCAGACGGCCTACCAGTCGGTGGCCAATGAGTTGAAGCTCTACGTCCAGCGCAACCTCATTGACAATCTCAACAAGGCCGATCTGCCCGGTCAGACCGTCGAGGTCTACGGGGCGTGGGTGACCGGTGGCCAGCCAGGCTTCTTCGTCATCCAGCCGGTGCAACTGGAGGTCGTGTCATGACCGCTGAGCGCACCGACGCGTCGCCGGCCCATGGCGATGTGGTGCTGCGCGCAGTCGACGTGGTGAAGACCTACGGGGTGACCAGAGCCCTCAAGGGCGTCAACTTCGAGATCCGCCGAGGCAAGGTGACCGTCCTTTTCGGCGAGAACGGTGCCGGAAAGTCGACCCTGATGAAGATCCTGGCGGGCGTCGAACAACCGACGTCCGGCCAGATCATCCTGGACGGCCAGCCAGTGCAACTCAATGACACCACCGAGGCTCTGGACCACGGCATCGCGATCATCCACCAGGAACTGAATCTGTGTCCCAACCTGAGCATTCGGGACAACATCTTTCTGGGCCGGGAAAGGCTGACCAGCACTGGTGCGATCGACTACAAGACCGAGGCCCGGATCACCCGGGAGCTGCTGGAACGGCTGGAGGAGCCCCTGCACCCGAGCACGCTGGTGGAGACCCTCCGTCTGGGCCAGCAACAGATCGTGGAGATCGCTCGGGCACTGGAGGCAGATGCGCGCATCCTGATCATGGATGAGCCGACCTCGGCACTCAGTGCCGCCGAGGTTGAGGTGCTGTTCAAGATCATCAAGGAATTGCAGAACGAGGGCGTCGCCATCGTCTACATCTCCCACCACTTGGAGGAAGCCCTTCAGGTAGCCGATCACGCTGTGGTCTTCCGAGACGGTGACCTAGTCGCCACTGCTGACGCCAAGGACATCGACCTGCCCTGGGTGGTGTCGATGATGACCGGACGCGGTGCGGAGTACGACTTCAGCCAGGAAGAACGCCACTACGGCGATGTTGTCCTCGACATCGACAATGTCACCGTCGTCAGCCCCGAGAACGGCAGCAGCAGGTGGTGGTCGACGGCGTCTCCTTGAAGGTCAGGCGGGCAGAGATCGTCTGCCGGCCTGATGGGTGCGGGACGCACCGGTTGATGGAGGGCCTTGTCGGGGCGCGATGCGATCCAAAACCGGTGATATCAAGGTCAACGGCACCTCGATCAAGAACATGTCGATCAAGGAGCGGACGACTTCGGTATCGCCACTGGTTCCCGAAGAGCCGGCAGAAGGACGGACTGGTTCAGAGCCAGACCGTCGGACGCAACCTGGTGCTGGCCAGCATGAAGCGGATCACCGATGGCATCGCGCTGTCCGCGGGCAAGGAGAAGGCCACTGGTCACCGACATGATCGGCGACGTCGGTCAAGACCCAGTCCCCGACGTCCATGATCACCTCGCTGTCGGGTGGCAACCAGCAGAAGGTGGTTATCCGGCAAGATCGCTGATGACCCAGCCGGACGTGATCCTGCTCGACGAGCCCTCTCGAGGCATGACGTCGGCGCCAAGGGCGAGATCTTCGCACTGCTCTTCGAGCAGGCCAAACGTGGCACCTGGCCGTGCTCTACGTGACCTCGGGGAAGTCGGCGAGGCACTCAAGGCGTCGCATCGCATCGTGGTGATGCACAAAGGCGTGATCGTGCGTGAGTTCGATGCGCGCAACGCAGTTCGTGAAGAAGTGATGGCGGCGTCCGGCGAGTCCGTCGTGGACGACAGCCCGATCGATGAAAGCAAGGAGGAGGTCCAGTGAGCGCCACGGACACCACAGTGAAGCCGTCCACCAAGCCCGGAGCGGGCGGCAAGAAGATCGACTGGACCTCGATGCTGGTTGAAGGACGCGCCTTGGTCGGCCTCGTGCTGGTCGTCGCGGTCTTCTCCATCCTGAGTTCCAACTTCTACCAGCCCGACAACCTGATGGTGATGTCGAAGCACGTCGCCATCAACGCCCTGCTGGCCCTGGGCATGCTGCTCGTCGTGCTGAATGGCGGCATCGACCTGTCGGTCGGCTCGGTCGTGGGCCTGTCCGGTGTGATGGCCGGCTACCTGCTGCGGGGCGTCAAGGTGCCCTTCAGCGATGTCACCGCCTACCCGCCAGTATGGGTCGTGGTGATCGTCTCGATCGGCACCGGAGCCCTGATCGGCTGGATTAACGGCATATTGGTGACCAGATTCAAAGTCGCACCGTTCATTGCCACGTTGGGCATGCTCTACGTGGCACGTGGTGCGGCGCTGCTGATGACCGGTGGCGTCCCGATCACCAATGAACTGTTCGGCATCGAGGCCATCGGCAACGACGGCTTCGTGAGAATCATGGCCTCGCGTCCGCTGGGCATCCCGCTGCCGGTCTGGGCGATGGTGCTGTTCGCAGTGCTGGTCTCACTGCTGCTCACTCGCACGCCGTTCGGTCGTTGGCTCTACGCCATGGGTGGTAACCGGCGAGCCGCCGAGCTGTCGGGCGTGCCGACCATCAAGGTGGAGACTTGGATCTACGTGATCTCCGGTATCTGTGCCGCGACCGCGGGCCTGCTACTCACCGCTGACCTGCCTTCGGCAACGCCACGGTCGGGTGAGTCGTACGAGCTGAACGCCATTGCGGCGGTCGTCATCGGTGGCGCGGCGATGTCCGGTGGCCGTGGCCACGTGCGCGGCACGATCATCGGTGCCTTCCTGATCGGCTTCCTGGTCGACGGCTTGGTAATCGTCGGTGTCTCGGACTTCTGGCAGCAGATCATCAAGGGCGCAGTGATCGTCTTCGCCGTTGCCCTGGACCAGGCGCAGCAGCGGATGCAGGATGGCGCGGCCATCAAACGGGGCGCCGCAGCCTCGATGGCCGCAGCAAGAAAGAAGAAGAACGGCGACACATCCGGCTAGGCGTGTCGTCCCCAATCACCCATGAAGAAGGCAATTACCAAAGAAGGTAGGTGCAGTAAATGAGCAAGAAGTGGTACTCGATTATTGGCGCAGGTGCGCTGGCCTTGGCCCTGATCGGCTGCGGTGGCGGTTCGTCCGGCGGAGATACTTCGGCCGAGGCGCCGGCAGGCGGCGGCGAAGGTGGCGGCACCATCGCGATGATCACCGTCGACATCGCCAACCCGTACTGGAAGGCCTCAGCAGAGACCGCCCAGAAGGTCGGCGCAGAGCTCGGCTACACGGTGACCGTGGACGCCCACCTCAACAAGCCCGACGCACAGAACCAGTACATCGACGGTGCGATCAGCAAGAAGGTTGACGCCATCATCCTCGACCCGGCAGGTGCGGAGGAGTCGATTGGTGCGGTGCAGAAGGCCACCGACGCCGGTATCCCGGTCTTCCTGGTGAACGCCGAGATCACCGAGCAGGGCATCGCGAAGTCGCAGATCATCTCCAACAACGCCCAGGGCGCCACCCTCGGCGCCGAGGAATGGGTGAAGGCGGTCAACTACCAGGGCGAGTACGTCGAGCTGTTCGGTCAGCCGACCGACAACAACTCCCGTGTTCGCTCGGACGCCTACCATGCGGTGATCGACCAGTACCCGGACCTCAAGCTGCTGCAGACCGAGGTTGCGAACTGGGACCGCGTTCAGGGCAAGACCAAGATGGAAATCCTGCTCGCTGCCCACCCGAATATCGTCGGTGTGATCTCGGGCAACGACGAGATGGCCCTGGGCGCCATTGAGGCGATCCGTGCGGTCGGCAAGCTCGATCAGATCAAGGTGCTGGGCTTCGACGGCAACCAGGACGCGGTGAACGCGGTCAAGGCCGGCGACATGGTTGCGACCGTCCTGCAGCCCATCGTGGAGGGCACCACCCTCGCGGTGCAGCAGGCCGACAACTACCTGAAGACCGGTGAGACCGGCGCCGCCTCGGAGAAGCAGTCCATCGACTGTGTGCTGATCACCCCGGAGAACGCCGATCAGTTCAACAACTTCGTCCAGACGAAGTAGTAGTCGAGCAGTAACCGTGGTGGGTCCTGATCGCCTGAGGGCTGGTCAGGACTCACCACTCATCCAGGCCAACCACCACACCCGTTGAGGAAGACAATGACCCACTTGTATGACGATCCGACGACCTTCATGGAAGACATGCTGGTCGGCTTCTTGGATGCCAATCAGCGTTACGTCGTCGGCGTGCCCGGCGGTGTCGTGCGTGCCACCCAGACCCCCCAGGGCAAGGTCGCCGTTGTGGTGGGCGGTGGCTCCGGCCACTATCCGGCGTTCTGCGGCGTGGTCGGCCCGGGATTCGCCGATGGGGCAGTGGTCGGCAATATCTTCACCTCACCGTCGACCGACGACGCCTATAACGTCGGCAAGGCGGCGCAGAACGGCGGTGGACTGCTGTTCAGCACCGGAAACTACGCCGGCGATGTGATGAACTTCAACCTGGCCGCCGACCGACTCAACGCTGAGGGCATCCAAACGCGCAACGTCTATGTGACCGATGACGTCGCCAGCGCGCCGGTGGATGCCATCGCAAGCGGCGCGGCATCGCAGGTGACTTTGTCGTTTTCAAGGTGGCTGGGGCGGCCGCCGACGAGGGCCTGTCGCTGGACGAGGTCGAGCGTTTGGCGATCAAGGCCAACGACCGGACCCGCACGATGGGCGTGGGCCTGGCGGGCTGCACCATGCCGGGTGCCCCAGAGCTGCTGCTGTTCCACGTGCCGGCAGGCAAGATGGGCGTGGTCTGGGCATCCATGGTGAGCCCGGCATCGCCGAAGAGGATCTGCCGCCGGCTGCAGTCCTGGCTGAACTGCTGGTCGAACGCGTGCTCGCCGAGGAACCGGCCGATTCCACCAAGCGGGTCGGAGCCATCCTCAATGGCCTGGGTGCCACCAAATACGAAGAACTCTTCGTGGTCTGGAAGACCGTCTCCCGGCTGCTTCGCGAGGGCGGCTATACCGTCATTGACCCCGAGGTCGGCGAGTTGGTGACCAGCCTCGACATGGCCGGAATCTCGTTGACTCTGGTCTACCTGGACGACGAGCTGGAACGTTACTGGACGGCGGCTGCCGACACTCCCGCCTACAAGAAGGCAGGCGGCCGCATCGTCGGGTGAGCGTCGCGAGGCGGTCAGCCAGGATGCCGCCCAGGCCGAAGTGGTAGCCGGTTCGGCAGCATCCTCCAGCAGGCGGCGGCAATCGTCTTCGCCGGACTGCAGCGGATGGGTGAAGGATCCGCCAGGCGGAAACCGAGCTGGCCCGTATCGACGCGATCGCCGGGGACGGCGACCACGGACGCGGCATGGTCAAGGGGGTGACCTTCGCGATCGAGGCCGCTGAGCCGGGATGGTCGCCCAGGGGGCTGGAGGCACACCCGCCGCGCCGCGGCGGGGGCCGCCTGGGCAGCCAAAGCCGGCGGCACGTCCGGTGTCTTGTGGGGTGAGGCGCTGAAGGCGGCCGGTGAGACGCTGGGTGACCAGGGCGCATCCATCCAGCCCGCCGATGTGGTGGCTGCCGTGCGCGCCGGAGCCGATCGGATGCAGGAACTCGGCAAGGCGAAGCTCGGCGACAAGACCATGCTGGACGCGCTGCTGCCCTTCGCAGACGCGCTGGCCGGCGGCATCGAGCAGGGCCTGACGCTGCCCGATGCCTGGGCGCAGGCTGCCCAGGTGGCAACCGAAGCCGCCCAGGCGACCGCGAATTTGCGGCCGATGGTCGGACGCGCACGACCGCTCGCTGAACGGAGTCTGGGAACTCCGGATCCGGGCGCGATCTCGCTGGCGATGTGTGCCACAGTGGCACTACCACACAATCACGAATGAACGGGAGGCAACCAGATGATCATCATCAACGTCCGCTTCAAGGTCCGCCCCGAGGCGGCCGATACTTGGCTGGAGACCACTGAGGAACTGACCACTGGTAGTCGGGCCGAGGACGGTTGCTTGTGGTATGACTGGGCGCGCAGCGTCGATGACCCGAACGAATTCCACCTGCAGGAGGCTTGGCGCAATCAGGCCGCTCTCGACGCCCACAATGTGGCACCGCATCATGTCGGGTCGTGGCCCCGGATGCGTGAGGCCGTGGCGGAAACCCCGCGGTTGGTCATCATCGAGGGCGAGTGCCCGGGCTGGCAGCCCATTGAGGCACTGGCCGTCTGATCAGAAGCAGAGGACGCAGCCGTGAGCGTGACGGTTATCGGTTCGGCCAACGCCGATCTGGTGGTGGACGTCGAACGTCGGCCGTTGGCCGGCGAGACGGTGATGGGCAGCGACCTGCGGGTGGTGCCCGGAGGTAAGGGTGCCAACCAGGCCGTGGCCGCCGCGCTCATGGGTGCGACCACCCGCTTCTATGGCTGCGTCGGATCCGACCCCAACGGTCGCCTGCTGTGCGATTCAATGGCGTCGGCCGGCGTGGACATCAGCGCGGTCGAGCAGGTGGATGTGGCCACCGGGACCGCAATGATCCAGGTCACCGGGGATGGCGAAAACTCGATCGTCGTCTCGCCAGGGGCGAACCGGCTGGTGGATGCTGCTTATCTCGACCGTCATCCCGAGTGGACGAGCGCCGCCTTGGTCGTGATGCAGCACGAAGTGCCGCTGGACACACTCAAGTATGCGGCCGTGCGCTGCCGCGAATTGGGGGTGCGCTTCGTCCTCAATGCGGCCCCGGCGGCGGCCATCGACCCCCAGGTGCTGGCGAGCTGTGATCCGTTGGTGGTCAACGAAACCGAAGCGGCCCTGGTTAGCGGATCGGCGGCGCAAGGGCTGGAACCCCGGGAGCTGGCCGAGCTGCTGATCGAACGGGGTGCCCGCAGCGTCGTGGTGACATTGGGCGAGCAGGGTTCGATCGCTTTGGACCCGAACGAAGGTCTCCTGCAGCAAGCGGCGATGAAGGTGCATGCCGTCGATACCACCGGTGCCGGCGATGCCTTCGTTGGTTCGCTGGCCGCCACGCTGGCCGCTGGAGGCAGTTTGGCCGAGGCTTTGGCCTTCGGAACCCGCGTGTCCGCGCTGGTCGTGCAGCGCCCAGGAGCCCAGACCTCATATCCCAGCCGTGATGAAGTTGGAGATTGATCGCGCTTCGCAGCGTGGTGCCTCACAGTCAAGTCCCCGCGTGGTGGGGTGGCGTGCCTCACAGACTTTTCCCCGCGAGGGGTGGTCAGCTGGCTGTGAGGCGGATTCCGGTGATGGTGGGTAGTCGTGGTCGGAGTTGCTCCTCGAGGCGGCGGGTCTTCAGGGCGGCTTGGCGGGTGAGTTCTTGTTGGATCAGGCTGATCTCGCGGGCGATCTGGGCCGGTTTCAGGGTCGCTTTGTAGGCGGCCAGGTCGGCCTGCTGGGCCGGGCTGAGCACGCCGGAGGCCAGGAGCCGCTGGTAGGGGGTGGCGGGGGTGTCGTAGATTCGTCTGCGTCGTCCGACATGGTCGGTGGTCCACCCGGTGGGTTTCTTGGTCGGGGTGAGGTAGTTCAGCCGGTCGCAGACCAGAGGCCAGAGCCGGTTCAGCAGCTCCAACTCCACGGCGGTGTCGTAGCGGTGGTAGAAGCCGTAGCGGCGCACGAGGTGGTTGTTCTTCGACTCGACCGTGGCCTGGTCGTTCTTCTTGTAGGGCCGCGATCGGGTGAAGTAGATGTCACGGTCGCTGGCCCAGCCGACCAGGTCGTGGTTGATGAACTCGGATCCGTTGTCGCAGTCGATCCCGCTCACCAGGTAGGGGATCTGGTCGACGAAGGCGTCGAACGCGGCCCGGATATGCACGTGGGCGTTGTTACGGATCGCAGTGGTGAACACCCAGCCGGTATGGACGTCGGTGAAGTTCACGGTCCGGACGAACTCGCCCTTCAGCGTCGGGCCGCAGTGGGCGACCGTGTCGACCTCGAAGAACCCGGGCTCGGCCTCGACCTCGTCCCCGGCCCGGCGGATGCTGATCGAGTTCCGCAGCATCGACCCCGGCTTGGTCGTGGTCGTGCCCCGGATCGGGTCGGCTGCTTTGGCCGGCGCCAGGTAGCGGTCGATCGTTGCTCCTGACATGGCCTCCAGCTCGGCCCGGACCGTGGTGTCGTAGCGGCCCTGCCCGAAGACCAAGGCCCCTTCGGTTTCCATCGCGTCGAGCCAGCCGGCCATCGACAAGGCGAGGTACTTCCCACAGATCCCACCCGTGGCCGCCCACACGATCTGGAGGACCTTCCTAGCGTCGTAGGAGTACTTGACCGGCCTCGTCTTGCGCCGGTCGATCACCGCGACCGTCGCCACCGCCCGCCCTGGCGGCTGCTGGAGCCGGGCGACCAACTGCTGACGGGCGTGGTCCCGGTTCCACCCGGTCA
The DNA here is from genome assembly GCA_040767325.1 of Brooklawnia sp. Classification (GTDB taxonomy): domain Bacteria; phylum Actinomycetota; class Actinomycetes; order Propionibacteriales; family Propionibacteriaceae; genus Brooklawnia. The sequence goes on along the minus strand of JAXGOU010000021.1, from coordinate 28,114 downwards.
CCTCGACCACCTGATCCAGGATCAGACCCTTCCCATGCTTCGACGCTTCGGCATACGCCCGCGCGTACTTCTTCGTGACCTCAACCCGAGCCGCCAACGACAACTCCTTCTCACCCACACCCCAATCGTCGGCCCGGCCCCTCGTTTCGCGGGGGAAACCATGTGAGGCACGGGCCCCTGCCACGCGGGGACTATGTATGAGGCTCGTCGGGGTTTTGGCCGTCGGGGAGCGATGCGCTAAAGTGGCTAATCGCCCATCCGGGCCTGCACTCGTAGCTTAATGGATAGAGCATCTGACTACGGATCAGAAGGTTGGGGGTTCGAGTCCCTCCGAGTGCGCCGCAGACGCCCCTTACCGGGGCGTTTTTCTTTGCCCTGGTACGTCTGCACCGGTCGATGTCGCCTAGTTGACCGGCACGTTGAGGTGCGGACGCGCGACGTGCGAGTCCGCAGTGTCGAAGTGCCACCACTCGCCGGAGTAGATGGTGAGGCCACCCGCCTCCAACGCCTGACGCAGCGTGCTGCGATTGGCCAGTTGCTCTTGGGTCAGGCCTTCGGTCGCATCCGCATGGGCGCGAGCGGTGAACTCGTCGAACCCGGTACCCACATCCAGCTGGCAGTAGCCCTGGATCGGTTCGGTCGCGCATTCGGCTGGCTGGGCCAGGGCCAGCGTGACGTCCACAGACCGGGCGGCCTCGTGGCTGGTGGCATGCGGTTTGGGGCTGGCGACCCAGGCCGGATCGGGCACCACCTCGAACATCTGCACCTGTGCCTCGTGCGGTCGGTAGCAGTCCCAGAAGACCAGCAGCAGCCCCGCGTCCCGCAACTGTTGCGCGGCGGTCTGCAGCCCCGCCACGGCGGAGTCATGCACCAGGCAGCGGGCGTCGGCGGGGTAGAGCTGGACGCCGGTGAAGTTGTTGGTGGTGGCGTAGCGCAGGTCAATCACTGCGTCCGGGATCGCCGTGCGGACATCGACCAGCCCGGCAGCCAGTTGCGCTTCGGAAAGCGGTGGGATCGCGTCGGGGGTGACCGACGGCTCGCTCGTGGGCGCCTCGGTTGGCGTCGCGTCCGCTGGCGTGCTGGACGCGACGGACGCGGTGGGCTGGCCGGATGGTGTGGGCGCCGGTTGCGAACTGCTCGGCGGGGCGCTCGTGCTTGCCGGCGTTGCGGGCACAGTCGCAGAGCTGGCCGGTGCTGAAGGGGCAGGCGTGCAGGCAGTCGCGACCCCCAGGAGCAGGGCGATGGCGAGTGCCGAAGGGATCCTCTTCATCCCTCCATCATCGGCCAAGGCGCTACTTCTTGGCCGCGTCCTTGTTGCGCGGTAGCGAGCGGGTGGGGATGAGCGCCGGGTGCGCCCTGCGGAAGGAACGCATCGACCAGCGGCCCTCGATGGTGGTGATCGGGACGCCCAGCCACTCCACCAGTCGGGTGAATCCCCTGGTGGTGAGGAAGAGTCCGCCGACCTCCTCGACCCGACCCGGGAAGGTCAGCGATGCCACGCCCTGGCGCAGCCCGGTCTGCGACCGTTCGTGCACCGTCACCTTGGTCAGTCCGGTCAGGTCGATGGTGCGCAGGCCGATCCGCAGCGTGTTCGCCTGGCCGCGCACGAAGCCGGTGATCGGTTGGGCCAACACGTAGAGCCCGGGCACCACCCAGACCAACGCGTACCAGCCGTCTCTGGGGTATTGCGAATAGGCCAACCCGAGCACCAGCAGGCCACCGACAAGCGCGCCGAGGGTGATCAGCGGCGCTGGATAGAGCGTGATCGCCGGCCTGGGCGGTCGGGCATTGCCCTGTGCCTTGCGTGCCAAGTCAGTGCCTTTCCTCGGTCGGTTGCTCGATCAGGGCGTCGATCACGCGCAGCAGTCGCTCTCGCAGACCCTGCGCCCGGACGCTGAAGCCGCGCTGGGCCCGCACGTAATCGGCTCGCCCCTCGGGGGTTTCCACCGGCACCGGCGGATAGCCCCATTGCGACAGATCGTAGGCGCTGGCCCGCATGTCGAGTTCGCGGATCTCGCGGGCCAACTCAAAGCTGTCCAGCAGCAGTGCCGAGTCCACGGCGGGCAGCAACTTGCCGGCCCACTTGTAAACGTCCATGTTCGCGTGCAGACAACCGGGCTGGTCGAGGTCGACCTGGCTGGTCCTGGTCGGCTGGAACTGGTTGAGCGGGCGGGCCTGCTCGGTGAAGAACCGGAACGCGTCGAAGTGGCTGCACCGCACCCCGAGCCCATCGACCACCTCGCGAATCCGGTCCGGAGGCAGCCGCAGCGGCAGGTAGGGGTGGCGGGTCTCGCCGGGCGCCAAACCGTAGACCATCGCCCATTCATGCATCCCGAAGCAGGTCACGGTGGCCGGCCGGTTCACGATTGCCCGGGTCAGCGCACGGGCCTGCTCGATGGTGCTCGCCCGCTGGGCGCGCAACCCCTCGACGTCCACCCGCGCCACTCCGCGCTCCACCACGTAGTGCCTGATGGACGCGTACTCCGGCGCGTCCGCCAACCCGACCCCGACGCCGGGATGCCAGGTCAGCAACTGGCCGGGTCGCAGGTTGTAGTAGTCGAACAGGAAGTCCTCGACCGGGTGGTGCGCCCCGCGCCGCCGCCGCTCCAGCACCGCGTCCACCAGCCCATGTGCCCGCGTCAGGTGGGCGTCCCGCAGGCCGACCCACTCCTCGCGGTCCAGCACCTGGCTGGTGTCAGTGCCCAGCATCGGCCAACCGCCGCAGGACTTCGGCCCGGCAGACCTCGAGCAGGGGCGCCGGTTCAGCCGTCAACCCGGTCATCAACCGGATCTGGTCGATCGCCTGCGCCACCAGCAGGTCCAGCCCGTCGAGCGACCGGACGTCGGCCCGCCCTGCCGCCCGGTCCAGTGCCGACGGGTAGTGGTTGTAGACCACCTCAAAGACCGTGTCGGCGAGATTGACCAGGTGGGCTGCGTACGCGTCCGGGAACTGCACCGGCACGGTCGAGACGAGCAGATCAGCCCGGGGGCCCCAGCCTTCCGGAAGGGCCAACGGCTCACCGAACGGCTGCACCAGCAGTTCGATGCCATGGCTGTCGGCCACCGCAGCCAGACTGGCTCGCGCGCGCTGCTCGTCCCGCGCGGCCACCAGCACCTGCCGGACGCCCAACTCGCCGAGCACCCAGGTCGCGCTGCGCGCGGTGGCACCATTGCCAACCAGCACCGCGCGGCTTGCTTCACTCACCCCGGCCCCGGCCAACGCCGCCAGCATGCCGGTGACATCGGTGTTGTGGACGCGATTGGGCTCGCCGTCGCGGCCCAGGATCAAGGTGTTCCCGGCTCGCAGTCCGGCTGCGATGGCGTCCGGCTCACCTTCGGCCAACAACGCCTCCTTGTTGGGAGCGGTCACCGACAGTCCAACCCACTCGTCGCCCAACCCCGCGACGAACCCGGGCAGGACCTCGGGCGTGACCTCGAACGCGTCATATCGGTACTGGTCATCCACACCGAGCAGCCGGTAGGCGGTGCGGTGCAGCAACGGCGACAACGAGTGCGCGATCGGGCTGCCGATGACGGCGCAGCGACGCATCCGGACTCCTTGCTGGTCGACTGGCCATCAGGCTACCGGCTGGACGCCCCTACCATGGAGCCCATGAGCAGTGCTGCCACCAGTAACCCGTTCCGGCCAGAGTTGTGGGACGTGGTGCCCGGTTTCGACTTCACCGACATCACCTACCACCGCGCAAAGGACGTGCCCGCCGTCCGGATCGCGTTCGACCGGCCCGAGGTGCGTAACGCCTTCCGCCCGCACACCGTGGACGAACTGCTGCTGGCCCTCGAGCATGCGCGGCAATCCGGCGATATCGGTTGCGTCCTGATCACCGGCAACGGCCCGAGCCCGAAGGACGGTGGCTGGGCGTTCTGCAGTGGCGGTGACCAGCGCATTCGCGGCAAGGCGGGCTACCAGTACGCCAGCGGCGAGGACGCGTCCACCGTCGACAAGGCCCGGGCCGGCCGGCTGCACATTCTGGAGGTGCAGCGGCTGATCCGGTTCATGCCCAAGGTGGTGATCTCGCTGGTCAACGGTTGGGCGGCGGGCGGTGGGCACAGCCTGCACGTGGTCACCGACCTGTCGATCGCCTCAGCGGAGCACGCGAAGTTCAAGCAGACCGACGCCGACGTCGCGTCCTTCGACGGCGGCTATGGCTCGGCCTACCTGGCTCGCCAGGTCGGTCAAAAGTTCGCCCGCGAGATCTTCGTCCTGGGCGACACCTAGTCGGCCGACGACGCCCACCGGATGGGCATGGTCAACAAGGTGGTGCCACACGCCGATTTGGAGGACGAAGGCCTGGCCTGGGCCGCGAAGATCTGCGGCAAGTCGCCGACCGCGCAGCGGATGTTGAAGTATGCCTTCAACCTCGCCGATGACGGACTGATGGGTCAGCAACTATTCGCCGGGGAGGCGACGCGGCTGGCCTACATGACCGACGAGGCCGCCGAGGGCCGCGATTCGTTCCTCTACAAGCGCGAACCCGACTGGTCCGGCTACCCTTACTACTACTGAGCGCGGCCCGTCGACGGGTCCGCCATGCCGCGGGCCGGGGGGAACGCGGGTATTCGATGCAAGGATTGGCCACATGGCGACATTCGACGACGACCACACCCTTGAGGGTGCCTTGGGCGGTCGCGCCTCTCGCATCCTCCAGGTGGCCCAGGATTTCGCCGATCAGGTGCGCCGGGAAGCCGATTCGTACGCCGAGAAGCGCCGCCAGGATGCCGACGACGCCAACGTCGATATCGAACGCATGCACGCCGACATCTCGCGGCAGCACCAGCGGGCGGTTGACCTCAAGGACGAGGCGCAACGCCACCACGACCGGATTCTGGGTGAGGCCGATGCCCGGTTGGACGAGGCGCTCAGCCAGGCCAACCAGATCACCTCGGACGCGGAGTCGCAGGCCAATCAGGCGTTGAGCCAGGCGCTTGCTGAAGCCGACCGGATCACCTCCGACGCCCGGACCCGGGCTGCCTCGGTGATGGGACGCGCCGAGGCCGAATCCGCAGCGATGCGTCGCCAGGCCGAACAGGAACTTGCCGAGGCCCACCAGAAGATCGCCGCCCTGCATGCCGAGGCCGAGGCGGCAATCGCCCAACAGCGAGCGGCCGCCGACGACGAGATCAGTGACGCGCTCGCCATGGCTCAGGCCGAGGCAGCCGAGGCGTTGGCCAACGCCCAGCGGGAGGCCGAGGAGATGTCCGGCACCGCCGCAGCCGAACTGGACGCCGCCCGCGCCCGGGCAGCCGGGCTGATCGAGCAGGCCGAGGCGGACGCCGAACAGCGTCGGGCCGAGGCGCAGGCCGACCATGAGCGCATCACCGGCGAGGCGCAGCAGCAACTCGACTGGACCAACCAGGCGATCAGCGAACTGCTGGCCGGCGCCCAGGCCGAGCACGACCAGATCGTCGAACAGGGCCGCCAGATCGCCGCCGAGCACCGCCACAAGGTGCACCGGCGGCTGCAGGTCGTGCTGGCCAAGCAGGCGCACACCGTCCGCGTCACCCTCGCGGACGCCGAGTCGCGCAGCACCGAACTGAACTCCCAGGCCGAGGCCACCTTGCGGGCAGCCCGCAGCGACGCCGAGGAGACGCTGTCCGAGGCAGCGCGGACGGCGACCGACCGGCTCGCGTCCGCCAATCGGGAGGCCGACGAGCTGCTGGCCCTGGCCAACAGCCGCCTCGCCGAGGCAGAGCAGTCCGCCCAGCGCATCCGCGACAAGGTGAACGCCGACCTGACCGAGTTGCGCAACCAGACCTTCGAGCAAACCAGCGCCACGCGCAGCGAAGCCGTCCAGATCCTGCGCGAGGCCCGGCTGGACGCCGATCGCGTCCGGGCCGAGGCCAACCAGATGCTGGAGAAGGCCCGGGCCGAAGTGGCGCGGTTGGCCAGTCGGCGCGACAATATCGCCAGCGAGCTGGGGCACCTGTCGGGAGTCATCGAGGCCCTCGCCGTGCCGGTGCCCACCGTCCATGATCACCACAACGAACCCACGAGCGAACCGCAAGGAGAAGCACAATGACCGAGCCCGGCTTCCGCGTTGTCCGGAAGGGTTATGAACCCACCGAGGTTGACCAGGCAGTGCGGCGGCTCGAGGGCACCGTCCAACGCCTCGAGGCCGACCTGAGCCGCGCGCACGATGACAACGCGCAGCAGGTGGTGGAGAACACCAAGCAGCGCCAGCAACTCGTCGACCTGGCCGGACGCATCGAGATGCTCGAGCAGACCCTCGAGGAGGTACGTACCGAGCGGGACGCCGGGGTGCCGCCGACCTTCAGCAACCTGGGCGCCCGGATCGGGCAGATGTTGAGTCTGGCTCAAGAAGAGGCGGACGAGTTGCGGGCCACCGCCAAGGCGCAGGCCGAAGAGCAACTGGCGAAGGCCGAGCAGAAGGCCGCGGACACCGTGGCCAACGCCGAACGCGACGCTGCGGATGCGCTGTCCCGGGCGAAGACCGAGGCGGTGCGCACCGTCGAGGACGCCAAGCAGCGCGCAGACAACCTACGCGAGGAGGCCGATTCCGAGGCCACCGCCCGCCGCGAGGAGGCCGAAGCCGTCTACGAGGCGCAGCGCGCCCAGGCCGCTGCCGCTGCCGCCGACTTCGAGAAGACGTTGGCCGAGCGGCGGGCCGAGGCGATGGACGAGCTGAATGCGTCCCTGGACCAGAAGACCCACGAGGTCGCGATGGCGTCCGAGGCCCTCACCCAGGCCCGCTCCGAGGCGGAACGAGTGACCAAGGAGGCCCGGGCGCAGGCCGAGCAGATCGTCCGGGAGGCGCAGAGCCAGGCCAGTTCACTGCTGAGCGATGCCAAGCACCGGGCTGACGGCATCCGCCAGAACTCCGATCGCGAACTGGCTGCCGCCACCGCACGCCGCGATTCGATCACCGCGCAGTTGTCGAACGTCCGCCAGATGCTGGCCACCCTCGGCGGTCCGCAGCCGGCCTTCCCGGATCCGTTGGTGCCGCGCACTGCCGAGCAGTGGGCGTCCGAGGACGAGGATGCGGGCGAGGTCGCCGACGAGGTTGCCGAGGAGACGCTGGAGAGCGCACCTGAGGCCGATCAGCTGGCGGTCGAGACCGACGAGGCGTTCGACGCTGAGCAGCGCGCTGCCGAGGCAGAGGCGGACCAGCCGGCCGAGGACGACCAGGAGCACGCCGCCCAGCAGTGAGCGCTGGGCGGTGACGACTCAGTCGACGATGCCGTAGAGACGATCGCCGGCGTCCCCAAGGCCGGGAACGATGTAGCCGTGGTCGTTCAGGCGTTCGTCGACCGCAGCCACCACCAGGGTGGTGCTGATGTTCAGGTCGTCGACCAACTGCCGGAACTTCTCGATGCCCTCCGGGGCCGCCAGCAGGCAGATGCAGGTCACGTCATCGGCGTGCCGCTGGGCCAGGAACTGGACGCAGCCACCCAGCGAGCCGCCGGTGGCCAGCATCGGGTCGAGTACGAAGCATTGGCGTCCCGACAGGTCCTGGGGCAGCCGTTCGGCATAGGTGTAGGGCTGCAGGGTCTGCTCATCCCGGATCATCCCGACGAAACCGACCTCGGCGGTCGGCATCAGTCGCGACATGCCGCCCAGCATGCCCAGCCCGGCCCGCAGGATCGGCACCACGAGGGGCTTGGGATCAGCCAACTCGACACCGTGGGTCGGCGACACGGGCGTGGTGATGTCGATGCCGGACACCCGCACGCCGCGCGTCGCCTCGTAGGCGAGCAGCGTCACCAACTCATCGACCAAGGCCCGGAACGTGGGGCTCTTGGTCGTGGCGTCGCGCAGGTGGGTCAGCTTGTGGGCCACCAAGGGGTGGTCGAGTACCTTCAATTCCACGACCCAACCTTGGCACACCGGCAGTGGTCCCAGCAGCCTGGGTCGGAAGTTTGACCCCTGAGGTACCGGTTGGCAACCGAATCTGACACGATGGGGTGGAACGTCGGGTGACTGTGAGGAGCTGGCAGCATGGACGCCGAGGACGAACTCTTCGACACCGAAGAGCTGGATGACGACGCCGATCTGGTTGATGATCTGGACGACGACTCCGAGCTCGATGGTGGCGTGATCGCCGACGACTACGACGACCTCGACGATGATGATGACGAGGACGACGACGATGACGATGATGACGACGACTACGACGATGCGTCGCCCGAGGAGATCGATTTCGCCGTCGCGCTCTACCGCGAGGACGGCACAGCTGTGGTCACCGAGCTCGCCCCGCCGTTGGCCAATGATCTCGACGAGCTGATCGATCACCTGCGCCGGCTGCCCGGTGACGCCGGAGCGCTGGGTGTGGTCTCGATCGCCGGTGAGTTCTTCGTGCTCTGCCGGGTGCGGGGCCGCACCGTCCAGGTGCTGTTGAACGATTCGATTGCGGCCAACGACTGGCCGATCGCCCGCGACGTCGTGGACTACCTGGGCATCGACGTGCCGGATCCGGACGGCGACCCCGAGCCGCTGGGCGATTTCGGGATGCTCGTCGACCAGGGTGTCAGCGAGTTCGACCTCGAGCAGATCGCCGGTGACCTGGATGAGGACTCCGACCAGCTGGTGCACCAACTGGTCGATCACATGAAGTTCAGCATCCCGTTCGACCGCGTGGTGCGCTGAGACCTTGAGCCGCTGGGACGCCGCGATGCGGCAGGCCTTGCTTGCCGCCGAACAGGCAGCCGGACGCGGGGAGGTGCCCGTTGGTGCCGTCGTCCTCGACCCCACCGGCAGCGTGCTCTCCGTCGGGGCCAACGAGCGCGAACAGACGGGGGATGTCACCGCGCACGCCGAGATCGTCGCCATGCGGGCGGCCGCCCGGGAGTTGGGGGACGGCTGGCGGCTGCCCGGCTGCACGCTGGTGGTCACCCTGGAACCCTGCGCCATGTGCGCTGGGGCCATCGTCGCCGCCCGGCTGGAGCGGGTGGTCTTCGGCGCCTTCGACCCGAAGGCGGGCGCTGCGTCCTCGTTGTGGGACCTGTTGCGCGATCCGCGCCTGCTGCACCGGCCCGCGGTGACCAGCGGCATCCTGGCCGATCAGGCCCAGCAGCAGTTGCAGGAGTTCTTCGCCGAACGCCGCGATTCCTGAGCCCGGCCGCGATTGGCATGCCAGCCGCGCGGTGTCGTAAGCTGATCGGCGGTGACGTGTCTGAGCGGCCGAAAGAGCCCGCCTCGAAAGCGGGTGTGGTGCAAGCCACCGAGGGTTCAAATCCCTCCGTCACCGCCGCTGAAATGGGGCCTGACCAGGTGGAATAACACCGAGTCGGGCCCCATTTGGTTTGCTCGGATGGCCTTTTGTCAGGCTGTTGGCGGCTGCTGGCCAGGGCCTGCGGGGTAGCCGCCCGGGTTACCGGGGTAGCCACCCGAGCCGGGGTACGGCGGCTGGGTCGGCTCCTGTGGCCCGGCTGCACTGGACGCCGCATTCGCTGCCGAACGCCGCTCGACGGGGGCGGCCACCGGGTCGATCCGCATGAAGGCCATCACCAGCAGCACCAGACCGGCGAGATGTACTGCACCGCTCAGTGCGCCCACCAGGATCATCGCCGCCATGCCCATCGCCACATAAAGCAGGCTGCTGAGCATGTTGATCGGGGTGGACAACAGCATCAGACCCAAACCGACGGCCGCCATCACCTTCGCCGAGCTATGTGCCCTGATCAGCAACCAGATCAACAGGCCCAGACTGGCCAGCCAGAAGGCAATCGCCAAGATGCCCTGGATCATCCCAACCATTGACATGTCCATACTCGTCCTCCCGTTCGGTCGCACTGGCAGCCTAACCGTGCCAAGGGTGCGCTCAGCCAGCCTCGTCCCGGGAGCCCAACGCCTGCAGGACGCGTCCGCGGTCGCTGCCCGCCAGTGCCGCGAGTTCGTCCACGACGGCCTCCAGTAACTGGACGAGCCCCTCGCGCACCAACTCAGGGCTGGCTGCGTCGGACTGCGTGCGCCGTAGCCGCACCGAGTCGCCGTCCAGTTCGGCGACCATCAACTCGCTGCCCACGACGGCCTGTTGGGCCCCGATATGCAGCGGCGAGCCGGGGTCGGGCTCGGCGGCCAGCGTCTCCTTGCCCCGATCGTGGTACTCGGCGAGCCAGGCCTGGGTCAGCACGTCCGCGTCCAGTTCAGTCGCCCAACTGGCCTCGATCGCCCGATGCACCCAGTTCGGCACCTCCGGCCGGCGTCCCGCTGCTTGTGCCTCAGCCAGGCCGGTCAAGGTCATGGACGCCAGCAGCCCCAACCCGCGAGCGGCCACCGCACGCAGCGCAGCCAGGTAGGAACGCAGCGTCAGGTGTAGCCAGGTCGTCAGGTACTGCTCCCCACCCGCGATCAGCGAGGCGACGACCACGCGTTCGGTCTCGGCGGCGGAGGCCAACTCGTGCGCGTGGGGTGCCGGGCGGATGATGCCGTCCGGGTCTGCGGGCGGATCGGGCAGCGGACCGGCCTGGTAGGGATCGTCGACCATGGCGTCAGGCTAGCCGCCGACGCTGACCAGAACGTCCGGCAGCGAGTGAGTAGGCTCGGGCGTGTGAGTCAGGACGAGAAGGAGACGTGGTGGACGCGATGGTCGTCCTACGTTTCGGCCAGCGTCCGCGCGGGTGCGATCCGGGCTCGGGGCGCGGCCGTGCCGAACACCCAGATGGCCGTCTTCGCCACCATCTCGTGGCTGATCTGTGAGCACGTGCTCGGTTCGCCGAGCCCGATCTTCGCCCCCATCGTCACCTTCAGCTGCATGGGTTTCACTCGCAATCGTCAGCCGCGCACGGTGGTCGAGGTTGGTCTGGGCACCAGTACGGGCGTGCTGATCGGTGGCCTGGTCGGCCACTACTTCGGTTTCGGCTGGTGGCAACTGTTGCTGCTCTTCCTGTTCACCCCGCTGATCGGCCGGTTCATCGACCGCAGCGAACTGGTCAGCTTCCAGGTGGCGGTGAACTCCATCGTCGTGGCTTCCATGATGGTGCTCGGCGCGATCGATCCATCGGGTGGGCCGATCGACCGCTGGCTGAACGCCCTGATCGGGGCCGGCGTCGCGTTGCTGGCCACCGTGATCCTGCCGAATAACGTGGTCACCCGGCCCAAGCGTTACGTCTCCTTCGTGATCGACGAGATGTCCCGGACGCTGCGCCACATCAGCAAGGGGCTGCTGGACGGCGACTCGGCGCAGATCACCCAGTTGGCCGGCCGGCTGACCTCGATCCGCGAGTCACTGAACGATGGACGTCGGGCGCTCGACTCGGCCCAGGAAACCGCCGCGATCAGCCCGCAGGCGTTCGGTTCGCGTGACGTGCTGGCCGAACTCGACCGCATGCTGCAGTTGGCCGAGCGGCTGCACGTAACGATCGCGATGATGCATCGCCAGTCGCGCAATATGGTCACTGAGGTCGGTCCGATGCCGGAACTGGCCTCCCCGATGTGGCATGCGGCCGATCTGCTGGAGCAGGTTGCCAACGGCGTCCGGGATTGGCGGCGGCCGACCGAGGCCCGCGACGAGGCGGCCCGGCTGGCGGCCAGTCTCGGCCCGAACCAGATCGTCTCCGACAAGGGGGATTGGCGGACGGCGACGCTGACGTCCCTGCTTCGGGCCGTGGTGGTCGACCTCTTGGAGTTGACCGGATTGTCGATGGCGCAGGCCCGGGCCACCCTGGCCGACACCGGCGACTACGTCCCGGACGAAGAGGACGACGCGATCACCGTCGAACAGGGTTCGGTGGTGTGGGGGACCGAGACGCTTCCTGCGGTGGAGCACCCGGACGATCGAGAGCCCGGTCAACCGGACGCGAAACCTGCCGGCTGAGCCGGCGATCACCCAAGGTGGCAGCCGTTTGGGCGGCACCGATGTCCCCTACGATGGGCGCAGGCCCCCAGCGTGCGGGCGCCCACGACCCTCCGGAGGACCCATGAGTTGGCAGCCCAGCCCCCAGAACCCTGGCTCGCAGCCGAACAACGGACCGTGGCCTCCCAACCAGCAGGGTGGTTTCCCCGGCCCGCAGGGCAATCCGGGACAGCAGCCGGGCTATCCGGGTTCGCCGGGTTACCCGGGGCAGCAGGCGCCGCAGGGCTACCCCGCCCAGCAGATTCCGCAGGGCTACCCCGGATCGCAGGGCTACCCCGGACAGCAACCCGGTTACCAACCGCAGCCGAATCCGGCGCCGCAGGGCTATCCCGGTCAGCAACCGCAGCCTGGTTACGTCGGACAGCAGCCCCAGGGATATCCGGGGCAGCAACCCCAGCCCGGCTACGCAGGGCAGCCCCAGCCGGGGTATCCGGGGCAGCAGCCCGGCTACCAGCCGCAGGGCTATCCCGGTCAGAACCTGCAGGGTGGCTACCCCGGCCAGCCGGTGCCGCCGACGAAGTCGAAGCTGCCGCGGATCCTGCTGATCGTGCTGGTGGGCCTGTTGGTGCTCGGCCTGGCAGCGTTCTTCGGCATTCGCGCCCTGATGAACCAGGGCAGCGCAGCGAACGTCACCTTCCATCCCACCGGCGCATCGAACGTCTGGCTGCACGAGGGCTACGCGTCCGGCTACACCACTTGGACGACCGAAGCTGGCGTCATGGGAGCGGCTGAGGAGACTGTGCTGCTGCAGGACTACGCCACCGGCGCGCTGATCGGCGCCGATCTGCGCACCGGGGCCTCCCAGTGGACGCTGGACGACGTCCAATGTGGCCTCGGCGCCGCTCGCGACGGTTACGCCTACTGTCTGCGCCCCACCGATGCGGGCGACGACGTCGTCCTGGTGGACATCGCGTCCGGTACCGCCGACGTCATCTACAGCGCCCCCTTCCGAATCGTCGAGGTCTCGGCAATCGGGCAGTTCAACGGGATGCACATCGTCCAGGCCTACGCCGAGGGGACTGACACCATCCTCGCCTTCGACGGTGCCGGGTCCATCGTCTGGCAGGTCGGATACGCAGCGGGCCTGCTGGAGTGCCACCTGTTGACCGAGCACGTCGGCTGTGGTTCCGAAATCGACCAGAACTTCGCGATCTTCTCTGCGGTCGACGGCAGCACCGTCCAGGACATCACCAGCCTGGATACCGCCACTTCCGAGATGATCGTTTGGCTATCCGACGGCTACATGCTCCAGCAGGGCTGGTTCGACTTCGAGGATCGCCCCATCTACGACTTCACCGGCACCGAAGTGGGCATGGTCTCACCATCGGGTGGCCCGTCCTTCCCGGGCATCTACCAGGAGGTCTTCTACCCGGCGGCCGACATGCTGCATGACACGACGGTCAGTTCGATCGACGCGTCCGGTGCTGTCGTCACCGAGTACGGCGGGTCGAAGGGCCAGGTCTTCCGTCCGAGCGGCAAGGGTTTCGATGGGTCTGATTCGGTGCTGGGCGTCTCGGCCAGCGGTGGCGTCGTGGTGGTCTCCAACACCGACGGCCAGACCTTCATCCACAACCGGGACGGGGATGTGCTGCACACCATCGACGTCGGGGTGTCCGACCTCCATATGACCCAGGGCGTGTTGCACACCGATCCGATCGGGGAAGCCAGTACGGTCTACGCCCCGGTGGGCTGAGGGGGCCGCGATGACCTGGAACCCCGGTCCCAACTACGTGCCGCGGCCGGAGGACTGGCCGCCCGATCTGGACGCCTGGGCGCCCGAGCGGCCAGCCTCCGTTCCGGAGCCGCCGACTGAGGCGAGCCTGCCGGAGACCTTCCACCCCGAACCCGAGGGCGGCAACTGGACGGCGCCGTCCGAGCAGTTCGACGGCTACGGTCCAGCGGCTGGCGAGGCTGACGTCCGGGGAGCGCCGCTGCGCACCACTCCCAGGCTGGGCCGCGGAGTAAAACTGCTGTTGGCAGCGCTGGGCGTGCTGGTCGTCCTGGTGATCGTCGCGATCATTGCGATACCCCGCGTCCTGTACGGCGGGAATCCGGCCGACCGGCAGTTGACCGTCACTGGCAGCCAGTCCGCCTGGATGAACAACGGGTACCTGGCCGGTTTCCGGGCGGTCGACCTCGGCGCCGGCACCCTGGTCGCCGTCTCCGAGAGTGGCAGTGTCGCGGTGACCAGCCAGACCATGCTCGAGGAGCAACGGACGGTGCTGCGGGGCTACTCGCTGCCGGACGGCGCGGAGATCTGGTCGCGGGAAGGTCTGTCGTGCTCGGTCTACTCGGCGCTGGGCGACACGCTGCACTGCTTCGGTCTCACCCCGATGGACACCAAGCTCTACCTGGTCGACATGGCCACCGGTGAGGATCGCACCATCGAGTTGAGCGTCCAGCCCTCGTCGCTCGAGGTCGTTGGCTCGGACGCCAGCCTGTTGATCAGCCGGGTCAGCATCGAGACCGGCGGGGTGTTGTTCTCCGTCCCGGTGGCTGACGGTGCCCAGGCCTGGTCGACGCCGATCCCGGCCTCCATGACCCGCTGCGAACTGCTCAGCGGCGCGGTCGGCTGCCGGACCAGCACCGGTGACCGGTTCATGATCCTGGACGCGACCACCGGGGCAATCCGGGTGCCCGAGACGGCGCTGGCCGGTGACCTGGCGCTGCTCAACTGGCTATCCGATGGGTTCTCGATCACCCAGGCCGGCTCCGGCATGGACGCCCGCAATCAGGTGCAGTTGTTCGATCTGGACGCGAACCCGGTCGAGACCGTGCGGCATGCGGCCGTCCCGGGGTTCCCCGACGGGCTGCGTGGCCGGGCGCACTACTCGCTGGCCGACCTGCAGGCCCGTGGCGACGTCGTCCTGGTCGACGGCGAGGGCAACGTGGTGGCCAGTCGGCCGCGTCCGGGAAGTGACGTCCGTTACCAGCCGGGCAATGAGCGGGTCGACGAAGGTGCGCTGCCGCAGGCGGTGAGCGCGGACGGATCGGTGGTCCTGGAGTGGATCAACCTGAGCAGTTGGCGGTTGGTGGACCGCAGTGGGACCGAACTGCAGACCATCGACACCACCTCGCAGGTGGTCGTCAGCAACGGATTCCTCGCCTACGACAAGCCGAACGGCGGCGTCACGGTGCTGGTCCCGGGTGCCTGAGCGTCCGGGTCGCGGTTCTTGCGAAAGGTCAGGCGGTTGGGGTGGCCGACGGGGTGGCGGACTGATCTGCCGACGGGCTGGTGCCCGGCAGGCAGACCGTGCCACCCGGCACGGCCATCTCGGTCGGGGCGGCGTCGTTGAAACCGGCGAACGAGTCACCAACCAGTACGTCGACGGTGCCGTCGGTGCGGCCATCGGCTCGCGGCTGCGACTCCGGGAAGAAGCCCATCACCAGCAGCACGGCCGGGGAATCCGCGGTGCCGCCGACGATGGTGGTGACCTCGACCGGTTCATTGGTGTTGGTCGGGGTCTTGGTGACGAAGCCCTTCGCCTTCAACTGCTCGGTGATCTGACCGGCGCGTCCGGCGGTGGTGCCGCCGTTGAAGACCCGGACGGTGACCTGCGCGGCGGTCAGCACGGACGCCGATTGCGTCACGCAGGCAGGGGGCGGTGTCTCCACCGCTGGGCGGGTCAGTTGCTCCCAGCCCCACCAGGCGCCGTAGCCCAACAGGCCCAACAACAACAGCAACGTGATCGGCGTCGCCCATCGGCGCCATCTACTGCCCACGTGTGCTCCTGGTGGTTGGGCCGGCCGTCGTTGGCCGGACTCTCGCGTCAGCCTACTTCACTATGACCATTCACTGCAGTTCGAGAACTCTGGCATGTACGGTCTGCCGCTGCTGCAGGGCAGCACGCAGGGCCCGATGCAGGCCGTCCTCCAGGTACAGCTCACCTCGCCAGGCGACGACATGCGCGAACAGGTCCCCGTAGAAGGTGGAATCCTCTTCGAGCAGTGCCTCCAGGTCGAGGACTCGTTTGGTGGTCACCAACTCGTCCAACCGCACCTGTTGGGGGGAAACCGCAGCCCAATCGCGTTGGGCATACCCGTGGTCGGGGTACGGCCGGTTGTCACCCACTCGCTTGAAGATCACCCGAGCATCCTAACCGGACGCGGTCGTTCGCCGGGTTACACCGGCGCTTCAAGGGTTGACTCAGGGTTGAGATCCACATGGCATATTAGGTGGCATGTCTGTGCCGATGCCTGAATCCGAGCCCGTCGACGCCGCTGTCGAGGCCATCCGACAGGGTTACACCTTCGACGAACCCGCGATTGAATTGGGGGTGCTGAGCGTCAACGATGAGCCGGTGACCGACGCGCGGATCCGCATTCCGCTGGCGATGCTGAACCGCCACGGCCTGGTCAGTGGCGCCACCGGCACCGGCAAGACCATCACGCTGCAGGTGCTGGCCGAGCAGATCGCCAAGGCCGGCGTCCCGGTCTTCGCGGCCGACATCAAGGGCGACCTATCCGGCATGGCCACCCCGGGCACACCCAACGACAAGCTGCTGGCCCGCACCCAGAAGAACGGGCAGGACTGGAAGCCGAGCGCGCCGCCGGTCGAGTTCTATGCCCTCGGCGGCCAGGGCAAGGGCATCCCGTTGCGGGCGACGGTGTCGAGCTTCGGGCCGATCCTGCTGAGCAAGGTGCTCAGCCTGACCGAGGTGCAGGAGTCGTCGCTGGGCCTGGTCTTCCACTTCGCCGACCAGGCGGGGCTGCCGCTGCTCGACCTGGAGGACCTGTCGGCCGTGCTGCGCTACCTCGACTCGGACGAGGGCAAGCCGATCCTGAAGCAGATCGGTGGCCTGAGCAGCCAGACCGTCGGGGTGATCCTGCGTAACATCGTGAACCTGGAGCAGCAGGGTGCCGGGGTCTTCTTCGGCGAGCCCGAGTTCGAGACCCATGACCTGCTGCGCACCACCCCGGAGGGTCTCGGCGTGGTCAGCATGGTGGAGTTGCCCAATGTGCAGGACCGCCCGGCGCTGTTCTCCACCTTCCTGATGTGGCTGCTCGCCGAGCTCTACCAGGACCTGCCCGAGGTCGGCGACGTCGACCGCCCGAAGCTGGTCTTCTTCTTCGATGAGGCGCACCTGCTGTTCAACGACGCGTCCAAGGCCTTCGTCGAGCAGATCACCCAGACCGTGCGGCTGATTCGGTCGAAGGGCGTTGGTGTCTTCTTCGTCACCCAGACCCCCAAGGACGTGCCGGCCGACGTGTTGGCCCAGTTGGGCAGCCGGGTGCAGCACCAGTTGCGTGCGCACACCCCGGACGACGCCAAGGCGCTGCGGGCCACCGTCAACACGTTCCCGAAGTCGGACTACGACCTGGGTGAACTGCTGACCCAGTTGGGCATCGGCCAGGCCGTGGTGACCGTGATGGATCCGGACGGTGCCCCGACGCCGGTGGCCTGGACCCGGATCTTCGCTCCCGAGTCGCAGATGGGACCGACCGATCCGGCCCGGATGGATCAGATGATCGCGTCCAGCCTGCTCTATTCGAAGTACGGCCAGGAGATCGACCGCGATTCGGCCTACGAGATGCTGACCCGCCGGATGGAGGAGGGCGCCAAGGCGGCGGCCGCCGAAGCCGAGGCCGAGGAGCGAGCCAGGCAGCAGGCCCAGTACGAGCGGCAGGCTGCGTCCGGATCTCGGTCCAGGCGGCGGCAGAAGTCGGTCATCGAGGAGGTCACCGACTCCAGCGTGTTCAAGCAGTTCGCCCGCTCGGCCGGACGCGAGATCGTCCGTTCGCTGTTCGGCGCGGGACGCCGTCGCTGATGACGCCGAGCTGGCGGGAACGCTGGCCGGTGTTGGCCCTGCAGGGTGGTGCCGTGCTCGGCGCCGTCGGCATGGTGGCCGGCACGTTCGCAGCCGGTGACGGACTGGGGCAGGTGGGTTTCACCGCCGTCTTGATGGCCGCGTTCGTCGTGCTGGTCTGGCTGTACGGACGCGCGACGCTGCGTCGGTTGGCGTTGACCGGCCCCGACCGGACGCCCGAGAAGGAACCGCTGAAGATGGTGTTGATCGGGCTGGCCGCGCTGACTGTCGTGTTGTGGCTGCTGGCCGGCTACGGCATCTTCTGGGCGATCGTGGCCGGCGGCCCGGGCAACGGCTGGTTCGCGCTGGCCTACCTGGGCGTCGCGATCTGCCTGACCGGCGCGACCTTCATGGTGCGGCAGGCCCGCCAGGAGTGGGTGGCCCGCTACCGCAAGGACTGGCCCACCGAGTAGCTCCGGCGGGGTGCCGCCGTCCGCGATCCCTGAGGTGCCGCCGCAGGCGGCCTCGAAGGGTCGCGCGCTTCGAGGCTCGCTCCGCTCGCACCTCAGCCAGCGATAACGACAAACGCGCCCGAGATCCAAATCTGCGCCCCGGGTTTGGGGTGCGGATCGGGAACTCGGGCGCGAATCTGCTGGGCAGGTACCTAGATCAGGCCCTGGGCGATGACTGCGTCCGCCACCTTGATAAAGCCGGCGATGTTGGCGCCCATCACGTAGTCACCGGTGTGGCCGTACTCCTCGGCGGTCTCGGCGCAGGTGTCGTGGATGTTGGCCATGATGTTGGCCAACTTGTCCTCGGTGTACTCGAAGCTCCACGAGTCGCGGGACGCGTTCTGCTGCATCTCCAGGCCTGACGTCGCCACGCCACCGGCGTTGGACGCCTTGCCGGGCGCGTACAGGATGCCGCCCTTCTGGAAGGCGGCGATCGCCTCCGGGGTGCAGGGCATGTTGGCGCCCTCGGCGACCGCCTTGACGCCGTTGCCGAGCAGGGTGCGCGCCGCGTCCCCGTCGAGTTCGTTCTGGGTGGCGCAGGGCAGGGCGACGTCGACCGGGACGTCCCAGACCGAACCGCCGGGCACGAAGGTCGCACTCGGACGCCGCAGTGCGTAGTCGTTCACCCGGCCGCGCTCGACCTCCTTGACCTGCTTGAGCAGATCGAGGTCGATGCCGTCCTCGTCCACCACGTAACCGGACGAGTCGGAGCAGGTGACGACCTTGCCGCCCAACTGCTGCACCTTCTCGATCGCGTAGATCGCCACGTTGCCCGAGCCCGAAACCGCGACCTTGGCGCCGTCGAAGCTATGCCCGCGGGTCTGCAGCATGCGGTCGGTGAACATGACCAAGCCGTAGCCGGTTGCCTCGGTACGCACCAGCGAGCCGCCCCAGGTCAGGCCCTTGCCGGTCAGCACGCCGGCGTCGTAGCGGTTGGTGATGCGACGGTACTGGCCGAACATGTAGCCGATCTCGCGTCCACCCACACCGATGTCACCGGCGGGCACGTCGGTCATCGGCCCGATGTGGCGGGCCAACTCGGTCATGAAGGACTGGCAGAAGCGCATCACTTCGGCATCGCTGCGGCCGTGCGGGTCGAAGTCGGAGCCGCCCTTGCCGCCGCCGATCGGCAGGCCAGTCAGGGAGTTCTTGAAGATCTGCTCGAAGCCCAGGAACTTGATGATGCCCAGGTACACGCTGGGGTGGAAGCGCAGGCCACCCTTGTACGGCCCGAGGGCCGAGTTGAACTCCACGCGGAAGCCGCGATTGATCTGCACCTTGCCCGAGTCGTCGGTCCACGGCACCCGGAAGATGATCTGCCGCTCAGGCTCGCACAGGCGTTCCAGCACTGCGGCTTCGGTGTATTGCGGGTTGCGTTCCATGACCGGTCCGAGGCTGTCGAAGACCTCAAGAACCGCTTGATGGAACTCAGCCTCGCCCGGGTTGCGAGCGACGATCTGGTCGAAGACCTTGGTCAAGTTGGCTTCCACTGGAGTTCCTTTCGAATTGTCCAACGCACAGTGTGATCCTGTGCCGGACGCACTGTTCCCCGATCCCGGTCGGTGGACGCAGGGTTACCTAACCGGTCGGCGTCGTGGTTGGGATAGGAGCGGACGGCGTGTCCACGACGGCGGTCGGCGTGGCCTGCCCAATCGGCTGGGTGGTCGCCGTCGTATCGGTAACCGTCGGCTCCACCACCGTGGGAGTGGGCTCCGGCGACGGCGGTTCGCTGGTTGCAGTGGTCGGTACCGGCGGCCGGCTGGTCTGCGGCGGCGGTTGGGTGACCGGGTTCATCAGCGAGGACTCGCTCGGCTCCGGCTCTGGGGCGGGAGCCTCGGTGGTGTGCGTGGCGGTGGTGGTGACCGTCACCGTCGGTCCCGGCGTGGTGACCGGCTCCCTGGTGTTGAGCCAGCTGTACGCCAGGGCCGCCATCAGGCCGAGCACGAGCAGGGCGACCAGCCAACGACCGGCGTTGCGGAACCCGTTCTCCCCGTTGACCGGGGCCACCCCGGCCGGAGCCTCGGGTGGCAGGGCGGGCAGGCCCGAATCCCGGGTCGGGTCGACGCTGATCGCCCGCAATTCATCGGCCACCTCGCTGGCGGTCGGGCGCTTCTTGGGATCCTTGGCCAGCATCCGCGCCAACAGCGCGTCCAGGGCGGGCGGCGCGTCCGGGCTCAATTCGATCAGCGGGGTCGGGGTGTCGAAGGCCTGGGCGTGCGCGACGGCCAGCGAGGTGTCGGCCAGGAACGGTGGCCGGCCCAGGAAGAGGAAGTAGGCGACGCAGGCCAGCGAGTAGACGTCGGACGCCGAGGTGACCCGCTGACCGCGGGCCTGCTCTGGGGACATGTAGGCCGCGGTGCCGATCGCAGTTGCGGGCCGCGTCAGTTGGCTGGCGGCCTTGTCGACCAGGTGGGCGATGCCGAAATCGACCAGCACCGGGCGTCCCTTGCTGGGCTCGCTGAACAGGTCGACCATGGTGCCGTCGGCGTCCGGCGCCGCGTCCAGCACGATGTTGGCGGGCTTGACGTCGCGGTGGGTGATCCCGGCGTCGTGGGCGGCCTGCAGCCCGTCGGCAACCGCAGCCAACAGCGGCATGCCGGTGTGGTAATCCAGCGGCCCGCGATCTGCTTGACCGAGGTGTTGAAGTTGGGGCCGGACGGTAGCTCCATCACCAGCCGGCGCGGGTGTCGTCGAACCGGTGTGCGTACGACCTTGATGGCGACCATCCGCTCCAGCAGTGTGTCGAGCGCGCGCCAGACCTGACCGGTCGCTCCCTTGCCAACGGTCGAGACCAGCTCATAGCGGTCTGCCAGTAGCTCGGGTTGCATGTGTTCCATCCTGCCCTAACCGGGACGTGAGGTGGTTCTCAGCCCAGTTCGGGATCGTCGGGCCGACGGAATCCGGGGACTGCGTTCAGCAGGTCATCGTTGATGGCCGCGCCGCGTCCAAAATCGGTGATCGTGGTGGGCAGATCGGGTGCCGATTGCACGGTGATCACGAGCCAGCCCGGGTGATCCTCGGACGGGCGAACGTCCAGCAAGTGGTGCCCCTTGCGGTAGACGAACGTGCCGCCGCGCTCCGACAGCCCGGTGGTGTTCGTCAGCCGACGGAAGCCCAGCCCGTGCTGGCTGAGCACCTTGCCCATCGAGTTCCAGATCTCGCGCTGCTGGTGGCCCGAGTAGACCTGCCCCCAGGACCACGGCCCGGTGGTGACCAATTGGTCGGGACGCCGTCGATCCATCCGCAGCGCCATGGTGGTGACGACGGCCGCGATGACCACCAGTCCGACCGTGACGATCCAGCCCGCCCGCTGGTTGGTCTGGAAGCCGGCATAGACCAGGCCGATCGAGCCGAGCGTCAGGATCAGGATCAGCAGCGCCCGATAGATGAGCCGGAAGCGACGGTGGTGGGCCCGCTCCTCGGCCAAGATCTCGATGTCCATGGTGTGCCCAGATTACAAGCAGATCCACCCGGCCCGGATCAGCCCGAGTGGTGGCGATCCTGCGGGCTCGGCGGGAACTGGGGCAGTTGCGGCATCATGCCGGGGACCATGCCCGGTCCAAGGGCGGGCTGGCCGGGGATGGCCGCCAGGATTGCGTTATTGGTGTTCTGCGCAATGCCGTAGTCGGCCATCGCGAAGCTGACCTTGGGCTCGGCCTGGACGCTGACCACCGCCCAGCCCGGCCGGTCGGAGGACGCGCGCACGTCGACCAGGAAGTTGGCGCCCCAACTCCACATGTTCATCGGCTTCTCGGCCCGGATGGTGCCCGGGCCGATCTGGCGCGCGGTCATGCCCTGGGCCGCGATGGAACGGTTGATTGCCGCCCAGACCTCGTTCGGAGGGGCCTGGGTGTAGATCTGGCCCCAGGAGGCGGGTCCCTTGCTCGCCGGCCCGGCTCCCTGGCCGCTGCTGGCTGCCTTCATGATGCCGAGGATGACGCCGATCAGGGCTGCGCAGGCGGCCAGCGAAATGCCCGCCAGCAGGATCGCTGCCCGCAGGCCCATGCTGGCGCCGATGGCCAGTCCGACGATGCCGAAGACGGTGAGCAGGAAGATCCCGACCACGACCAAGTAGATCGTCGTCCCGGTCTTCCGGCGTTGGGCGAGTGCGGCCCGCTCGGCGGCAAGAATCTGGCTGTCCACGCCCTCCAGACTAGACGCCGCCCGGGCGAGGTCCCCTGCCGACGAAACCGTCCATGGTGGAGTTGATGCCGAAGAGATCGATGATCCGGTCGGCCACCACCGGTGGGAACGCCTTCACCAGCAGCACCGTGCTCGCGAAGGCGGGCATGATCAGCCGTTGACGTCCGGACTCGATTGCGTCCGCGATCTGCGTCACCACGTCCTCGGGCGCCAGGGTCGGCAGCAGGGCGGGCACCTTGGTGCGCACCCCGGCGAACATGCCGGTGTTGGTGTAGTACGGGCAGACCACCAGCGTCCGGACAGCGCTGTGCATCTTGCGCAGTTCGGCTCGCAGCGACTCCATGAACCCAATGGCCGCGAACTTGGACGCGGAGTAGTCCGTCTGCTTGGCCACCCCGGTCAACCCACCCGCGGACGCGATGGTCACGATCAACCCACGGTCCCGCTCGATCATGCCGGGCAGCACGACCCGGGTGGTGCGGTAGAGCGCCAGGCTGTTCACCTGGAAGGTGCGGGTAACGTCCGCTTCGGTCAGGTCGGCGAACAGCTTCCCGCTGACGACGCCTGCGCTGTTGATGCAGATGTCGATGCCCCCGGTCGTGGCCAACGTCCGGCGTCCAGCCTCGGCGACCTGGTCAGGGTCGGCCAGATCGACGGTCACTGCCTGGGCGGGCGTCCCGATTCTTTCGAGTTGCTCGATGGTCCCGGCCAGCGCGGTGGCGTCCCGATCCCAGCAGGCGACGCTGGCAGCGCCCCGCTTGGCGACCTCGACCGCAAGCCCGGCCCCCAGACCGGAGGCGGCACCCGTGACCAGCACCCTGGCACCGCGGATTCTGCGCGGAGTTGACATGCGGCGAGTCTAGGGCGGAAGCCCCGTTGTGCTGCCGCTGTCTGCGGACGCGAAGTCGGCGAATCTGCCAGTGCCTTCGCGGGAACCGGAGATGCTGCCAAAGGGCGCCGCTTTGGGCACACTGTGCTTTGTGACCTGCAGCATCTTCGATGTCTTCAAGATCGGCATCGGGCCGTCGTCCTCGCACACGGTGGGACCAATGATCGCCGCTCGCTGGTTCGCGGTCGGGCTGGCCGAGGCCGGACTACTGGACCGGGTGGATCGGTTGTGCGTGGAACTGTTCGGATCTCTCGGCGCCACCGGCTGGGGTCACGGCACCGGTTCGGCGGTGCTGATCGGTCTGGAGGGGGAACAGCCGGCGACGGTCGATACCGAGACGCTGGCCGCCCGAGTGCAGGCGATCCGCCAGTCCACCCAGCTGCGGCTGCTGTCCGCAGACGGTGGCCCAGGCAAGCTGATCCGCTTCGATCCAACCATCGATCTGATCCGCCACATGAGCACCAGGCTCCCGTTCCACCCCAACGCGATGCAGTTCACCGCCTGGGCGGGGGAGGAGCAGGTGGCCGACGAGATCTGGTACTCCATCGGCGGTGGCCAGGTGCTGAAGGACGACGGCACCGGCAGTCCGCCCCTGCCAGTGGACGAACGCCAGTGGCCGTTCCCGTTCCGGCGCGGCGCACACCTGATCGACCTGTGCAACGACAACCAACTCACCATCCCGCAATTGATGATGGCCAACGAGGTCTCGCAACGGCCCGAGGCCGAGGTCCGGGAGCGGATCGCCGAGCTGTGGCGGGTGATCACCGAGTGCATCGAGACTGGTCAACGCCAGACGGGCACGCTACCCGGTGGATTGTTCGTTGCCCGGCGCGCCCCGCAGTTGTACCGGCGGCTGCAGGCCAGCGGGGGCCACACACTCGGCGTCGACGATCCGCTGGCCGCCCTGGACTGGGTGAGCCTGTGGGCGCTGGCCGTCAACGAGCAGAACGCGGCAGGCGGTCGCGTGGTGACCGCACCGACCAACGGCGCCGCGGGCATCATCCCGGCGGTCGGCAGCTACGCGGTCCGCTACCTGCCGGGAGGTCCCGACGAGCAGATCACCGATTTCCTGCTGACAGCAGCCGCGATCGGCATCATCTTCAAGGCGACCGCGTCCATCTCGGGGGCCGAAGTGGGTTGCCAGGGCGAGGTGGGTACCGCGTGCGCGATGGCGGCGGCTGGCTTGGCCCAGTTGCTTGGCGGGACGCCGCAACAGGTGGTCAACGCCGCCGAGATCGGGTTGGAGCATCACCTGGGGCTGACCTGCGATCCGGTGGGCGGCCTCGTCCAGATACCGTGCATCGAGCGCAACGCGGTCGCCGCGGTCAAGGCGATCACTGCGGCCCGGCTGGCGATCAACGATGACGGCTACCAGTACGTGACCCTCGACAACTGCGTCCGCACCATGATGGAGACCGGCCTCGACATGAACTCCAAGTACAAGGAGACCGCCGCCGGTGGCCTGGCGGTGAACATCGTCGAGTGTTGATCGCCGGACGACGCGGGAACCCGGACGACTCCTAGCGACGGCCCAGGTCGTAGCGTCCCCGGTAGTGCAGCAGTGGTTCTTCGTCGCCCACCTCGGCATGCCTGATGCGCACGGTGGTCAGCAGCGACCAGCCGACCTCGACCTGCGACTCCACTTCCACGCCGGCCCAAGTGCCGCCGCCGGCTGGCCGTGGGCCCCAGTCGGTGTCGGTCCAGTCGCCGATCCGAAACGGCCCACCGGGAGCCGGCCCGCCGCCGAACGCCTCGGCCAGCGCGAACTGGTCGGCGCCCAGCAGCACGACGACCCCGCGGCCTTGTTCGGTCAGCGCTTCGGTGAACTCTGCGTCCGGGTCGAGGGCTGCGACCAACCGCCAAGGTTCACCACCGACCGCGAGCAGTGAGGTGACCGTCAGCCCGAGCCGCGCCGAGCCCTGTCCGGTCGTCCACAGGCTCACCCGGCCGCCCAACCGGCCGCGGAACTGTCTGGCGACGTCGGGTTCATCGACCGCGAACGGGTGCCCGGAGTGGATCGTCATGGTCCACCGTCTACCATGAGACGAACGTCCACGTACCCAATAACAGGAGGCCGACAGCAATGACCACACCGGAACAGTGGGATTCGTGGGCGGCCACCTGGACGGTATTGGGCCGGTTGCTCGCCGTCGCCCCGGACGCCGAATCCATCGATCAGGTGCGCTCTGCCGAGATGCTGGCCGAGTGGCCGATGCCGGGTGGACAGCGCACCGCGGAGGGCATCGCGCTGCTGGAGCAGTCCCGCGAGCAGGCCGAGACCGTCGAGGCGATCGCCGAGGACCAGTTCCTGCTGATGCGCGGGCCCGGCAAGGCCAAGGCCGTGCCGTGGGAGTCGGTCTACCTGTCGCGCGAGGGACTCGTCTTCGACGCCGAGACGCTGCAGGTGCGCGAGTTCTACCGCCGCTTCGGCCTGCAGGCGCCGCGCCTCAACCGCGAGCCGGACGACCACATCAGCCTGGAACTGGAGTTCTGCGCGACGCTGCTGGTCAAGGCCCTGGACGCCGTGGAGGCCGACGAGGATCCCACCGCCTTCGTCGAGGCCCACGCCGAGTTCTGCAACGACCACCTCTTCCGGTGGGCACCCGAGTTCTTCTCCCGCGTCGAGGCCGGAGCGGACACCGCCTTCTACCGCGGCATCGGGGTGCTCGGCGCTGACTCGCTCGCCCAGGTCGCGGCTGCGTTGGACGCGGCCAACCAGCAGTAGTCCGGCGTCGGGGTCCCGCCCGGCGGCGGGACTCAGTCCGGCAGCAGCGACAGCGCACGACGCGCTGCCTCGCTGGTCTCCTCGTGGACGCGAAGCGCGGCCTGATCGGCGCGGGACGCCCGGGCCAGCGCGTTGGACACGTCCTCGGTGAGCCGCCCCAGGGCCTCGTCGCGCATCGTCACCTGTTCGCGGTGCTTGGATCGCATCATCACCCCGGCCACCGTGCCTACGGCCCCGGCCACGATCAGCCACCACCAGGCCGGCTGCCCGGTAAGTCCGAATACGACGATCCCGGCGACCATGGCGAGCGCGGCTCCGATCATCACCTGCCAGCCGAAGCGCAACGACGGAGCGACGCGGTAGTCCTCGAGCACTTGGCTGCGGGCGCGTTCCAGTTCTGCGTCGTCGACCACCCCGTTCGCGGTCGCCACCAGTTGCTTTCGTCCACCCACCGGCATGACCTCGGCGGCCGGCCGCTCGCGGTTGACCAGTTCGGTCAGCCAACCCCGCAGGTGCGGTGCGATCCATGACCAGAGCAGCCGCCGGTCGTGCGGGCTGGCGTTCGGATCGATGGCCAACTGGCGAACCTGGCTGAGCACTGACGCGCTGGTCAGGTTGCCCAATGCCGGGGCCTGGGACTCGTCGCCGGAGGGCTGTGCTCCGCCGGGGGCCAGCGTGGAGCCGGACAGTTCCTTGCGCAGTTGGGCGGCGCGGGCCAACAGTTCACGTTCGCCTGGCGCGCCCTCGGAGATCAGGATCTCAGCGATGCCCAGCAGCAGTTGCCGGTTGGACTCCCGGGTCGCCTCGGGATCGTCGGTGCTGGTGACCGACGCCTGCGGCTGTTCGCCGGTTGAGCCGGGCGGTGGCGTCCAGGTCATCCGCCAGCCGGTGTCCTGTTCCGTGGCCCCGACCGGTTCGACGGCGGAGGCGAGTTGGTCGGCGATCCAACTGATCTGACGCTCCTCGCTGGCCGAACCCAGACCATTCGACTGTCCAGCGACCCAGTCCTGCCAGCCGGTCGGCGGCTCGGCGTCCAGCGCCGGTTCGACCACCGGCTGCAGCGCGGCCAGGGCGTCCGGGCCGAAGGCCCCGCGCAGGGTGGCAGCCCACAGCATGACCTGGCTGGCGGTCCAGGTCGGTTGGCCGCCCTCATCGTGCGGAGCCATCACTGCGACCAGGTCGTCGCTCAAGCCCTTGGTGGTGCCGAAGGCGGCTCGGGTCACCAGCAGGAAGGTGCGCGCGGCCTGCGGGTCCAGGTCAAGGGCGCGCTGCGCCGTGGTCTGGTCCAGCTTGCCGTCGGGGGACAGCGCCGCCACCGCGGGCGCCAGCCAGTAGTCCGGCGTCGCTTCGGCCCTCGGCGTAGGTTTGCGGCCGGCCACCAGCGCGTCCAGATCCTCCCGGGCGTGGCGACGCACCTGCTCGTTGGCGGGGAATCCGGCCAACTGCTGGCGCACCGCGTCCAACTCGACGTAGGCGACGAACGCGTCGCTCAGCGCGTTCAACCGGCTGGACATGTCGCCCTCCAGGCTGCCCAGTTGGCGGCGCAGTCGTTCGGTGTCCTCGCGCTGCGAGCGGGCAAGCCAGTGGGTTGTCTCGGCCTGCTCCAGCAACTGTTCGCGCAGGATGTTGTCGCGTCCGAACTCGGTGGCCCAGAACCAGGAGAAGTCGCTCATGGGTCCAGTACACCGGTTCAGCGGTCCGCCGCAGTGAATCGGCCTGTCTGTGGCGCAATTCATGAACGATTGGCCCGGGCGCAGGGGATTGGGCAAGAATGGGGGCAGCAGTCCAGCCGATTTCTCGGACGCACAACGCTGTGCGGAAAGGCCGATCGCAATGACGAAGTCAGTTGCCGAACAATCTCGGGTCGACGAATCAGTCCATCGGGTGCCCGTTGTTGGGAAGGTGCCAGAGCTGAAGCGGCTGGTCGATTGGGTGAACGAGATGGCCGCCCTGTGCAAACCGGACCGCATCTGGTACGCCGACGGCTCGTCCGAGCAGGAGGCCGAACTCAAGCAGATCCTGGTCGACAAGGGCCGCGCGATCGTGCTCGATCCCGAGCGCAAGCCGAACTCGATCTACGTGCGCACCGACCCCGAGGACGTTGCTCGCGTCGAGAACCAGACCTTCATCTGCTCGGAGCGCGAAGAGGACGCCGGCCCGCTGAACAACTGGATCCATCCCCGCGACATGAAGCGCATCATGACCCGCTTCTACGACGGGTGCATGGAGGGACGGACGATGTTCGTCATCCCGTTCTGCATGGGCCC
>JAXGOU010000020.1:0-37897 GCA_040767325.1 Brooklawnia sp. | reverse complement strand
ACTGAGGCAGGATCAATACCGGGATCTGCCGGCAGGGGTGGGTGCCGGCCGATCGGCCCCGATCCGGTCGCTCAGCGCTTGGCCTCCCACAGACCGCCACACCAGACCAGGTCGTTCGGGGTGCCCTTGAACTCCGAGTCGCCCTTGATCTTGGCGATGGTCTGCCGAATCACCTCGCGGGTGTTCTTGTAGGCGTTGATGTAGGTCTTGACCATCGGGACGTCGTAGAGGTGCGTCGTCCAGTTCATGCCGATGAAGACGACCGGCTTCTCCCAGACCTGCCACGGGATATCGGCCGACATCGGGTTCGCCCAGCGGATCCGGTAGGCGTTCTCGGACGCGTAGCCGCGCAGGTCACACCAGGTGAACGTCGCGTCGAAGTTGGCGTTGTAGTCGGCCACCTTGCCGCCGATGCGCATGTCGCCGGTCGCGTGCGTCGGCTGGAAGCCGGCCGCCTCGAGTTCCTCCATGATGATCTCGAGGGTGCCGCCCGACTCGTAGATGGCACCCGCCTCGTTCTGTGAGAGGTAGCGCACCTCGATGCGCGGGTGGGTCTCGGGCCGGATCGGCAGTTCGTTCCTGGTGTTCTTGACCAGCGTGATGGCCTTGTCGGCGCGTCGGCGGCCTTGTCGAGTTGCTCCTGCGAGCCGATGACCGACAGGCCCGCTTCGTCCGGGGTGTGTGCCCCTTGTGCAGGCCGATGGCGGCCTTGAGCCCCAGGATGCGATGCAGCGCGTCGGTGAGCCGTTCCTCGGTGATGACGCCATTGCGGTAGCCGGCCATCATCGACTCGTAGTCCTCGTCCTCGTCGCGGAAGAAGAGCAGCATGTCGCAGCCGGCCGCGATGCAACCGGGCACCGAATCCTTGCGCTTCTGCGCGGCGGCGAAGCCGATCATGTGCGAGGCGTCGGTGATGGTCAGGCCGTTCCAGCCGAGTTGGTTCTTCAGCAGCCCGGTCAGCAGTTCGGGCGCCAGCGTCGCCGGCATGATGTCGTCCTAGCCGAGTTCGGGGTTGAGCTTCTTCGAGTATTCGGGCAGCGCGATGTGGCCGACCATGATCGAGTGCAGGCCGTCGTCGATCAGGGTCCGGTAGACCTTGCCGAAGCTGGCGTCCCATTCGTCGGGGCTGAGTTCGTTCACGCCGAGGATCAGGTGCTGGTCGCGCTCCTCGGTGCCGTCGCCGGGGAAGTGTTTGACGCAGGTAGCCAGGCCGTTGTCGGTGATGCCCTTGAGGTACGCGCGGGTGTACTTCAGCACCGTGTCCGCGTCCGTGCCGTAGGCGCGGGTGTTCACGATGGTGTTGCGCCAGTTGTAGAGAATGTCGACGCACGGGTCGAAGTTCCAGTTGACGCCGATCGCCTTGCAGGTTTCGCCCGCCACGAACCCCGCGTTGTAGGCCACCTCTTCTGATCCGGACGCCTCGACTGCGGCTCCGCTGCCGATGCACACGCCTTCGGCGCACGCGCCGTCGCCGCCGTTGTCGCAGTTTGCGGCGACCAGCATCGGGATCTGCGCCACCTCGCGCAGACCATGGGTGAAGTTGAAGACGTCGCGGGCGGCCGATCCCGAGTCCTTGTAGCGCTGGCCGCCGTAGTGGTACTTCGAGATCTTCTCCTGCGCCTCGGCCACGTCCAGGTTGCGGTTGTGGCTGATGAACAGCTGCCCGATCTTCTCCTCGTCGGACATCCCGGCGATGGTGGCCTCGACCCAGGCAATGGCCTCGTCATCGAGGTAGTAGGGCTTGGCCTTGAGGTCGACGAACTCTCCCATGGGTGCCTCCGGTGCTGGGGTTTTGGGTGGTTGCGGTGACACGATCGACGCCAACAGCGGGCACCGGATTGCGCAGTCGATCAGGGGCGCCGGTACGGGTAACGCAGCTTCCGGGCCTTCGTCAGGCTGGTCGGCGGACGCTGCGAGTGAGCGTGTAGTGCCGGTTCTGGGCGATCAGGCGGGTAGGGCCGAACAAGCGGGTGAGCGTCGGTTTCCAGGGCAGGTGCGAGTTGAAGACGCACCAGAACTCGCCGCCCGGGCCCAAGGTGCGGGCCGCCTCGGTGAACATGGCCAGCGCCGGGTCGGAGTCCTTGGCGGTCCCGCGGTGGAACGGCGGATTGCAGACGATCACGTCGAGCACGCCGTCCGGGAACCCGCTCAGGTCGGACGCCCACTGCACCTGGACGCCGGTCCCGGCGGCGGTGCGTCGCGAGGCGTCGACGGCCGCCCACGAGGCGTCCGTGGCGTGCACCGGCGCGTCCGGATGGTCGAGGGCGAGCAGGGTGGCCAGCAGGCCGGAGCCACAGCCCAGGTCGAGATAGCGATCGGCGTCGGCAACCTGGTCGAGGTGGTCGATCAACAGCCGGGTGCCGGCGTCCACGCGTCCGGCCGCGAAGGTGGCGCCGTGCCACCACAATTCCAGCTGACGCCCGCTGGATGCCACGGTGATTCGCGGCTGCGGGCCAGGTCGGCGTCCCGGGGATCGGGTCGCTGGACGCCAGCAGTGCGCGCCTTCGCTCGGCCCGGGACGCCGCGGTTTGGCCGAAGTGGGCCAGACTTCGTTCATCGAGCGGTTCAGGTGCTTTCGCGGCCTGCACCGACCAGCCGAACCTGGACGCCGAGGCGGGTTGGCGATCAACTCGCAGTACTCGTCCAGCGCGCCCAAGCGATTGGGTAACCGCAACCAGACCAGGTCGACACCGGCGAGCGTCCTGAGTCGTCAGGCCCTCGATCAGCAGCGTCCTCGAGCCAACTGCTGGGCGTGTCGGTGGTCACACCACACGCTGACCCTGGTCCGCCCGGGGCGCCTCGGCGACCAACTCGGGCGCGTCCAGCACCAGAACAGCTCAGCCCGCAACGGGCGAGTTGGCCACGATGATGGCGTCGACGGCGTCCATGGGTTCGATTCTGCCCGTCCGGGACCTATGGTTGGGGTGGCATGCGACCACCGGGAGGCGCGGGATGCCGGGCGGCGTCCCTACCATGGGGCATGATCACACCGAACCCCATCCGACTCGCCATCGCCAGCGCTGCCTTCGGTGCCGGCGCATCCCTCATCATCTTCGGTGCTGTCAAGGGCGCCTACGACATCATGACCGAGTCCTGTCCGAAGGCGTCATCCGGGCCAGCCGGCCGGCGAGCCGGACATCCCCGATGCCTTCGTCCGCGTGGACGATGCTGGAACTGGGGACGACTACTCGGTCTGACCCTGGTAGCGACCCCAGCCGGGCAGCGGCGGCGCAGCGCCGGGCGATAGCCTCGCGGCATGCCGGCCAACCAACTGTCCATCCACGTAATCGCTGACAGCTCGGGGGAGACCGCGGCCAGACCGCAGGGCCGCCCAGGCACAGTTCCCCAGCACGATGTTCACCATCGTGCGGCATCCCCGCGTCAAGGACGCAGACGCGCTGCTCGGGGTTTTCGACCGCATCACCCAGGCACATCTGGAAGCGCCCGAGCGTCGCATCATCATCTTGTTCACGCTGGTCAAACCAGAGATGGTCGGCATGGTGGAGCGCTACTGCGCCGACAAGATGATTCCCCAGGCCAACCTGTTCGGAGACACACTGGCAGCCATCGAGCAGGCCACCGGGCGTGAGGCGGACGCCGTGGTGATGCGCCCGGTCGCCGTTGAGGCTGACTACTTCGACCGGATCAGCGCCATGGAGTTCGCTGTCCGCAATGACGACGGCATCATGCCGGACGCGCTGCGCGAGTGTGACATCTGCCTGATCGGCGCCTCCCGCTCCGGCAAGACACCCCTGTCGCTGTACCTCGGTTATGTCGGCTACAAGACGGTCAACGTGCCGCTGGTGCCCGGAATCAAGCCTCCCGAGGAACTGTTCAAGATCGAACGGTGGCGGATCGTCGGCCTCACCATCGACGCTGAACGGCTGCTCCAGATCCGATCCCGGCGGGCCAGATCGTTGGGTGGCTACGGCACCAAGGACGGTGGCTACGCCGATCTGGCCAAGATCTACGACGAGTTGGATGAGGTGGGACGCATCCAGCGCTCGCTGGGTTGCCCGGTGATCGACACCACCGGTCTGGCGTTGGAAGAGGCGGCCGCGCGGGTGACCGAGATCGTCGAGCAACGGGCTCGAAAGGCAGGCACCCATCTGCGGCGTCTGCCCGGCAGCCTCAAGATCTCGCCGTAGCCCAACAGGTGCCTTCTCACCGATGGGCCGGTTTCGCACAGCCGGGTGACAACAGGCAGAATGGGGGGCGTGCGGTCCCGATGACGGGGCCCCAAATGCGTGCCGGGATCCCCGCCCACACGAGTTAGCTAGTCAAAGGAGAACTTAGCGGTGACTGAAAAGTACATCTATGACCTCGCTGAGGGCGATGCGTCCATGAAGACGCTGCTCGGTGGCAAGGGTGCCAACGTGGCGGAAATGCTGAAGCTCGGCGTCCCGGTACCGGACGGTTTCACCGTCACCACCCAGGCCTGCATCCACACCGCGAACAACAACGGTGAATGGCCGGAGATCTCCTTGAGCAGGTCAACGCTGGTCTGAAGCGCTTCGAGGAGCGCACCGGCCGCGTGCTCGGTGGCGGAACAAGCCGCTGCTGCTGTCGGTCCGCTCGGGCGCTGTGGTGTCGATGCCCGGCATGATGGACACCATCTTGAACCTTGGCATCTCGGACGAGACCGTCGAGGCCGTCGCCGCTGAGGCCAACAACGAACGTTTCGCCTGGGACTGCTACCGCCGCTTCATCCAGATGTACGGCGAGGTCGTCGAAGGTATCCCCGGGCATCTCTACGAGGATGCGCTGACCGCCAAGAAAGGTCGAGAGGTGGCCGAGGGTGACACCGACCTGACCGCCGAGGACCTGAAGGAACTCGTCGACGAGTACAAGGCGATCTCGAACGAGGCCTTGGGTGGCGAGTGGACGACCGATCCGGTCGAGCAGCTGCACCGCGCTATCAACGCCGTCTTCCGTTCCTGGGGCAACCCGCGCGCGGAGGTCTACCGCCGGGCCAACAACATCCCCGCCTCGCTGGGCACTGCTGTCAACATGATGCAGATGGTCTTCGGCAACCGTGGCGAGACCTCGGGCACCGGTGTCTGCTTCACCCGTAACCCCTCCACCGGTGAGAAGGCGCCGTACGGCGAGTTCCTGACCAGCGCGCAAGGCGAGGACGTCGTCGCCGGCATCCGCACCCGCGTCCGCTGTCCGGAGATGGCCGAAGTGCTGCCCGAGGCCCATCGCGAGCTGCTCGGCGATGGCCGCCATGGAAGGCGCACTACAAGGACATGCAGGACATGGAGTTCACCATCGAGAATGGCAAGCTCTACATGCTGCAGACCCGCAACGGCAAGCGCACCGCCGCTGCCGCGCTGAAGGTCGCGTCCGACTGGTGGACGAGGGCGTCATCGACAAGACCGAGGCGCTGCGCCGCATCGAGCCAGGCCAGCTGGACCAGTTGCTGCACCCGGCTTCATCGACCCCTCGAACACCGCCAAGGCCATCACCAAGGGCCTGCCGGCGTCCCCGGGTGCCGCTGTTGGTGAGTCGTCTTCGACGCCGACACCGCTGCTGCCCGTGGCGAGAAGAGGGCGAGGCTGTCGTCACCAGTTCGCTGAGACCACCCCGGACGACATTCGCAACGTCTGGTTGCCCGGGCATCCTGACCGCCTTGGCGACGCCGACCTCGCACGCCGCAGTCGTGGCGCGTGGCTTCGGCAAGCCGTGTGTGGCCGGCACCACCGACATCAAGATCGACGTGCACGGCAAGAAGCTGATCATCGGCGACCAGGTCTACGGCGAGGGCGATGTCATCACCCTGAACGGCTCGACCGGTGAGGTCTTCGGTGAGGCGCTGAAGCTGATCCCGCCGCGCATCAGCGAGGACTTCCAGCGTGTGGTCTCCTGGGCCGACGAGGTCCGGACGATGGGTGTGCGCGCCAACCGACAACTACGACGACGCCGCCAAGGCTCGTGAACTGGGTGCTGAGGGCATCGGCCTGTGCGCCGCACCGAGCACATGTTCATGGCCGCCGATCGCCTGCCGGCCGTTCGCAAGATGATCCCTGGCCGAGAACGGCGAGGCGCGCTGCTGCACTCGAGGAGATCCTGCCCATGCAACGAGCTGATTTCGAGGAACTCACCGCGATGAAGGGCCTGCCGTCACCGTGCGTCTGCTCGACCCGCCGCTGCACGAGTTCCTGCCGAACTACACCGACCCGAGGCGCTGAAGAGTTCAGGCCACGGAGCTCACCGGTGGCTCGGCGGACGAGCTGGAGCGCGAGCGCGCCACCTTCGCCCGGTGAAGAAGCTGCACGAGCTCAACCCGATGCTCGGCACCCGCGGCTGCCGGCTGGCCATGCTGTACCCGGAGATCCGGACATGCAGGCCCGCGCCATCATCCGCGCAACACGGCCGTGCTGGGCGAGGAGTGAGACCGTCGGCGTCGAGATCATGATCCGCTGGTCAGCCTCGAGTCCGAGATCAAGAAGCAGCGCGAGATCGTGGTTGCTGCGGTGGACGACGAGCTGGCCAAGGCCGGCAAGGAGATCCCTACACCGTGGGCACCATGATCGAGTTGCCACCTGCGGCCACGGTCGCCGGCCGGATCAACTGCGCGCCGACTTCTTCGACTTCGGCACCAACGACCTGACCCAGGCCGGTCTGGGCATCAGCCGTGACGACGCCGAGAACGCTTCCTCACCGACTACGTGGTCGACGGTGTGCTGGAGAAGAACCCGTTCGAGTCGATCGATGTCGATGGCGTCGGTGCGCTGGTCGAGATCGGCGTCACGAAGATCGTGAGGCCAAGCCGAAGCTGAAGTGCGGCGTCTGTGGCGAGCACGGTGGCGATCCCGCCTCGATCGAGTTCTTCCAGGGCGTCGGCCTCGACTACGTGTCGTGCTCGCCGTTCCGTGTCCCGATCGCTCGGTTCGCTGCGGCTCGGGCGGCGATGGACCAGGCCAAGTGATCCTCGGCTGAGTTCCCTGCTGGACGAATAGTGGCCCGGCTCCCCGCGTGGGGGTCGGGCCACTGGCGTTCCGGACGCAGCTGCGTGGTGGCGCGACCCCCGCGCAGCCCGCCGAAAGTATCCAAAGTGCGGGATGTGGGTGTGGGGTGACCCCCCGGGGACGCCGAAAGTCTCCAAACCGCGCAATGTGGGGGCACGGCGACGCCTGAGGACGCCGAAAGTCTCCAGAGTGCCGGATATGGGCTGCAGCAAGCACGGCCCGGGGCCCAGAAGTATCCATAGTGCCGAATGCGCCCGAGCCAAGGGACGAGATGAGCCTGCCGATCGCGTCCTGCGGAAACTCAAGACTCCGAGATATCCACAGATCCGGGCTCGTGGTTGACCGCGTCCCTTTGCGCGTATCAGATGGGACGCATGCCCCCATTCACCAGATCGATGGCCGACGCGCAAGGAATCACCCGCGACCAATTGACGTCCGGTCGTTACCGGCGAGTCATGCATGGCGTCTACCTCCCGTCGACTGAGCCACTGACGCTCCAAGCCTGGATCGAGGCGGCGCGGCTCGTACTTCCACCTGATGCAGTGCCCATTGGCCTCACTGCACTGCAGGTCGCCGGGCTCGGCCTGGGGCAGCCCCTACCGCTGAGGTTCGCGACGGCGACCTCCCTGCGATCCACACGTTCAGAGATCGTCCTCCGCCGGGTCCGCTCCGATCAGTTGCGTTCGGATCCATTGGACGCATTGATCGACCACTGCCGAACTGCCGGCCTGCTCGATGCCGTGACGGCCGCAGATCGAGCGGTCCAGCTGGGTATCGTCCGTCCACTCGACCTGCTACGGCTCGCCGCGCACTCGAGTTCGTCGGTGCGCAAGGCCGGACGCCTCGCATCGTGCGGCGCCGAATCGGTGCGCGAGACCAGGCTGCGGCTCTGCCTCGAACTCGCGGGTTTACCGCGGCCTCGGCTGCAAATGGAACTTCGCGACGACGAGGGTTTCGTTGGGCGTTTCGATATGGGTTACGACGAGTTCCTCCTGCTCATCGAGTACGAAGGTGAGCAGCACCTGAACGACAAGGTCCAATGGACGCGCGACATCGTCCGGGAGGAGCGGGCGCGGGTGCAGGGGTACTCCGTGGTGCGCATCAATGCGGAGCTGTTCAGGGATCCCTGGGCGCAGGTTCTGCGAATCCACAAGGAACTCGTCCGTGGTGGCTACCGCGGACGTAACCCAGTCAGGTCAGCGTCCTGGGAGGCGTGCTTCGGGCCGCTCCGGGTGCGCCAAGCTGCTTGACCAATCGGCGACGTTTGGATGGTTTCGGGGCCATTCCAGTGGCCGACAGCACCCGAATCGCGACATTTGGATGGTTTCGGCGCCGTCCACGTGGAAGGTTCGTGCGGCGGGCAGCACGCGTCCGGGCAGCAGACACCGGACGCGTCCTACCGCGCCAGACTCAGTGCGACTCGCGTCCCACCTTCGAGCCGGACGAGCCGACCAGGAAGTCGAGGTCCGCGCCGGTGTCGGCCTGCAACACGTGGTCGATGTAGATCCGCTCGTACCCGCGCAGCGGTGCTGCGAACGTCGCCGTCGCGTCCGGGCCAACCTCGCGAGCATTCAACTCCTCGTCCGGCATGTCGACGCGCAGCGTCCGGTTCGGCACGTCCAGGACGATGTAATCGCCATTGCGGACCTTGCCCAGCGGACCGCCGGCAGCGGCCTCCGGCGAAACGTGCAGCACGACCGTGCCGTAGGCGGTGCCGGACATCCGGCCATCGCAGACCCGCACCATGTCGCGCACGCCCTTGGCGAGCAACTTCTCCGGCAGCGGGGTGTTCGACACCTCGGGCATGCCCGGGTAACCCTTCGGGCCCGCCCCGCGCAGCACGATCACGCAGGTCTCGTCGATGTCCAGATCGGGATCGTCGATCCGGGCGTGCAGGTCCTCGATGTTCTCGAAGACAACGGCTCGGCCACGGTGGGTCAGCAGCTCGGGGGACGCGGCGGCAGGCTTGATGATCGCGCCGGTCGGGGCCAGGTTGCCCTTCAATACCGCGATGCCCGCCTCGGTCTGCCAGGGCTTGTCGCGCACCGCGATGACGTCCGGGTCGTAGATCTCGGCGCCCTCCAGGTGGGCGGTGATCGGCTTGCCGCTGACCGTGATCGCCTCGTCATGCAACAGGTCGGCTATCTGGGCGAAGACGGCGCGCAGCCCGCCGGCCCGGAACAGGTCCTCCATCAGGTGCTTGCCCGCCGGCTGCAGGTTCACCAGCAGCGGCAGGTGCGAACCGTGTTCGTCGAAGTCGGTGAGATTGAGGTCAACACCAACGCGTCCGGCGATCGCCAGCAGGTGCACCACGGCGTTGGTCGAGCCACCGACGGCGGCCAGCGTCACGATCGCGTTCAGGAATGCCTCGCGGGTCAGGATCTGCGAGGGCTTCAGGTCCTCCTCGACCATTTCCACGATCCGGCGACCGGTGGCATGGCCGTACTTCAGCAGGCGGGCGTCCGGGCCCGGCGTCCCGGCGCTGCCCGGCAGGGTCATGCCGAGCGCCTCAGCCATCACGCCCATCGTCGAGGCGGTGCCCATCGTGTTGCAGTGACCGGCCGAGCGGATCATCTCCTGCTCGGACGCCGCAAAGTCCTCCTGGGTTGCGCGTCGGCCAGGCCTCCTCGGACAACGCCCAGACATCGGTGCCGCAGCCGAACGGACGGCCACGGAAGTTGCCGTTCAGCATCGGGCCACCGTTGAGCATGATCGTCGGCAGGTCGACCGATGCAGCGCCCATCAACAGGCTCGGCACCGTCTTGTCACAGCCGCCGAGCAGGACGACGCCGTCGATCGGGTTCGCCCGGATCAGTTCCTCGGTCGCCATCGCGGCCAGGTTGCGGAAGAGCATCGCGGTCGGCCGCAGTTGGGTCTCACCGAGCGAAATGATCGGCATGTCGAGCGGAATGCCGCCCGCCGCCCAGATCCCCTGCTTGACCGCAGCGGCGACCTGGTTCAGGTGCGTGTTGCAGGGCGACAGGTCGGACGCCGTGTTGCAGATGGCGATCTGTGGCTTCCCGGTGAACGCATCGTCCGGCACACCGCGGCGCATCCAGGCCCGGTGGATGTAGGCGTCCCGATTCGTTCCCTCGTACCACGCGGCGGTCCGACGCTGGGCCATGGTGATCTCCTTCGATCGACGGTTCCGTTGGCAACATCCTATTGTGCTGGGTTGGCCGCCGAGTAGGCCCCCGGCCACCGAGGGAGCCGCTTTGTCGGGGTTGTGCCGAATGGGCTAGTGTCGCAGCCATGGGAATCAGCACTGCGGAGCGCGGCTTCTTCCGCGCGACCATGATGATGCCCATGTGCTGTCGGTGCATGCCCGCCTGACAGCACGGACCCGATCGCTCCTCACCCGAGTTGCAGCGAATCGTGAGTCCGAGACGCAGATTCGCTGCGGCCCGTGCTGTTGGACGATGATCTAACCGAACACCCATCTAAGGAAGACCCATGCGAATCCGATCCCTGTTCACCGGCGCACTCGCCGCAACCCTGCTGGCATCGTTGGCCGCCTGTGGCGCCGGTGGCTCGACCGGCGGATCGGCGTCAGCCGACACCAGCAAGCCGCTGCGCGTCATCGCCGATGTCGTGCCGCACGCCGAACTGATCGCCCAGGCCGAGAAGCTCGGCCTGCTCGGCGACACCAAGATCGAAGTGACCGAGAACTCCGGTCAGGTCGACCAGAACCAGTGGGTCAACTCCGGCGACCTGGACGCCAACTTCTTCCAGCACGTTCCCTACCTCAACGACTGGAATGCCAACCACGAGGGTTCGGATCTGGTTGCGGTGGCCACCGTGCACGTTGAGCCGCTCGGCCTGTACTCCAAGAAGGTCGAGTCGTTGACCGACGTGCCCGAGGGCGCCGTGATCGCCATCCCGGAGGACGCCACCAACCAGGCCCGCGCGCTCTTCCTGCTGGAGGACGCCGGTCTGCTGAAGCTCGACGTCGACCGGAACGCTCCTGACCTCGACTACTCGCAGATCTCGGACGCGAACGTCAGCGAGAACCCCAAGAAGATCACCTTCGTCAAGCTCGACCGCCCCCAGTTGGCCGCCTCGCTCGATGACCCCAAGGTGACCCTGTCGATCGTCAACGGCAACTACGCCCTGGAGGCCGGGCTGGTGCCCGCCGACGACTCGCTCTTCCTGGAGAAAGCCGAGGGCAACCCGTACGCCAACGTGCTGGTGGTCAAGGCGACCATGAAGGACGACCCGCGCGTCGTCGCGCTGGCCAAGGCGCTCGAGTCGCCCGAACTGGCCAAGTGGATCACCGAGACCTACCAGGGCTCCGTTCTGCCGGTCAACGGCTGAGCCACGACGCCACCAACCCGACGAAGAACCAGGGCCGAACAGATGATCACCGTCACCAACCTGACGAAGGTCTACGGATCGAAGGGCCAAACGGTAGCGGCCGTGCAGGACGTGAGCCTGCACGTGCCGCCCGGTGGCATCTTCGGCATCCTGGGCCGCAGCGGGGCGGGCAAGACGACGCTGATGCGTTGCCTGACGGCCCTGGAGCGTCCGACGTCGGGTTCGGTGACCGTGGCCGACACCGAACTGACCGCCCTGACCGGAGCGCAATTGCGCAGCGTCCGGCACCGGATGGGCATGATCTTCCAGCACTTCAACCTGCTGAACAGCCGGACGGCCGCCGCCAACGTGGCCTTCCCGCTCGAAGTGCAAGGAGTCGGTAAAGCGGCCAGGGACGCGCGGGTGACCGAGTTGCTGGCCCTGGTCGGCCTCGCCGATCGGGCGGACTCCTATCCCTCGCAACTGTCCGGTGGGCAGAAGCAACGGGTGGGCATCGCCCGCGCACTGGCGGCGCGTCCGGAGGTGCTCTTCTGCGACGAGGCCACCAGCGCCCTCGACCCGGCCACCACCGAGCAGATCCTCGACCTGCTCAAGCAGATCAACGAGGCGACCGGGGTCACCGTCGTCCTGATCACGCATGAGTCCGAGGTTGTCCGACGGATCTGCGATTCGGCGGCACTAATGGCTGATGGACGCATTGTCGAGGAGGGGGCCCTGCTCGACCTGCTCCGCGAGCCCGAGTCGCAGTTGGCCGACATCCTGCTGCCCACCGGGGACGCGACGCTGGACCCCGACCACCAATCGGTGGTGCTCACCTTCCTGGGCGACTACACCGCCGAACCGGTGATCTCTGGCCTGACCAGGCACTTCGGGGTGGATGTCTCCATCCTCGGCGGCTCGGTGGACTGGATCGCCGGCGCCAAGGTCGGCCGGCTACGCGTTTCGTTGTCGCACCCGGACGGCGTCTTCGACCAGGCCGCCGTGCACCGCTACCTCACCGAGCGGCAGGTGAGCGCACGGCTATGAGGAAGGACAGTTGGCTCGAAGTGCTGCCCGAGTTGCTCGGGTCGCTTGGCCAGACCGCGTGGATGGTCGGCTGGTCGTTCCTGATCGTCGTCGCGCTGGGTCTGGTGGTCGGCGTCTGGCTGCGGCTGGCCTCACCGGACGGGCTGCGGCCGAACGCCGTGGTCTACCAGGGGTTGGGCGCCATCGTGAACCTGGCCCGCTCGTTGCCGTTCCTGATCCTGATGATCGCCCTGATCGGATTCACCCGTTGGCTGGTCGGCACTGCCTATGGTCCGACGGCGGCCATCGTCCCGCTGTCGGTCGGTGCCATCCCGTTCTACGGACGCGTGGTCGAGTCGGCGCTGCGGGAGGTCTCGCCCGGCAAGATCGAGGCCGCCCAGGTGATGGGCGCGAACACCTGGCAGATCGTGCGCAAGGTGCTGCTGCCGGAATCGCTGCCCGGACTGATCTCGGGCGCGACCCTCACCCTCGTGACGCTGATCGGCTACTCGACGATGGCCGGCGCGATCGGTGGCGGCGGGGTCGGCGACTTCGCCATCCGCTACGGCTACCAGCGGTTCAACGGCGAGGTGTTGTTGATGGCGGTCATCATGCTGATCATCATCGTGCAGGCCGTGCAATCGATCGGCGACGCCATCGTCAACCGGATGGCCTACCGCCGCGGCTGACCGGCGGTTTCGTTGCCCCCTGAACCGT
Organism: Brooklawnia sp.; assembly: GCA_040767325.1. GTDB lineage: Bacteria > Actinomycetota > Actinomycetes > Propionibacteriales > Propionibacteriaceae > Brooklawnia. The sequence goes on along the minus strand of JAXGOU010000020.1, from coordinate 24,890 downwards.
CGGGGTGACAAGCTTGGTGGAACCGCGGCTCGGTCTGCCCGGGTCAACGACAAGAGGAGCCCCGATGAAAACGCCGTACGGAGCTTGGCGTGCCACCTACACCCATGGACGCTGGGTCGTCCTGGGCGGCCCCACCTGCCTGGTGATCATGCAGCCCGCACCCCCGGCCGCCACCCGGCTGGTCAATGGCATCTGGGACAAGATCATCGGCGCCGCGTCCATCTCCGAGATCAGTGCTGAGCTGACCGGCTTCGGGCTCGACACCATGCCCAACCTAGCGGTGCTGTTCTGGGACGATGAGCGGCTGCACTGCCTGTTGCGCGGTCAGGCGCGGGTGCTGGACGCCGACAGCAGCGAGGAACTGGCCTCCGGCGAGGGTGCGAAGACCTGGTACGAGACCAGTCTGAGCACGCGCCGCGTCTACCTGCCGCTGGAAGACGTGAACCCGGACGAACTGATCCAACTGCCGCTGGTGGTCGGTGCCGTCGAGGCTTCTGCCATCTTCCTGGACGCGGCCGAGGCGACTGCCGTCGAGGCCGCCGACGTCGATCAGGACGCTGAACTGGACGCCGATGTGCCGGTGGCCGCTGCCGGTTTCGGTGGTGTGGCCGGCGAGTCCGTGGCCGAAGAAGCCTCCGAGGTCGTCGAGGACGACGTACCCGAATCCGAACAGATGGCCGAGGAAGAGGCGCTGCCGGAAGCCGAAGCGGAGCCCATTGCCGAGCCTGAGCCGGAACCCGAGGTTGAGCCGGAGCACGAGGTCGCGCCCGAGCCCCAGGTCGAGGACGAGGTCGAAGTCGAGCCCGAACCGGAGCCCGAGGTTGAACCGGAGCCCGAGGTTGAGGTGGCGCCGGATCCCGAGGTGGCGCCCGAGCCTCAGGTCGAGCACGAGGTCGAAGTCGAGTCCCTGCCGGAGGCAGAAGTCGAGTTCGTCGCCGAGCCCGAGCCGGTCACCGAACCCGAACCCGAGCCGGTCAGCGAACCCGAGCTGGAGGCGGCGCCCGAACCTGAGCCCGTCGCCCCGGAGATCGATCTCGCCCCAGAGCCCGAGCCGGAGCCGCAACTGGCCTTCGAACCAGAACCCGAGCCCGAGCCGGTGGCGCCGTCCGATGGCGGCTTCACGCCGTTCCAGCCGTCCATGTCGCAGTTCCCCCCGCCGCCGGCCGCGTCCGAGCAGCCGGTGATCCCGCCGCGCGGTGGCTTCGCGCCGCCCCCGGTGGCACCGGTTGGGCAGGAACCCACCGAGGTGCTGGGGGAGCGTCCCGACTACGCACCGGGCCAGCAGCCCGGCCAGCCCAGCGACCAGGTCGCCCTGGGTAAGGGACGCAGCGGCACCACCGGCCCGTGGGGTCCGCAGGGCTTCGCGGCCGCCGCGGCCCAACCGCCGGCCGGGTTCCCGCCGGCTCCGCCCACCGCGGTGCCGCAACCCCCGGTCGGCTTCCCCGCTGCGCCGGTGAGCCCCGGCGTCCCGGTGACTGCGCCAGCAGGCCCGCGTCCGGTGACCGGCGTGCGCAAGGTGGACCAGGCCACCGATCACGACGGCGAGACGGTGTTCACCACCGGTATCGCCGCCACCCACAAGCCGGCGGCCGGCCGCAACAGCGACGACCATCTGGTGCTCGCGGCGATCTGTGGCCTCGGCCATGCCAACGCGCCCGGTTCCACCCAGTGCCGCCTGTGCGGCGGTGGCGTCGACTCGCACAACCCGCAACTGGTCAACCGCCCGATCCTCGCGGTGCTGAGCACGTCGTCCGGCGAGCAGATGCCGCTGGCCGGCCCCATCCTGATCGGACGCGCGCCCGCCAATTCCGGCAACGACCTGTCCGCGGAACTGTTGCGCGTCCCGAGCCCGAACCACGACATCAGCCGGACGCACGTCCGGGTCGCCCCGCACGAGTGGACGATCGAGGTCACCGACCTGTATTCCACCAACGGCACCGTGGTCGTCACGCCCACCGGGCAGCAGATCCGGCTGGAGCCGGGCCAGACGACCGAGTCGGCCGTCGGTGGGCAGATCGACCTGGGTGACGGCCAGGTGATCCACCTCAACGTGCCTCGCTGAGGCCCGTTCCGCGCCGTGGGTTACCGGTTGTCCTGTATGTGACCACGCAGGCTGAATGACCCCACGGTGAGGTGAAATGAGTGTCGTCCAGCCGAAAGGGATTTGGCAGCCCGAGAAGGCTCGGCGAGAATGAACGGGGAGTTTCGTGGGAGGCGGATTCGCTGTGCCCACCGTTCCCAATCACCGTAGTTACCCCAGACGAGTGAGGTGTGGATGGCCAGGCAGCCGCGACCGCCGCGAGTTGCCAGCGCGTCAACCGGAGCGCGCGCCGTCCGGCCCACTTCCCGCCTCTCGCAAACGCGTCGGATGCGGCTGTTCAGCAGTTGGCTGCGGCGCAGTTGGACGACGCTGCTGCTTGGCGTCCTGGTGGTCGCGGTGGGCATCGCGGCCTTCATCAACCCCGGCGTCGAGGCCACCGAACTGAAGCTCAACGAAGGTGCGGTCTACGTCCAGAGCCAGGACCGCGCCAAGATCGGTGCCCTGAACTACCAGATCGATGAGATCTCGGACGCGACCGGCGTCGGCGACACCAGGTCCACCCTGCTGCAGGAGGGACGCACCGTCGTCATCAACAACGCCGGTAGCTCCACGCTGCAGACCTACGATCCGGCGTCCAACTCGCTGTCCAGCCCGGTCAGCCCGCCGGTCAACTCGCAGATCAGCATGAACGCCGGCGTGCTCTCGGTGACCAACCCCGAGAACGGGAAGGTCTGGTTCGGCCCGGTCGAGCAGATGACCCGATCGGATTTCCGCGGCAAGGCCAACCTCGACCTGCTCGACTGGGGCAAGGCGATCGTGACCACCAGCGGGCAGGTCATCGGCATCAACGTCCAGGACTCGACGATCGTGCGTCCCGACGGCAGCGTCGTGCCGATCCCCTTCCAGGTTGACAACTCCGCGCCCACCGTCGAACTGTCAGCCATCGGTGAGAAGGCCGTCGTGCTGGACCGGGTCAGCCAGCAGATCTGGGTCGAGGGTGACCGCCAGGCCACCACGATCAGTTCCGGCTCGAGCGCCTCGTTGGCGCCGCCGGTGCCCGACGACCGGGCTGCCGGACGCGGTGGTAGCGCCATCTACGCCACCCAGGCCGGGTTGAACACCATCGTCGGCGGCGCCCCGCAGTCGCTGTCCGGGCTGATGAACGCGAACCCCACGCCGCCGGTCGTGGTGGGGGAGTGCGCCTACGGCGCCTTCGGCGACCGGTTCGTCAAGGTGTGCGGCGGCGAGGACCCGCAGATCAGCGACATCCCGCAGATGCCGATCGGCGCCCAGCTCGCCTTCCAGGTCAACCGCGGCAATGTCGTCCTGCAGGACGTCGCGTCCGGCCAGATCTGGCTGGTCGACAAGGAGATGAAGATCGTCAACGACTGGGATCGGTTCGATCGCCGCGACCAGCAGCGCTCTGACGACCCCAATCCGCCGGACGAGCGCACCACGCTGCCCGACCGGACGCTGCCCAACCGGCCGCCGATCGCCGTCGATGACCCCGACCTGGGTGCCCGCGCCGGCCGGTCCACCACGCTGCCCATCCTGGACAACGACTCGGACGACGACGGCGACATCATCACCGTTGTCGAGACCACCCGGATCAATGGCGCGTCCCTGGAGTTCACCGGTAACGGGGCGGGCCTGCAGATCACGCTGCCCGCCGACGCCACCGGTTCGCAGCAGTTCACCTACACGATCTCCGACGGTCGCGGGGGCACCGCCACCGCCGTCGCGACCGTGAAGGCGCTGCCGGCCGACCAGGCCGGTGGCAACCAGAAGCCGGTGAACATCCGCCCCGGCGAAACCATGATCATGAGTTCCAACAGCACCGCCAGCAAGCGTGTGCTGGTCACCTGGCGTGACCCGGATGGTGACGACCTGGTGTTGGTCAATGCGATGCCCGAGGACCCCGACTCCGAGGACGAGGTGACCTTCACCCCGGACGGTTTCGTCACCTTCCGTGATGTCGGCAAGTCGACCGGGGCCAAGCGGGTGCGGGTCTGGGTGAGCGACGGCGTCACCACGGTCGAGGGCTTCCTGAACATCGACGTGCGCACCCGGGACGCAGCGCCGCCGATCGCCAACGGTGACTTCGTCTCCACGATGGTTGCTCGGGAAGTCGTGGTGCATCCGCTGGCCAACGACGAGGGCAACAACCTGATCCTGACCGAGATCGAGGGATCGACCAACGACTACACGGTGACCCCGAACTACCCGGAGGGCACCTTCCGGTTCCGCGCCACGACCCCGGGCACCTATTACCTGCTCTACAAGGTCAGCAACGGTCCGGTGTCGTCGGGTCTGGTGCGCATCGACGTGCTGCCGATCACCAACTCGAACAATGCCCCGGTCGCCGTCCGCGACACCGCACTGGTGCCGTTCGGCGGCTCGGTGGTGATCGATCCGCTGCTGAATGACACCGACGCCGACAACGACGTGTTGGTTGTCCAGTCGGTCAGCCAGGACCCGGCGATCCAGGTGATCATGCAGGAACGCCACCTGCTGACCATCTCGATGGTCCGGCACACCGACGCCCCGGTGCCGTTGACCTACTGGGTTTCCGATGGACGCAACTCAACTCGCGGCACCATCATGGTCTTCCCAGCGCCCGAATCGGGCGACAGTCGTCCCCGTGCAGTCAACGACCACGTCAAGGTGCGGGCCGGTGCCATCGCGAGCGTTGCGGTGCTGGCGAACGACGTTTCGCCGCGTGGCCTCCCGCTCAAGGTCAGCGGCCTGCCCGGCAACCCGTTCGGGGACGGGGCCTGGATCGATGGCGAGAAGGTCCGGATCGCCATCCCCGAGGAGACGGCCGCGACCACGATGACGCTGACCTACGAGATCAGCGACGGCAGCGCCAGCGACTCCGCCACCGTCATCATCACGGTGATCAGCGCGGACGCTCAGAACGAGGCCCCGATCCCACCGGTGGTCGAGGCCCGGGTGCTGTCGAACAGCATCACGCGAATACCAATCAAACTGGCGGGGGTGGACCCGAACGGCGACTCCGTGCGCCTGCTGGGCTTGGGCTCCGGTCCCGGCCTGGGCAGGATCGTCGAAGTGGGTGACGGCTGGATCCGCTACGAGGCCTACCCCGACTCGCGTGGCACCGACACCTTCCGCTACCAGGTGATCGACTCGCTCGGTGCGGTCGGCACGGGTGAGATGCGGGTCGGCGTCGCGCCGCCATCGGACGACAACACCGGCCCGATCGGCGTGCTGGACGAGGTGCACGTGCGTCCCGGCCGAACGGTGACGCTGCCGGTGCTGCAGAACGACTACGACATCGATGGCGACCAGTTCGGCTTCCTCGAGTCCAACGCGATCGAGATGGAGTTCCCGGCCCAGATCACCGACGGCCAGTTCATCTCCGCGACGGCGCCCGATGAGCCCGGCGAGTACCAGGGCAAGTACTACCTGATTGACAAACGTGGCGAGCCCGGCGACGGCACGATCCTGCTGATCGTCGACCCGGAAGCTCCGCTGCTCCCGCCGGTGGCACTGGACGACCAGTTGGCGGTGAACGACATCATCGACCAGGAATGGGTCGAGGTCGATGTGATGGCCAACGACTACGACATCGACGGCCCGCGCGAGCAACTCACCCTGAGCCTGCCGCAGGGTGGCCCCGAGGTGCCCACCGAAGAGGTCGCGGTCGTCGACGGCAAGCTGAGCATCCAGGTGAGCGATGTGATGCAGCAGGTGCGCTACGTCATCACCGACGCCGACGGGTTGAGTTCGCAGGCGCTGGTCATCGTGCCGGGACGCGGCGACTCGGTCCCGGTTCTGGCCGACCCGCTGGCCGTCAACACCGTCGAGGCCGGCAAGGTCTTCAGCATCAACTTCGATACCGTCGTGCTCGGCACCCAGGGCCGGCACGTGGTCCTGACCAGCCCGGAGACGGTCCGCGCCACCAAGGGCACGGTCAACATCCGCCCCGACGGCATCGACTTCCAGGCCGACGTCAGCTACGCGGGGCCGGCGTCCGTGGTCTTCGAGGTGATCGATCAGGCGGACCCGACCGACCGATCGGCCAAGCGGGCCTTCATCACGGTCTCGATCACCGTCACCCCGGCCGCCACCAACACCGGCCGCGAGCAGGGCGGTGTGGAGACTTCGAACCGGGCCCCAGACGGCCCGGCCAACATCAGCATCGAGGTCGGGGCCGGTGAGCCCGACCAGCAGTTCCCGCTGCGTCCGCGGTTCTCCGATCCAGAGGGTGACAACTTCTCCTTCCAGTCCTGGTCGGAGGTGTCCGGCAACCCGGGTGTCACCTGGAGCGCGTCGGTGGGCGGCGACGTCATCATCGCCCGCGGCGGCTTGACCAACAAGGGCGCCCAGGCCACCCTGGCCGGACGCGTCGTGGACAGCTTCGGTGCCAGCCGCGAGATCACCGTCACGATCACCGTCGTCGGTTCGACGCGTCCGTTGCCCGTCGCGCAGACCGACGCAGTGGCGGACGCGAACGCCGGCCAGCCGGTTTCGGTGCCGGTGCTGGCCAACGACCGCTCCTACCTGCTGGACGACCCGGGGCTGACGCTGCTCAGTGCGTCGGTGGTCAGCGGTTCCGGAACCGCCAGCGTGAACGGCGACAACGTCGTGGTCACCCCCGAGCGGGACTTCGTCGGCCCGATGACCGTGCGCTACACCATCGTGGATGCGACGAACGACTCGGCGCGCCAGGTCGATGGCGCGATCCAGTTGGTCGTCCGGGCCCGCCCGAGCACCCCCGGGACGCCGACGATCGAGGCCGAGGGCGACAAGCAGGTCACCATCAAGTGGACCTCGAACTCGGACAACGGCATGCCGGTGATCCAGCGTCAGGTGATCGCCACCGGCGCCAATGGCACCAGCGTCACCTTCCTGGGCTGCGCCACGAATACCTGCACGGTCACCGGGCTGACGAACAACGTTGGCTACACGTTCTCGGTCTCCGAGGGCAATGTGCTTGGTATGTCCGATCCGTCGAACTCTTCTGCGGTCGGCACCCCGGACGTGAAGCCGCCGCCACTCAACCCGGCGACGCTGATCTTCCCGGGCCCGAACATGTCCGGACGCCTGGACCTGCGCTGGGACGCCCCGATCTTCGATGGCTCGCCGATCACTTCGTACACAGTGAGTTCGGTGGATGGCTCGGTGCCCGACGTGACGGTCGATGGCCTGACCACGAACTACGAGTTCGCCGGTCTGACCAACTACAAGGCCTATCAGTTCATCGTCACGGCGACGAACAACGCCGGCACCTCCGACCCCTCGCCGGCCTCCAACGCCGAGCACCCGTCCGCGCCGCCGCCGGCTGCGTCCAACGTCGTCGCGGTGGACATCGGCGTCGAGAAGCCGCAGTTGAACGTGACTTGGGCCCTGCCGGCCCAGGAGGGTGATCCATTCGAGGTGTCCGTGGTGGCGACCTCGGCTGCCGGTGACGTGGTCGTGGCTGTTGACCCGGCCGCGACGGCGGTCAACCTCGACAACTTGGTGCGGCGCCAGACCTACACCACCGTGGTCAAGATCAAGACCCGCGGCGGCGAGTCGATCAGCCCGCCGTCGCCGCCCATCGAGGCCACCGACCCGCCTCAGGCCAAGGCCCCCGGCGACTTCGCGGTGGCCGGCCCGGATCTGCTCACCTTCTACCTGCCACCGGCCGGCACCGAGTGGGATTCCGCGATCGTCCAGTTGCTCGCCAACGGGCAGCCGTTGGGCGCCGGGGTCACCGTCCTGCCCGGCGGCCGGACGAACTTCACGGTCACCGACTACAGCGTCGACTACACCGTCCGCACCACCCCGGTCTACAAGGGCAAGCCGGGCACGGCCCAGTACCAGTGGACCTCGCCAGAGCCATTGCGCGCCTTCGGCCTGCCCGAGCCGTACGACTACGGCATCGACCGCACCGCCGACGGACAGGTGGTCGTCTTCTACACCGGTGAGGTCTACAAGAACGGCACGAGCAACCTGACTTACACGTACCTGCTGAACGGTGTCGAACAGGGCGAGTACCCGCTGCGCGACATGCTGTACATCGAAACCGCCGGGGTGCAGATGAACATCCAGTTGAAGGCCTGCGACAGCTTCCGTGGCGTCTGCGGCACCTCGGCCGTCGTCCAACTGCCGCCACCGCTGACCGCGTCCGTGAGTGGTCAGGTGGTCTCGATCACCCTGCCGTACGCCGGCGACTGGTCGTGCCGCATCTCCGGTGGTGTGCTGTCGACCCAGACGGTCGCCGGCGGCGGTACGTCGAGTTTCACTGTTGGCACCGCCGAAACGCCAGTAACGCCCGGGACGTACACCGTCACCTGCAGTCAGGGCAATGCCGACCACCAAACCGAGATCACCTTCGCCTAGCAAGACCGTCGCAAACCGAGGAGCAGAACACCCATGGCCATGACCCTTGACCAGGCCCACTGGTTCGCTGACACGTTCGCCAGCGTGGTGCGCAATGTGGAGCGCGCCATCATGGGCAAGACCGAGGCAGTGCGGCTGGCCGTCACCTGCCTGCTCGCCGAGGGGCACCTGCTGCTGGAGGACTACCCGGGCACTGGCAAGACGACGCTCGCCCGCGCGCTGGCCCAGAGCGTCCAGGGCCAGTCGAGCCGCATCCAGTTCACCCCCGACCTGCTGCCCTCCGACGTGACTGGCGTCACCATCTACGACCAGAAGTCCGGCGAGTTCGAGTTCCATGCCGGGCCCATCTTCGCGAACATCGTGCTTGCCGACGAGATCAACCGGGCCTCGCCCAAGACACAGTCGGCGTTGCTCGAGGTGATGGAGGAGAGCCGGGTCACCGTCGACGGGCATCCCTACCCGGTGGGCTCGCCGTTCATGGTCATCGCCACCCAGAACCCGATCGAGCAGGCGGGTACGTACCGGCTGCCCGAGGCCCAGCTGGACCGCTTCCTGATGAAGACGATGCTCGGTTACCCCGACCGCGACGCCACCCTGCGCATCATGGCCAGCGGCGGGACGCGTCCGCGCTCAGCAGCGCTGGCAGCCGTCATCACCACCCAGGCGGTCACCGAGATGAGCCAGTTGGCCAGTTCGGTGCACATCGAGCCGGCAGTCTTCGACTACATGGCCCGCATCGTCGAGGCCACCCGGGTTGCCAACGACGTCCGGCTGGGCGTCTCGGTGCGCGGTGGACTCGCGCTGACCCGCTGCTCGCGCGTCTGGGCAGCATCGCAAGGCCGCCACTTCGTCGTCCCGGACGACATCAAGATGCTCGCGGTCCCCTGCCTGGCGCATCGACTGATCCTCGACCCGGAGGCCGAGTTCAGCGGCGTCACCGGCGAACAGGTGATGGCGCAGGTCATCGGCAGCGTCCAGCCGCCCACGGAGCGGGCCGCCGGCTGACGATGACGATCACGTCCGACCAGGGCGCCCCGATCAACGAGACGGGCGAGGATTACGCCGAGCGCTGGCAGGTGCCGGCGGTCGTCGAGGCGCCCGACACCAGCGGCTTCCGGATCTTCGGTGAGCGGATCAGCGGCGTGCTGGGCATGCGCGCCGCAGGCTGGGTGCTGCTGTTCGCAGCGCTGTTGATCGGGCTGGCCGGACTCTGGTTGCGCTGGCAGGAGTTGCGGCTGCTGGGCATCGCCGGTCTGCTGATCCTGCTGGTGGCGATCGGCTTCACCATCGGGCGGTCCAGTTTCCGCGTCCAGTTGGGCGTCGCCGACCGACGGGTTGTGGTCGGTGAGCCGGCGTCCGGACGCATCGTGATCGCCAACGCCGCCGCCCGCCGCAACCTCCCGGCCCGCCTGGACCTGCCCATCGGCTCAGAAGTGGCGAGTTTCCACGTGCCGAGCCTGGCGCCCGGCGAGACCCGCGTCGAGGAGTTCGCCATCCCGACCGACCGCCGTGGCGTGTTGATCGTCGGCCCGGCCCAATCGGTGCAGGGTGACCCGTTCTCGCTGACCGGACGCGAAACCGACTGGAGCGAGGAGATCGAGGTCTTCGTCCACCCGCGCACCGTCCCGCTGTTCGGCCGGCAGACCGGCTTCATCCACGACCTGGAGGGGCATTCCAGCACCCGCACTTCGGCCAGCGACATGAGTTTCCAGACGCTGCGGGAGTACGCCCCGGGCGACGACCGGCGGCAAGTGCACTGGCGCAGTTCGGCGCACATCGGTCAGTTGATGGTCCGCCAGTTCGAGGAGACCCTGCAGTCCCGGATCGCGCTCGGGCTCGACCTGGCCACCGGCTCCTACCTGGGCAGTGACGATTTCGAGATCGCCGTCAGCGTGGTCGGGTCGCTCGCGCTGCAGGCGGTGCGTGAGCAGAACCCGCTGACCATGTTCTCCAACACGGAGACGATGGCGGCGGTCAGCGGTCCGCGCGCCCTGGACGAACTGTCCCGGGTCGAGCGGCGCGGCCGCACCGACCTGCGCACGCTGACCAGCACCATGCTCCGGCTCGAGCCGCAGGCGTCGGTGGTCTTCGTCGTCACCGGGGCCGCCGTCACTTTGGACGCGCTGCGTCGCTCCTGCGCCACCTTCGACCTCGACACCCGCGTCGTCGGCATCGCGGTCGACCCGTCGGCCAGGATCTCGGTCCGCAACGTGGCCAACGTCTCCCTGGTGCGCCTGCCGCAACTGGACGACCTCGGCGGGGCGATGCGGAGGTCGATGCCATGAGCCGGGTCAGGGCCCGCGTCCCGGTTGTCATCGACCTGGTCGGCCTCGCGATCTTCGCGCTGGCCCAGGTCGTCGCCTTCCTGCCCAGCCACGGCAACGGCTGGATCTGGGTGGCGGTCGGTGGCGGAACCGCAGTGGGGGCAGGGCTGGCCGCGCTGAGTCACCGACGGCGGTGGAGCCCCGCGATCACCGCGCTGGCTGCGGTCGTGGTGTGGTTCCTGCTCGGTGGCCTGTTGGCCATGCCCAACTCGAACAACGCCTACGTGGTGCCCACCCTGCGGACGCTGCATGGGCTGGCGGTCGGTCCGGTGACGGCCTGGCGGGACATGCTGACGATCGCGCCGCCGCTGGACACCACCTGGAACCTGATGACGATTCCGCTGCTGATCGCACTGGTCAGCGGCCTGGCCGGCTACACCATCGCGCGGCGCTCCAAGCTGCCCAGCTTGGCCTGGCTGCCCGGCCTGTTCGGCGTGCTGCTGGGCTTCCTGCTGGGCACGGCCCCGTTCGTTCGCACCTCCCCCGCGGTCGGTCTGGGGCTGCTCGCTGCCGTGCTGATCTGGACCACGATGCAGCGCAGCCGGGCCCGCTCGCTGGTGCGCACTGCGTCCGCTGCCGCCTGCCGCAGGTGGTCAGCGGGGCGCTGGTGCCGGCCTGCGGCGGGCTGACCTATCTGGCCGCCCCCTACGTGGACCTGCCCGAGCCACGCTTCGTGCTGCGCGACCGTCGAGCAACCACTCGACATTCGGGCCTGCCCTCACCCTTACGGGCTTCCGCGCCAACCTCAGCGCGCACGAGGACGCGGGCTGTTCACCACCATCGAGGGCGCGCCAGCCATGCCCTGGTCTGGGCGGCGACGCTGGACGCCTATGACGCGCTCACCTACAACGTCAGCAACGGCAGCACCGAGGGCCTCCTCGACTTCGTCCGGGTTGGCGCCCGGATCGACGACCCAACGCCCGGCCAACTGCTGGACCTCAACGTCCAGATCGGCGACTACACCGGCGTCTGGCTGCCCAACGTCGGCGCGACCCGCGATCGGTTCGACGGTCCGCACGCGCGGTCGACCTGACCGACTCGCTGTTCCACAACATGGGCACCGCACCAGCGTGGTCACCTTCGGCTCACGAGGGCGACTGTACGCGCTGGGGCGGCGTTGCCCGAACGCCCGAGCGAGGACGCGGTCAAGGCGGCCAACGCCGGACGCTACGACCTGCCCGATCCGGTGGACATGCCGGAGCGGGTGCGCGACTACGCGCGGGTGTGGACGTCGGGTGCCTCCGGCGGTGGCGAGGCCGCGTGGATGATCGCGGAACGGTTCTCGTCCACCGGCTGGTTCAGCCACGGCGTCGGCCCGGACGAGACGCTGTCGTTGCCCGGCCACTCGTACAGCCGGATCTCGGCGCTGCTGCTCGATGAGGCAGTCATGGTCGGCGACGAGGAGCAGTACTCGGTCGCGATGGCCCTGATGTGCCGCTCGCTGGGCATCCCGGCGCGGGTGGTCTACGGCTACCAACTGCCGGCGGACGGGAGCGGTCAGGTGCGGGGACGCGACGTCCGCGCCTGGGTCGAGGTCTACCTGTCAGATCTCGGCTGGGTCGACTTCAACCCGACGCCCGACCACGAGCGCGTCCTGCAGGACTTCGAGCCGCAGGAGTCGGTCCAGACCCGGCCGCACGTCGAGAACCCGCCGCCGCCGCCGGAACGTCCCGAGGCGCCGCCGCCGGACAACCAGATGCCGGTCTCCCCGGTTGAACCGCCGCCGGAAGAGGATGTCATCGACATCACCCAGGTGCTGCGCACCACGGCGACCGTCGGGTTGCCCACGCTGGTGCTGCTCGGGCCGATCGTGCTCATCCTCGGCCTGAAGAACCGGCGGCGCCGTACCCGGCTGCACGCCGAACTGCCCGCCAACCGCGTTGCCGGTGGCTGGGCTGAGTTGCTCGACCAGGCCCGCGACCTCGGCGCAGACATCTCGCCCTCGGCCACCCGCACCGAGCAGGCGGCGATGCTGGCTGGCGTCTACCCGAAACTCGACCGCAAGGTCGACTCGAACCGGTTGGCCAGGCAGGCGGACGCGTCCACCTTTGCGCCCGACCCGGTGAGCGACGAGCAGGCCAGCAAGTTCTGGCAGGGCATCGACACGGCGGCGCGCGGCATGCGACTGTCGGTGAAGCGTCGCAAGGCCCTGCTCAGCCGACTGTCCACCCGGTCGTTCCGGCGCTTCTCATGATCAACGCCGGTCGAGTGCCCTGCCGGGTCCAGTAGTGTTCGTGATGTTCGCGCAGCAAGGGAGGCGCAGGTGATGAGCCAGCCGACGAATGGCGTCGTGGTTGCGCCTTTGGGTGCCCGATTCGGTGCGGCGGTGATCGACCGGCTGGGGCCGGCTTTGATCGTCGGCGGGTACACCTGGCTGCGCCAGATGGGTATCACCGGCTGGCTGATCTACACCGTCGCCGCCGGGCTGCTGCTCTTCGGCTGGGTGATGGGCCAATGGTGGGCCTACGCCACCCGGCGGGCCGGCCTCGGCTATCGACTGTTCCGACTGGAGTTGGTGGGTCTGGCCGATGGCAAGCCGATCGGGTGGGGACGCATGTGCCTGCGCACGCTGATCAGCTACGCGCTGTGGGCACTGGTCATTCCCGGCATCGTGATGGTGATCTTCCTGGTCGTCCAGGAACGCCGTCAGGGTTGGCACGACCTCGCGGTCCGCTCGCTGGCGATCGCCCGGCGCCGGACGCAGGCCGCCGCCGCAACGGTTGGCCAGCAGGCCACCGGTCGGCGCGGCAACTCCACCGTCGGGCTGCCCCCGCACCTGATGAACAACTCGTTCAACGCCCAACCCGAGGCGGTTCCGGCGGCGCCGATCGACCATGTCCCGTTGACCGGGGTCGGCTACCAGTCGCCTGCGGCGGTGACGCCATCGTCCGGATTCGCCCCGCCGGCCGAGCGGGAGTACGGCCAACCTGTGCCGGAGCCCGTGCGGCAGGAACAGCCGCCGGCGTGGCAGGCGCAGCAAGCGCAACAGGCACCATGGCAGGGCCAGCAGCCGCCCCGGCAGGAGCCGCAGGCGCCGTGGCAAGGTCAGCAAGCACCTCAGCAGGAGGCTCCGGCGCCGTGGCAAGGCCAGCAGGGGGCCCAGCCAGAGCCGCAACTTCCGTGGCAAGGCCAGCAAGCGCCGTGGCAGGGTCAACAGGCCCCGTGGCAGGCGACCACCCAGCAGCCCAGCCCGGCAGGACCGCCGGTCCAACCGGCCGCCGGCTACCCGGCGCCACAGCCACCCAGCCCTACCGGTCAGGCGACACCTCCGCCCGCAGTGTTCCCCGGCCAGCAACCGGGTTACGGCGTGCCGGCCAGCCCGGGCGGCAGCCCGCAAGCCTGGCAGCCGGCGGCCGCGCAGCCCACGGGACCGATCACCGAGGTCCCCGGCTTCGGCCAGCCGTCGCCCGTTCCGCCGCCCACCCAGCCGGTGGTCCCGGCACCCGGAACACCGGCCCAGACCGAGACGACGCCGCCGCTGCGGATCAAGCCGCGCGCGGTTCCCAGCGACGAGGTGGATGGCACCCGCCTGGTCGCCAATCCCTCGCGCAGTGCGCGTCCGGCCACCGAGGGCTGGCACTTCCGGCTCGACGATGGCCGCGACATCAACGTGCACGGCCTGGTGCTGATCGGGCGCAGCCCCGAGGCCAGGGACGACGAGGCCGGAGCCACCTTGATCGCGGCGGGCGAGCCCGGCCGGACGGTGAGCAAGACCCACTTGGCGCTGGGCGTTGACCAGCGCGGTCTGTATGTCGTCGACCGTGGCTCGACCAACGGCACCGCCCTGCTGAAGTCGCAGGGCGACCTCGAACCCTGCCCGGCCAATGTCGAAGTCCGCGTGGTTGAGGGGCAGGTCGTCAGCTTCGGTGAACGGCAGTTGCAGGTGCTGCGCTACCCGGCCGGAAGGGACTGAGCCATGGCCTACGACGAGGAGACTGCGCACCGGATCCGGGAGGCGCTGGCCGATCAGGACGGCGTCGTTGAGAAGCGCGGATTCGGGGGACTGATGTTCCTGGTGAACGGCAACGTGGCCGTCGCCGCACTGGCTCGGGGTGACCTGATGGTGCGCTGCGCGCCCGCCCAGACCGATGAGTTGGTCGCAGCGGCCGGTGTAGCCCGGATGGAGATGCGCGGTCGCGAATTGGACGGCTGGCTGCAGGTGGACGCGTCTGCCCTGGAGACCGACGAGCAGTTGGCCCACTGGGTGCGCGTGGGCGCCGATTACGCCGGCAGTCTGCCGCCGAAGTAACCCAGCGGACCCGCTACTGCGCGTCCGGATTGAGCGGGACGTCGATGCGCGAGAAGTTCAGGTGCGAGCGGCTGGCGGTTGGGCCCCGCTGACCCTGGTAGTGCGAGCCGGTGACCGCGGAGCCATAAGGATGCTCGGCCGGTGAACTCAGCTTGAAGAAGCAGAGTTGGCCGATCTTCATGCCGGGGTAGAGCTTGATCGGAAGCGTCGCCATATTGCTCAGCTCGAGCGTGACGTGACCGGTGAATCCCGGGTCGATGAATCCGGCGGTCGAGTGCGTCAGCAGCCCGAGGCGACCCAGCGACGACTTGCCCTCCAGCCGGGCGGCGATGTCGTCGGGCAGCGTTACGTACTCAAAGGTCGCGCCCAGCACGAACTCGCCCGGATGCAGGATGAACGGCTCGTCGTCCACCGGCGAAACCATCCGCGTCAGTTCCGGCTGGTCGGCGGCCGGGTCGATCGCGTCATAGCGGTGGTTCTCGAAGATCCGGAAGTAGCGGTCCAACCGGACGTCCACACTGGCGGGCTGGACGAGGGCTGGGTCCCAGGGGTCGAGCTGGACGCGTCCCGACTCAACCTGGGCGCGAATATCGCGATCCGACAAGAGCATGAGGGCAATCTATCCGACGCTTCGGTGGGCCAGCGGCATGATGGACCCATGACCGCCGGACGCGCAGAACCCAATGCTGCGGACTGGCGGCCGCACGGCAACGAGGCGTCCCCGGACGCGGCCGGGGTAGATGCGGCTGGTCTGGCGACTGCGCTGGGTGAGGTCGCCGGGCGTGGCGGAAGCTGGCAGTTGGTGGTCTGGCGGGGCGACCAGTTGGTGATCGACCGTCGATCGGACGCTGCCGGGCCGGACCTGTTCTGGTTGTGGTCGGCGTCCAAGCCGTACATCGCCCTGTTGGTCTGGCAGTTGGCCGAACGTGGCGTCCTGTCGGTGGACGATCCGTTGGCGCGCTGGTGGCCCGAGTTCGGTGCGCGTGGCAAGCAGGACGTCACCATCAGGCAGGTGCTGCAGCATCGTTCGGGCTTGCCGACCGGGCCCGGCGGTCGGACTTGGGACATTGTGACGATGGCCGACTGGCGCTGGTCGGTACACCGGCTGGCGATGGCGCGGCCGCGGTGGGCGGCGGGGGAGCGCACCGCCTACCACTACCTCAGCTACGGGTTCCTGCTCGGCGAGGTGGTGCGCCGCGCGACCGGACGCGAACTGCCCGAGCTGATGGCCGAACAGATCTGGCGACCCCTGGGCCTGTCCGATACCTTCCTCGGCCTGCCGGACGCCGAGTTGGGACGTGCCGTCCCGGTCTCGGTAACCGACCAAGTGGGGGGCATGACCGACCGCGTGCTGAACTCCCGGAGGGTGCGGCGGGCAGTCATCCCGGCGGGCGGGGTGTCGTCCACTGCGGCCGATCTGGCCCGGTTCTATCGGGCGATGCTGAATGGCGGCGAACTGGATGGCGTCCGGGTGGCCAGCGCGCAGACGATCGAGCAGATGTGTCTGCAGTCGAGTGACGAGGGCGTGCCCGATGGCCTGCTGCACTACGCGCTGCGTTTCGGGCAGGGTTTCCAGTTGGGCGGCCAATCCACCGGCTGGCCGCGGGTCGAACCGTTCGGCCGGCTGAGCACCGCGCGCACCTTCGGACACAACGGCAGCAACGCCTGTACCGGTTGGGCCGACCCCGACTCCGGGTTGGCGGTCGCCTATCTGGCCAACCGGGTGCGCGGCTGGAACCAGGACCGGCTGTTGATGTGGCGGCTGGCTGACGCCCTGCTGGCGGCCTGCCGGTGATTCGTTATCGCTGACCGCGTCCGGTGGACGCGCGCAACCGCAACTCGAATCCCAGCACCTCGGTGCGCGGCTGGGCGTTGTCGCCGAGGGTCATCTCGACTGCGAGCCGACCGGCCTCCTCGGTGTCCATCAGGACCGAGGTGATGCCTGGCTCGACATCCAGCAGCGCGTCCGAATCGCCGAAGCCCGCCAACGCCACATCCTGCGGGACGCGCAGCCCGGCTTCCCTCAGCCGGCGCAGCGCACCCAGGGCGAGCAGGTCGTTGGTGGCGAAGACGACGTCGGGTAGCGGGTCGGTCAGCAGTCGGTCCATCGCCTGGTAGCCCGCTGCCCGGTCGAAGCCGCTGGGCTGGTTGGCGGCCACGGTGCCGCCGCCGGAACGGACGGCGTCGGCGAACGCGCTGGCCCGCTGGCTGGAACTGGTGCGGTTGTCCGGGCCCGCGATGATCGAGAAGCTGCGATGGCCCAGATCGAGCAGGGCGGTGGCGAGCGCCTCGGCGCCCGAGGTATTCGGCAGCACGACGGACGCGAAGCCCAACTGTTCGGCGCCGATGGTTGCCACACGGGTTCCCCGGTCGGCCAGCCTGCGCAGGGCAGCGCTGAGTTGGGGCAGGCCCGGGTCGTCGGTCGCCACACCGCCCGCGATGATCAGCGCGCGGATTCGCTGCGCAGCGAGCATGTTCAGCACCGCCACGCGCGGCGTCGCGTCCACCCCGGTGCTGGACAGGGTGACGATGCAGCCGAAGCGGGAAGCGGCACTGGCAACGCCGGACGCGATGGAGGCGAAGTACGGGTCGCCGATGTCGTTCACCAACAGGCTCAGGCTGTTCGAGCGGCCGCGGGCCATGGTCTGGGCCGCCGCGTGCGGTTGGTAGTCCAGTTCGCGGGCTGCCTGCTCGACGCGCGCCTGGAGTTCGGGACGCACGGTGCGTCCCGGCGAGCCGTTGAGCGCCCGGGAGGCGGTGGCCAGCGAGACCCCCGCCCGTTGGGCGACATCGCTGAGGGTGCTCACTCCTGAGGGGCTCCGGCGAGGATGGCAGCGCTGGCCGAGCAGCCGATCCGGCTCGCGCCTGCCTCTATCATGGCCATCGCCGTGCCGTGGTCGCGGATGCCGCCGGAGGCCTTGACCCCCAGCCGATCGCCGACGGTGGCCCGCATCAGGGCGACGGCCTGCACCGACGCGCCACCTGCCGGGTCGAAGCCGGTGGAAGTTTTGACGTAGTCGGCGCCGGCTCGTTCGGCGGCCTGGCAAGCGGCGACGATCTCGTCATCGGAGAGCTTGGCCGACTCGATGATGACCTTGAGAATGCCGGGAACCTCGGCCTTCACTGCCGCGATCTCCGCGGTCAGGTCGTCGATCCGGCCCGCCCGGAGCAGGCCGACGTCGATCACCATGTCGACCTCGTCGGCGCCTGCCGCCACCGCCTGCCGGGCCTCGGCAGCCTTGATCTCGGCGGTGTGCTTGCCCGACGGGAACCCGCAGACCACGGCCAGTTTGACCTCGCCCAGGTCCACCTCGATCGGCAGCATGTTGGGCGAGACACAGATGGAGAACGTGCCCAGCCGGACAGCCTCCTGGGCCAGCGCGGTCACATCGGCGGCCGTGGCGTCGGTCTTGAGCAGCGTGTGGTCGAGGTACTTGGCGAGTTCTTTGGCGGTCAGGGTCATGTCGTCTCCTTGCGGTATGCGCTCTCCAGCCTATGGCGTCCGGCCGACACAGCGCACTCGAAGGGTGGTTTCAGGCGTTGACGGGGCCCTGGACGGTGAGCGGCAGCCAGACGGTGAAGCTGCTGTGCCCGGGTTCGTCCTCGGTGGCCAGTCGGGAGGACGCCTCCACCCGGCCGCCATGGGCCTTGGCGATGGCGGCCACGATGGCCAGTCCCAGTCCGGTGGAGCCCTCCCCGTCGTGGGTGCGTGCGGAATCGGCCCGGGTGAAGCGTTCGAAGATGTGATCGACGAGGTCGGGTTCGATGCCGGGCCCGTCGTCGGTGACCGAGAGCTTCGCCCAGCCGGCCTGGCTTTCCAGCGTCGTTCGATGGTCGTGCCCGGTGGGGTGTGCTTGCGGGCGTTGCCCAGCAGATTGGCCAGCGCCTGCTGCAGTTGGTTGGCGTCCGCGCTCAGGGTGACCGGCTCGTCCGGCAGCGAGACCAACCAGCGATGATCTGGTGTGCGGCCCGGGCGTCACTGACCGCGTTCAGGGTGATTTCGCCCGGGTCGACCTCGGCTCGGGCCAGTTCCGGGGCGTTGTCGAGCCGGGCCAGCAACAGCATCTGCTTGACCAGACGACTCATCCGCTGGGACTCGGATTCGATCCGGCCGAGCGCGAAGACGGTGTCGCCGGTAGCGATTCGCGGCCGTGCCGGGCCGCCTGCGTAGCCGCGGATCGCGGCGAGCGGGTTGCGCAGTTCGTGGCTGGCGTCCGCGACGAACCGGCGCACCTGGCCCCGAGGGCGTGCCGCGACTGCAGGCTGGTTTCGACGTGATCGAGCATCGAGTTGAAGGCCGCCCGACGCGTCCCACTTCGGTCGCCGAATCGGTTTCGAATCCGCACGCGGACACCCAGCCGTGGCTCGCCGGACTCGAGGCAGGGCGGCGACCTCGCTGGCGGTCTGCGCGAGCCGGTTCAGCGGACGCAGGCTCTGCCGGACCAGCACCGAAGACACGGCGGCCGCTGCGAGCGCAGCACCGATGATCAACAGCGCCTCGATGGCGAGCATGCGTCCGATGACTGCGTTGTTGATCCGCAGCGGTGCGGCCACGGCAGCCAGTCCGCCATCCCGGGAGACGGCGAAGGCCCGGTAGGGGCCGAGTTCGTCCAACTGGATGGTGTGCACGCGATCATCGGTGGGCAGCAGCGAGCAGGGTCGTGATCTGTTCGGCCGGCGGCTGTCCGCTGCCCACATCCCAGATGACCGAGGCCCGCACGACACCGGTGCTGGAGCGGATCAGGCCAGATACTTCCGGTCGGCAGGCTGCCGAGGCGCAGGTCGTCGGTGCGCCCCATCGGGTTGTCCACCGGGCCGGGGCCGCGCGGGCGTTCGTCGGTGGCGTAGACGGCGTAGCGCAACTGCCGGTCGAGGTTGTTGGTCAGGATCTGCTGACCAGCAGGGTCGACACAGCGCCCAGCGCGATCGCCACCACGGTCACGATCAGCGCGATCCGGATGACCAGCGACCGCTGCAGCGTCCGGTTACCCGGCCGGCTTGAGGACATACCCGGCTCCCCGCATGGTGTGGATCATTTGCCCGCGGCTGGCGTCGATCTTCGCGTAGCTGATGAGCTCGACGACGCCCGCCTGACCGCCGAAATCGTAGTTCCAGACCCGGTCCAGGATCTGCGCCTTGCTCAGATGCGCTGCGGGTTGCGCATCAGAAGCGCAGCAACTCGAACTCATCAGTAGAGCAACAGCTCGCCGCTGCGGTCACCTCGTGGGCGTCCTCGTCGAGGGTCAGGTCACCGACGAGCAGCGCGTCCGACGCCGTGCGGTCGCCCTGCTGCGACGCAGCAGCGAGCGGAGCCGGGCGATCAACTCCCCAGGCTGAACGGCTTGGTGACGAAGTCGTCGCTACCGGCCGTGAGCCTGGCGATCCGGTCGGCGACGGCGTCCTCGGCGGTCAGGAAGATGACCGGCATGTCGGGCTGGTCGGCCCGAATGCGGCGCATCACCTCGAGTCCGCCGAAGTCGGGCAGCATCATGTTCAGGATGATGGCGTCCGGGGTGACTCCTGCGGGCCACCCGGACGGCCTCGGGGCTGCCGGTTGCCGCGACGTAGGCCTGCCAGCCCTCGTAGCGGTGCCATGCCGAGCAACTCGGTGAGGCTGGGTTCGTCGTCCACTGCCAGATGCGCAGCGGCGGAGCCGTCGGCCGTGCGAGCTGTTCAGATTCGGTTGCATGACAGCAGGCTGATGACGATCCACAGCTTTCGCTATGGGTTTCCTCGTGTTCTTCAGAAGCTTCCGTGCGCAGACTCAGATCTCCGTGCTGCCGAGTTTCGCTGGTAGAGATCGGTGCCCGGGTCCTCCTCGGCGCGGCGACGCTTGCGGAAGAGTGGCTGCGTCCAGACCGGCGTAGCGCGTCCCCACGGCCGTGAAGACCAACCCCGCAGGCGAGCGCGAGTTGCATCGAAGCCGCGGTCATTGATGTACAGTTGCCCGATGACCACTTCATGATCGCCATGATGACCACGTTCTCGACGGCGACCAGCGCGGCCACCACGCGGGTCAACAGGCCGAGGGCCAGCATGGCGCCCCCAACGCCCTCCAGCAGCACGGTGCCCCAGGCGATCAGTTCCGGCTGCGGGATGTTGAACTCGGCGATCCGGGCGGCCTGGGCGTCCATGCCCTCGATGCTCCAGCGCCACCAGGCGCGGCCGAGCAGGATCGCTGCGAACCCCAGTCGGGCGACAAGCAGGACGAAAGCCTGGGTTGCGGAGTTGGCGGTGGAACGAGCTGACATGAAGAGGTCCTCCTGCGGGCGTGACTGCATCAACGGTACCCGGCGAACCGGATCGAGCCGATGAGCGCAGGTCGCGTCGCGCCCTGAGTCCGCCCTGTTCTTCGGCTTTTTCCGCCCCGCGGCTCGCCGGGTGGACTCAGCCGAACAGGTTCGAGATCTCGGTGATCACGGCTTCGTCCAACTGGTGCAGTGCGGCGGCGTTCGCCCGCGCCTGGTCGGGCGTTGTGGCTCCGGCGATCACCGAGGCGACCGGCTGCTGGGCTGCCAGCCAACTGATCGATGCCTGCACCATGGTCAGGCCAGCCCGCTCGCAGATCTGGTGGTAGGCCTCCAACTGGTGCCAGTCGACGTTCTCCAGCAGGTGCGGCTTGAGGTCGCGCAGGCGTCCGGAGCCGCCCGTCGCGGAGTACTTACCGGTGAGCAGGCCGTTGTAGAGCGGGAAGTAGGGCAGGAAGCCGAGTCCGAGGTCCCTGGCCATCGGCAGCAGTTCGGCCTCGGCGTCCCGGCTGAGCAGCGAGTACTCGTTCTGCGCGGTCACGAACCTGGTCAGGCCGTTGCTGCGGGCCACCCGGTCGGCTTCGGCGATCTGTTCGGCGGAGAAGTTCGAGTTGCCGATGTGGCGGACCTTGCCCTGGCGCACCAGATCGTCCAGCACCTGCAGGGTTTCCAGGATCGGGGTGTCCGGGTCGGGGGAGTGCATCTGCAGCAGGTCGATGCGGTTGGTGCCGAGTCGGCCCAACGAGTTGTCAACGGCGTGCCGGATGTAGCGTTCGCCGCCCTTCGGACCCAGGTCGAGGTCGGGGTAGACGTCCACGCTGGCGAAGCCGAACTTGGTGGCCAGCACCACCTCGTCCCGGCGGCCGGCCAGCGCTGCGCCCAGGAACTCCTCACTGCGTCCCGGTGCGCTGCCGTAGATGTCGGCGCAGTCGAAGAAGGTGATCCCGGCGTCGATGGCGGCGTGGATCACCGCAATGCTGCCCTCCAGCGTCTCGGCGGCGGTCTGCAGCCGCGAGAAGTTGTTGCAGCCCATGCCAACGGCGCTAACGACGAGGTCGGTGTCGGCGATCGTTCGAGTCTCCATGGGGCCACGCTAACGGCTGGACGAGGGTGGTTCCGCTGACTGGAGTGCAGTCGTGACATTGGAATGCGTGTGCCGGGTGGTCCGGACGCACGAGTGCACTCGTCTCAGCGCAATCGGACGTCAGGTCGCTCAGGGCGCGACCGGCGGCACGTCGGTGTTGAGCGCGTCGATGACCGCCTGGTAGTCCGCGGTGGGATCCAGTCCGAGCACGGCCGCCCAGGCCGGGACGCATTGCGCCGCGTGGTACTTGTGCCCGAAGCCCGGCCCTACATCGCGGCAGACGGGCATGTCAGCGGCGATCTGCCAGAAGGTGATGAACGGCCACCAGGTCATCCGCGCCATCGGGGTCTGGGTGCCGGCCATCTCGTCCAGCCACTCGGGACGCTTCCACAGCAGGTGGGTGCCCCACCAGACCACCGGGTCGGTGTCGTTCTGCAGATAGACGAAGCGGGGTGCGGCCCATTCGCTGTAGCGCAGCCCGCTGGGGTCGGTGACCAGTTGGTCGGGGCTGCTGGCGAAGCGGACGTGGCGTCCTTCGTCGACCACCGGAACCACCACCGTCGAGTCCGGCGAACGGCGCCGCGTGAACTCGGTCTGCAGCGGGGTGAAGGTCGGGCAACCCGTCCAGACGCCCCCGGCCGCCCGGGCCAGCAGATCGTCCGGGCCGTCGAAGATGCCGTTGGACCCGAATGCCCCGAGTGACTCGCCGGCCACGTAGAGCTTGGGCCGCCGCTCGGCCGGGATGGCCTGCAGACGCTGCTCGATCTCGCCGTAGAGCAACTGGGACGCATGCACCGGCACCTGCTTGCTGCTGAGCATGGTGACCGCCGACGGCAGTCCCGAGTACTGCATCGCGGCGGTCGCGCAGTCGCCACGCATCAGGAACTCGAACGACGAGGTGCTCCACTCGTTGACGTTGCCGCGTCCGGTGGTGGTGACCATCAGGATCGCCTTGCGTTGCCAAGCGTTGGTGCGGTCCATCTCGGCCAGCACCGCGTCGACCACCTCGGGGACGCTGCGTCCGTGCATGGACGCGTAGCTGCGGATCGGCTGCTTGGCCGGTTCGCCCAGCACCTCCTCGATGCGTTCGCGGGTCGGGCCGGCGCAGGTGAAGCGCTTGCCCTGCAGGCCCAGCGATTCCCAGGACTCGAACGACTCGCTGCTACCCGAGTGCAGCGGGGTCTTCGGCTGGTAGACGTTGGGTGGCGTCCGCTTGTCGACCTCAGCGGACGCAGTGGTGGCCACCCCGATCACCCCGCGCATGATGACCTGGTCGAAGACCACGATGATCGTGGTCAGCACCACCAGCGTTGACACCATTCGGGACGCCAGGCCGAGTGCGAAGCGGTGGTGCAGGTGGCGGGACAGGTAGTTGATCGACCAGACCGTGCCCTTCCACTGCGCGAAGAGCAAGCCGTAGACACCCATGGCGGCGGCGGCGGACGCAACGGCCCAGAATGCGTCCGGCCCGGGACGTTTCACGTAGTCAGCCGTTTGCCGATGCCACTGCACCGAGCGCAGCGGAATGGCGATCGCACCCAGCCCGAGCAGGGTCGCGCCAGCCAGCATGCCGCCTTGGCGCAGCCCCGGCTTGATGCTGACCTCGATGTCCAGCTTCTCCGCGACGACCGCGATCGCCCAACTGGCCAGCAGCCCGACCTGGTAGCCGAACATGGTGCCCAGGCCGGCGACCAGGCCCTGCCAGTACCACGGACGGGGCAGCAGGCTGGGGGAGTAGGCGGCCGCGTAGCCGCCGATGCCGGTGATCGCCTCCGGGACTGTCAGGGAGGCCAGCTTGTCGGCGCTGATCAGGGCCAGCTTCCAGCGCGACTCGAAGATGTCGGTGAGCCGTCGGGGGCGATCGGCCGAAGTGCGACGGGCCAGCCCGCCGGCGTTGAGGATTCGTCCTCCGCGGCCGATGATGCGTCGCCGAGCGAAGGGATTGGTCAGGCCCATGGGCTCCAGCTTAGGGTCGGCGCGGGACCGTTTCGTGCCACGTTCCGGTGCCCATGGTGCCGGGGGTCGGGTGCGGACGTCCCGTTCTGGTTTGACCTGCCCATAGGATGGGGGACGTCCGCCCACGACACCTCGAAAGGACCGCCGTGGACATCACCCACCTGTTGCTGATCATCACGCACGGCATCGGCCTGCTTCTGGTTCTGATCGGCATCGGCGCCCAGATCCCCGCCATGCGCAAGGGGGCCGCCTCGGTCACATTGCTCGCGCTGCTCGGATCGGGCCTGCTGCTCGCGTCCGGGCTCGGGCTCGCGACCCTGATCGCAGTCACCGGGACGCCAAACTGGCCGAAGCTCGCCATCAAACTGGTGATCGCCGTTGCTATCTTCGGCGGGCTGCTCGCCCATCGGAGCCGCGAGGTGAAGCCCCAGGTGCTGCTCGGCATCCTCGGCCTGACCGTGGTCAACGCGATCATCGCCGTCAGCTGGTAGGCCGCCCGGCCCGCCGTTTCGTCTGGCCTGCGGTTTCGGACGCCCACCTCACATCCGCGGACGATCTACGAGTCCGCGGACGATATTTCGTCCGCGGGTCCACACTTCGTCCGCGGCTGTCTGGGGGCGAGGCGTTGAGGCGGGCGCGT
>JAXGOU010000002.1:0-164900 GCA_040767325.1 Brooklawnia sp. | reverse complement strand
CGAGGTGGGGCCCGCGGGGTAGGAACCGCCGAAGATCCGCTTCAACAGGCCGGGCTTCGCCAGGTGGTTCGAGCCGTCCAGACCGTCGGACATGTCACCGGAGTTGATGCAGTGCAGCGAGGTGATCGCCTTGGGGTGGCCGGTCTGCTCGTAGTGGGCGCCGATCGCGGCCAGCACCTTCTCGGGCAGGCCGATGGCGGACGAACTCGACACCGAGACGGTCGCACCGTCCGGGATCAGGGTGGCTGCTTGCTCGGCGGTGATGACAGGTGGACGTCGCATCTCGGCTCCTCCAGTGGGTCGGCTCGTCACCACCCATTCTGCAGGTAAGCGCTTTCCGCGGCAAGCAGGTTGCCAAACTTGGCAAGCGGTGACGGGGTTGCTGGCCGTCGGATTCCTGCCAGTTGGCAGTCGATGCGAGCATCACAGGTCGGTATGTGCGCGGCAGTGATTTGTGGTTGGCTTGGACAATGATCAACCACGATGCCGCGCCCCTGCGCATCGTCATGGTCTCGCTGCACACCTCGCCGATCGCCTCTCCGGGTTCGGCGGACGCCGGCGGTATGAACGTGGTTGAACTCAACGTGGCGCTTGCCCTGGCCGGCCGCGGCCACCGGGTCGATCTGCTCACCCGGCGCGACAATTCCAAGGCACCCGACGTCGTGGAACTCGCGGACGGGGTGCGGGTCTTCAATCTGACCGCTGGCCCCACCCACTCCGTGGCCAAGAGCGCCCAGGAAGTGCTCATCGATCCGTTCCGCGAGGCGATGGCCGCGTGGTGGGCCGAGCATGGCGATGGGGTCGACCTGGTGCACTCGCACCACTGGTTCTCCGGGGTCGCGGCCCTGCCGATCGCCCGGGCGGCTGGGGCGCCGCACCTGCAGAGTTTCCATTCGGTGGCCGCCCCGGTCGGGGCAGAACTGGACGCGGGAGAGCAGCCGGAATCGCCGGGCCGTCCGGCCGGCGAGCGGTTGGTCGCCAACGAATCGGACCGGGTGATCGCGGTCAGCGAGGCCGAACGGGCGACCATCGTCGAGCGCTACGCGCCACCGGCCGACCGGATCAGCGTCGTGCACCCGGGCGTGAACATCGACCAGTTCCGCCCGTTGCGTCCAGAAGAACGGCACTGGGCCTGGCGGGGTTGCTACCTCTTCTTCGCCGCCCGGTTGCAGCCGCTCAAGTCGCCCGACCTGGCCATCCGGACGCTGGCCGCGCTGCCCAAGGGGCACCGGCCGCGGTTGGTCATCGCGGGGGAGGCCTCGGCCGACTTCGCCGGTTACGCCGAGGAATTGCGCGACCTGGTCGCCGAGCTTGACCTGGCTGGCGAGGTGCTCTTCCTCGGCTCGCAGGATCGCGACCAGTTGGCCACCATGATGCGCGGCGCGTGCGTCCTGTTGAATCCGAGCCGGTCGGAGACCTACGGCCTGATCAACTTGGAGGCGTCCGCGTCCGGCGTCGCGGTGATCGCCAACCGGGCCGGTGGGATGGCCGAGTCGGTCATCGATGGGGTGACCGGGATCCTGATGGACAGCCGCGACCCAGCTGACTGGGCCGCCGCGGTCCGCACCTTCACCGACGATGCAGAGCACTGTCGGGCGACCGGCCTGGCCGGCCGCGAGTTCGCCGAGACCCGCAGTTGGCCGATCGTCGCCGAAGAGTACGAAGCCGTCTACCTCAGGGAGATCAACCGATGAACAACCCGTTGACCGTCCTCGCCGGCGAGCCCGGCAAGCAGGTCTTCCCGCTGTTCGTCCATGCGCACCCGGACGACGAGACGCTGCAGACCGGCGCGTTGCTCGCCTGGCTGAGCGCCAACGACATCACGTGCGAGGTGGTCACCTGCACCCGCGGCGAGCAGGGCGAGGTGGTCAGCGGCGTCCTACCCACCGAGATCACTGCCGCCGACCTGGCCCGCGTCCGGCAGCGCGAACTGTCCTGTGCGCTGGACGCCCTCGGCTCGCTCGACCACGACTACCTCGGTACGCCGCCGGCCCGGGCGAACGGACTGCAGCCGCGCGACTACCGCGATTCCGGGATGCGCTGGATGTCTGAGGGTGTCGCCGGACCGGCCGAGTTGCACGATCCGGACACCTTCACCGCCGCCGACCTGCCCGACCTGGTCGCCGACCTGCGGGCGCTGATCGATCGCGTCCAGCCGACGGTGCTGGTCAGCTACGACGAACAGGGCAGCTACGGACATCCCGACCACGTCCGGGCCCACGAGTTGACCTTGGCCACCTCGAAGGCGACCGGTATCCCGATGGTCGAGGTCGCCTCCACGCCGGACGCCGAGGGCTTCGAGTGGTTCGACCTGTCCGACCAGCGGGACGCAGTAGTCACCGCGCTGACCTGCTACCAGACCCAGCTGACCGTCGCCGACGATCATCTGGTCCATGTCGGTGGCCAGCACCAGGACCTACCGCTGCGGATCGGGCTGCGCCGCGTCGAGTGACGCGGGCAGCTAGAACAGCCCTTCCGGGGTGGCCGGCGGCGCGTAGGCCGGGTCGACACCCTTGAACATCTTGGAGACCGAGCGTCCATGGTGGATCCGGTCGATGGCCTCGGCGAACAGCGGTGCCACGCTCAGGTTGACCAGTTCCGGCCAGTCACTCGGCGCCGGCACGGTGGTGGTCGAGACCACCTCGGTGATGAACTGCTGGCTGCGCAGCCGCTCGACGGCGCGTCCGGCGAACAGCCCATGCGTGCACGCCACGGACGCCGACGTGGCGCCGAAGTCCTTCAACCGCTGGGTGATCTCGATGATCGAACCGCCGGTGGCGATCTCGTCGTCCAGCACGATCGC
Organism: Brooklawnia sp.; assembly: GCA_040767325.1. Lineage (GTDB taxonomy): Bacteria > Actinomycetota > Actinomycetes > Propionibacteriales > Propionibacteriaceae > Brooklawnia. The sequence goes on along the minus strand of JAXGOU010000002.1, from coordinate 162,097 downwards.
GTGCTTGCCCATCACGTCACCGACGATCGAATCGACGACCACCTTGTCATCGGCCAGCCGCCGCTTGCTGCCCGCGGCCACCGGCAGCCCGAGCAGCCGGGCGAACTGGGTGGCGTTCTTGGCATTACCCAGGTCGGGGCTGACCACGACAGAGTTGCTCAAATCCGTGGACTGGTAGTGCTCGGCCAGCACCCCGAGGGCGGTCAGTTGGTCGACCGGGCAGGAGAAGAAGCCCTGCACCTGCGGTGAGTGCAACTGCATCGTCAGGACGCGGGACACCCCCGCGGTCACCAACATGTCGGCCACCAGCCGGCCACCCAGCGAGATGCGCGACGCGTCCTTCTTGTCAGAGCGGGCGTACGAGTAGTGCGGAATGACCGCGGTGATCTGGGCTGCCGAGGCGCCGCGCGCGGCATCGATCATCAGCAGCAGTTCCATCAGGTGTTCCTGGGTCGGCGGCACCAGGGGCTGGATGATGTACACGTCGCGCTGCCGCACGTTGACCAGCAATTGGGCTTGCAGGCAGTCGTTGCTGAACCTGCTGATCCGGGTGGGGGCGAGGCGGGTGCCGAGGTTCTCGCAGATCTCCTCCGCCAGTTGCTGATGGGCCGATCCCGAGAAGACGACGATATCCTTCACGCCCCGGAGCCCCTTCCAACCGCCTGTAAGAACCGTGCTGGCTCAAACATTAGTGCCAATCAGGCGGTCGCGGCGTCCAGCAACGCGATCGCCTCCTTGGTTGCGGTGAGCCGGAATGACACCTCCAGCAACTCGGCGATCTCGGTCCAGTCGGTGTTGGCGTCCAGGTCGATGCCGAGCCAGCCCCACGGCCCGTAGTAGGCGGGCAGGAAGATCCGCGGATCCTGCACCAGGGCCAGTTTCTCCTCGTCGTCCGGCCAGAAGATCAGCGAATCCGGGTGCTGGATGTGCGGTCCCTTGCCCGACTCCGGCTTCACCGTGCCGCCGTAGACGGCGAACATCTTCCCGCAGAAGAACGTCGGGTGCCCGTGGCTCAACCGCTCCCCGGCAAGGGGTAGCGCCATGGCCAACTCCCGGACGCGAACCAGCAACGGCTCGTCATCGTCGTACTTCGGTGGGTGTGGCATGGGGTCAAGTCTTGGGGAGCGGCGCGTCCGGACGCAAGACGCGCGGATACTGGGGCGATGGGAATGCAGGACGCCGAGCGCTACCCCGCCGAGACCCTCGACCAGTGGCACGACTGGCTGGCGCGCAACCACGAGACCAGCACAGGGGTCTGGCTGGTCTCGTGGCGACCAGCAACGGGGCGGCCGCGGCTCGACTACGACGCGTCCATTCGCGAGGCGCTGTGCTGGGGCTGGATCGACGGCCAGTCCAAGCCGCTGGACGACGAGCGCACCATGCTGTGGTTCGCTCCCCGGCGTTCGACCAGCACCTGGGCCGGGACGAACAAGGCCCGTGTCGCCGAGTTGATCGCCCAGAGTCGCATGCAGCCGGCCGGCCTGGCCGCCATCGAGCAGGCGAAGGCCAACGGCATGTGGACCGTGCTGGACGGACCGGAGGCGTTGATCGTGCCCGACGACCTGCGCGTCCGGTTGGACGCCGACTCGGCGCTGGCCGCGGAGTGGGAGCGTTGCCCCAAGTCAGTACGCAAACAGGCGCTCGGCGCGATCGCGCTGGCCAAGCGTCCGGAGACCCGCGCATCCCGGATCGAGGCCATCATCACCAAGTTGGCCAACGGCGAGCGTCCGGCCTGACGTCCTGCCCAGCGGCGTCCGGGTCACCACAACCTACGTGGGCGTAACCACTGTGCGAGAATCGCAGCATGGTTTCTGAAGACAGCGTGGTCCCTGAAGACGCCCAGCCGGACGCAGCCCTGCCGCCCTGGCGGCGGACCACCGACGACGGTGCCCCGTATTGGACGAAGAACTACCAGCCCGGCGTCCCGGTCGAGATTGAACTGCCGACCGAATCGCTGTGTTCGCTGCTGGACACGGCAGTCGCCGAGGGCGGCGCGTCCGTGGCCACCGAGTTCTTCGGCGCCGAGATGACCTACAAGCAACTGGGCGAACTGGTCGCGCGCGCCGCTGAGGGCCTGCGCCGGCTCGGCGTGCACTCGGGCGACCGGGTGGCCCTGCTGCTGCCCAACTGCCCGCAACACCTGATCGCGTTCTACGCGGTGCTGCGGCTGGGCGGCGTGGTGGTCGAGCACAACCCGCTGTACACCCGCCACGAACTCGAACAGCTCTTCGAGGACCACGGCGCCCGGGTCGCCATCGCGCTGGACTCGACGATCGACAAGCTCAACGAACTGCCGAACTACGTCCGGCCCACCGCGATCGTGTCGGTCAACCTGCTCAAGGCGTTCCCCAAGCACCTGCAACTCGCGCTCAAGCTGCCGGTGCCATCGCTGCGTGCCAAGAAGAAGGCGCTGACCAGCGGCACCAAGGGCACCTGGACGTGGGAGCGGCTGGTCGGGCACCGGGCGATCAGCCGGCGCCACCCGCGTCCCGAGGTGACCGACCTGGCCGCAATCCAGTACACCTCCGGCACCACCGGCCGCTCCAAGGGCGCGATGCTCACGCACTACAACCTCTACTCCAATGCCCGGCAGGGTGAGGCCTGGATGCTGGGTGCCGAGCCGCGCCGCGAGGTCAGCTACGCCGCGCTGCCGATGTTCCACTCCTTCGGCATCACGGTGCACTCCACCTTCGGCGTTCTGAAGCAGGCTCGGCAGGTGCTCTTCCCGCGGCCGGACGTCGACCTGATCGTGGCTGCTGCGCGCAAGCGTCCGCCGTCGATCTACTGCGCGGTCCCCGCGCTCTACCAGAAGACCGCCGACCAGGCCCGGGAGAAGGGCATCTCGCTGGCGGCCGCCCGCTGGTGCATCTCGGGTGCGATGGCGCTCACCGAGGAGGTCCGGGAACTGTGGGAGTCGGTCTCCTCCGGTCTGTTGGTCGAGGGCTACGGCCTTACTGAGGCCGCCCCAGTAGCATTGGGCAACCCGTTCTTCCCGAGCCGCCGGCCGGGCACCATCGGCGTCCCGTTCCCGTCGACGCTGATGAAGGTCACCGACGTGGACGATCCCACCAAGGAGGTCGGCGTCGGCGAGCCCGGCGAACTGCTGCTCAAGGGCCCGCAGATCTTCCAGGGCTACTGGCGCAATCCCGACGAGACCGCGGCCAGCCTGGTCGACGGCTGGCTGCGCACCGGTGATGTGGTCACGGTCGACGAGGACGGGTTCACCACGATCGTCGACCGCAAGAAGGAGATCATCATCACCGGCGGCTTCAACGTCAGCCCGACGGAAGTCGAGCAGGCCCTGCTGCGCAACGACGCCATCGTCGACGTCGCAGTGATCGGGCTGCCTACCGGACGCGGCGACGAAGAGGTGATCGCTGCGGTCGTGCCCGCCGAGGGCGCCGAGATCGACGGCGACGAACTGCGGGCCTGGGCGAAGGAGCGGCTGACCTCCTACAAGGTGCCCCGCCGCTTCGTGCCGGTCGATGACCTGCCGCGGTCGATGCTCGGCAAGGTGCTGCGCGGCCAGGTGCGTAGCCAACTGCGCACCCAACTCGCCGACCAGTGAGTCCGGCTAGGCGGACGCCGCCCAGCGCCCGGTTGCCGGTGCCGGTAGCTGATCGGCCCGCCGCCGACCAGATGACTGATGTGGTGGTCATCGGCAGCGACCCCGGAGCGCTGACGGCTGCCATCGCCTGCCGCCAGGCCGGCCTGGAGGTGCTGGTGCTCGAGGCGGCCGACCATCTGGGTGGGCCGGCAGTGGCGCGCACCGGGCAGCTCTGGCTGCCCGCTCGCGAGGGGCAGGACGACGACTACGCAACCGCCCGTGACTACTTCGATCGCGTCGTCCCGGACGAGCCGGCCAGCGCACCACGGCGGCACCGGCTGCTGACCGGCACCGGGCCATTGGCCGACTGGCTCGCCCAGTTGGGCACCGAACTGGCGGTCGACCGGGCCGCCGACCACTACCCGCACCTGCCCGGTGGACGCGAAGCCGGCCGGGTGCTGGCGCCGCGTCCGGTCGATGCCACCGTGATCGGCCAACTGGCCGAGGTGGTGCCCGACGGTGTGCCGCTGCCGGCCGAACACCTGGTCGACCGCCTCGACCGTGGCGCCCGGGCAGTCGGCGGTGCGGCCCGTGGACGGCGCATCGTGCACGGTGGCGCTGCGCTGGTCACCGGTCTGCTGGCCGCCTGCCAGCGACTGCAGGTCAACATCTGGTGGGACGCGCCGGTCGCCGAGTTGGTCACCTCGGTCGCGTCCGCGGAAACTCCGGAGCGGGTCACCGGCGTCGTGGTGCGCCGCGGCGACCGCCTGGTCCGGGTGCTGGCCGGCCATGCGGTGCTGATCGCCCAGGGTGGCTTCGAGGCCAGCGCCCCGGCCCGCCGTGACTATCTGCCGATGCCATCCCGGGTCGACTGGACGATCGGCGAGGCGCGGTCCGATGGGGTGCGGCAGTTCGAATGGGCCGCCGAACTCGACCTGCAACTGGCCGGCCTGGGCCAGGCCTGGTGGCGTGGTGGGTTGTGGAGCTCGACCGGCGAGGTCTGGGACGCGCACGAGGCGCTGTGCCATCCGGGTGGTTTCGTGGTCGACAGCACGGGTCGTCGGTTCGTCGACGAGACCGCGGTCGGCGTCGACTTCGCGCGCGGGCTCTACGCCCGGGTGCGCGAACTGGGCCTCGGGGCGCTGCCGGCCTGGCTGATCATTGGGGCCGACCACCGGCGGCACTGCCGACTCGGCCCCCTGGCGCCCGGACGCGTCCCGCGCAGCGCCGAACGCGACGGCTTCGTGGTCACCGCCCGCACCCTGCCGGAACTGGCCTGGCAGATCAAGGTGGACGCCGCCGGTCTGCAGGCCACCGCGGATCGCTTCGAGCAGTTCGCCGAGGCCGGCGTCGACGCCGACTTCGGCCGCAGCATCGGCCTGGGCTCACTGGATCGCGGGCCGTTCCATGCCGTCCGGGTGGTGCCCGCCGACCACGGCACCAAGGGTGGCTTCCTGACCGACGAGCATGCCCGCGTCCTGCGCACCGACGGCACGCCGATGCCCGGCCTGTGGGCGATCGGTTCGGCCGCCGCCTCGGTCAGTGGCGCGGCGGACCCGGCGCCGGGCTTCGCGTTGGCCGAGGCCATGGTGATGGGACGCGCCGCCGCCGAGTCGATCAGCAGCCAGCGGTAGGCCTTAGACGACGGTCACCCGCAGGATGCGGGAATCCGACCCACCCAGGCTGAGCACCACCAGGTCACCATCGGGCAGGTGCACGACGTCCACCGTCGGACCCACCGGATTGGGCGTCTCGAGGCTCATCGGGGCCCCCACCACCTCGCCGGTGATCGGCAGGAAGAGCAGTCGCGGACCCACGGTGTTCGACACCGCGAGGCTGCCGTCCAGCACGCCCCACTCGGCACCTTCGATGAAGGTCGCCGGACCGAGCCCGCGGGAGTTCTCGCCCGAACTGTAGGCAGCCGGGCGGGCGTTGGGCAGCGCGAGGTCGGTCATCGGCACCTGGTCGACGCTGTAGCTGTTGGTCGATGCGCTGGCCGGGTTCCAGCCGTAGTTGCCATCCGCGACGATCACGTTGACCTCGTCATCGCGGTCCGGCCCCCGGTCGGTGGCGTACATGGTGCCGGTGTCGGGATTCCAGACGATGCCGGTCACCTCGCGATGGCCGTAGCTGAAGACCAATTGGGTGTTGGGGTCCGTGCGGTCGATGAACGGGTTGTCCGGAGGCGGCTGGTGGGTCATTGGATCGATCCGCAGGATCTTGCCGGCCAGCGAGGCCAGGTCTTGTGGAGCGCGCGGCTGCCCTGCGTCCGCTGTACCGACGTAGAGGTTGCCGTCAGGCCCGAAGGCGAGTTCGCAGCCGTTCGGGCCGTTCTGCGCCACCGGGATGCCGGAGAGCAGAACCGGCCCGGCCGTGGCGCCGGTCAGTTCGGGGTTGGCCTCGAACGGCACAACGCGAATGTCACTCGTCGTTCGGTAGCAGACGTACAGCCGCAGCGTGGCGTCGAACCATCTGGGCACCGCCACGTCCAGAATCCCGCCGGGCGACTCCATGCCGGGTGGGGTGAGCTTGAACCGGGTCACCTCGCCCTGCGCGTCCACCTTGCTGACCCCCGAAATCCCCGCCACCAGCAAGGTGCCGTCGGGGAAGGCCGCCATTGAGGTCGGAGTGTCCAGCTTCTCGGCCACCGTCGTGACTTCGACGTCCGGTCGCTGCGTCGGAGCCGGGCTGGTGGACGCGACCGTCTCCGGCGTCGGGGACGGCTCGACCGTCACCGGTTGGCAAGCCGTGATGCCCAGTACCGTTGCGACTATCAGCGCCGGACGCAGCAGCCACCCGGCAACGCGTTGGCTACCGATGCACGGGCGCATGAAACCAGTTTCCCCTATTTGACGGCCGCATTGGTGGTTTTTCCGGGGCCTTACCCCGCTTCACCCATCGGGAGTTCGAGTAGCGCAACGGCCTGGCGGCGATAGGCGGCCTCATCGAAGCGGTCGACCAGCATCCGCTGGGTCGCATAGCCCAGCGACAATCCGACCAGCAGTTGTGAATAGCCCCGGACGCGCTCGGTCGCGACCCCGTTCTGCTCGGCCCAGGCCAGCATCGTCTCCTCGACCGCGTCGCGCAGCACCGCGAACTCCGCTCGCAACTGCTGGCCCAGTTCGTCGTCGGTGCCGGCACCGGCGCCCAGCTGGATCAGCAGTTCGCCGATGCTGGGAGCGGTGGCATTCGCGTCCATCGAGAACTCCAGCAGTTCCGCCGGGGAGGCCGGGCTTTCCCGGTAGGCCGCGATCGCCGCGAGTGGCCAGCCAATGGCCTGCCGGGCGACCTCGACGATCACGTCGTTCTTGTTGGCGAAGTGGTGGTAGATGGCCCCGGCCGAGGTGCCGGATTCGGCCACCAATTGGGCGATCGACATGCCCTGCACCCCGTGGGTGCGGATCAGCTCGGCCGCGGTCTCGATGATCGCGTCCCGCGCGTTCGACTTGTCGGTCACCCGTCCACCCTAAACCTGTAGGCCGATCTGCACAGCGCCCGCCCCTGTTCCTTGTAGTGGTCAGCAGTGGCACAGCGTTTGTCCATGGGTTACCGTAGGTATTGACAGAATGATCGTTCTGTCATGGACGCCCCCCGATGAGGACGCTATGCCCACGACGCTGTCGCTTGGCCTGGATGTTGGCTCCACCACGGTGAAGGCCGTCGTCGTTGACGGAGACGAGATTGTCTTCAGCGACTACCGCCGGCACAACGCCGACGTGCGCGGTGAGCTGGCCAACCTGTTGCGCGACGTCCAGACCCACTTCCCCGAGGACCTCGTCCGGGTGGCGATCACCGGTTCCGGCGGCATGGGCGTCGCCAAGGTGATGGGCGTCCAGTTCATCCAGGAGGTCATCGCGTCCACCGCCGCCATCGAGCGGCTGAACCCTGAGATCGACGTGATCATCGAACTCGGCGGCGAGGACGCCAAGATCACCTACCTGCACCCGACCCCCGAGCAGCGGATGAACGGCACCTGCGCCGGCGGCACCGGGGCCTTCATCGACCAGATGGCGACCCTGCTCAAGGTGGACGCGTCCGGGCTCAACGAACTCGCCGAGCAGTACTCGCACTTGCACCCGATCGCGTCGCGCTGCGGCGTGTTTGCCAAGTCGGACGTGCAGCCGCTGCTCAACCAGGGCGCCGCGCACTCCGACATCGCCGCCTCGGTCTTCCAGGCCGTGGCCACCCAGACCGTGGCCGGCTTGGCCTGCGGGCACCCGATCCGCGGCCGGGTCATCTTCCTGGGCGGCCCGCTGCACTTCCTGCCCGAGCTGCGCGCGGCCTTCGTCCGGGCGCTGGGCGACAACGTGGACGACTACGTCACCCCCGACAACGGCCAGCTGTATGTGGCACTGGGCGCTGCGTTCAGCGCGCTCGGCCCGGCGCTCAGCCTGCCGCACCTGGTCGCCGAACTCGAGGCCGCCAACCAGATCACCATGACCACCCGCACCATGCGTCCGCTCTTCCTGGACGCAGCCGAGCGGACCGAATTCGACGAGCGGCACGCCCAGGCCTTCGTTCCGCAGGGCAACCTGAACCACGTGCGCGGGCCGGTCTGGCTCGGCATCGACGCCGGCTCGACCACCATCAAGTCGGTCGTGCTGGACGCCGAGGGCACCATCGTCTTCTCCACCTACGGCTCGAACGAGGGTGACCCGGCCGGGGCCGCGGTGAAGATCGCGAAGGAGCTGATCTCGACGCTGCCCGAGGGCGCGTTCATCGGCCGCGCCTGCGTGACCGGCTACGGCGAAGACCTGGTCAAGGCGGCATTGCACGCCGACGAGGGCGAGATCGAGACCATGGCGCACTTCCGCGCCGCCGCCGAGGTCTGCCCGGGCGTCACCAGCGTGATCGACATCGGCGGCCAGGACATGAAGTTCCTGAAGATCCGCAACGGCACCGTCGACTCGATCTCGGTCAACGAGGCCTGCTCGTCCGGCTGTGGTTCATTCCTGCAGACCTTCGCCGAGACGATGGGCACCGACGTGCGCGACTTCGCGAAGGTCGGGCTGACCTCCGCCGCCCCGGTCGACCTGGGCAGCCGCTGCACCGTGTTCATGAACTCCTCGGTCAAGCAGGCCCAGAAGGAGGGCGCCTCGATCGGCGACATCTCCGCCGGGCTCAGCTACTCGGTGGTGCGCAACGCGCTCTACAAGGTGATGAAGCTGCGGGATGCGTCCGAACTCGGCGAGAAGGTCGTCGTCCAGGGCGGCACCTTCCTGAACAACGCCGTGCTGCGCGCCTTCGAACTGCAGACCGGCGTCGAGGTCACCCGGCCGAACATCGCCGGCCTGATGGGCGCCTACGGTGCCGCGCTGACCGCGCGGATGCACTACGAGCCGGGTGCGGTGTCGCCGATCATGGAACGCAACCTGGACGGCTTCGAGATCACCAGTTCGCAGCGCCAGTGCCGGCTCTGCCAGAACAACTGCAAGCTGACCATCTCCACCTTCGACGACGGTTCGCGGCATGTCTCGGGCAACCGTTGCGAGCGCGGCGCGTCCCTGGAGGCCAAGCCGAAGAAGTCCGAGGTGCCCAACCTCTACGACTTCAAGTACAAGCGCATCTTCGGCTACCGCCGGCTGACCGACGGCGCCGCCACCCGCGGCGAGATCGGCATCCCGCGGGCGCTGGGCATGTACGAGGACTACCCGCTGTGGTTCACGATCCTCACCCAGTTGGGCTTCAAGGTCGTGGTGTCCGGACGCAGTTCGCACGAACTCTTCCAGTCCGGCATGGAGTCGATCCCGTCGGAGAACGTCTGCTACCCGGCCAAGATCGCCCACGGGCACATCGAATGGCTGCTTGACAAGGGCATCAAGACGATCTTCATGCCGTGCGTCAACTATGAGCGCAAGCAGTTCGACGAAGCCGACAACAACTACAACTGCCCGATCGTGGCGTTCTACCCGCAGGTGCTGGAGAAGAACGTCGAACGCTTCCGCACCGATCCCGAGGTCAAGTTCCTCGATCCGTTCGTCAGCCTGAACCACCCCGACAAGTTGGCCGAACGGCTGGTCGAGGCGTTCGCCGACTGGAATGTGACGCTGGCGGAGGCGAAGGCCGCGGTCGCTGCCGGCTTCGAGGAACTCGACCAGGTGCACGCCGATATCAAGGCCGAGGGTGACCGGGCGCTGCAGTACATGCGTGAGAACGGCATGCGCGGCATCGTGCTGGCGGGACGCCCGTACCACATCGACCCCGAGATCAACCACGGCATCCCCGAGATGATCACCTCGCTGGGCATGGTGGTGTTGAGCGAGGACGCGCTGACCAACGGCACGGGCGCATCCCGGCTGGAGCGGCCACTGCGCGTCCGGGACCAGTGGACCTACCACACCCGGCTCTACGAGGCGGCCGCCCAGGTGGCCACTGAGCCAGACCTGAACGTCGTCCAGCTGAACAGCTTCGGTTGTGGTGTGGACGCGGTGACCACCGACCAGGTGCAGGAGATCCTGGAGCGGGTCGGCGACGTCTACACCGTGCTGAAGATCGACGAGGTGTCGAACCTGGGTGCCGCCAGGATCCGGCTGCGCTCGCTACAGGCGGCCACCGCCGAGCGCCCGGCGTTCGACCCGACCGCCGAGATCGACACCACCATCCCCGACCCGGTCTTCGGGCTCGAGGAGAAGGCCACCCACACCGTCTACGTGCCGCAGATGGCGCCCATCCACTTCCGGATGCTGGAGCCGATCTTCCGGCACTCGGCAGGCCTGAACATCGAGGTGCTCGAGCACGCGTCCGCCGAGGACGTCGAGTGCGGCCTGAAATACGTGCACAACGACGCCTGCTACCCGGCGATCATGGTGATCGGCCAGCTGATCAACAAGTTCGTCACCGGCGGTGCCGACCCCGACAAGTCGACGGTCGCGATCACCCAGACCGGCGGCATGTGCCGGGCCACCAACTACGTGGGCCTGCTGCGCAAGGGCCTGAAGGACGCCGGTTACCCGCAGGTGCCGGTGCTCGCCGTCAGCACCCAGGGCTTGGAGACCAACCCGGGCTTCAAGCTGTCGGCCGGGCTGGCCTATCGGGCGATCCAGGGACTGGTGCTGGGCGACCTGCTGCAGAACGTGCTGCTGCGCGTCCGGCCCTACGAGCGCATCGAGGGCTCGGCGATGGAGCTCTACTCCCGCTGGGACGCGATCACCCGCGAGTTCTTCGACAACGCCGGCTACTCGCCGACCCTGAAGCGCCGGGTGGGCTACTCGTGGCTGATCAAGCAGATCGTCCGCGAGTTCGACGAACTGCCGCTGCTCGACATCCCACGCAAGCCGCGGGTCGGCGTGGTCGGCGAGATCCTGGTGAAGTTCCAGCCGGACGCCAACAACGACGCGGTACGGGTGATCGAGGAAGAGGGCTGCGAGGCCGTGCTGCCGGGTCTGACCGCGTTCTTCCTGCAGGGCATGTACACCGCCGACTACAAGTGGGACATCTTCGGGCTCGGTACCACGAAGGGCCGGATGGGCCAGAAGGCCGCGATCTGGGTGATCGAGCAGTTCGAACGTCCCATGCGCAAGGCCTTGGCGTCCGCAGGTGGCAAGTTCGACGTGCCGGACACCATCGCCGGGCTGGCCGACAAGGCGCAGCGGGTGATCTCGCTCGGCACCCAGGCCGGTGAGGGCTGGCTGCTGGTCGGCGAGATGGTCGAGTTGATCGAGCACGGGACGCCGAACATCATCTGCGCCCAGCCGTTCGCCTGCCTGCCGAACCACGTGGTCGGACGCGGAATGTTCGCCGAACTGCGCCGCCAGTACCCGCAGGCCAACGTGGTGTCGATCGATTACGACCCGGGTGCCTCGGAGGTCAACCAGCTCAACCGGATCAAGTTGATGGTCGCCACCGCGCACAAGAACGCCGGGACGCTGAACACGCTGGCCGATTGGTCGGACGGTGACCAGTTCGTCGAGGCCGCCCCGGCCGCCGAGGTGTCGGGCGCGAAGTTGCTCAGCATCAAGCCGATCGGCATCTCCGGAGCCCAGGTCGGCGGCGGTTGCGGTACGGGCGGTTGCGGCTGCAGTTAGCGCCGGAAATCTGGTTGTAGGGTGGAAAGACCAACCACATCCACTCCTGGAGCGACGTGACTGACGTCAACGATCCCCCTGCCCGCAACGCCCCCAGCCAGGGTGCCTATGAGCGTGACGCCCGGTACATCAACGACCGGATCGTCTCGTCGTTGCCGCCGGGCAGCGAACCGGTGGACCGGCGAACCGGTGAGCCGGCGTCGGTTCGCGGCGACCACGCTGGATACATGCGCTGGCCGGTCGAGGCTGGACGCTACCGCCTGATGGCCGCCCGCGCCTGCCCGTGGGCGCATCGCACGATCATCACCCGGCGCCTCCTGGGGCTCGAGTCGGCGATCTCGCTGTCGCTGGCCGGGCCGACCCACGGCGCGAAGTCGTGGAACTACATCGGCGTCTACCCTGGTGATGTTGACCCGGTGCTCGGCATCAAGCGGTTGCAGAAGGCGTACTTCGCGCGCATCCCGGACTACCCGCGCGGCATCACCGTGCCCGCGATCGCCGAGATTGCGTCCGGCAAGGTGGTCAGCAACAACTTCCACCAGTTGGTCACCGACTTCATCGACGAGTGGCGTCCGCTGCATCGCGAAGGTGCGCCGGATCTGTACCCGGAGCACCTGCGTGAACGCATTGACGCGCTGGACCAGTTGATCTATCGCAACATCAACAACGGCGTCTACCGCTGTGGTTTCGCAGCCGAGCAGGCCGCCTACGACCGGGCCTACGAGCACCTCTGGGCAGCGATGGACCAGGTCACTGAGATCCTGTCGCGGCAGCGTTACCTGGTCGGCGACCACATCACGCTGGCCGACGTCCGGCTCTTCCCGACGCTGGTGCGCTTCGACGCGGTCTACCACGGTCACTTCAAGTGCAACCGGCAGAAGATCACCGAGATCGAGCCGCTCTGGGGCTACCTGCGTGACCTCTTCCAGACCCCCGGCTTCGGCGACACTGTCGACTTCACCCAGATCAAGCAGCACTACTACGTGGTGCACCACGAGGTGAACCCGACCGGCGTGGTGCCGCTCGGACCCGATCTCTCGGGTCTGCTGACGCCGCATGGCCGCGAGGCACTTGGTGGTTCACCGTTCGGCGACGGGACCGCCCCCGGTCCGAACCCGCCCGGTGAGGACCCGACCCCTGGGACGAACCCGCTCTTCCCGGCCACCGCTGGCTGAGCTTCCCGCCCAGTGTTGGCTGAGGTGCCCGCGTTGCGGGTCTCGAAGCCCCTATGCCTGGCCGAGTACCGCTGCGGCCAGCGCCGTGGCCAGTTGGTTGATCGCTGCCCGACCGAGTTCGTCCGATCGGTTCTCCTGGGTCAGGATCACCATCGAGTAGGACGCGCCGGGCGCCCGGACGTGGCCGATCGAGTTGTTCGTCCAGGTCACCTCCGGCCAGTCCTCCGGCAGCGGCTGGTCGTCGGGGAGGTCGTTCTCCATCACTACGGGGTCGTCCAGCCAGCCATTCTTGATGGCGATCTTGGCGCCTTCTGGGGCGCCCGCGCTGATACCCCAGGCCTGCTCCGGGTCGACCCGGCGCATCAGGTCGAGCAGGTAGTCGCTGTGCTCGCGGGTGAGCAGGGTGGCGTCCACCAGGTGGCGGACCAGTCGCAGTTGGTCGGACGCAGTGATCGCGGTCAGGCCCCAGTCCTCGTCGGCGAAACTCGGGATGGTGTTCGCCATGCCCGCAGCGGTGAAGAACTGCTGCATGGCCTCGGCGCCACCGACGATCTCCCAGAGCACCTGCTGGGCATCGTTGTCCGACACCGTGATCGCCGCCTCGGCCAGGTAGCCCTCGTCCTCGGTCATCTCGAAGCCCTGTGCCTCGGACTGCCAAAGCAGTGCAGCGACCGTCGCGACCTTGATCACGCTTGCCGACTCAAAGTGATCGTCGCCCCGGTTGGTGCAGGTGACGTCGGTTCGGTCGTCATGGATCGCGAAGGCGATCAGCGGTGAGCTTCGTGGGGTCGGGTCGACCGCCATGATCCGGTTGGCCAGCGCCACCGCCTCGGGGGAGTCGTCCAGCAGGCAGACGACCTGGCTGCTGGCCGTCGTCGGGGTGCGGTCATCGACTGTTGGCTCGGGCGGCGTTACCGGGACGGTCACCGGCCCGCGCTGCGTCGGCGAACTGGTCGGAGGCTCCTGTGGTTGGCCGGTGCAGCCGGTCAGCAGGACGGCGCCAGCCAGCAGCGCGCCCAACAATCCCCGTTGTCCCCCCACGCAGGAAAGATTACGCGGGCTGTGGTGTCCGCTGGTTGATGTGGCCCGCACGGCTGTCCGCCCAGTGTTGGCTGAGGTGCCCGCGCAGCGGGCCTCGAAGCCCGCGCGCCAGTCAATCGAAGCGCACTGCGTCCAGCGACCGCACCCAGTGCTCGCTCTCGGGTTGCTCGCCGTTGCGGCACAACTGGACGACCACCAGCCCCGCTGCCAGCCCGCCCGCGACGTCGGTCAGCGGGTTGTCGCCGATCATCAGCGTCCGGCCAGGACTGGTGCCCAACCGCTCGCACGCCGCCTCGAAGGCACGCACGTCCGGCTTGGCTGCCGGCAGGTCGCTGGTGGCCAGCAGCAGCAACCGATCGTCGGCCAGGCCCAGTTCGCGCAGCTTGCGGCTCTGGTACGACGTCTCGCCGTTGGTCAGGATGCCGACCGGGCGTCCGGACGCGAGCGCGCGCTGCAGCGCGTCCCGGGCGTCCGGGAAGGGTCGCCAGTTCGCCTCGTAGATGGCGCGCAGCTCGTCGAAGGCGGCGATCGCCCGATCGTCAGGCCAGTCCGCCGCGCCGGGCAGGAAGTCGCGGATGCGTCCGGCTCGCTGTTGAGTCAGACTCAGTTCGCCTTCGGTATATCGGGCGAACCATTCGTCCTCGAGCGCGGCCCACCGGCTGACCGTGGTTTGCGGGTCCAGGTGCCAGTCGGGCAGCCGGCTCGTCCAGACCAGCACCGCCGCGTCCCGCGTGGACGCGTAGTCGCTCAGGGTGTCGTCCAGGTCGAACAGCACACCGTCGATCTCGGGTCCGACCGTGGAGTTGGGCGTGGGGCTCAACTGTCGCCCTCCGCCTCCCGAACCTCGGCCGGGGTGACCTCGACCTTCGGTGGGTGCAGGATCGCCCGGGCCACGTTGTAGTAGCCGAAGCCGTCCAGCAGTTTCGCGGCCTGCTCGTCGGTCAGGTTGTAGGCGTGGGCCAGCATGCGCACCTGCTCGGTGTAGAAGGCATGCAGCTTCGACACTCCGTTCAAGAAGTCCAACTGGTCGGCCATCGGTCTCTCCTCTGTGGCTCGTTCCCTGCTGCCGCAGGCCACTCTATGCTGAGCAGGCGAACACTCAGGGTTGAATGCCGGGCACTGGGACCTAGGCGAGACAGTCGGGAGGTGGTCAGCCATGCCGGACGCGCATCCGTTCGCGGACCGCTGGAACCACAACACTCGCTGGTATCCGCGGATCGGCGACCTGCTGACGGGCCACGAGGTCGTGCTCGACGTCGGCTGCGGTGAGGGGACGCTGGCGCGCTACCTGGCCTCGCGCGGCCACCAGGTGATCGGACTCGACCGGGATTCCAGCGTCCTGCCGCCAGACAGCGAGGGCGCGCACTTCATCCTGGGGGACGCCACCGGGCTGCCCTTCCCCGACGAGTCGTTCGACGCGGTGGTCAGCGTGATGGTGCTGCACCACACCCGCCTCGAACTCGCGCTGGTCGAGATGCGCCGGATGCTCAAGCCGGGTGGGCTGCTCATCGACCTGGGCATCGGACGCGACAAGGGCTTGGGCGACCTGCTTCGGTCGGCGGCCGACGTTCCGGCCCAGTGGTGGGCCGACCGCGGCAAGACTGCCTGGGAGCCGGCGACGGCCAAGGCCGACCCCCGGCTTGGCTGGGCCGAGACCCGCTCGGCGATTGAGCGGATGCTGCCCGGTTCGACCTCGCAGCGGCTGCCCGGCTGGCGCTACTTGGCCACCTGGACGCGTCCTGCCTAGTCGTCGCCCTCGCCGGCGCGCGCCCGACGTAGCCGCTCGAGCCGCCACAGTTCTGCGGAGCGGCTCCAGACCGGCGTGAAGGTGAGCGTCCAGACGAACATGTAGATGCCGCCCATGCCGGCGAAGTTGATCGGTAGGACCAGCGACAGCAGCCAGAAGACCAGCATCGGGATGCCGATGATGAGGAAGAGGATGAAGGCGACCAGGAGCAGGGTCGCGACGATGACGATCAGCACGCCGAGCACCTTGTTACGCTTCATCGCGGCTTTCAGGAAGTCATCCACCTTGCGGAACAGGGGAGCGAATGGCGACTGACCGACCCGGCTTCGGGTGCGGCCGCGCTTTTTCTTGCTGGTGTCGGTGCCGTCCGTGGCGAAGCTGTCATCGATCACCCCGGCGGCGGACGCAGCGTTCTCGGCCGGCTGGCTGCCCGGCTTGGTGCCCTTGAACAGCCACTTCCCGGTCCGTCCGAAGAGAACCGGGATGACCCAGCCCAGCAACGCCATCGGCAAGAACCAGGACGTGGAGGTCAGCGCCTCCCCGCCAACCAGGCCCGCAACCAGGAAGATCAGGAAGACCAGCGCGAACGCGGCGAAGGAGGCGATGACGCCGAGCCGGCCCGCCTGGTCCTCCGTCTTGAAGTTTGCCCGGGCAATCGTGTTGTCCGGCTTGCCGGCCAGCCAGTTGAGCAGCCCGTTGACGAAGTACTTCGCCCGCTGGAAACCGAACCGGACCTGGCGGCCAGCGTCCTTGCTGGCCACCTCGAGTCCGCTGGGTGGCGCCTGCCACGCGGGCTCGGCGAACTTGTCGATCGGACCGCCCGACGCGGTGGCGTCCTCGGGCTGCTGGTAGTCGGCCGGCTTCGGCTCGTTACTCACGACGAGAAGCCTAGTCAGACGTCGCCCAGACGGACGAAACATCCACCCGCGCCCGAAATCCCGATCCGCGCCCCAGATCTGGGGTGCATCCTTGGTTTTCGGACGCTGATTTTGCGGCGGGCATTGTTCTGATCACCTCGTGGCATGGGGGTAAGGGGGTGGATTGTTCACTCGCGAGGCTGCTCGACTAGATTGGCGCCCATGCAGATAGGCATTCCACGCGAATCCCTGCCTGGCGAGAATCGCGTTGCGGCGACACCAACGACGGTGCCCCAACTGATCAAGCTGGGCTACGAGGTACTTGTCGAAGCGCGCGCCGGGCTGCGCGCCTCGTTCCCCGACGCAGCGTACGAAGAAGTGGGCGCCAGGATCGGATCGGCCGATGAGGTCTGGGGCTCCGACATCGTGCTCGCGGTCAACGAACCCAGCGTCGAGGAACTCGAGAAGATGCGGTCCGGGGCGGTGCTGATCACCTTCCTGCACCCGCGGCAGAACGAGGCCCTCGTCGAGGCGCTCAAGGACCAGGGCGTCACCGGCATGTCGATGGACATGGTGCCGCGCATCTCGCGCGCCCAGTCGATGGACGCGCTGAGCTCGATGGCCAACATCTCCGGCTACCGCGCGGTCGTCGAAGCGTCCTACGAGTTTGGACGCACCTTCGGCGGCCAGGTCACCGCAGCCGGCAAGGTCGCCCCCGCGAAGGTCTTCGTCATCGGTACCGGCGTCGCCGGTCTGGCTGCGCTGGGTGCTGCCAACTCCCGCGGCGCCGAGGTCTACGCGACCGACGTGCGTCCGGAGACCGCCGAACAGGTCGAGTCGATGGGCGCCACCTTCCTGCATGTGCGCGCAGGCTCGGACGACCAGGGCGTCAGCTCCGATGGCTACGCCAAGGAGACCTCGGACGACTACAACGCCCGCGCCGCTGAGCTGTACATGGAGCAGGCGAAGAAGGTCGACATCATCATCACCACCGCGGCGATCCCCGGGCGTCCTTCGCCCAAGCTGATCACCAAGGAGATGGTGGCCGCGATGAAGCCGGGCTCGGTGATCGTCGATCTGGCCGCGCTCGGTGGTGGCAACTGCGAACTGACCAAGCCGGGCGAGAAGTACGTCACCGACAACGGTGTGACGATCATCGGCTACACCGACCTGCCCAGCCGGCTGCCGGGGCTCGCGTCCCAGCTCTACGGCACCAACCTGGTCAACCTGCTGAAGCTGGCCACCCCTGAGTCCGACGGCCAGATCGTCGTCGACTTCGAGGACGAGGTGCTGCGCAACATGACAGTGGCCAAGGACGGCATCGTCACCTTCCCGCCGCCGCCGATCCAGATCTCCGCCGCCCCAGCGGTGGCGGCCGGCAAGCATGACGTCGTGGCGCCGGTCGAGGAGCCGAAGACCCCCAAGCCATGGTGGGTGAGCTTCTCGATCGTTGCGGTGCTCGCCGTGGCGACGATCGCCTTGCTGACCGTCGCACCCAGCTCGTTCGTGGCGCTGTTCGGCGTCTTCGCGCTGGCGCTGGTGGTCGGCTACTACGTGGTCTGGAATGTGACCGCCGCGCTGCACACGCCGCTGATGAGCGTCACCAACGCGGTGTCGAGCATCATCATCGTCGGTGCGATCGCCCAGCTGGGGAACCCGAACATGGCGGTGAAGATCATCGCGATGATCGGCGTGCTGATCGCCAGCATCAATATCTTCGGCGGTTTCACCGTCACCCAGCGCATGCTCAAGATGTTCCGGAAGGGCTGATCGACTCATGCTCGCGAATTTCGTACAGGCGACCTACATCGTCGCCGGTGTGCTGTTCATCCTCGCCCTGGCGGGGTTGGCCAAGTTCGAGACGTCGAAGCGCGGCAACGCGTTCGGCATCCTGGGCATGTTCCTGGCCGTCGTCGCGACCATCGTCGCGGTCTGGGCCCCGGAGTCCTGGCACAGCGAGAACTGGGCAGAAACCATGCCCACCTTCGTCGGCCAGGGCAGCATGACCGCTGTGGCGATGTTGGTCGTCGCCATGCTGGTCGGCGCCGGAATCGGCATCTACAAGGCCGTCAAGGTCGAGATGACCGGCATGCCGCAGCTGATCGCCCAGTTGCACAGCTTCGTCGGTATGGCCGCCGTGCTGATCGGTTACAACGTCTTCATCGAGATCCAGCGTGAAATGGCCAGCGGCCAGCAGATGCACGATGTCGGCTTCCACCTGGCCGAGGTGTGGATCGGCATCTTCATCGGTGCGGTCACCTTCACCGGTTCGATCGTGGCGTGGGGCAAGCTGGCGGAGAAGATCCCATCCAAGCCGCTCACCCTGCCCGGACGCAACTGGATCAACCTGGCCACGGTGGTCGGCATCGTCGCTTGTGGCGTCTGGTTCCAGAACTCACACAGCTGGATTCCGCTGATCCTGCTGACGCTGCTGTCGTTCTTCCTGGGCTTCCACTTGGTGGCGGCCATCGGTGGCGCCGACATGCCGGTCGTCATCTCGATGCTGAACTCGTACTCGGGCTTCGCGGCTGCGTTCAGCGGCTTCGCGCTCGGCATGAACGTGCTGATCATCTCGGGCGCGCTGGTCGGTGCGTCCGGTGCGATTCTGAGCTACATCATGTGCCGCGCGATGAACCGCTCGTTCATCTCGGTCATCCTGGGTGGCTTCGGCGCGGAGACAGCCGTTGCGTCCGATGGACCGCAGGGCGAGATCCAGGAGGTCAAGGCGGACGAACTGGCTGCCTGGCTTGGCGAGGCGGAGTCGGTGATGATCACCCCCGGTTACGGCATGGCGGTTGCCCAGGCCCAGTACCCGGTGGCGGAACTCACCAAGCGGCTGACGGACGCAGGCGTCAAGGTGCGCTTCGCGATCCACCCGGTTGCTGGACGCCTGCCCGGCCACATGAACGTGCTGCTCGCCGAGGCTCGCGTCCCGTACGACATCGTCTTCGAGATGGACGAGGTCAACGACGAGTTCGACGAGACCGACATCGTGCTGGTCATCGGTGCCAACGACACCGTCAACCCGACCGCCATGCAGCCCGGGACGCCGATCTCCGGCATGCCGGTGCTGCACGTCTGGGAGGCGAAGAAGGTCATCGTCTTCAAGCGCTCGATGAAGCCCGGTTACGCCGGCGTCGAGAACCCGCTGTTCTTCCACGACAACACCTACATGCTGTTCGGGGACGCGAAGGCCTCCGTGGACGCGATCAACTCGGCGTTGCCGGCTGGGGCCGACCGCAAGGCGATCGGCGCGTAGCAATCCATTTTGCCCACCCGGGGCATAAGCAAACGCGGGCCTGCCTTGTCGGCGGGCCCGCGTTGCTGTTCAGCTTTGCTGACAGGGTGCTGAGGGGTGTGTCGCTGCGTGCGCCCCGCGTCCCCCTCGTTCAGGCGATCACTCGACGCCGAGGGCCACGTCCGTCGACTTGATGAGCAGGGTGACGGCACTGCCGGCTGCCAGGCCGAGGTCCTGGGCGGCGTCCTTGGTGATGGACGAGGTGAGCACCTGCTCGGAGCCGTCTAGTTGCACCTTGACGACCGCCATGGCCTCACGGGTGGTGACCGAAACGACGGTGCCTTGAGCTGGTTATGGGTGGAAAGACGCATAGAAATACTCCTTGTCGAACGTGAATACGTTGGTCGGATCGCGGCGCAGACTAGGTCGAACGCGGCCGCGAACTGATCCAACGTAACACCGAATTCGGACCCGGAAACTGGGCCCGGGAGCGGCCCTTTCGCACTTGCGATGGGTGCGCAAGCACCGGTCCGCACCCGCTGGGCAACCTCCGGGAGAACGCACCGCAGAAGATTCTTCGTTCCATCATGGTTGGTGACTTGGTGCGTTAGCCTGCGGCCCTTCGAGGGTCGCGCTGCCGCGCTCCCGCCTCAGGGATCGCTGCCCCGCGGGGCTGGGAGGTGGGGTCGCCATCCGGCCCCGCCTCATACCGCCAGTGGCAGGCTCGGGCGCGCTTGTCTGCGGCATGGGATGGGTTTTCGTTCGGGGTCGATTCGTTTGGGTGGGATGGCTTCGGGTAGCCCGTGTCTGTTGAGCCGGATTTCCCATCGGTCGGGTGGTGGTCCGGTCCAGAGTCTGGGTGGTTCGACGAGTTGGTGGTGGTGTGGGCAGAGCAGGACGAGGTTGGTCAGGCAGGTCTTTCCGCCTGCTTGCCAGGGTTGGACGTGGTGGGCGTCGCACCGGGAGTCGGGTGCGTCGCAGCCGGGGAAGACGCATCCGCCGTCGCGGATGGATAGGGCTCTTCGGATGGCTGGTGTGACGAGTCGGTGGGTGCGTCCGATGTCGAGGATCTCGGACTCGGCACCCAACACGGCGGCCAGCAGGTCGGCGTCGCAGCAGAGGCGGCGTAGTTCTCCTGAGGTGATCTGTTCACCGGATTCGAGTAGGCCGGCTGCTTCGGCTCGGTCGCGGAGGTCTTGTTCGCGGATGGTGACGACCAGGCGTGGCCGGTCACCGGCGATGGCTGGTGCGCGGCGGTCGCGTTGGTGTTGCGCGACGAGGGTGAGCAGGGCGTCTGCTCGGCGTTGCTCGGGGGTGCGGGTTTCGGCGAGCCGGTCTGCTTGGTCGCGTCCCCTTCGCCGGTCGGACTCGCAGTACGCCTCGATCAGCTTCACGAACCCGGCCGCGTCCAAGGTCGGGAGGCTGCCCTTGATGATGGTGGATCCGTCGCCGTCGGAGTAGAAGGTCAGCGAGCGGCGCAGTCTTGCCCGGTTGCGTTGGGCGTCCAGCCTGGCCAGCTGCTGCTCGGTGTCGTTGTCGGGGTGGTTCGGGCTGACGGCGTCCAGCACCTGCTGTGCCATCGTCGAGAGCTTCTCCGCGGGAGTGGTCTTCGCCCGGTCGACCAGGATCTGCTCAGCCGCTGCGCGCTGCTGATCGTCCAGGTCGTCGGGGAGTTGGTCGAGGACGCCGCTGATGCTGCGCGCCTGCCGCACGCCGATCTGGCCGGACAGTGCCGCATTCTTGGTTTCGGGGTGGGCGGCGAGGTCGCGTCCGGTGAACACCATCCCGGCGGACTCCTTGGGCGACACGGGACTGTTCATGCCGAGCCAGGTGGTCATCGGTGTGCCCTTGACCGCCATCGACGACCCGGCCTGGTCTGCTTCGGCGACGAGTACGGAGACGAGGGCGTTCATCCGGTTCGCGATCCGGCGGGCCTGGCTAACCAGCTCCAACCGGGCCGCGTGCCCGAGCGATGCCCGGGCCGGGTGGTTGATGGCGTCGAGGGCGTGTTCGGCCACGGCGAAGGCGGCGGCGGTGCCGTCGGCAGTGGCGTTGCTCATCGTGGCTCCCGGGGGTATGGGTTACCTATAACCAGAGAATAGTACAGACGTTCGATTCCCGCAAGAGAATCGAACAACTTCTTTCGACGAGTTCTCGTGGCCCACCCGGGGCCCTTCGAGGGTCGCTGCGCTCCCACCTCAGGGATCGTTACCTAGTCGGCGCGACCACCTCAGGGATCACTATTCCGGTTGGCTGAGGTGCCCGCGCCGCGGGCCTCGAAGCCCCGGACCCCTTCGAGGGTCGCGCTGCGTTTCTACCTGCGGGAGGTCCGTCCAGGTCGGCTACTTGAAGATGACGGTCCGGACCCCGTCCAGGAAGATCCGCTTCTCGGCGAACAGCCGGACTGCCGACGTCAGGGTGACCGACTCGAGGCCCTGACCCACCGTGGTCAGTTCAGCCACCGTGTGGGTGTGGTCCACGCGCTCCACGTTCTGCTCGATGATCGGGCCTTCGTCGAGGTCCGACGTGACGAAGTGCGCAGTGGCGCCGATCAGCTTCACGCCGCGTCCATGGGCCTGTCGATACGGGTTGGCGCCCTTGAATCCGGGCAGGAAGCTGTGGTGGATGTTGATGATCTTGCCCGCCAGATCAGCACAGAGCTCGGGGGAGAGGATCTGCATGTAGCGGGCGAGTACCACCAGGTCGATGTCCAGGTCGCGCACCACCTGCCGGATCCGGTCCTCGAACTGCAGCTTGTTCTCCGGCAGCACCACCGCCGACTCGAAGCCGATGCCGTAGAACTCGGCGAGCGGGCGGAGCACCTCGTGATTCGACAGGATCAGTGGGATGTCGATCGGCAGGTCGCCGGCGTGCAGGTGGAACAGCAGGTCGTTGATCGGGCCGGCAGCCTTGCTGACCAGCAGGAGGGCGCGCATCCGCTGATCGGCCGGCCGAACCTCCATCTCGGCGCCCATCCGCGTGGCCACCTGTCCAACGACGACGCGGAAGTCCTCGGTGGTGGCCGGCACGTCCACCTCGATCCGCATGAAGAACCGATTAGTGTCGATCGAGCTGTACTGCTGCAGTTCGGTGATGTTGCCGCCGCAGGTCACGATGGCGCCGGTAACGGCGTTGACGATGCCCGGCTGGTCGTCGCAACTGAACGTCAGGATCAAACGATGCACGCCCAGAGCCTACTGGGATTGAGCGAGGCCGCGCCGATGCGCCGACCTGTGGTGCCTCGTGCCAACCTTGCCCATCTCGACGGGCGGTATCCTGACGCCATGGCGCCAGTTGAGAATCAACCGCCCGTCGTGCTGTTCGTCTGCGTCTCCAACAAGGGCAAGTCGCGAATGGCCGAGGCCATCATGCGCGCTCAGGTCGGCGATGCGATTGAGGTGCACTCAGCTGGCACGGACCCGGCTGCATCGGGACGCAACGAGGAATCGGCGGCGGCGTTGGCCGAAATCGGGGTCGACATGGGCGACGCCGACCCGCGGGGGATCGACGATGGGTTGCTGGCGCGGGCGGACCGCGTCGTGCTGCTGGGTACCGACGCCCGATTGGACGACGCCGAGATTCCGGGGATCGTCGCCCGGTGGCTCACCGTTGAGCCGTCGCATGATGGCATCGAGGGTGAGGAGCGGATGCGGCTGATCCGCGACGACATCGCGTCCCGGACGCAAGCGCTGGCCGACGAGTTGCTCGCATGAGCGGTCTGGCCGAGGTGATCGCGCTCGTGGAGGCGCGCGGTTTGCGAGGCCGAACCAGCCTCATCGGTGTGGATGGGCTCGGGGCGTCCGGCAAGTCCACCTTCGCCGGCGAGTTGGCAGACGCAATATGCGGCGTCGTGGTGCACGTGGATGACCTATCCGCCCCGGGCTCGAAGCCGTGGGAGATCGATCGCTTCCTCCGGGACATCTGGACGCCCCTGTCGCAAGGCCAGCCGGCGCGCTACCAGTTGCACCACTGGACCAGCGCCGAACCTGGCGAGTGGGTTGAGGTGCCCGCCGGGGTCCCCGTGATCCTGGAGGGCGTCCGTGCAACCGCGAAGGCCAACCCGGCGCCCTTCGACCTCAAGATCTGGCTGGACGCCGACCAGCCCACCCGACTGGCTCGCGCCGAGGCCCGGGATCCAGGTCGGTTCGGTTGCTGGACGACGAACTGGATGCCGATCGAGGACGCGTGGCTTGCCAATGAGCGTCCAGACCTGGCCGCTGATTACGTTCTACGGACTGCGGACTGAACTACAGCAGCAGTCGAAATGTAGGGCTGGCTCTTCCTCGTTCCTGCGCATAACCTCACTGTGCGTTCTGGAGCAGCAAGTGCTTCAGGTGCCGCTGCACGACGGGCCAATCGTCGTTGGTGATCGAGTACTGCGCGGTATCGGTTATGTCGCCGTTGACCAGGACCCGGTCCTTGCGGATGCGTCCCTCGAAGCTCGCCCCGATCCGCTCCATCGCTCGTCGGCTCGGGTAGTTGTACCACGTCGCTCGGAAGCAGACCCGCGAGCATCCCCACTGGTCGAAGGCATGGGTGAGCATGAGCAGTTTGGCCTCGGTGTTGGTGCCGGTGCGGTGCGCGGAGGCTGCCTGCCATGTGTACCCGATCTCAACCGCGGGTAAGGCCGGCATGGGATTGCAGAAGGTGGTGACACCGATCAGGCGCGCGTCAGAGAGCCGCCGAATGGCGAACGGCAGCATCCGGCCTTCGGCGGCCCAACCCAGTTTCTGCGCGATGTCCTGGGCTACCGCCTCAGGAGCGGGGGCTGAGGTATACCAGAGTTCGTGGATGCGTCCATCACGGACCGCTTCCGCCAGCCCGTCGGCGTGCTCCATGGACAGGGGTTCCAAGGCGACCAACCGCCCGGGCAGTTCAACCTCAGCAAGGAATGCCATGGACAACATCTACCACTGGGAATGGCTGGTCAGCGGACCTGGCTTCCGGCAGGTCCCCCGGATCGGGATCAGCCCACCTGACGCGGGTAGCACTGCGTGCCCAACTCCTTTCCCAGCGCAGTGCAGACCGCCGCAGCGGCCTCGCGCGACGACTGGTTGACCACCGCCACCGCCCAGTAGCCGGGGTTCAGCCCCGGTATCCGATCGCTGTCGACGACCACGGCGGTGTGCTGCTCAGTACTCAGCGCAGCCGCCCGGGCGTGCGCCTGTTCGACGGTGCGATCCGACTTGGAGAACGAAGCCAGCACTGAGAGCCAACTGCCGGCCGGCAGAGTGGTCACCACAGCCACATCGGCCGGCGTCGTCGGGTCGGGCGAAGAGGGACGCGCCGAACTCGGCGGTGTCGGGATCGGCGCTGGGGTCGACGGGACGGTGGGTTGGGCGCTGCTCGGCGCCGGTGGCACAGGACGCACAAGCGTCGAACTCGCCGACGCTGTTGGGGTGGCAAAGCTGGGGGTCGGGGTGGCGCCGGTCCCCACGGGGACGGGATCGATCAGCAACTGGACAGCGACGATCAGCGCGGCGAACAGCACTAGCGCGCCCAGCGCTACCTGCAGGCCGCGTCCGATGCCCGGCGCACGCCGTGGCGGGGGAGTCGGTGCCGCGAGCGGCGGTTGCGGAGGTGTCGGGCGCGGTGCGGGGCCCGCGGTGCCGGGCGCGTAGGTGCCGCCGGGCACGGTCGGCCGCCCCGGAGCCGGTAGGCCCGGGTGGTTGGGGGGCGGCCCTGACATGGCCCCAGCGTAAGGGGTGGCAGTAGCGCCGAGCCCGCCCAAAGTGTCTCGCCCTACCGGTAGATTGGGGCCAAATCGCAGGCAAAGAAGGGACGCGAACACATGGGCAAGATCAAGGTGGCCGGTACTGTCGTCGAACTCGACGGCGACGAGATGACCCGCATCATCTGGGCCTTCATCAAAGACCGACTGATCCTGCCGTACCTGGACGTGAACCTCGAGTACTACGACCTCGGAATCGAGAACCGGGACGCCACCGAAGACCAGGTGACCATCGACGCGGCCAACGCGATCAAGCAGCACGGCGTCGGCGTCAAGTGCGCCACCATCACCCCGGACGAGGCCCGCGTCGAAGAGTTCGGTCTGAAGAAGATGTGGCGCTCCCCGAACGGGACCATCCGCAACATCCTCGGCGGCGTGATCTTCCGCGAGCCGATCGTGATCAGCAACATCCCGCGGCTGGTCCCCGGCTGGACCAAGCCGATCGTCGTCGGCCGCCACGCCTTCGGCGACCAGTACCGCGCGACTGACTTCAAGGTGCCCGGCGCAGGCACCATCACCATGACCTACACCCCGGACGACGGCTCCGCTCCGATGGAGTTCGAGGTCGTCAAGATGCCCGCCGAGGGCGGCGTCGCCATGGGCATGTACAACTTCACCGACTCGATCCGCGACTTCGCACGCGCCTCGATGAGCTACGGCCTGCAGCGCGGCTACCCGGTCTACCTGTCGACCAAGAACACCATCCTGAAGGGTTACGACGGCGCCTTCAAGGACATCTTCGCCGAGGTCTACGAGAACGAGTTCCGTGCCCTCTTCGACGAGGCCGGCTTAACCTACGAGCACCGGCTGATCGACGACATGGTCGCGTCCGCTCTGAAGTGGGAGGGCGGCTACGTCTGGGCCTGCAAGAACTACGACGGCGACGTCCAGTCCGACACGGTCGCGCAGGGCTTCGGCTCACTCGGCCTTATGACCTCTGTGCTGATGACCCCGGACGGCCGCACGGTCGAGGCCGAGGCCGCGCACGGCACAGTCACCCGGCACTACCGCCAGCACCAGCAGGGCAAGGCCACCTCGACCAACCCGATCGCGTCCATCTTCGCCTGGACCGGCGGCCTGAAGCACCGCGGCAAGCTCGACAAGACCCGCGACGTGACCGTCTTCGCCCGCACCCTCGAGGACGTCTGCATCAGCACCGTCGAGAAGGGCAAGATGACCAAGGACCTGGCGCTGCTGGTCGGCCCGGACCAGGAATGGCTGACCACGGAGGACTTCCTGGCGGTCCTGGACGAGGAGTTGGCCCGTCGGCTCGGCTGACCGCGCGGGTGGCCCCGGTACGATGACCTGGTGAGGACCAATGTCTGACCTGTTCATCGCCATCGGGGTCATCTTCCTGCTCTTCTTCATCGGCGGCCTATTCTCGGCTGCCGAAATGTCGCTGGTCACGCTGCGCGAGAGCCAGATCTCCAAGCTGCAGGCCAAGGGCAAGCGGGGCCGCGCCATCGCGCAGCTGACCAACAACCCGAACCGATTCCTATCCTCGGTACAGATCGGTGTGACGCTGGCCGGATTCCTGTCGTCCGCCTTCGGCAGCGACTCGCTCGCCGGCGCCTACCTGGCGCCCTGGCTGCACAGTTTGGGCCTGAGCGCCGGCGTCGCCAGCGTGCTGGCGGTCATCCTGGTCACCGCGGCCATCTCATTCTTCTCGATCGTGCTCAGCGAGTTGACCGCCAAGCGGCTGGCCATGCAGCGTCCCGAAGAGTTCGCGCTGGCCCTCGCGCCGATGGTCAGCGCGATCGCCAAGGTGGCCACGCCGCTGATCTGGGCGCTCGACAAGTGCACGAACATCATGGTGCGCATCCTGGGCGGCGATCCAGAGGCCGGCAAGGACGCGGTCACCGAGGACGAACTGCGCTCCATGGTCGCCAACGCCGACATGCTGGGCGACGAGGAACGCCGGATCGTGGACGACGTCTTCGATGCCGGTGACCGCAGCCTGCGCGAGGTGATGGTGCCGCGCACCGAGGTCGATTTCCTGCCCGGTGACATGCCGGCGTCCACCGCCGTGCGCTTGGTCCAGGACAACCAGCGCTCCCGTTACCCGGTGACCGACGGCTCGCCCGACCAGATCGTCGGGTTCCTGCACGTTCGCGATCTGATGGGGCTCGACACCGCCACCCGGCAGGCGCCGGTTCGCCAACTGGCCCGGCCAGTGCTGAACCTGCCGGAGACGGTCAAGGTGCTCAAGGCGCTGACCGAGATGCGGCGTGCGTCCATGCACTTGGCGATCGTGCGCGATGAGTACGGCGGCACTGCGGGCATCGTCACCCTGGAAGACCTGATCGAGGAGCTGATCGGCGACATCACCGACGAGTACGACGTGGTGGACGCGGGCCAGAAGCAGCACGAACAGGTCTCCGACGTGGAGGGCCTGATCTCGCTGGAGGACTTCGCCGACGAGACCGGCTACCAGCTGCCCGAGGGTCCCTACGACACCCTGGCCGGCTTCATGATGGCCAAACTCGGCCGCGTCCCACAATTGGACGATTCGATCGAGGTGGAGTTGGTGCCGGTGTCCGCGGCCGAGGCCGAGGCTGGACGCACCGCACGCGTCTCGATGCGCGTCTCGGAGATGGACGGCCGCCGCGTCGCCTGGATCGACATGACCCGAATCGAGGAGCGCGAACTGCCCGCCGCACCGCTTGGTGACCCCGGCACCGACAATGATCGTGCACGGAGGCACGATATGGAGGTGCGTCGCCGGCTTGCTGAGGCCTCGCAGGCTGCAGATGAGGCGACCCCCGGGATCTGAGGAGCACCACCGGTGGTCGATGGTTGGAGGATCCTTGGATCGCCGCGGATGGGTCGGCTGCTCCAGGCCGTGCTGGCGACTGAAGGCGGCCGGCTGTCGTCCTGGAGCCTCGACCAGGTCGATCGTTCCCCCGGCGAGTACACCACTGCGTCCTACCTGGTGAACGTTGACTGGCCCGGACGCGGCCCACGCGAGGAACTGATCGGCGTCACCGCTCGCGCCGGTGGCCCCGACGAGACCGATCGGCAGGCCAGATCGTTCACCGAGCAGGGCATGGAGGTCGTCGCCTGGCGCTACCCGGACGACCCCGAGTTGCCCGGCCTGCGCACCGCCGCCTTCCCCAGTGCAGTGGCAGCGTTGCTCAACGAGCGCCGACTGGTGCCACGCGAGGTGCACGCCAACGACGTCGCGCTGTCGATGGTGACCTATCGGCCGCGCCGCCGCGCCGTGGTGCGGGCGGACCTGCCCAGCCTCGGGCTGACCTACTACCTCAAGTCGCTGCGCGCCGACCGGATGGCGACCGTGCTCAGCCGGCACCGCCTGCTGCGCAGCCACCGGCTGCCGGTGCCGGAGATCGCCGCCGTCGACCCGGACGCGCTGATCGTGATGCCAGCCCTGCCCGGCACTCCGCTCGCCTCGGCGATCTTCGAGCCCGCGATCCCGATCAACGGGCACCAGATCGTCGACCTGCTGGATGCGTTGCCACCCGAGGTGTCCCGCTTGCCGCGACGCAAGCCGTGGGCCGCCCACGTCGGTCACTTCGCCGACCTGGTCGCCACCGCCCTGCCCGACCAGGCGGCTCGGCTCGGTTGGATGACCTCGGTGATCAACCCCGGGCTGGCCAACATCCCGCCGGGAGATGAGCCCACCCACGGCGACTTCCATGAGGCCCAGGTATTCGTCGGCGGTGGCCGGATCACCGGGCTGCTCGATATCGACACCATCGGACCCGGCCGGCGGGCCGACGACCTGGCCTGCCTGTTGGCGCACCTGTCAACGGTGCAGGGGATGAGCCCCGCGCAGTCCTACCGGTTGGATGCCTGCGTCCGGGACTGGTTGGCGGTCTTCGACCACCGGGTCGATCCCACCGAGTTGCGGCTACGCACCGCCGCCGTCACGATCTCCTTGGCGTCCGGGCCGTTCCGGGCCCAGGAGGCCGACTGGCCGCGAGCCACCGTGCGCATCCTGGAAGCAGCCGAGGGCTGGCTCCGGCAGATCCGGGCCTGAGGGGATCAGCGCAGGGTCAGACCCTGCGTAACGGTGTCCACGAGCTGGCGGTGGTCGTCGCGTTCCATCGGCACTGCGGCGAAGAACCAGGTGCGCAGCGGAGAAGAGTCGATCACGATTATCCGCAGCTTGGACCCCTTGGTCACCAGGTCCGGATGGTCGAACCGGACGGTGAAGTCGGCCTGGGTTGCGGGCACGCCGTCCACCGTGACTGCCTGGTCGGCGTAGTCGTCCATGGTGACGTCGACGCTGGTGTAGAAACCGCTGGTCAGGATGCACTGGGCCATCAGGCGCACGGTGTCGCCCGTGGAGTTGAAGTCCGGATCGGCCACGGCCCCGATGCTCATCGAGGATGCCCAACCGATCTTCTCCGGCAACCGTTGCGCGTAGCCGTGGCCATCGCTACCCAGTGGCATTCGGGGTTCGGATTGCGGGCTCCAGTCCGCGCCTGGGCTGGGCATGGTCAGCGGCCCCACGGTCACCGACGCATCGCCGGGGGTGACCGTCGTCTGGTCCGGTCCGGTGTCGCAGTTGATCGGGGCGGCGCTGCTCGGGTCCGGGGTGGGCACCCCTTCGTTCCAGCCCGACACCGTCGGGGTCGAGGAGTTGCTGTCCTCGGTGGCGGGCGGTACCGGTGCCAACCCGCCACCGTCGACGAAGCGGATCACCGCGACAGCGACCAAACCCACGACGACCAGGGCCAGGATCGAGAGCAGCCAACCCGGCAGCCCACCGCGCGATGGCCGAGCGGGCGGCACCGGATCGGCTGGGCCCTGGACCTGCTCGGTCCAGCGCCCGCCGTCCCAGTAACGCAATCGACCAGCACCCGCGGGGTCCGGGTACCAGCCGGGTTGACTCATCGGCTCAGGCGTCCAGCATGTCGCCGGACAGGTACTCCGCGTAGGCCGGCAGGTCCAGCTGGCCGCTGCCGGACACGCCGATCAGGATGACCTGGCCGTCGGCGTCGTCCTCGGCTGCCCGCAGGTGGGCCAGGGCGCCGGCGATCGCGTGGTTCGACTCGGACGCGGGAATGATGCCCTCCGCTCGCGAGAAGAGCACACCGGCTGCGAACGCGTCCCGCTGGCGGACGGCCACTGCGTCCAGCAACTTCTGGTCGTAGGCCGCGCTGACCAGCGGCGCCATCCCGTGGAAGCGCAGGCCGCCGGCATGCACCGGGTCGGGCACGAAGTCGGCACCGAGGGTGTACATCTTCAGCAGCGGCGTCAGGTTGGCGGTGTCGCCGAAGTCATAGCGGTACTCGCCCTGGGTCAGCGACGGCGCGGCGGCCGGCTCGCAGGCCACGATGCGCACCTGTCCACCGGCAGTCAGGTTCTCATGCAGGAACGGGAAGCTCAGACCGGCCAGGTTCGAGCCACCGCCCGCGCAGGCGAAGAGGTGGTCGGGCAGCCGCTCCTCGGCAGACGCCAGCTGGGCCAACGCCTCCAGGCCGATCACCGTCTGGTGCAGCGCGACGTGGTTCAGCACGCTGCCCAGCGAGTAGTTGGCCTCCGGATCGGTAGCGGCGGCCTCGATCGCCTCGCTGATCGCCATGCCGAGCGAACCCGTGGTGTCGGGGAACCGCTCGCGCAGGGCGCGTCCGGTCTCGGTGCGGTCCGACGGGCTCGGGGTCACGCGTGCCCCGAAGGTCTCCATCTGGATGCGCCGGTACGGCTTGGTCTCGTAGCTGTTGCGCACCTGCCAGATGTCGCACTCCATGCCGAAGACCTGGCAGGCGAACGCCAGCGCGGCGCCCCACTGACCGGCGCCGGTCTCGGTGGTCAGCCGCTTGACGCCGGCCTCGTGGTTGTAGAAGGCCTGCGCCACCGACGAGTTGGTCTTGTGGCTACCAACCGGGGACGCGCCCTCGTACTTGTAGTAGATGCGCGCCCGGGTACCGAGGGCGGCCTCGAGGCGATGGGCCCGATAGAGCGGCGAGGGACGCCACAGCTTGTAGATCTCACGCACCTGCTCGGGGATCTCGATCCACCGGTCGAAGCTCATCTCCTGGGCGATCAGGGCCGGCGGGAAGATGGCAGACAGGTCCTCGGGCTGGGCCGGTTCCTGGGTCGCCGGATTCAGCGGCGGGGGAGGGGGCGTCGGCAGGTCGGGCGTCAGGTTGTACCAGTGCGTGGGGATCTGGTCTTCGGACAACAGGATCTTGGTGCGCTCGTCGCTCATGCGATGAGGTTAGCGGCTGGTGCGGGCCGATTGCCTTGGCGTTCAACTACTGGGTCGAGTATCGTCCGATGTAACTTACATGGAGGTTTCCTGATGCGCTTTCCCCGGCTCATTGCCGCCGCACCCCTCGGCTTGGCCCTGATCCTGACCGGGTGCGCCACGCCCCCACAGGCCGAATCCTCCGCCAGCCAGCCGCCGACCAGCGCACCGACCACGGCGTCCGCCCCGACGACCTCGGCAAGCGTTCCGGCGCCGAGCACCCCGGCCGTTGACTACAAGGCCTGCATGGTCGCCGACGCCAGCGGATTCGCCGACGGCTCGTTCAACCAGACCAGCCACGCCGGCCTGCTGCGCGCAGCGACCGAACTGGGCATCGACACCGGTGAGATCCAATCGCCCGGCGAGGCCGACTACGCCGCGTCCATCCAGGCCCTGGTCACCGCGGACTGCGACCTGATCACCCTGGTCGGGTTCAAGCATGCGGACGCCGCGCAGGCCGCTGCGGTCGCCAACCCCGAGGTGCAGTT
Source organism: Brooklawnia sp. (assembly GCA_040767325.1). GTDB lineage: Bacteria > Actinomycetota > Actinomycetes > Propionibacteriales > Propionibacteriaceae > Brooklawnia. The sequence goes on along the minus strand of JAXGOU010000002.1, from coordinate 130,032 downwards.
CCTGTTGGTGGACGCCATGCCCGCCACCCCGTTGCCCAACCTCAAGCCGCTGCTCTTCGACCCGACCGGCGCCGCGTTCCTGGCCGGCTACCTGGCCGCGGCCCAGACGCAGAGCGGCACGGTCGCCACCTTCGGCGCGGTCAAGAACGCCGACGTCGTGCTCTTCCTGAACGGCTTCGCCGGCGGGGTCGCGCACTACAACCAGGCCAAGGGAGCGCAGGTCACCCTGCTGGGTTGGGACGCCGAGAAGCAGGACGGTCAGTTCATCCAGTCCCAGATGCCCTTCCAGGACGTGGCTGCTGGCCGGACGACCGCTGAGGCGCTGGCCGCCGGCGGCGCCGACATCATCTTCCCGGTGGCTGGCATGGCCGGCACGGGCGCGCTGCAAGTCGCCCAGGAATCCGGCGGTCAGGTCTCCGCGATCTGGGTCGACTCGGACGGCTGCCTGTCCAACCCCAACTTCTGCCCGGCGATCCTGACCTCGGTCTACAAGGCGATGGACGTGGCAGTCTTCGACGCAATCTCCGACGCCGTGGCGGGCAAGTTCCTCAACACGCCGTACCGCGGCACCCTGGAGAACCAGGGGGTCGGGCTGGCTCCCTTCCACGACTTCGACGACAAGGTCAGCCCCGAGGTGCGCAACGACCTGGAGGCCGTTCGCCGTGGCCTGATCGACGGTTCGATCACGCCACCGGCGGCAGGTTGAGCCGGGCACGGGCGGCCGAGCGCGTTAGAGTGCTGGCACTTCCCCAGCACAAGGAGTTCGACATGACCAAGGCGTCGACCATGATCGCCGCCGGGCTGCTGGCGTTGATGCTTGCCGGCTGCGCCACTCCGCCCCAACCGGCCCCACCCACCACTTCGGCACCCGAGCCGGCGCCGACCGTGCGCTACAAGGCCTGCCTGATGACCGACGCCGGCGACGCCCCGCAGGGCTCCCCAGTCGCGCAGGCGATCGCCGGTCTGGACCGCGCGCAGCAGGAACTCGGCATCGAGGCCCAGCAGGTGGCTGCCACCGCCGCGTCCGAATACCCACGCACGCTGCAATCGCTGGTGGATTCCGGTTGCCAGTTGGTGATCGCGATCGGCGCACCGATGGCCGACTCGGTCGAGGCGGCCGCCAAGACCAACAGCCAGGTGCGCTTCGCCCTGGTCGACGCCATCCCGAACTCGACGCCGCCGAATCTGCGTCCGGTGGTCTTCAGCAGCCACGAGGTCGGCTTCCTGGCCGGTTACCTGGCTGCGTCCCGGACGACGACCGGCACGGTGGGCACGTTCGGCGGGCTCAAGGTGCCCGCCGCGACCGGCTACATGGACGGCTTCGCCCAGGGCGTGGACCACTTCAACACTGAGAAGGGCACTGCGGTCGCGCTGGTCGGCTGGCAGTTGGACACCCAGGACGGTACCTTCGTCCGTTCCGACAGCCAACCCTGGAACGACCCGGCGGCTGGTCGCCAGGCGGCCCAGTCATTGGTCGACCAGGGGGCGGACGTCATCCTCGCAGTGGCCGGCGAATCAGGGGTCGGGGCGCTGCAACTGGCCGCCGAGAACCCCGCCGTCAAGGTCATCTGGACCGATACCGACGGCTGCCTCACCCAGCCCGATCATTGCGCCCAGATCCTCGGCTCAGCGATCAAGGACCGGGACGCCGCCGTCTTCGAACTCATCCGGGCCGACGAGTCCGGACGCGGCGCAGCAGGCATCTTCGGGGCAGCGCTGCGCAATGACGGCGTGGCGCTGGTCGAAGGTGGCGCCGGCGAGTTCGGTGCCGCGACCACGGCCGAACTGGAGTCGTTGGTCAAGGCGATCATCGGCGGGACGATCCGGGTCACCTCAGCGGCCGCGATCGGGTGAGAGATGCCGTCCGGGCGCACGGTCGAACTGCGACAGATCACGAAACGCTACGGCGAGATCGTCGCGAATGATGCGATCGACCTGACGCTCCGGGCGGGCCAGATTCACGGGCTGGTCGGCGAGAACGGGGCCGGCAAGACCACTCTGATGAACGTGCTGTTCGGGCTGGTCAGACCGGATTCCGGCCAGATCCTGCTGGACGGGCGGCCGATGGCATGGCGGGGCCCAGCCGACGCGCTGGCCGCCGGCATTGGCATGGTGCACCAGCACTACATGCTCGTCGAACCGTTCACGGTGGCAGAGAACATCGCGCTCGGCCGCGAACCGGGCGCGGGGCCGTGGCTCGATCTGCCGGCCGCACGGCGACGGGTCAGCGAGTTGGCGGACAGGTTCGGGCTCGACCTCGATCCGGACGCAGTCGTCGCCGACCTACCGGTGGGGGTTCGGCAGCGGGTCGAGATCGTCCGGGCGCTCGCGAACGACGCCAGCCTGCTGGTGCTTGACGAGCCGACTGCCGTGCTGCGTCCCCAAGAAGTGGACCTGCTCTTCGGTGTGCTGCGCAGGTTGCGTGACGACGGTCGGGCAGTGGTGCTGATCACCCACAAGCTCGCCGAGGTAACCGCGGTGGCCGACGTGGTGACCGTGCTGCGCGCCGGACGCGTGGTCGACCAGCTACCGCCGGATACCCCGCACGCCGAACTGGCCGCACTGATGGTCGGACGCCAGGTGCCGATTGCGCGCCCGCGGCCAGGCACGTCCGGAGCAGTGCGGCTGACCCTGCGTGGCGTGCCGATCCGCGGCGGCGAACTGGTCGGCATCGCAGGCGTGCAGGGCAACGGGCAGGACGCATTGGTCGCCGAACTGCGGGCCGCCGAGCCCGGGCTGGCCTTCATCCCCGAAGACCGGATGAGTCAGGGCCTGGTCGCCGGACTGCCGATCAGCGACAACCTGCTGCTGGACCGGCTGGCCGAGGTCACCAATGGCTGGGGTCTCCTGCGGCCCGAGCGGATGCGCGAGTTGGCCACATCGGCTGCTGACGAGTTCGGCATTCGGGGATCATTGCGCAGGCCCGCCGCCCACCTGTCGGGGGGCAACCAACAACGCGTGGTGCTCGCTCGGGAACTATCGCGTCCGACGCCGGTGGTGCTGGCCTGCGAACCAACCCGCGGCCTGGATGTCGCTGCCGTCGCCTTCGTCCACGACCGGCTGCTGGCTGCCCGCGACGCGGGTGCTGCCGTCGTGGTCGTCAGCTCAGACCTGGACGAACTGACCGGTTTGGCCGATCGGCTGCTGGTGGTGCACGGCGGCCGGATCGTGGCCGACGTGGCGCCCGGTGTCGACCGGGCGGAGTTGGGGATGTTAATGGCCGGGGTGCGCCATGCGCCGTGAGATCGCATCGACCCTGCTGGCAATCCTGCTCGGGCTGTTGGTGGGCGCTATGGTCATGGTGCTCTTCGATCCCGGCCGGATCAGCCAGGTGCCAGACGCCTATGCCGCGCTGGCTGCAGGGGCTTTCGGCAGCCCGGCTGCCATGGCCGAAACTCTGGCCTCGGCGGCGCCGCTGATCTGCGCCGGACTGGGCATCGCGCTGGCCTTCAAGGCCGGGCTGTTCAACATCGGCGCCCAGGGCCAGGCGATCGTCGGCGCATCGATCGCGGCACTGGTCGGGTTCGGTTGGACGTTGCCGCCGGGTTTGCACCTGGTGGTGGCCTTGGCGCTGGGCTCGATTGCCGGAGCCGGCTGGGGTGCACTGGCCGGGTGGCTGCGCGCGCGCTTCGGCGCGCACGAGGTGATCACCACGATCATGCTCAACTACGTGGCCGCCGGCCTGCTGGCCTACGCGCTGACCACGCCCGGCTTCCAGCGTCCCGGGCGAGGCGATTCCATCGCTCCGGTGGTGGCCGATTCAGCCGTCCTTCCGGCGTTCGGGAGGTTGCACCTCGGAACCGCGCTCGCTGTGCTGGCCGGCGTAGCGGTCTGGTTCTGGCTGGACCGTAGCCGCGCCGGACTGCAGACCAGAGCCGTCGGCCTCAACCCGGTCGCGAGCCAGGTCGCTGGCTTCAATGTCGGCGGCATCACCGTTCGCACCATGGCGGTGTCCGGGTTGCTCGCCGGTCTGGCCGGTGGCCTCCTCGCGCTGGCGCCCGACGTGCATGGCGTGCCCACACCGCTGTCCGACTCGCTGGTGGGCAGCGTCGGGTGGGACGCGATCACGGTGGCAATGCTCGGACGCAGCCATCCGTTGGGCGTTGTCGCGGCCGGCATCTTCGTTGGCGGCCTGCGGGCCGGCTCCTTGACCATGCAAACTCTGGCCGACACCCCCTATGACCTGGCCACCGTCATCCAGGCGGTCATCGTGCTGGTCGTCGCGGTGCCCCGGTTGCTCGGGAGGGCCGATCGATGAGGCATCGCGGGCTGGCCCTGGTGTGCACCGTGCTCTTGGCGGGCCTGGCGTTGTTCACCCGTGGGGACGCAGCGTTTGCGCTGTCCTCCCAGTTGGCCGGTGAGCGGCTGCCCCCCGTTCGCCTGCCTGGAATAGTGCTGGTGGGTGGTGGCGCGCTCATCAGTCTGGTCGCAACCATCGCCGGACGCCGCTGGTCCCCGCTGGTGGGGCTGGCCAGCCTGGTCGTGGGCTTCATCGGGTGGGCTGCAGCGGACGCTGCGGTGCCCTTCCAGATCCCCACCCAATTCGCGGGATCGCTGGCCTACGCCACCCCGCTGGTACTCGGCGCGTTGGGTGGGCTGCTCTGTGAGCGCTCGGGCGTGGTCAATATCGCCATCGAGGGGCAGTTCCTGCTGGCCGGGTTCGCGTCCGTGGTTGTTGCGTCGCTGACCGACAACCTGGTGCTCGGCCTGCTGGCCGGCATGGCCGCGGGGATGACGACCTCGGCACTGCTCGGGTGGCTGACCATCCGGCTGGCGGTCGAGCAGGTGATGGCCGGCATCGCGATGAACCTGCTCGCCGCTGGGTTGACGGGGTTCTGGCTCGCGCAGATCCTGGTCGCGGACCCGTTGCGGCTCAATGCGTCCCCGGTGCTCAGCCGCTGGGTGTTGGCCGGGATAGCGGCGGCCGCGGTGCCGTTGGTGTGGCTGCTGGTCTTCCGCACCAAGTGGGGGCTGCGGCTGCGGGCGGTGGGGGAGCACCCGGCCGCCGCCGCGTCCGCCGGGGTGGGTGTGCAACGAGTCCGCTGGCAGGCCCTGTTGGCCGGTGGGCTGCTGGCCGGCCTCGGCGGTTGCTTCTTCACCCTGGCCACCGTCGGCCAGTTCACCCGGGGCATCACTGCTGGCTACGGCTTCATCGCGCTGGCTGCGCTCATCATGGGACGCTGGCGTCCGCTGCCCACGGCCGCCGCCGCCCTGGCTTTCGGCTTCGTGATGCAGTTGGCCGGTCAGGTCCAGTCCCTGGGCACCCCGATCAACTCCCAACTGCTGTTGCTGCTGCCCTATCTGGTGACGCTGGTAGCCGTGGCGGGTATCGTCGGAAAGGTCCGCGCGCCCGCAGCGAGCGGCCAGAACTATCCGAACTGACCCCGGGAGATGGCGATGGCGCAATACCTGTTGAGCGTTTGGGGCACCCACAGCGATTCGCCGACGGGTCCCTACGACTCCGAAGAAGAGATGTTCGAGGCCTTCGCACGAGTGGCCGCGTTCAACGAGCAACTGTCAGACGAGGGCCGGCTGGTCTTCGTCGGCGGGCTGACCCCGCCCGAATCCGCGATCTGCGTTGATGGGCGCGGTGACCAGCCGGTGGTCCGCCATGGTCTGCTGGGCCAGGCCCCGGCCATGGGTGGCCTGTGGATCGTCGAGGCCGATACCGACGCCGAAGCCGAAGATCTGGGCGCTCGTGCGTCCGCGGCCTGCGGCAACGAGGTCGAGGTCCGGGCCCTGCAGGGCGAGTAGCCGATGCCCCAGATCGATTGGGACGCGCTGCGCGCCCGCGCCCACCAGATGACCGAGCGGGCTTACGCGCCCTATTCGAACTACCCGGTCGGCGCCGCTGCGATCGTCGACGACGGACGCGAGGTGCGCGGCTGCAACGTGGAGAACGCTGCCTACGGCGTCGTGCTGTGTGCCGAGTGCGGCCTGGTCAGCGAGCTGGTCGCATCGGGTGGCGGGCGGTTGGTGGCGTTCTGTTGTGTCGACCGGGACGGCGAGGTGATCACCCCCTGCGGACGCTGCCGGCAGTTGCTGTGGGAGCACGGCGGCCCGGAGCTGCAGGTGCTTGGCCCGGACGGGGTGCGGACCATGGCAGAGCTGTTGCCGATGGCCTTTGGGCCGCAGAATCTGGAGCGCTGATCAGCGTCATTCCCAATTCGATGCACAAATGTATCGAACGTGCACAAACGGGGATTGTGGGGCGTTGTTCTCGCATTGACATTGGTCATCCTGCCCGGTTTCGCGACGCCAGCGCGCGCCGACGTCGCGAGCGTGGTCCAGTTGGGTGATTCCTACTCCGCCGGCAACGGCGCCGGCAGTTACCTGGAGCGCGACTGTTGGCGTTCGTCGACGAACTACGGCGCCCAGGTGGCGGCCACCTTCGGGATGGACTACACCGACGTGGCGTGCTCGGGTGGCAAGATCGCCGACCTGACGCAGCCACGGGACCTGGGCTGGCGCAAGTCAGTGACGAAGACGTACATCATGGCGCGCGCCTTGTTGCAGACCGGCCCGCTGAGTTCCTGCGGCGCGCACAGGCCGATCAGTTGTGCGGCGCGACCCCGGCACCCGACCTCCACTGGCGCTACCAGGCGGTGGCTCCCGCGCCCACGACCTGGCTCTACACCGCGACCGTGGAGTGCGTCCTGATGGCGGCACCACAACTGGACTCGGTGACCGCCGACACCGATGTGATCCTGCTGACCATCGGCGGCAACGACCTGGGCTTCCTGAATGCGGTGATCAACTGCGTGATCGCACGCGAGGCCTGGGGTTGTCAGGACGCGCTGACCGCCGTGTCCGCGGGGATTCCCGACGTTGGGCTGCGCACCGCGGAGGCGTTGGCGCAGGCCTACGAACGCTCCGGCGGCAATGCGACCATCTACCTGGTCAGCTACCCGATGCTGCTGGACCGCACCAGCTACGTCCTGCCCGAGGGACCCGCCGGCTGGTACGACGCCGGCGCCGTCTTCGCCGACCTGCAGACCCAACTTGACCAGACCCAACAGCAGTTGATCGCGGACCTGAACCTGCGGTACGGCACCGATGGGTTCCAATTCGTCCAGGCCAAGCCGTACTGGGGCGACCACGGGCTCGACCCGCGGATTGCGGCCGACGTGTCGAACTCCTGGATCGTGCCGCCCTTCGGGCCCCACGAGTTGATGGAGTTCATGCACCCGTTGCCGGCCGGCTGGACGGCGACCGCGGCGGCCGTCACCGACGCCATGGGGGCAGTGCGCGGGTAGAGTTCGCCTCGTGATCGTGGCAGCCGCAGACGGGTCCTCCCTGTCGAATCCCGGGCCCGCCGGCTGGGCGTGGTACATCTCCGATGACTGCTGGGCCGCCGGTGGTTGGCGGGTGGGCACCAACAACATGGGCGAACTGCAGGCCGTGCTCGACCTGTTGCGCTCCACCGCATCGGTGCCCGACGAGCCACTGCGCATCCTTTGTGACAGCCAGTACGTGATCAACTCGGTCACCAAGTGGATGGCCGGCTGGAAACGCAAGGGCTGGAAGAAGGCGGACGGCAAGCCGGTGCTCAACCTGGAATTGCTGCAGGCCATCGACCAGGCATTGGTTGGACGCGACGTCAGCTTCGAATGGGTCAAGGGCCATGCCGGTCACGAGATGAATGAAGCCGCCGATGCCCGGGCCCGGGCTGCGGCGACCGCCTACCAGCAGGGCACCACGGTGGACGCGGGCCCCGGTTTCCGCGGCACGACGCGTCCGGCCCAGGTGGTGCCGGTCAGGAACTTCGAACCCGTCCCGTCCGAACCAGACCTCTTCGACACGCTGGTCCCGCTGCCGATCAATGACGACCTGGCGACGGTTGTCGCACTTGAGAAGGAACTGCTCAGCGATCGCGTCCGGCAGGACACCGCGCGGGTGCGGCAGTTGCTGCACCCCCAGTTCACCGAGTTCGGTTCGTCCGGCCGGATCTGGACGCGCAACCGGCTGCTCGCCGAGATCGCGCCGATGCCGATCCGGGTGCGCTACGAGCCGATCGGTTCGGAGCGGCTCGCAGACGACGTCATCCTGCTGCGCTGGCGCGCGGTCTCGGCGCACTCGGAATGGTTGCGCAGTTCGGTCTGGCAGCGTCTGGACGGGCATTGGCGCCTGCTCTTCGCCCAGGGCACCCCGGTGCCGCACAAGGGCTGACCGAATCGAGCCATCGGGGTCCATCCCCCTAGACTGTGGCCCATGTGCGCTCACATCCTCGCTACCGCTGCCTGGCCCTACGCAAACGGGCCCCGTCACATCGGGCATGTCTCCGGCTTCGGAGTGCCCTCGGACGTCTTCGCGCGGTTCATGCGAATGTCGGGCCACGACGTAGTGCTGGTTTCCGGCTCGGACGAGCACGGCACCGCGATCCAGGTCAAGGCCGAGTCCGAAGGTCTGACGCCGCAGGCCGCAGCCGACAAGTACCACCAGATCATCGTCGAGGACCTGCAGGGCCTGGGGCTGAGCTACGACCTGTACACCCGCACCACCACGCGCAACCACGCCGAAGTGGTGCAGGAGATGTTCCGCTCGCTGTACGACAACGGCTACATCGTCGAGCACACCCAGTTGGGTGCCATCTCGCCGTCCACCGGACGCACCCTGCCCGATCGCTACATCGAGGGCACCTGTCCGATCTGCAAGTTTGCCTATGCACGCGGCGACCAGTGCGACAACTGCGGCAACCAGTTGGATCCGAGCGACCTGATCGACCCGCACAGCCGCGTCAACGGCGAGGTCCCGGAGTTCCGGGAGACCAAGCACTTCTTCCTCGACCTGCCCGCCTTCGCCGACCAACTGAACGCGTGGCTGGACAGCCGCACCGACTGGCGGCCCAACGTCCTGAACTTCTCGTACAACTACGTCAAGGAACTCAAGCCGCGCGCCATCACCCGTGACCTGGACTGGGGCGTCAAGATCCCCGTCGAAGGCTGGTCGGACGAGGACCTGAAGCGCATCTACGTCTGGTTCGACGCGGTCACCGGCTACCTTTCGGCGTCCATCGAATGGGCCAAGCGCACCGGTGATCCGGAGGCCTGGCGCAAGTGGTGGACCGACGGCAACGCACGCTGCTACATGTTCATGGGCAAGGACAACATCGTCTTCCACTCGGTGATCTGGCCCTCGATGCTGCTCGGCGCCAATGGCCAGGCCAGCCGTGGCGGTACCCCCAGCGACTGGTTCGGCGTGCTCGACCTGCCGACTGAGGTGGTCTCCAGCGAGTTCCTGACCATGCGTGGTTCGAAGGTCGATACCTCGCACGGCCACGTGATCTATGTCGGTGACTTCCTGCGCGAGTTCGGGCCCGACCCGCTGCGCTATTACATCGCGGTTGCCGGCCCGGAGTCGCGCGACACCGACTTCACCTGGGATGAGTTCGTCCGCCGCAACAACACCGAGTTGGCCAACGAATGGGGCAACCTGGTGAACCGGTCGATCTCCATGGCCAACAAGAACAACGGCGCCGTCCCGCCGGCCCATGAGTTGACTGATGTCGATCGCGAACTGCTGGACGCGTCCAGGGCCGCTTTCGGCGCGGTCGGCGACCTGCTGGAGCACCACAAGTTCAAGCAGGCGATCAGCGAGGCGATGCGCGTGGTGTCGCTGGCCAACCAGTACCTCTCGCAGACCGAGCCGTGGAAGATGAAGGAGGACCCGGACCGGCGCGACACCGTGCTGCACGTCGCCCTGCAGGTGGTTCAGGACGCCAACACCCTGCTCACCCCGTTTCTGCCGCATGCCGCGCAGAAGGTCTTCGAGATGCTCGGCGGTGAGGGCGTTTGGGCTGCCCAGCCCGAGATCCGCATGGTGGATGAAGGCGAGGGGACGCAGGGCTACCCGGTGCTGACCGGCGACTACGCGTCCGAGCAGGCCCGTTGGGAGTCCCGGCCGATCGTCGTCGGCACCCCGCTGGACAAGCCGACCCCGATGTTCCGCAAGCTGGACGACGAACTGGGCGTGACCGGACCCGAGTGGGCGCCGATCGGCTAGCCCGAATCGTGGTCAGTTGCTGACGATCCTCCTCGTCGGCCGGTTAGTCGATGGCCAGGGCCACTTCGGTGGCCTCCTTGATGGCCTGGATGGCACGTCGGGCCTGCTTGGCGTCCCCGATCACGTAGCACGGGATGCCCAGTTCGGCGGCGCGATCGGCCAGTGGCCCAGTCGGCCGCGACCGCGACCCGATGGCGATCACCACAGTGTCATAGGGCACTTCCTCGGTCTGGCCCTCGCGGGTGTAGACCACGGTGCTCCGGGTGATCTCCTCGCAGGTGGCCCCGGGGATCAACTGGACGCCGGCCCCGGCCAGTTCCTCCATGACGCTGATCTTGCGGATCTGGCCGATGTCCTCACCGACCGCGCCCAGCATCTCGAGCACGGTGACCGAGTCGGCCCGGCCGGCCAGGTATTCGGCGACTTCGAGCCCCACCAGGCCGCCGCCGATGACGACGACGCGTCCGGTCGGGAAGACGGTCTGGCTGAGCACGTCATGGGAGTCGTAGACGTTCGGCAGGTCGCGTCCGGGGAAGCTGGGCATGATCGGGCTGGCCCCGGTCGCGATGATCAGCGCGTCGGCACCATCCAGCCGGTCGGGGGTAAGCCGGTCGTGCAGCCGCACCTCCACACCCTCCTTGACCAGCGTCCGGCCCATTGCGATGGCGGCCTCGCGCATCTCGGCCTTCCGTGGCGCCATCCCGGCGAGCAGGAACTGGCCACCCAGTTGGTTCGTTGACTCGAAGACCACCGGATGGTGGCCGCGACGGTGCAGCAGCGTGGCCGCCTCCATGCCGGCCACCCCGCCGCCGGCCACGTAGACCACTTTGGGATCGGCCGTCGGCTCGAGCTGGAACTCGCTTTCCAGACCGACGGCCGGGTTGCGCAGGCAGGTGATGTGCGGCATGTCAGGGGCGACGAAGCCGTCGAAGCAGCCCTGGTTGCAGCCGATGCAGTAGACGATCTCATCCTCGCGTCCGGTGGCCACCTTGTTGACGAACTCCGGATCGGCCAGTTGCGCGCGACCCATCACCACCAGGTCCGCCTTGCCGCTGGCCAGGATCTCCTCGGCCTGATCTGCCCGGTTGATGCGGCCGACGGCCATGGTGAGCATCCCGGTTTCGCGCTTCACCCGGGCGGCGTTGGCCACGTTGAACCCGCGGGGCAGGTCGATGGACGGCACCTCGTACTTCACCCCGGCGCCGAACAGGTTGCCGCGTGAGACGTCCAGCACATCCACGCCTGCTGCTCCGGCCCACTTGCAGAACTGGATCACCTCTTCGGTGGTCAGCCCTCCGGCCAGGTAGTCGTCCTGGGCGTCGACGCGCATGAAGAGCGGCATGTCCTCGGGCAATTGGCTGCGGATCGCCTCGATGATGCGCAGCAGGAACCGGGCACGATTCTCCAACGAGCCGCCGTACTCATCGGTGCGCTGGTTGAGGCCACCAGACAGGAACATGTGCGGCGTGTACCCATGGGCGGCGTGGAACTCGACCGTGTCGAAGCCGGCCTCGACGCACCGGCGGGACGCCTGCGCGAAGCTGTCGATGCAGGCCTCGATGTCCTCCAAGGTCATGCCCGGCACCGTGTACTCCGCGCTCAGCGGCAGCGGGCTGGGAGTCATGATCCTAGCCGTCGGGTCTGATGCGACCGCCAAGCCGCCGAGCCAAAGCTGGACGCCGGTGGCGCCGCCCGCGTTGTGCAGCACCTCGTTGAACTTGGTCAGCATCGGCAGGAATCGGTCTTCGGCCACCGAGACGAACTTCGCGGGCGACGAGGCGGCGTGCACACTGGCCACCTCGAGGAAGTTCAGTCCCGAGCCGCCCTCGACGCGAGCCAGGTGGTAGTTGATCAGTTGCTCGGTAACCACCTTGTCCTGCGTCGCCATCTTGGTGCCCATGGCCGGATAGACGATCCGGTTGCGCAACTCCAGGCCGCGGATCTTGATGGGCGACAACAACTGCTCGTACATGACACTCCCTTGGGTCATCGACGTGTGCTGGTGCTGTCAGCCTACGGACGACAAAGCGCGCTGGTGGCCGGTTCGGGGAGCTTGGTCGCCCGATGCTCAGTCGTGCACCTCGACGACGCCGGGGATGCCGTCGGCGTCCGGGTCGAGGGATTCGCGGCGATCCAGACTGCGGTAGTAGCGGTTGCGCGGGGTGACCACGATGGCCCCCAGGATTGCCGCGAACAGCGAGGCCGACAGGATGCCCACCTTGCCGACCCCGTCGAGTTCGGTGCCCTGACCGAAGCTCAGTTCGCAGACCAGCATCGAGACGGTGAACCCGATGCCGGCCAGCGCCGACAGGCCGATCATGTCGATCCAGCGCAACTCGGCGTCCAGTTCGATGCCCTTGAAGCGGGTCAGCAGGAAGGTCGTCCCGGTGATGCCGATGATCTTGCCCAGCACCAGCCCCATGATGATGCCCATGGCGATGGTCGATCCCATCGCCGAAGCCAGTCCGGATACCCCGCCCACCGCGACCCCGGCGGAGAAGAAGGCGAAGATCGGCACGCATACCCCGGCCGACAGCGGCCGGATGTAGTGCTCGAGCAGGTGGGCCAGCCCCGCGTCGCGGTCCTGTTCGCCGCGCGGGTGCACCGGCAGCGTGAAGGCGAGCAGGACGCCGGAGATGGTGGCGTGGATGCCCGAGTTCAGCAGCAGCGCCCAGGCCACGATGCCGATCGGCAGCAGCAGCACCCACGACATGTGCAGGTTGTTGCGGAACCAGCGCTCGGACTTGTTGGCGATGAAGCCATAGAGGGCGACCACCGCCAGGGCGCCGAGCAGGAAGCCAAAGTTCACGTCCGAGGCATAGAAGATCGCGATGATGGTGATCGCGATCAGGTCGTCCACGATGGCCAGGGTGAGCAGGAATGTGCGCATCGCCAGCGGCATGTGCGAGCCGACGACTGCCAAGACCGCGACGGCGAACGCGATGTCGGTCGCCGTGGGAATCGCCCAACCATTGAGCGCCTCACCGTTGCCCCAGTTGACGATCGTGTAGATGATCGCCGGCACGGCCACGCCACCGAACGCCGCCGCCACGGGCACCAACGCCCGACGCGGATTGCGCAGGTCGCCGGCCACGAACTCCTGCTTCAGTTCCAGCCCGACCATGAAGAAGAAGATGGCCAGCAGGCCGTCGGCGGCCCAGTGCCCGATCGACAACCGCAGGTTCAGGCCCAACACCTCGCCGCCGAGGTACGTGCCGCGGGTGTTGAAGTAGAAGTCGGCCAGCCCGGAGTTGGCGAAGATGAGGGCCAGGACGGCGGCGATCAGCAGCAGGATGCCGCCGATCGACTCGGTGCGCAGCAGGTTGTTGATCCGGGCGATGCGGTCGGGCATGGGCATCCGATCGTTCGTTGACGTCACGGCTGCTTCGCCGCGGCTGACCAGACTTCCCAGCTCACCTTTCGGGCGAGTCTACGTGATGGTTGCCGTTTGAACCGCATCCCGGGGACGAAAGTAGCGCTTGGCATGCCGCTTAGGCTGGCTGATGTGTCTCCCGCGCGCGCAACGGCCCAGTGGCAGCCCAGCACCCATCTCAAGGGCAGTCTGGCCGATGCTGCGCGGGTGTTCGCCGAAGCCAGCAGCGTTGTGGTGCTCACCGGAGCGGGGGTGTCCACGGCGTCCGGCGTGCCCGACTACCGGGGCCCCGAAGCGGTCCGTGCGACGCCGATGCTCTTCTCGGAGTTCGTTGGCAGCGAGATGGCCCGCCGGCGGTATTGGGCGCGCAACTTCCAGGGCTGGGCACATCTGTCGCGAATGGCACCCAATCAGGCGCATGATGCGCTGGCCCGCTGGGAGGGGACGGGCGTCCCGGGTCCCTTGGTGGGGGTGATCACCCAGAACGTGGACGGGCTGCACGAGGCGGCCGGATCCCGCCGGTTGATCACGCTGCACGGCAGGTCGTCCGACGTGATCTGCCTGGGCTGCGGCGCACTGAGCAGCCGAAGCGACCTGCAAGTTCGGCTCGCTGAACTTAACCCGGACGTCGCGGTGATGCGCGTGCTGGAGCATGCCGAACTGCGTCCGGACGCAGACGCCCAGGTCGACCACTGGGCCGACTTCGTGGTTCCTGACTGTGAGATCTGTGGTGGGGTGCTCAAGCCGGACGTGGTCTTCTTCGGCGAGTCCGTGCCGCGGCATCGGGCAGCAGTTGCGACGGCCTGGTGCGATGCCGCCGACGCGCTGCTGGTCGCCGGCTCCAGCCTGACCGTGATGTCCGGGCTGAGGTTCGCCCGGCAGATGGCCAAGGCGGGCAAACCGATCGTCGTCATCAACCATGGCGCGACGCGGGCCGACGACCTGGCCCACGTCCGTTTGGACACCCCGGTGGGGGAGGCGCTCAGTACTCTGGTGGGGTGACCACGCTCAGCAACGGAGTCGAGATCCCGCAACTCGGGTTCGGGACGTACAAGATCAGCCCGCAGGACGCCTACCAAGCGGTGCGGACCGCGTTGGACGCCGGTTACCGGCACATCGACACCGCCACGATGTATGGCAACGAGGCCGAGGTGGGCCGGGCGATCGCGGACAGCGGACTGGATCGCGACGAGGTCTTCATCACCAGCAAGCTGAACAATCCCGTCCACGACCCGGACGATGCACGCGCTGCCTTCGCCCGCAGCCTGGCCGACCTGCGCCTGGACCGCATCGACCTGTACCTGATCCACTGGCCGATGGCGCGCACCACCGACTACCGGGCCACCTGGCGGACCATGCTCGAGTTCGAGGCCGACGGCCGTGCCCGGGCCGTCGGCGTGTCCAACTTCCAGCCCGAGCACCTGCAGGCGGTGATCGACGACTCCGGCATGACGCCACGGCTCAACCAGATCGAGATCCATCCGTACTTCCCGCAACGCGACTTGGTCGAACTGCACTCCAGTCTCGGAATCGTGACCGGATCCTGGTCACCGCTCGGCCGCGCGCAATGCCTGGCCGATCCGGTGGTCATCGCCCTGGCCGACGAACTCGGCCGGACTCCCGCGCAGGTGATCATCCGCTGGCACCTGCAGCGTGGCCTGGTGGTGATTCCCAAGTCACTGGACGCGCAGCGCATTGCCAGCAACGCGCAGGTCTTCGACTTCCAGTTGGACGCAGACCAGATGGCCCGGATCGATGGGCTCGACCGTGGTCAGCGGATCGGTTCGCACCCCGACCAGGTGGAAGTCGGCGACCGCTGATGCCTGTGATGGGACACAATGGCGGGGTGATGTTGACCGCCGCTGACATCGAGGCCGCCGCCGCCAACCTGGCCGGGGTCGCCCGACGCACCGAACTGCTGCGCAACGACCGGCTCAGCGACCTGACCGGTGCCGAGGTGCTGCTCAAGCGCGAAGACCTGCAACCGGTGCGCAGCTACAAACTGCGCGGTGCCTACCACTTCATGAGCACGTTGTCCGACACCGAACGCGCCGCCGGCGTGGTCTGCGCGTCCGCTGGCAACCATGGTCAGGGCGTCGCGTATGCCTGCGCGCGACTGGGCATCAAGGGCCGGGTCTTCTGCCCGACCACCACCCCGCGCCAGAAGCGCGACCGGATGCTCGCGCTGGGCGGCGAGTGGGTGGAGTTGGTCTTCGTCGGCAACACCTATGACGAGGCGGCGGCCGCCGCGGACGCCGAGGCTGCCGAGCGCGGCTCGGTGCGGGTGCATGCCTTCGACGACCTGCGCACGATCGCCGGCCAGGGCACGGTGGCGGTCGAGATCGTGGACCAACTCGGACAGGCGCCTGACGTGTTGCTGGTGCCCGTGGGTGGCGGCGGATTGTTGGCCGGTTGCCTGGCCTGGCTGCGCGAGCGCTGGCCGGCCACCCGGGTGATCGGCATCGAGCCGGCCGGGGCAGCCAGCATGCAGGCGGCGATCTGGGCCGGTGGCCCGGTGCGCCTGGACACCATCGACACCTTCGCCGACGGGGTGGCGGTCCGCACCGCGGGCACCCTCACGCTGCCGATCATCAAGGCGAAGGGCTGCGAGTGGGCGACGGTCGCCGAGGGCCAGATCTGCTCCGAGATGCTCGACCTCTACCAGGTGGACGGCGTCATCGCCGAGCCGGCCGGGGCACTGGCGTCCGCTGCCCTGCGTAGTCAGGTGCATGTTGCGCCCGGTCAGACCGTGGTGGCGATTGTCTCGGGCGGCAACAATGACGTCTCGCGGTACGCCGAGATCGTCGAACGCTCGCTGGTCTTCGAGGGACGCAAGCACTACTACCTGGTCTCCTTCCCGCAGGAGCCCGGCGCGCTGCGCCGCTTCCTGGACGAGGTGCTCGGCCCGGACGACGACATCACGCACTTCGAGTACGTCAAGCGCAGCAACCGCGATGTCGGGCCTGCCCTGGTGGGCATCGAACTTGGCGACCCGGCCAGCCTGCCGGCGCTGCTCGAGCGGATGGACGCGTCCCGGATCCAGGTCGAGACGGTCGATCCGGACAGCCCGTTCTACCGCTTCCTGGTCTGACGCTGGGTCGTGGCAGGGCACGTGCTCACCACATGTGTGATTCGCAGAAGCTTCATCTGGGTGTGGGAGGCTGGAGGGCGTGACGGAATTGGTTGAGTGGGCAACGATGGATGGCAACGAGGCGGCGGCCCGCGTGGCGCACGCCTTGAGCGAAGTCATCGCGATCTATCCGATCACCCCCTCCTCGGCGATGGCCGAATCGTCAGACGCCTGGAGCGCGTCCGGACGCACGAACATCTGGGGAGCGGTGCCCGAGGTCGTCGAGATGCAGTCGGAGGCCGGTGCCGCCGGCGCCCTGCACGGGGCGGTGACCAAGGGCACGCTGGGTACGACGTTCACCGCGTCCCAGGGCCTGCTGCTGATGATCCCCAACATGTACAAGATCGCGGGCGAACTCACCCCCGCGGTTATCCATGTCGCGGCCCGCACCATCGCCACGCACGCGCTGAGCATCTTCGGTGACCACTCGGACGTGATGGGCTGCCGGATGACCGGTTGGGCGATGCTGGCCGCGGCCAGCGTCCAGGAAGCCCAGGACTTTGCGCTGGTCGCGCACACCGCGACGCTGCGCAGCCGAGTTCCGTTCCTGCACTTCTTCGATGGCTTCCGCACCAGCCACGAGGAGAACAAGATCCAACTGCTCAGCCGCGACGACCTGCGCGCCCTGGTGCGCGAGGACGACGTGCTGGCCCACCGGGCGCGCGGGCTCACCCCGGACGCTCCGCAGATTCGAGGTACCGCCCAGAACCCGGACGTCTTCTTTCAGGCCCGGGAGGCGGCGAACCTCTTCCATGACGCGGTGCCGTCGGTGGTGGCCGAGGTCTTCGACGAATTCGCCGAACGCACCGGACGGCGCTACCAGATCGCTGAGTACCACGGAGTACCGGACGCCGAGCGCGTGGTCATCGTCCTCGGCTCGGCCTGGGGGACCACGTGCGAGGCGGTCGACGAACTCGTTGCCCGTGGTGAGAAGGTGGGCGCCGTCACGCTGCGGCTGTACCGCCCGTTCCCGGCTACTGAGTTGATCTCAGTATTGCCGGCGACCGTGCGGTCGATCGCGGTGCTGGACCGGACGAAGGAGCCGGGCAGTGCTGGCGAGCCACTCTTCGCGGACGTCATGATCGCCGCAGCCGAGCACTCGGCCCACTTCGCGTCCGGGATGCCGAAGCTGATCGGCGGCCGCTATGGCCTGTCCAGCAAGGAATACACCCCGGCGATGGCGGCGGCGGTGTTCGCCGAACTGGCTCGCCCCGAACCCAAACCACGGTTCACCGTGGGCATCAACGATGACGTCACCCACTTATCGCTGCCGGTCCCCGAAGACTTCCGGTTGCAATCCGATGCCCTGACCGCCGTCTTCTACGGCCTTGGCTCGGACGGCACTGTTGGTGCCGCCAAGAACACGGTCAAGATCATCGGCTCGGACGAGGGCCGTTACGCCCAGGGCTACTTCGTCTATGACTCGCGCAAGTCCGGGGCCACCACCGTGAGCCACCTGCGGTTCGGTGACCAGCCGATCAACTCCGCCTACCTGATCGACCAGGCCGACTTCGTCGCGGTGCACCAGTTCGACCTGATGGCGCAGATGCGCACCCTCGACCTGGCCAAGCCGGGTGCTGTCGTCCTGCTCAATTCGCCGTACGGGGATCGAACCTGGGACGAGTTGCCGGTCGAGGTGCAGCGACTGGTCATCGAACGCGACCTGAAGGTCTGGGTTATCGACGCCGCCGAGGTGGCCCAGGCGGCCGGGCTGGGCAAGCGGATCAACACCGTCATGCAACCCTGCTTCTTCTATCTGTCGGGCGTCGTGCCGCGCGAACAGGCGCTGGCCCGGATCAAGGCTTCGGTGGAGAAGACCTATGGCAAGCGCGGACGCACCATCGTCGAGCGCAACTTCGCGGCCATCGACTCGGCGGTCGCAGCGCTGTGGCAACTGGAGGTACCGGCAGACGCGTCCGGTTCACTGCACCGGATGCCGCCGATGCCCGAATCGGCACCGGACTTCGTCAAGCAGGTGACCGCTGTGATGTTGCGCGGCGAGGGCGACCTGCTGCCGGTCAGCGCCATGCCGGTGGACGGCACCTGGCCGAGCGGCACGGCGAAGTTCGAGAAGCGCGGCATCGCCGAGGAGATCCCGATCTGGGACCCGAGCCTGTGCATCGACTGCGGCAAGTGTGCGATCGTCTGCCCGCACTCGGCGATCCGGATCAAGATCACGCCTGCCGAGAACCTCGCGGACGCTCCCGAGGGCTTCCAGTCGAAGCTCTACAAGGACCGCAAACTGCAGGACCACCAGTTGATTGTCCAGGTGGCCCCGGACGACTGCACCGGCTGCGGGATCTGCGTCGACATCTGCCCGGCCCGCTCGAAGACCGAGGTCAAGCACAAGTCGATCAACCTGGAGCCGCGGCGCGAACACTTGGCAGTCGAACGGACCAACTTCGAATACTTCCTCGGCCTGCCCGAGATCGATCGGACGCTGGTGCGTCAGGACCAGGTCAAGGGTGCCGCGCAGCTGGAACCGCTCTTCGAGTTCTCGTTGGCCTGCTCAGGCTGTGGCGAGACCCCCTACATTCGGACGCTCACCCAGCTCTTCGGCGACCGGCTGATCATGGCCAACGCCACCGGGTGTTCGTCGATCTATGGTGGCAACCTGCCGACCAGCCCGTTCACCACCAACGCGGACGGACGCGGCCCCGCCTGGAGCAACTCGTTGTTCGAGGACAACGCCGAGTTCGGGCTGGGCGTCCGGCTGGCCTGGGAACAGCAGAATGCACAGGCCCGCCGATTGCTTGGCGAGTTGGCCGAGCACCTGGACGCCGACCTGGTCGCCGCTTTGCTGGACGCCGACCAGTCGGACGAGGCGGGCATCGCCGCCCAGCGCGAGCGGGTCGCCCTGCTGGACGAAGCGCTGGCCAACGTGCCCGACCCGCGGGCCGTCACGCTGGCCAGCCTGGCCGATGAGCTGGTGGAGAAGTCGGTCTGGATCGTCGGTGGTGACGGCTGGGCCTATGACATCGGTTATGGCGGCCTGGACCACGTGCTTGGCTCCGGACGCAACGTCAACGTGCTGGTGCTCGATACTGAGGTCTACTCAAATACCGGTGGGCAGGCGTCCAAGGCCACGCCACGCGGTGCCTCCGCCAAGTTCGCCACCGCCGGCAAGAGTTCGCCGAAGAAGGACCTCGGCATGATCGCCCAGGCCTATGGCAACGTCTACGTCGCCCAGATCGCGATGGGTGCCAACCAGCAGCAGACCATCCGCGCGCTGCAGGAGGCGCAGGCGTGGGATGGCCCCAGCCTGGTCATCGCTTATTCGACCTGTATCGCGCACGGGATCGACATGCAGACCTCCTTCACCCACCAGGCCGACGCGGTGGCCACCGGCTACTGGCCGCTCTACCGCTTCCGCCCGAGCCAGGAAGAGGGCAGCACGCCGCTGCACCTCGACTCGAAGGCACCGGTTGGTTCGGTCGCAGATTTCATGAGCAGCGAGGCACGCTATGCGATGCTGAAGCGGTCGAATCCGCAACGGGCAGCAGAGTTGTTCGCGTTGGCGCAGGCCGATGCTGACGAGCGGTGGCGCTACTACAGCCAGTTGGCCGGGGTGCAGCGCGTCCTGCCGGGTGACCGGGTTGGCCTGCCCGAAGCTGAACCCGGCCCAGCGGTGGAGCCGCCCGCCGCAGCGACTGACGAGGAAGGGGAGTGAGCATGGTCGACCTGACCACCAGCTACCTGGGGCTGGAGTTGCGCAGCCCGATCGTCGCGTCCTGCAGCCCGCTGACCGGTCGCGTCGAGTCGCAGCGCGCACTCCAGGAGGCCGGCGTTGGGGCCGTGGTGTTGCCGAGCCTCTTCCAGGAGGAGGCTGAGGCCGAGGAACTGGCGGCGGTCGACCTGATGGACGCCGGCGAGCAGTTCGCTGAGTTCGCGTCCGCGCCGATTCCGGACATCGACCTGGACGACCTGGGCCCGAACCGGCACCTTCGGCTGGTGCGCGAGGCCAAGCAGAACCTGGAGATCCCGGTGATCGCCAGCGTCAACGGGACGCGGGCCGGCGACTGGGCCAAGTATGCGGGCTTGCTGGCGGAGGCCGGGGCCGATGCGATCGAGTTGAACCTGTTCTCGGTGAACGCCGACCCGGACGAGTCGTCGGCGCTGGTCGAGGAGCGCTACCTGTCGATCATCGCGGCGGTGCGAGCCCAGATCGAGGTGCCGCTGGCGGTCAAGCTGTCGCAGCATGTCACGGGCCTGGCCAGTTTCGCGCGGCGGGCCGTCGAGGTCGGCGCGGACGGCCTGGTGCTGTTCAACCGGTTCTACGGCGCCGAGATCGACCTGGAGTCCTTGTCATTGGCCAGTCGACTGGCCCTGTCGTCCCCCGATGAGCTGCGGCTACCCCTGCGGTGGATCGGCATCCTGCGCGCCCAACAACCGGAACTGTCACTGGCCGCGACGTCTGGCGTCCACTCGGGGCTCGATGCGCTGAAGGCGCTGCTGGTTGGCGCGAATGTTGCCTGCACGACATCGGCAGTGTTGAACCATGGCCCCTCCCACGTGGCCAGGATGCTGGCCGAGCTTGAGGCCTGGCTGGTCGAGCACGACTACGAGTCGGTGCGGCAGTTGCAGGGCTCGATGAGTGCGGCGAATGTGCCGGATCCGGGCGCGTTCGAGCGCGCCCAGTACATGAAGGTGATCACTTCGTCGGTGTGAACTGGTCGGCGCCGGTCAGCGCCCAGCGCTCGATCAGGTGGCAGTCGTTCATGCCGTACCAGACCAGTTCCAGGGCCTCGGCCTGGCAGTACAGCGGTAGTAGCCCGGCGATCGCGTCCGTGGTGGACGCCAGGCTGACGCCCGGTCCGGTCTTGTCGAGGGTCAGGTGCGGCATCGGGCGCGGGTCGCCGAAGGGCACCACGTCCGGATGGGCGGCCATCGCGCGCTGGGTCAATGTACGCAGCGGCGCGTCCGGCTCCGGCCACAGGTTGATCCAGCCGCTGGGGGTGAGTCCGGTGCGGGCCAGCGTGAAGTCGAAGGGGGCCGTGGACGCAGCGATCTGCGCGATCGCGGCCATGTCCCAGCGAGCGATGGGCGCGAGGACCGTGATGTGCGCATGCCGGAAGCCGGGGTCTGTGCTGACCAACGCGGGCTCGTAGTGCCGGGTGCGCTCGATGATCCAGTCCTCGAGTTCCGGGACGCCAACCTGCAGCACCGCATGCCCCGTCCAGTCGTTCACAGTCCAATGATGGCGCAGCAGGCTGACCTCCCGGCCAGTGCCCGGTCCTGAATCTGCTCCTCAACCCCAATCCGCCCCCGACCCGAATCCGCGCCCGAGATCCCGATTCGCGCGCAAGATCCCGATTTGCCCGCGAACTCCCCAATTCACCCCCAAAATCCCGATCCGCGCCCCGGGTCTTGGGCGCATTCTTGGATCTCGGTCGCGGATTCTGGCGCGGACGCGTCCGCCGGCACGAAATGTCCCCTCCTGCAGGCCAACACCCACGACCAGGCGGGCGTTGGGATCACCACGTTCTGTCCGGCCTCGGCCGGACAACAAGACCTGCGACTCGGACAACACGGGTTCCTGTGGATAACTCGGAGTCGCGGTCCGCAGAGGCCAATCTGGGCCCCATGAATGCAATGAGATACGCCCAACTGCGCCAGCGAGGGCTGGGCGACCATCAAGTGCGAGCACAGGTACGCCGAGGCTCGCTCGAACGGATCCGGCACGGCGGCTTCGTGCCGGGCGGCCACGAGGACGATTCCCCAGAGCAGCGCCACCGGGATCTGATCACGACCACGATGCCGGTGCTGCGTCCCGACAGCGTTCTCAGCCACGTGTCGGCGGGCATCGTCTGGGGGTTACCGGTCCCTTGGCGACTGCTCGGACGCGTCCACATCACCCGATCCAGCGGGTCGGGCAAGACGAGCCGATGGGTGCACCGTCACCTGGCGCCTCTCGAGGACGCGGACTGTGCGGTCCTCGATGGGTTGGCCGTCACTGGGCTGGTCCGCACCGCCCTGGATCTCAGCTGCCTGGTGCACGCGGACGAGGCGTTGGCCGTCATGGACGCCTGCCTGCGACTGGGTGCAACGCCGGATGAACTCGCTGCCAAGGCTGACCAGATCACCGGGCTGCGTGGGGTGGGGCAAGCGAGATTCGCTGCGCGTCATGCCAATGCGCTTTCGGAGAGCGTGGGGGAGTCCCGAAGCCGGTACTGGATGATCGCGTGCGATCTGGAACTGCCTGAGCTGCAGGTGGAGATCCACGACGCCGATGGGGCCTTGGTCGCCCGGAGTGATTTCGGATGGCTCGAGCGCGGAGTCCTGGGCGAGTTCGACGGGCGGGTGAAGTACCAATCCGTCCTGCTGAGGGCTGGCGAAACTGCGTCCGATGCTGTCATGCGCGAGAAGCGCAGGGAGAACCGGCTCCGGCAGATGGGCTACTGGGTGATCCGGTGGGTCAACGACGACTTGAAGGACGGCTACGCCTTCGCCCGACGCCTCGAGCGCGAGCTGGCCCTGGGCGGGCGGACGTCAGGACGGACGTGGATCGCCTGACTCCCTGGCGCGGTCTGGGGGTCCCATCACTTCGGTGCCCACGAAATCCGCGCCCGAGATCCAAGGATGCGCCCAAGACCCGGGGCGCGGATCGGGATTTCGGGTGTTTCCGGGCGTGTTCGAGCGCGGATCGGGATTTCGGGTGCTGATCAGGATTTCGGGTGTTCCTGCGCGCGGAGTCCGGGTCAGGCGTCGACGATGTGGCAGATCACGTCGCCTGAACCCAGGGGGGTCCCTGGTTCGACCAACTCGCGGATCACACCGCTGCGGTGGGCGCTGATCGGCTGCTCCATCTTCATGGCTTCCAGCACGACCACCAGGTCACCCTCGGCGACGGTGTCACCCTCGGCGACAGCGGCCTTGACGATCGTGCCCTGCATCGGCGAGGTCAGGGCATCGCCGGACGCCTCGACCACCTTGGCGCCGCGGGCCCGGCGCACCGGCTTCTTCGTCTTGGCGGGGGGAGCGCCACCGCCGAGATTCGCCGGCACCTTGACCTCGAGCCGCCGCCCATTGACCTCGACCACGACCACCTTGGCCGGCGTCTGTTCGTCCGGCTCGCCGATCTCGCCGCCGTAGGGCTCGACGTTGCCGGCGAACTCGGTCTCGATCCAGTTGGTGTAGACGCCGAAGTGGCCGTCGGCCGCAGTGAATGCCGGGTCGTTCAAGACCAGTTTGTGGAAGGGCACCACGGTGGGCATGCCGTCGACGATGAACTCGCCCAGCGCGCGGCGTGCTCGGCTGAGGCACTCGGCCCGGTTGGGCCCGGTGATGATCAGCTTGCCCAGCAGCGAGTCGAAGGCGCCCGGCACTGTCATGCCGCGCCGGTAGCCCTCGTCCATCCGGACGCCTGGGCCGCACGGGGGACGCCAGCGGGTCAGCGTGCCGGGGGCCGGCATGAAGCCGCGGCTTGCGTCCTCGGCGTTGATCCGCAACTCGACCGAATGCCCGACGACGACCGGGTCAGCGTCCGGCAGGTGGGCGCCCTGGGCAATGTCGAACTGCCAGCGCACCAAGTCCCAGCCGGTGACCTCCTCGCTGACCGGGTGCTCGACCTGCAGCCGGGTGTTCACCTCCAGGAAGCTGATCGTGCCGTCGGTGCCGACCAGGAACTCGCAGGTGCCGGCGCCCACGTAGCCGGCCCGACGCAGGATCGCCTTGCTCGACTCGTAGAGCCGCGTGACCTGCTCGTCGGTCAGGAAGGGCGCCGGGGCCTCCTCGACCAGTTTCTGGTGCCGGCGCTGCAGCGAGCAGTCCCGGGTGGAGACCACTACGACCTGGCCATGCTGGTCGGCCAGGCACTGGGTCTCGACGTGCCGGGGCCGGTCCAGGTAGCGCTCGACGAAGCATTCGCCGCGTCCGAACGCAGTGACCGCCTCGCGCGTCGCCGACTCGAACAGCTCGCGGATCTCCTCCATCCGGCGGGCCACCTTGAGTCCGCGGCCGCCACCGCCGAAGGCGGCCTTGATGGCGATCGGCAGGCCGTGTTCTTCGGCGAACGCCACGACTTCGTCGGCGTCGGCGACCGGGTCGGCCGTGCCGGGCACCAGCGGTGCCCCGACCTCCTGGGCGATGTGCCGGGCCTTGACCTTGTCGCCGAGGGCCTCGATGGCCGCCGGTGGCGGGCCGATCCAGGTCAGTCCGGCGTCCAGCACGGCTTGGGCGAACCCGGCGTTCTCGGACAGGAAACCGTAGCCGGGGTGGACGGCGTCGGCGCCGCTGCGCTGGGCTATCTCGATCAGTTTCGCCTGGTTGAGGTAGGTCTCCGCCGGGGTGGCCCCGTTGAGTGCGAAGGCCTCATCGGCCAGCTGGACGAACATCGAAGCGGAGTCGGAATCTGCGTAGGCCACCACGGACGGAATACCCGCGTCCCTGGCTGCCCGAATGATCCGCACCGCGATCTCGCCACGGTTGGCCACCAATAGCTTGGTGATCGTCATGATCCGGAGTCTAGGGGTTCTCGCCCGGCTGCTGGTGCTCAGTCCGGGCGGTTCGTCAGCCCCATCAGCAGCGACCTCGGGGCCACGCGACTCCACAGTCGCGTCCAGTTGGTGCTGCCCGTCCGCCACTGCGTACTGATGGTTCGCACGTCGTCGGCGACGGCCACCTCGGCGGGCAGGGCGGGTGCGTAGTGCAGCCGTTCGGTGAGCAGGGCGACCCGGCGCAGGGCGGCCCGGCCGTCGGCGTCCAGTTCGGGCCAGGACGCGGCCGCGGTCTGACGCGGGGTTGCGTCCGGCCAGGTCAGCCCGAGGTCGATTGCGGTCGCCTCTAACTCCTGCCAGGCACCCGCTACCAGAGCGCGCGGCTCACCTCGACCAAGCCGGGCGCGACGTTGCAGCGTGCGGGCCAATCCTGGCAGTGCCAGCACGAGCAGGGCGCCCAGGATTCCCAGCGGCCAGCGCAAGTCGATCGGCGTCGCACCAGCGGATTCGCCGGGTAGTGGCAGCGGTTCTTCGCTGGGTTCATCGGGTTCCAGGCTCGGCGTCGGTCCCTGAGTGGGAGTGGGCGATGCAGAGGGAGTGGGTTCTTCGTTCGGATCGGGGACGTCAGTCCACGCCGGAGGTGAACCAACCGAAACGGTGGGCTCGAAGCGCACCCAGCCCAGCGAGGAGAAGTACAGCTCGGGCCAGGCATGCATGTTGTGCGAGGTCACCAGCCAACTGCCATCGGGCTGCAGTTCGCCGGCCGTGAACCCGATCGCCACCCGCGACGGGATGCCCAGGGTGCGCGCCATCAGCGCCATCGAGGACGCGTAGTGGACGCAATAGCCCCGCCGGTCGACGGTGAGGAAGTTGACCAGGGCGTCGAAGCCGGTGCCTTCCGGGGCAGCGAGGTCGTAGCTGAACTGGGTCGGGTCACGCAGCCAGTCCTGCAGGGCGACCGCGCGCAGGCCATCGGTGTCGGCCTCGGCGGTGATCTGCTGGGCGAGGTCCACGATCACCTGCGGCACACCCTCGGGGACCTCGGTGGCGGCAACCCCGTCCGGCGGGCTGCCCGCCCGGGCGAACCGGATCTGCTCGGCGGTGGGTTCGGCACTACGGCTCAGCACGGTGTAGCTGGTGTTGGCCAGCGCGTCCGCGTCCCGATCCCGGTCGACGTTGAGCACGGTGAGCGAGGCGGGATCGTAGTCCCAGGTGCCCTCGGCGTCCCACTCGATGGGTGCGTACGGCGCAGGCAGGTAGTTGCTGGAGAACTCACCGATGGTGACTTGTGTGGTGACCTCCTTCGCGGTCGAGGGCAGTCCCGGGACGCGGTTGGGGAAGCCTGCCTGCAGCGACATGTCGATCTGGCGCCAGCCACCCGCGTCCACCAAGGTCAGCGCGCTGCTGCGCAGCAGGACGCCACCGGGTGCGGTGGTGATGTAGCTGATCACCGGACGCTCTTCTGGGCGGCGCAGGTTCTCGTTGAGTTGGATGCTCGGGTCGGTCAGCTGGACGGTGCCGCCGCCGGCGCCGCCGGGCAACCAGTCGCGTTCCTCGGTTGACACCGCCATCCCGGCCAGCAGCGCCAGTGTCAGGGCCGGGACGCCGAGCCAGGCGGCCAGGTTCAGGAAGCTGGGCATGTTCAGCGTGAGTTGCTCGCCGCGCACCAGCCCGCGGGGCCAGCGCCGCTCGTGGTCGATCGTGCGGGACGCCAACAGCACCAACCAGGCGAGCACGACCACGACGAACGACCAGATCGCTACCGGGTCATCCAGCACCACCATCGCGCTGATGTAGCCGGCCAACAGTGGCAGCAGCGCGAGCAGCACGTTTCGGGCGGCGACGAAGATCGCGTCCGTCACGATCGTGAGCAGACCGATCGCGGCCAGCAGGACGACCAACGTGGGGTCGCCCGGGGTCATCGGTGCGCTCTGTTCGGACATCTGCCGGGCGGCCTGTTGCGCCACGTCCACGATGGGTTGCCAGCGTGGGTCGTCCTCCTCGCGTTCGCCGACCACCCAGCAGGCGATCAGTACCGCAACAATCCACAGGCCGAGTTGGACCAGCGTCCCGGGTGTGTCGGGCCAGCGGTGCCGCAGCAGGCCAACCACCGTCTGGAGCCCGGCGATCACCAGCAGGGAGCCGAGCAGCAGCCGCAGATCGCTGGACAGTTGCAGCACGGGGAGCATGGCGAGGTAGCTCGCCACCCCGACGGCGATGGTGTTGCGCCAGTTGCCGGTCACGTCAGGCCCGCCGTCGCGGAGCGGAGCGACTCCCACGCGTCCGGGATCGAGGTCTCGGCGTTGGCCACCACCACCGACCAGCCCCGTTCGACCAGCCGGGCGGCCATTGCCTGCTGGTTGGATCCGCGGACGATCTGTGCATTCGCGGACGACATTTCGTCCGCGAATCCACTTTTCGTCCGCGGCTGTGACTGGGCGGAGCGAGCAGGCTGGCCTGAGCCAACAGGTTGACCGGGGTGAACCGGGTCGCCGGCGAAGCTATCGACCTCCAGCAGGATGGCGTGCCTGGAGCCACCGCCCGGCTGGTCCAGCAAGAGCGCGATGTCCGACTCGCTGACGCGGCCCAGGATCGCGAGCAGGGACGAACCGGGACGCTGCTCATCGCCGGCGGCGGCGAGACCGGCGTCCAACTCGTCAGCCCTGGTCAGGTGGATGTCGGTCAGTTCGTCCAGCAACTGCGCACTGCGCACCGCGCGGTCGGCGTCCGGACCCAGCCGCAGCCCGTCAGCGGCCGCGAGTTCCAGCGTCGAGCCGCTGGCCAGCAGGGAGAGCCCCGCCGAGGCCGCCGCAGAAACCGCCCACTCGAAGGAGCCGTGGTTGCCCAGCCCGGCGTGTGCCGAGCGTCGGTTGTCGATCAGCAGGCGGGTGGTCGGCTGCCAGGACTGCTCCTCCCGGCGCACCATCAATTGCCCGGTGCGCGCGGTCGAGCGCCAATGGACGCGACGCACGTCGTCGCCACGGCGGTACTCGCGCACCAGTACGTCGTCCTGGCCGACCAGCCCGGCCCGGGCGCTGTGCGTTTCGGCCGAGGCCCCGGCCGCCCCGGATTGCAGCCGGGCCAGCGGGTGGACCCGCGGCGTGATGGCGATCTCGGTGGTGGTGGCGAACGCCATGTCGTTGTGGGCCAGCCCGAACGGGTCCAGGCTGCGCACCAGCAACGGGCCGAGCCGGAAGCGGCCGCGCTGCTGGCCGACCAGCCGATACCCGACGTTCTCACCGACCGCCGAGAGCCGGCCCGACAGGGCGAACCGCGGGCGGATGCCCATCGACGGCGGCACGACGTCCTCGAAGTGCAGCAGCCGGGCAGGGCCGCGTCCGGACGTCTGCAGCCGCAACTTCACATGGATCTCGGTGCCCACCGGCACCGAGGACACAGCCAGCAGGCGTTCGTGCCGCAACCCGCGGATGGGCCACGACACCATCAGCAGCGCCCCCAGGGTGAGGATCAGCCCGAACGCGCCCAGCCAGAACAGGTCCCGCTGGGCGAGCAGGACCCCGGCGGCGGCGAGCAGCAACCCGATCCCGAGCACGATGCGCCCCCGACGGGTCAGACGCCGCCACAGCCGCACGCTCAGTCCCCCCGGGGCAGCCGGATCGGGGCGGCGGCCGCCCTGATGACGTCGGCCACCTGCCGTCCTGCCAGGCGCGCCTGCGATGTGAGCAGCACCCGGTGGGACAGCACCGGGGTGAGCAGCAGTTGCACGTCGTCGGGGATCACGTAGTTGCGTCCCTGCATGGCGGCCCGTACCCGGACGGCGCGCAGCAGGTGCAGCCCGGCGCGGGGCGAGGCACCCAGTCGCAGGTCGGTGCTGGAGCGCGTGGCAGCCACCACGTCGACGATGTACTCCTTGACGCCGGGGGAGACGTAGACCGCGCCCAGGCTGGCAGACAGGTCGGTCAGCGTCGGGCCGTCTGTCACCGGACGCAGGGCGGCCAGCGGGTCCTGGGCTCCGTGGGCGTCCAGCATCTCGAGTTCTGCGGTCCGGGTGGGGTAGCCCATCTCGATGCGCGCCATGAACCGGTCGCGCTGGGCCTCGGGCAGCGGATAGGTGCCCTCCATCTCGATCGGGTTCTGGGTGGCCACCACCATGAACGGGGCAGTCAGCCGATGGGTCTGGCCATCGACGCTGACCTGGCATTCCTCCATCGCCTCGAGCATGGCGGACTGGGTCTTCGGCGACGCGCGGTTGATCTCGTCACCGACCACGATGTTGGCGAAGACGCCGCCGGGCTTGAACTCGAACTCCCGGGACTCCTGGTTGTAGACCGACACACCGGTGATGTCGGACGGCAGCAGGTCCGGGGTGAACTGGACGCGCCGCACGGTGCAGTCGATGCTGCGTCCCAGCGCCTTGGCCAGCATGGTCTTGCCGACTCCCGGGACGTCCTCGATCAGCAGGTGTCCGCGAGCGAGGAGCACCAGGATGGCCAGATCGATCTGGTCGTCCTTGCCCTCGATCACGCTGCCGATGGCCGAGTGCATGGCATCGGTCGTCTGGCGCACCTTGTCGACATCGAGTTCCGGAGTGGCGACGCGTTGGGCTTCCACTGAACCTGGTTCCCCTCGGTAGGCGGGTGGGGCGCCTTCATCCTAACGGGATCGGTCAATCGCGCCGAACAGTTCAGTGGTGGGCAAACCCTGCCGAATTGGCGTCGAATTCTCGCGCGCTGGGGTGGGCAGGTGGAGCCCAATGGGTTAAAGTGGTGCGAAGTGGAGGAATGGGTCCTCCTCGTGGAGCCAAGGGGGTGGTGCCGGTGTTCCTCGGTACCTACACGCCCAAGCTCGACGAGAAGGGTCGCTTCTTCCTGCCTGCGAAGTTCCGCGAGGAACTCGGCTCGGGCTTGGTGATGACCAGGAATCAGGACCGCTCCCTGGCGATCTACCCCGTGGCGACCTTCCTCGAGAAGACCCGACAGGTGGCGTCCGCTCCGTCGACGATCCGCGATGTGCGCGGCTTTCAGCGCATGTTGGGCTCGGCGGCGAGCGACGAGGTACCCGACAAGCAGGGCCGGGTGACCATTCCGGCTCCGCTGCGCAGCTATGCCGCGCTGGAGGCCGACCTCGTCGTGGTGGGCGTCATGGATCGCGTCGAGGTCTGGAACCCACAGGCATGGGAGGCGTACTCCACGGCGCAGGAGGCGGCTTTCGCCGAGTTGAACGAGGACCTCTTCCCGATCCTGTGATCGGGCGGACCCCAACTCGGTTCGGCCAACCACCGCTGTGCCGTCCGGCTTCAATCCGGGCCGGCAGCAGTACCCTGGCGCACCTTCCCCGGTGCCAGGTGATTGCAGGTCGGGTCCGGGTTGAAACCAGATGTCACAGCCGAGGTCGTCGCGGAGGATAGGCATGGGTGTTGACGGGCGTTCCGCCACAGTGCGGCCGACCGACCCCACATCCGCCCCGCCGCTGGCCACCGGCGTGCACGGCCGGGCGGTGCACACGCCGGTCATGCGTCAGCGGATCATCGACCTGCTGGCCCCCGCCCTGGCCGAACCGGGCGCCATCCACGTGGACGCGACGCTCGGCATGGCGGGGCACGCCAGCGCGATCCTTGCCGCCAACCCGAATGCCCACCTGATCGGCATCGACCGGGACGCCGACGCGCTGGCGATCGCGTCCGAGGTGCTCGAGCCGTACTCGAACCGGGTTGATCTGGTGCGGGCCCGCTTCGACGAACTGCCCGAGGTACTGGACGACCTCGGCGTGACGCAGATCGACTCGCTGCTCGCCGACCTTGGCCTCTCCAGCCTGCAGATCGACGACCGGGACCGTGGCTTCGCCTACGCCAGCGACTCCCCGCTGGACATGCGGATGGACGATCGAGCCGACCTCACCGCTGCCGACCTACTGAACTCGGCGAGCCAGGCAGACCTGGTGCGCATCCTGCGCAGCCACGGCGAGGAGCCGCACGCCGAGCGGATCGCCCGCGCCATCGTCGCCGAACGCGACCGTGCGCCCTTCTCGACCTCGGCCCGGCTGGTGGAGGTCATTTCCGCAGCGCTGCCGGCGGCCGTGCGGCACGGTGGGGGATCGCACCCGGCCAAGCGCACCTTCCAGGCGTTGCGGATCGAGGTCAACGGTGAGTTGGACGCGCTGGCGGGTCTGCTGCCGGCCGCGCTCGACCGGCTGCGCGGCGGTGGCCGCTGCGCGGTGCTGGCCTACCACTCGCTGGAGGACCGGATGGTCAAGCAGCAGTTCGCCGCCGCCACCCGGGACGCTGCGCCCGAGCGGCTGCCGGTCGTCCCCGAGGGTCTGCTGGCCAGGTTCGAGGCGCTCACTCGGGGCGCCGAGAAGCCGGACGCGACCGAGGTCGCCGAGAACCCACGCGCGGCGTCCGCCCGGCTGCGCGCCGTCCGACGAGTTCGTCCCGGTCGGGTGCCGGGCAGCGAGGAGCACCGATGAGCGCCCTGCCCGCCGCAATCGGCGTCCCCACCACGCAACCTGGTGCGCCCACGCCCCTGCGCGCGGTCCCGACGCGCACCCGCCAGTTGGCCCGGCTGCCTTTCGTGCTGATCGTCGCCCTGCTGCTCGGTGGCGGCATGGTCGGCGTGCTGGTGCTGTCCACCACGATCCAGACCCAGTCGGTGACGCTGAACACGCTGCAGGCCCAGGAGGCCGAACTGCGCTACCAGGAGGCGGCGTTGGTGGCGCAGGTCCAGGACCTGCGCTCCAGCCAGAAGCTCGCCGAGCAGGCGTGGGCGCTGGGCATGCGACCCAACCCGCACCCGGCGTTCATCCAGATGCCCAATGGCACGATCATCGGGGTTCCGGTGCCGGTCACCGGCGACGAACTGCCGGGCATGATCCCGCCGGTGGCGGTGGCGCCTGAGCCCGTCGCGCCGCCCGCTCCGGACGCGGCACCCCCGGCCGCCGAGGCCCCGGCGGAGCCGGCCCCGCCTGCAGATGCCGCTGCTCCTGCCGATGCCGCTGCTCCTGCCGATCCGGCAGCACCCGCCCCAGCCCCCGCTGACGCCGCTGCTGCGCCGCCGGCCGAACAGGCCCAGCCATGAGCGCCCCGCCCAAGCGGCGCAGCCGGGTCAAGGGTGGCGGCAGCTACCGCAAGCGCGGCCTGCCGATCGCCTCGTCCGACAAGCGCATCACCATCTTCTTCGTGTTGATGGCCTTCGTCGTGTCCATCGCGTCCGGACGCGCCCTACTGCTGCAGGGCATCGACGCGTCCTCCAACGCCCAGGCGGCTGCTCAGCAACTGGAGCGTTCGCAGGTGCTGAAGGCCGACCGCGGCGTGATCGTCGACCGCAACGGCCAAGTATTGGCCGAGACCCAGCCCGCCTTCCAGGTGATCGCCGACCCGGTGTCCATCGCGTCCAACGGCTATGACCCGAACGCCATGACCGCCAAACAGAAGGAGAAGGCCGCGCAGGCCCCCCAGTCCATCGCGGAGATCCTGGAGCGCTACCTGGGCGGCAAGGCCGAGGACTACCTCAAGCAACTGACCAACACCCGCCGCGAGGATGGCAGCCCGAATCAGTACGAACTGATCATGCGCAAGGTCTCCGCTGCGCTCTACCAGCAGATGGCCAACGAGTTGAAGGAGGGCGGCTGGTACGGCATCTACCCGGTGCCCGATCCGGTGCGCTACTACCCGAACGGCACCCTCGCGTCCAACGTCATCGGGTTCGTGAACTACGACGACCAGGGCGCCAGCGGACTTGAGTACGGCCAGAACGACCAGTTGCGCGGCGTGGACGGCAAGCAGACCTACCAGTCGTCGCGCTATGGCCAGATCCCGCTGGGTGACAGCACCCTGGTCGAGCCGGTCAACGGGACGCGCTACCAACTGACCATCGACGCTGAACTGCAGTGGATGGCCGAGACCGAACTGGCGAACGCCGTTGCCAAGTCGAAGGCGAAGAGCGGCTCGGTGGTGATCATGGCCGTGCAGACCGGCGAGGTGCTCGCCATGGCCACCGTGCCCACCTTCGACTCGAACAAGCCGACCCTGGCCGACCCCAATGACCTGGGCAACCGGGTGATCACCGACGCCTACGAGCCCGGCTCGGTGCAGAAGGTGCTGACCGTCGCCGCGTTGCTGGACGCGGGCCTGATCACCCCGGACACCAAGGTCGAGGTGCCCAACTCCGTGATGTCGGGCGACCGGCCGATCTACGACGCGTGGACGCACGACACCTTGTACCTGACCGCCCGCGGCGTCGTCGCCAAGTCGTCCAACGTCGGCACCGTGCTGATGACCCGGCAGATGGACAAGGCAACCCTGTCCAACTACCTGGCCTCGTTCGGACTGGGCAACTCGACCGGTGTCGAACTGCCCGGCGAGACCGGCGGTGCGATGGGCATCCTGCCCGGCGCGGACATGGCCGACTACACCCGCGACCAGATCTCGTTCGGCCAGGGCCTTTCGGTCACCGCGCTGCAGGAGGCCGCCGCGGTGGCCAGTGTGGTCAACGGTGGCGTCTACCACCAGCCGACCGTGATCGCCTCGGCCACCACCCCGTCGGGCGACCAGGTGCCGTTCCAGCGCCGCGAGCCCTACCGGGTGATCAGCGAGCAGGCCTCCGCCGATGTGGTCAACATGATGGAGGCCAGCGTCGCGTCCCCCGAGATGGGTACTGCGGACGCGCAGACGATCGATGGCTACCGGATGGCGGGCAAGTCGGGTACCGCGCAGAAGGCCGGCAAGTACGGCAACTACGACGGCGGTTACACCGGCTCCTACGTGGCGGTGGCGCCAGCCGAGAATCCGCAGATCCTGGTCTACGTGGTGATCGACGAGCCGACCAACGGGTACTACGGTGGCGTCGTGGCCTTCCCGTCCGCCCGTGACCTGATGATGCAGGCGCTACCGCGCTATGGCATCGCCCCGTCCTCGAGCATCCCCGAGTTCACCGATCCGCTGAGCTACCAGCCGTGACCGAGCCGCTGCTGTCGGCGCTGTTGGCCGGCCTGGACGTCGGGCTACCCGCAGCCGACCCGCCCGTCCGTCGAGTCGTGCTGGACTCGCGGCAGGTACAACCCGGCGACCTCTACGTCGGGTTGGCCGGCGCCACCCACCACGGGGCCAGTTTCGCTGCGGCTGCGGCTGAAGCCGGTGCAGTCGCGCTGCTGACCGACGCGTCCGGCGCAGCGTTGGCCGGCGATGCCGGCCTGCCGATCGCGGTGGCCGCCGATCCCCGCCATGCCACAGCAATTGCCTCGGCGCGCTGCTTCGGTCACCCGGCGCGCAGCATGCTGAGCTTCGGGGTCACCGGCACCAACGGCAAGTCCACCACGGTGCTGATGCTGGCTGCTGCCCTGGCCGCTACCGGCCGCCACGTTGGTTCGATCGGCACGCTGGGCTTCCTGATCGACGGCGAGGAGTTGCCGATCACCCGCACCACGATCACCACCCCGGAATCGCCCGACCTGCAGGCCATCCTCGCCACGATGGCCGAGATGGGGGCCGACACCATGGCGATGGAGGTCAGTTCGCACGCGCTGGTGCTGCAGCGGGTGGCCGGCATCCAGTTCGACGTGGTCTGCTTCACCAACGGCCGCGCCACGGACTTCCACCAGACCATGGAGCACTACTTCGCGGCCAAGGCCCGGCTGTTCACCCGTGACTACGCCAAGCGGGCAGTGATCAGCGGTGATGACGAGGCGGACGCCGGCTGCTCGACCATGCCCACCAGTTGGGGCTGCCGGCCGTCAGCGTCGGTTTCGACGCGGGCAACGACTACCGGGTCACGGCGTGGTCGCGGTTGGGTTCGAGCGTCCGGTTCACGCTGGTTCATCCGAGTGGCGAGCTGACGGCGCGGATCGCGCTGCCCGGCGACTACAACGTCCGCAATGCCGCGACCGCGCTGGCGATGATCGACCAGGCCGGTCTGTCGATGGCCGACTGCCTGCCCGGGCTGGCCACCGCCGTCATCCCCGGACGCATGGAGCCAGTCCACCTGGGGCCGGACGCGCCGCACGTCTACGTCGACTTCGCGCACACCCCGCAGGCCGTCGCGTCCTCCCTGGCCGCCCTGGCCGACACCCGGGACGACGAACGCCGGGTGATCGCGGTGCTGGGTGCCGGTGGCGACCGTGACCCGGACAAGCGCGAACCGATGGGTGAGGCCGCCGCGCTGGCGTCCGACGTCGTGGTGGTCACCGACGACAATCCCCGCTCCGAGGACCCCGCTGCCATCCGGGCCCGGGTGCTCGCCGGTGCCCTCGCCGTGGTGACCGGCGCCGAGGCCGGCAGTCGGCTCGCCGGGGTTGAACTGGTGGACGGTGGCGAACGTCGTGCCGCGATCCGCACCGCTCTGCAGGCAGCCCGGCCCGGCGACGCGGTCGCAATCCTGGGCAAGGGCCACGAACGCACCCAGCAGTTGGCCGACCGCACCATCGACTTCGATGATGTGGCCGTCGTCCAGCAGGAGTGGGCGGCGCTCACCGGTGGCGGTGCCGCATGAAGGTGCGCACCGCGGGCCAACTGGCCGAGATGATCGCGGCGGACGGCATCACCTGCCGCCTGGTGGGCGACTCGGAGACCCTGGTCGGCCCGGACGTGGTGATCGATAGCCGGCAGGCGGGTCCGGGCGCACTGTTCGTGGCGCTGCCGGGGGAGCACGTGGACGGCCACGACTACCTGGCCGCTGCGGCATCCGCCGGGGCGAGCGCTGCAATCACCAGTCACCAGGTGGACCAGCCGATCGTCCAGTTGGTCTGTGAGCCGGAGCCGGACGACCCGATCAAGGCCGCCCAGCGGGGGCTGACCGCGTTGGCCCGAGGGCTGCACGCGGAGGCGACCCGCGCCGGGCTGCGAACAGTGGCGATCACCGGCAGCGCCGGCAAGACCAGCACCAAGGACCTGCTCGCCCAGGTGCTGGCCGCCCACGGTCCGACGATCAGCCCGGTGGGCTCGTTCAACAACGAACTCGGTACCCCGCTGACCGCCTGCCAGATCGACGACCAGACCGCGTTCCTGGTCGCCGAGATGGGTGCCCGGGCTGCCGGGGACATCGCCTACCTCTGCTCGATCGTGCCACCCAGCGCAGCCATCGTGCTCAACGTCGGCACCGCCCATCTCGGTGAATTCGGTAGCCAGCAAGGTATTGCGCAGGCCAAGGGCGAGATCGTCGAAGGACTGCCCGCCGACGGTTGGGCGGTGCTCAACGCCGACGACCCATTGGTGGACGAGATGGCTGCCCGCACCCAGGCCCGGATCGCCCGCTTCAGCCTTCAGTCCGACGCCAAGCCGCTGGCCGACCTGCTGGTCCGGGCCACCGACCTGGTCGCCGACGACCTGGATCGTTACCGGTTCACCCTGCGGGTCTGCGACCCGGCCGGACGCGACGAGACCGCCACCGTGCACCTGCGGGTCATCGGCGGCCACCAGGTCTCCAACGCCACCGCTGCGGCCACCGCCGCCCTGGCGGTCAGGCCGCCTTTGGCCAGCGTCGCGTCCGCGCTGTCGGCGGCCACCTCCCGCTCGAAGTGGCGGATGGAACTGCACGAACTGGCCAATGGCGCGGCCATCATCAACGACGCCTACAACGCGAATCCCGAAGCGATGGCAGCGGCCCTGGGCGCCTGGCGGCGGTCGGTGAGCGACGGCGCAGCCGGCAACCGTCCACGCGAACCATCGCCTTGCTGGGCGACATGCTCGAACTCGGCCCCGACGCGGCCCGGTTGCACAACGACGTGGGTGCCCTGGCAGCCGAGTTGGGGATCGACGAGGTCCTGGCGATCGGCGACTTCGCGTCCGAGGTGGTTTCGGGGGCTTTGCGCGGCGGGGCGCGGGCCAGTGTGGTTGACCAGGAATCGGCCGCCGGTTCACTAGAGTTGAATCCCGGAGACGTGGTGCTGGTCAAGGCCAGCCGAGGACTACGCCTTGAACGGGTCGTCGACCAGTTGGTCGGCGGAGAGGTGGAACGGTGAAGCTGATCATCGCGGCCGGCGTGGTGGCCCTGCTCGGCACGCTGGTGGGCACCCGGGTCTTCATCGGCTTCCTGGTCCGCAAGGGCTTCGGTCAGTTCGTCCGGGACGACGGCCCCAAGTCGCATGGCAGCAAGCGCGGGACGCCAACCATGGGCGGTGCCGTGATCATCATCTCGGTGGTGATCGCCTACGCGGTCGCCCACCTGGCGAATTGGGAGTCTCCGTCATACTCCGGGCTGCTGCTGATCGCGTTGCTCCTTGCCTGCGGTGTGCTCGGCTTCATCGACGACTGGACGAAGATCAGCAAGCAGCGATCGCTCGGCCTGACCAGCCGCGGCAAACTCATCGGACAGTTGCTGATCGGTCTCAGCTTCGGCCTGGCCGCGCTGAGCTTCCCGAGCGCCTATGGCGAGACGCCGGCGAGCCACTACATTTCGCTGACCCGCGACATCGAATGGCTGCGGCTGCCTCTGGTGGCGGCGGTGGTCTGGATGACGCTGCTGATCATCGCGTCCTCGAACGCGGTGAACCTGACCGACGGCGTCGACGGGCTGGCCACCGGGGCGCTGACCATGGTCTTCGGCGCCTACACCCTGATCTCCATCTGGCAGCGCAACCAATGGTGCCGCCCCGGCTCGACCACGGGCCCGATGTGCTACAACGTCCGCGATCCACTGGACCTGGCCGTCATCTCGGCGGCGCTGGCCGCCGCCTGCTTCGGTTTCCTGTGGTGGAACGCGAAGCCGGCGAAGATCTTCATGGGCGACACCGGCTCGCTCGGCCTGGGTGGCGCGGTCGGCGGCCTGGCGATCATGACCCGCACCGAGATTCTGCTGATCATCCTCGGACTGCTTTTCGTACTGGAGACCCTGTCAGTCGCCATGCAGGTGATCTACTTCAAGATCACCCACGGCAAACGGATCTTCAAGATGGCCCCGCTGCACCACCACTTCGAGTTGAAGGGGTGGGACGAGGTGACCGTGGTGATCCGGTTCTGGATCATTTGCGGCACCGCCGTCGTCTCGGGGTTGTCGCTGTTCTACGCCCAATGGGTGCTCGGTCAATAGCCGGGCAGCCACTCGACAACCAAACTCCTACTTCCCCGGGAGGACGCAATGACACTGCGATGGCTGGCCACCGCAGACCGGCTCTCGCCCTGGCGTGAGGCCACCGTGGTGGTGGCCGGGCTAGGCACCTCCGGCTTCGCTGCCGCCGACGCGCTGCTCGAACTCGGTGCGACCGTGCTGGTGGTCGACGACTCCGCGTCCGATGCCAATCGCGACCGGGCGACCCTGCTTGAACACCTGGACGCGACGGTGCGGCTCGGCCCCGGCGCCTCGGCCCTGCTGCCGGACGATGTGGATTTGGTGATCACCTCGCCGGGTTGGCGTCCGGATTACGCCCTGCTCGTCCAGGCGGCCGCCCGCGCGGTGCCGATCTGGGGCGACGTCGAACTGGCCTGGCGGCTGATGCTCCCCGACCGGGTGGTGCCCTGGCTGGGTGTCACCGGCACCAACGGCAAGACCACCACCACCCAGATGCTGGACTCCATGCTGCGGGCCGGCGGACTCAAGTCCGCCGCGGTGGGCAACATCGGCCGGCCGATCATCGAGGCGCTCAACGACGAGGTCGCCTACGATGTCTTCGCGGTCGAGTTGTCCAGTTTCCAGTTGCACTGGTCGCACTCGCTCGAACTGCATTCGGCGGTTGTGCTGAACGTGCATCCCGACCACCTGGAGTGGTACGGCCCGTGGCTCGGCCCGGACGCGGCGATGGACGGGTACCTCGCCGACAAGGCCACGATCTATCGCAACGTGCGGCACGCCTGCGTCTACAACGTGGCCGAACCGGCCACCGAGCAGATGGTGGCCGACGCCGACGTCATCGAGGGTGCCCGGGCCATCGGATTCACCCTCGGCGTGCCGGGGCCCAGCATGCTGGGGGTGGTGGACGACCTGATCGTCGATCGGGCCTTCGTCACCCGGCGCCAGGACTCCGCGCTACCCTTGGCGAACCTGACCGACGTGCAGCCCTATGCGCCGCACAACGTCGAGAACGCGCTGGCCGCCGCCGCGCTCGCCCGCAGTTTCGGCGTCGGCGCATCCGCGGTCGCCGATGGCCTGCGCAGCCTGCACCTGGGCGGCCACCGGATCGCCACCGTCGCGGTTCGCGACGGTGTCACCTGGGTTGACGATTCGAAGGCCACCAACCCGCACGCCGCCAACTCGTCGATGCGCGCCTTCGACTCGATCGTCTGGATCGCCGGCGGCCAGGCGAAGGGCACCAGCTTCGATGACCTGGTGGCCGCGCACGCCCAGCGACTGCGCGGGGCCATCCTGCTGGGCATCGATCGACAGGTGATCGCCGAGGCAATGGCTCGACACGCACCCGATGTGCCCGTCGTCGTCATCGACCGGGCCGAGACTGGAGCCATGGCCGACGCCGTCCGGGCGGCGGCCGGACTGGCACAGCCGGGCGACACGGTGTTGCTGGCGCCGGGTTGCGCGAGCAAGGACATGTGGTCGGGCTACGACGCCCGCGGTGACGACTTCGCGGCCGCAGTGGACGAGTGGTACCAGGAAGGGGGCAGCCGATGACGACCTTGATCGATTCGAGGCGGGCTGCCCGCGGCGGTGGCCGGCAGCGCAAGACCGGGCCGCTCAGTGGTGGCCTGGCGAAGGTCGGCAGCCGTGGTGAGGGCCGGTTGGCCCGGGCGCTCGCGCACCCGCTGAGCGACTACTACCTGGTGCTCGCTGCCACGGCACTGCTGGTGGGCCTGGGTGTGCTGATGGTGCTGTCCGCGTCGTCGGTCTGGTCGTCGATGGTCAACCAGGGCGACGCCTACTACTACCTGGTCCGCCAGATCGCCTTCCTCTGTCTGGGCGTGCCGACGGCGTGGTGGCTGTCGCGGCGCCACCACTCGGTGCTGGCGGTGCTGGGTTGGGTCGGCATGGTCGGCAGCGTCGCGCTGCTATGCCTGGTCTTCACACCGCTCGGGATCGACAACTTCGGCAACCGCGCCTGGCTCCGGGTGGGTCCGCTGGGCACCATCCAGCCGTCCGAGTTCGCCAAGGCGGCACTGATCCTGTGGTCGGCGACCGTGCTCGCCAACCGGACGAAGACGCTCAGCGACCCCAAGCGATTGCTCTTCCCGTTCCTCGGCGGCTTCGGCGTGGTGCTCGGCCTGGTGCTGGCGCAACGCGACGTCGGCACCGCGATCATCATCGCCCTCATCATGTTCGCCATGCTCTGGTTCGTCGGGGCGCCGCTGCGCATCATGATCGGCATGGGCCTGGTCGGCCTGCTCGGCGTGGCTGCCCTGGTGATCACCGACCCGGAGCGCATGCATCGCGTCTTCTCCTTCCTCGGCAACAGCGCGCCGACCTCCGACCAGCCGATGAACGCCATCTACGCGCTGGCCTCCGGCGGCTGGTGGGGTCTGGGTCTGGGCTACTCGCGACAGAAGTGGGGTGGGCTGTACAACGGTGCCCAGACCGACTACGTCTTCGCGGTACTCGGGGAGGAGATGGGCCTGCTCGGCACGCTCTTCGTGCTGGTGCTCTTCTTCGTGCTGGCCTTCGCCGGCCTGCGGATCGCCGCCCGCTCGTCGGTGCTGATGCTGCGCTACGCAGCAGCCGGCATGACCGCCTGGCTCACCATCCAGGCGATGGTGAACATCTTCGTCGTGATGCGGCTGTTGCCGGTGGTCGGCGTCCCGCTGCCGTTCCTCAGCCAGGGCGGCTCGGCGCTGCTGGCGAACCTGATCGCGGTGGGAGTGCTGCTTGCGGCGGCCCGACAAGAACCGGACGCCGCCAAACTCCTCGCGGCTGGACGCAAGGCGCGGGGGCCGCGACTGACCAGCGTCCTGGACACGCCTCGCGGCGGCCAGTGACAGCGGTGTCGGTCGCCGACCCGCATTGCAATCGGTGGTGTACTGGACGTGGCCGGCGGTCCGTCAGGACCCCGCATGGGGTAGCCACCACGAGACCTTGGGAATGGAGCGGTAGATGGTGAGTGTGGTGCTGGCCGGGGGCGGGACAGCCGGGCATACGTCCCCGCTGATCGCCACCGCAGAGGCCCTGCGCGCCCTCGACCAGACCGTCCGCATCACCTGCATCGGTACCGCTCGCGGGTTGGAGACCCGGGTCATCCCGGAGGCGGGGCTCGACCTGCAACTGGTGCCCGCCGTCCTGCTGCCGCGCAAGCCCAGCGTCGACCTGCTCAAGGTGCCCTTCCGCTGGCGGGGCGATCGGCGCCGCCAAACGCATCCTGCGCTCGGTGGACGCCGACGTCGTCTGCGGGTTCGGCGGCTACGTGGCCATGCCCGCCTACCTGGCCGCTCGTCAACTCAAGATCCCGGTGGTCATCCGGAGCAGAATGCCCTGCCCGGACTGGCCAACAAGGTGGCTGCCCGGTTCGCCTCCGCGGTGCTCACGTCCTTCCCTGACACCCCGCTGCCGGGAGCCCGATTCGAGGGTCTGCCGGTGCGGCGTGCGATCTCCGAGCTCGCCAGCCGGGGGCGGACAGCCGGACGCGAAGAGCTGCGCACCGGCTTCGGTCTGGCTGCCGACCTGCCGGTGCTGCTGGTCAGCGGCGGTTCGCAGGGTGCCCGGAGCCTGAACAACGCTGCCGTGGACGCCGCCGACCGCCTGCTGGCGGCGGGTATCCAGGTGCTGCACGTCTGGGGTCCGAAGAATTTCCACGACGGTCTCACCGAGCGGATCGACGAGCAGACCGGTGCCCGGTACGTCCCGGTGGGCTACGTGGATCAGATGTCGGACGCCTACACCGCGGCGGACCTGATGCTGGCCCGATCCGGGGCCGGCACCGTCGTCGAGACCGCCGTGGTGGGGCTGCCGACGATCCTCGTCCCGCTGCCCATCGGCAACGGCGAGCATGCTCGCAACGCCCGGCCACTGGTCGACGCAGGCGCAGCCGTGCTGATCGATGATGCCGACCTGGACGCCGACCGCCTGGTTCGCGAGGTGACCGGCCACCTGACCGACCCCGAGCGGATGGCCTCAATGTCCCGGGCGGCCCAGGACCTGATGAAACCCGGTGCCGCCGACCGGGTGGCCAACGCCGTGCTCGCCGCCGCTGCCGGCCGCCGTCGTGCTGGAGGTGCGTGATGGGGCTGCGTGAACCGGTTGAGGTGATGCCCGCCGATCAGGTGGGTGCGGTCCACCTGATCGCCATCGGTGGCTCAGGGATGAGCGGCATCGCCGAGATGTACCACGAACTCGGCATTGCGGTCAGCGGTTGCGACCGCGCAGATTCGCCGACCATGCGGCAGTTGGCCGCGTCCGGCATCACCATCGCCTTCGGGCACGACGCCAGCCACCTGGATGGTGTCGAGACGGTGGTCGTCTCCTCGGCGATCCGCGAGGACAACCCCGAACTGGTGACCGCACGGGACCGCGGGCTGCGGATCTGGCACCGCAGCGCCGCACTGGCGGCCTTGATGATCGGCCGGCACGGCGTCGCCATTGCCGGCGCCCACGGCAAAACCACCACCAGCGGCATGACCGCCGTGATGCTGCAGGCGGCCGGAGCCGACCCGTCCTACGTGATCGGGGCGCCGTTGGCCGCCACCAGCACCAGCGCGCACCTGGGCCAGGGTGATGTCTTCGTGGTCGAGGCCGACGAGTCGGACGGCAGTTTCCTGCAGTACCCGACCGAGGTCGCCGTCATCACCAACATCGAACCGGACCACCTGGACAACTGGGGAACCGCGCAGGCCTACGCCGACGGATTCCGGGCGTTCGCCACGGGGCCGCACGTCCAGGCCGTGGTGATCAACATCGACGACGACGGCGCCCGCAACCTGCACGAACAGTTGGTCGCCGAGCACCGCCGGGTGATCAGTTACGGCGAGTCGCCGGACGCCGACGTGCGGTTGGCCGACCTGGATTTCGAGGGAACGCGCGCGTCCGCGACCCTGCATGCAGAAGGCCAGACCTGGCCGCTCGCGCTGCAGGTGCCGGGGCGCTACAACCTGGCCAACGCGGCCGCGGCGTTCGCAGCCGGCCGGGTGCTGGGTCTGGACGCCGAGCGACTGCTGGCCGGGGCCAACTCGTTCACCGGGACGCTGCGGCGCTTCCAGTTGGTGGCCAGCCTGGGGCTCACCCCGGACGCGCCGGCCGCCGAGGCGGTGCGGATCTACGACGACTACGCCCACCACCCAACCGAACTGCGTGCCGCACTGACGGCGGCGCTGCGGGCCAGGGGAACGGGCCGGCTGGTGGCCTGCTTCCAGCCGCACCTGTACAGCCGGACGCGGGACTTCGCCACCGACTTCGGGCAGGCGCTGTGCCTGGCCGACGTTGCCGTGATCACCGACGTCTATGGGGCGCGCGAGGACCCGATGCCCGGCGTCAACGGGTCGCTGATCGCCGACGCCGCACAGGCCCAGGCGACTACCACCGAAGTGCACCACGTGCCGGAGAAGACCGAACTCGCCACCTATCTGGCCGACCTGGTGCAACCTGGAGACCTGGTGATGACGCTGGGCGCGGGCGACGTCACCCTGGTCGGGCCGATGCTGGCCGCCCTGCTGTCCGAGCGCGCCGCAGGCCGATGACCTCCGGACGGGCCGACCTCTCCTCCCGCATCGACCTGCGCCGACGCAATCGGCGGCGCGGGCGGTTGCGCATGGTGGCGATCGGCATCGCCGTTGCGGCGGTGCTGATCGGGCTCGGCTATCTGGTGTTCGGCTCGACCGTCCTGGAAACCCGTGAGGTGCAGGTCGAGGGCAGCCAGATCGCCACCGCGGAGCAGGTGATCGAGGCAGCCCAGGTGCCGATCGGCACGCCACTCGCCCGGATACCGGCCGCAGCGATCAAGCAGCGGGTACTCGCGCTGCCCAGCGTCCAGGACGTCTCGCTCAAGCGCGTCTGGCCGAACACGCTGGTGATCCAGGTCACCGAACGCACGCTCGCCTACCAGCGGTTGGCCGGTGGCGCCTATCAATGGGTGGACGCCGAGGGCCGGATCTTCCACAGCACACCGGATCGAGTCGAGGGTGCGCTGGTGGCCAACACCGCGACCGATGACCCGCGCTTGCTGGCCGACGTGGCCACGGTGGTCGCCGCCCTCCCGCCGGACGTGGCTGCGATCACCGAGCAACTCAGCACGGCCAGCATCGACAACATCGTCGTCACCCTGACGGACGGGCGGCTGATCGTCTGGGGCAACGCGAGCCAGTCGGCCGAGAAGGCGGCCCTGCTGCCGGTCCTGCTGGCCCAGCCGGGCAACGTCTACGACATCTCGGTGCCGTCCCATCCCGCGATTCGTTGAGGTCAAGCCTCGACCTGAACTTGAGGCTAGTTCGGCTGGACCAACAATTTGCTTGGACAGCCGTGCAGCCCTGCGCATAGCCTGATCGCGGCGCGACTGGGCGTATCGCAACGACTGCGGGCACCCGGCGGGCCATCCCGGCCAAGTGCTGCGGAGTGGCAAGGGTGGGTCGCTGACCTGCCCCGTCGCAACGTGCAGGGCACAATGGGGGCAATCATTGCCGCCTGGCACTGCCAGTCGGGAACGGAACACGTCGTGACGTTGGATCGATCGGTGCCGCGGCACCGGCAGGAATGAGGCGGACTGGTGGCCACTGCATCGCAGAACTACTTGGCAGTCATCAAGGTTGTTGGTGTCGGCGGCGGCGGTGTGAACGCGGTCAACCGGATGATCGAATCGGGGCTCAAGGGCGTCGAGTTCATCGCCATCAACACCGACGCTCAGGCGCTGCTGATGAGCGACGCCGACGTCAAGCTCGACATCGGCCGCGAACTGACGCGTGGCCTGGGCGCCGGCGCCGACCCGGAGAAGGGTCGCCAGGCAGCGCAGGACCATTCCGACCAGATCGAGGACGCCCTGAAGGGATCCGACATGGTCTTCGTCACCGCCGGTGAGGGTGGTGGCACGGGCACCGGTGGCGCGCCGGTGGTGGCCAAGATCGCCCGCTCGCTGGGTGCCTTGACGATCGGCGTGGTCACGCGG
The DNA here is from genome assembly GCA_040767325.1 of Brooklawnia sp. Taxonomy (GTDB): domain Bacteria; phylum Actinomycetota; class Actinomycetes; order Propionibacteriales; family Propionibacteriaceae; genus Brooklawnia. The sequence continues at coordinate 85,184 of JAXGOU010000002.1, read as the reverse complement.
CCGTTCTCCTTCGAGGGACGCCGCCGCGCCGTGCAGGCCGAGACCGGTATCACCGAACTGGCCGACGAGGTCGACACCCTGATCGTCATCCCCAATGACAAGCTGCTCGAGATGACCGACCACCGGGTGGCCATCCTGGACGCCTTCAAGCAGGCCGACCAGGTGCTGATGCAGGGCGTCTCGGGCATCACCGACCTGATCACCACCCCCGGCCTGATCAACCTCGACTTCGCCGACGTCAAGTCGGTGATGAGCAACGCCGGTTCCGCCCTGATGGGCATCGGTTCGGCCCGTGGCGAGGACCGCGCCCGGCAGGCGGCCGAGCAGGCGATCAGCAGCCCGCTGCTGGAGGCCAGCATCGACGGCGCCCGCGGCGTCCTGTTGTCGATCGCCGGCGGTTCCGACCTGGGCCTGTTCGAGGTCAGCGAGGCTGCCAACCTGATCGAGGCGGCGGCACACGACGAGGCCAACATCATCTTCGGCACGGTCATCGACGATGCGCTGGGCGACGAGGTGCGCGTCACCGTCATCGCGGCCGGCTTCGACAGCGGCCAGCCGCCGACCCGGCACGTCGAGCGTCCGGCGGTGAGCCGTCCGGCAGCCCAGGCGGTCGCGGCGGACGAGAACGCCCAGCCCGATCAGCGGCGCTTCAACCAGACCCCGGTGGTCGAGGACGGCGCCGATGAGCCGACCCGCAACCAGGTGCTGCCGCTGGACGACGAAGAAGTCGATGACGACGAACTGGACGTGCCCGACTTCATGAAGTGATGTTCGCGCAACTGGTCGACCCCGCCGCCAACGGCGGAGTCGGCATTGCCTTCACCGACCGCCTCGGTGGTGTGTCGGCCGGCGCCCAGGCGTCCCTCAATCTGGGCCGCAGCGACCTGGACGACGTGCCGAACCTGATCGAGAACATGACGCGGGTTCGCCGCGCCACCGGGGTGGGCCGGATCGCCGCTGTCCACCAGGTGCATGGCGTGGCAGTCCACCATGCCGGGGCGGACGGCCGCGATTGGTCCGGCGAGGCCTGGATCGGCGATCGGCTGCCCGGTGCAGCCAGCCTCCCGGTGGCCGACGCGTTGGTCACCAGCCTGCCCGGCCTCGCGCTGATGGTCCGGGTGGCCGACTGCCTGCCGGTGCTGTTCGCGGACGCCGATGCCGCCGTGATCGGCGCGGCCCACGCCGGTCGGGTCGGCCTGTTGGACGGCGTGCTGCCGGCCACCGTGGCAGCGATGAAGGATCTCGGGGCCCGCCGAATCCGTGCCTGGCTTGGGCCGCACATCTGCGGCCAGTGCTACGAGGTGCCGGACGCGATGGCCGAGCAGGCCGCCGCCACGCTGCCGCAGACCCGAGCCACCACCAGTTGGGGCAGCCCGGCCATCGACCTGGCCGCGGGCGCCCAGGCCCAATTGACAGACCTGGGGGTCGAGACGGCCCGCCTGTCGGCCTGCACCTTCACCGATCCGGACCTCTTCTCCCACCGGGCCGATGGCCCGCAGGCCGGCCGCCAGGTCGGTTTGGTCTGGCTGCCCGCAGAGCCGGTCGGATAGGACGCGTGTCGCGTCCCGATCTGCCGGGAAGCCACGACTTGGCCGGGTAGTCTCGACAGTGACTTTGGGACGACGGGTGGCGAGCACGGAGGTTCAGGATGCCGCAGGTGATCCGGAAGGCGGCCGCATGGCTCGGCCTGATCAGCGACGACCAGGATGACCGATTCGGCGATGACGTCGAGCAGTTCAGCGAACCCATCTACCGGCCGAACGCCAAGCAGGAGGCCTCCGTCGTGACCCCGATCCGCCGCACGGCAGACACCGAACAGGTGCGCGCCGCCGCCAACCCCGCCGACACGCACAACAGCGAGGCCATCAAGGCGGACCTGTCGCGCATCATCACCGTCCACCCGCGTACCTACAACGAGGCGCGCACCATCGGTGAGCACTTCCGCGACGGCGTCCCGGTGATCATGAACCTGTCCGACATGGACGACCCGGACGCCAAGCGCCTGGTCGACTTCGCGGCTGGCCTGATTTTTGGTCTTCGTGGCACGATTGAGCGTGTGACCAGCAAGGTCTTCCTGCTGTCACCCAACAACGTGAACGTGACCGCCGAGGACAAGGAACGCATCAAGGGCGGTTTCTACAACCAGAGCTAGGAGCAGATGCAGACCATGCAGACCGTCGGGTATGTGGTGTATATGGCGCTGCAGATCTACATCTGGGTACTCCTGGGCCGGATGCTGATCAGTTGGATCCCGATGTTCGCGCCGCAGTGGCGTCCCAAGGGATTGATCGCCTCGCTCTTCGAGATCATCTACACACTGACCGATCCGCCCATCAAGGCGCTGCGCAAGGTGATCCCGCCACTCAACCTGGGGGGCATGAGTCTCGACCTCGCCTTTATGGCAGTAATCGTGCTGATCGTGGTCGCCCAGCGCGTGATCCTCGCCGTTTTCTGGTGATTTGACCGCCCGCCGGGGCGCTGCCTTGACTGAATCGTTGGCGGCTGTCGCCGCGCGTAGAGTAGCCTGAACGCAGTCCGGCCTCGCCACGACGCGTCCAATTGGGGACGCTGGCGCGGCGGGACGACCTATTGAGCCTGCTGATCTGGAGTAGATGATGACTCTGTCCCTCGATGAGGTCCGCAATATCCGTTTCCCGATGGCGCGCAAGCCAAACGAGGACGGCTACCGGGCCAGCGCGGTCGACAACTTCATGGACAAGCTGGAAATCAGCTATGCCGAACTGTTCGAGGAACTGGAGGCGCTGCGGGCCAACAAGTCCGAAGCCCAGCCCCAGGCCGACAGCGGTGAGCTCGACTCGCTGCGCGGCGAACTGGACGCAGCGCGCGGCGACGCGTCCCGGCTGAACGACGAACTCGGCGAACTGCGTGGCGCCTACTCCACGATCGAGACCGCCAACGGGCAGTTGCGCGCCGACAACGAGCGGCTGGCCGGTGAGGTCAACCAGCTGCGTGGCCAGCTCGACGAGTTGCGCGCCAGCAGTGACCTGTCCAAGACCGGTGGCGACCAGTTGCAGCACGAGAACGAGGACCTGCACCGCCAGGTCGAGGAATTGCGTGGCCAGCTGAACCAGGCCCAGCAGGAACTGGTCAACGCCGAGCAGGCGCGCGAGGCCGCGCAGCAGGCTGCCCAGCAGGCGCAGCAGGCCGCCCAGCAGGCGCCGGCCCCGGCGTGGGACCAGCCGCTGGCCCCCACGGCAGCCGAGACCACCGCGAACATGGGCGTGATCAACGATGGCGTTCGCACCATCAAGGTGACCACCAGCGCCGAGGCCAGCCCGGCTGTCGTCCGGCTGGTTGAGCTGGCCACCGACCAGGCCGAGACCCTGCTGGCCGACGCCGACGCCGAGGCCCAGCGCCGCGTCGATGAGGCAATCGGTCAGGCCAAGCGGATGACCGCAGAGGCCAAGGCCCGCGCCGAGCAGCTCGACCACGAGACCCGTCAGAACGCCGATCGGCTGCTGGTCGAGGCCCGCGGTCGCGCCGACCGGCTCGACCACGAGGTGCGCGAGCGCCGCAGCGAGCTGTTCGCCAGTCTGGAGCGGGACCGCGACACGTTGGCCGACCGGGTCAACCAGCTGCGTGACTACGAGGAAAGCTACCGCCGCACCTTCATCGGTTTCCTTCAGTCGCAGATCGACCAGCTGGGCCAGGCCGAGCTCGACCCCAGTGACCGTCCGGACGTCAACTCCATGATCGGACTGGGCCACCCGCAGGTCGCCACGCCGCGACTGGACGCGTTGGTCGACGAAAGCCGCACCGACCTGAATTGATCTGACAACGTACGGCGTCCCCGTCGCCTCCAGGTGGCGGGGACGCCGTACGTTCTTTCAGCGCCCCGCTCACGCAGGTGGGTTGAGTCGCTGGGCGAGCGGTGTACACTGCCCGCAACGCGTGACAAGGAGAAAGCTGATGGCCACCAGAAAGACCGCCGCGCAGGCGCCGATCCTGCCGGTGCTCGACGGCGAAGAGCCGTGGACCGCTGAGGAGGTGGCGGCTGTCCGGGCTGAGCTCGAGGCCGACCGCGACCGCATGCGGGCCGCCATCGCGCACGCCGAGGCCGAACTGGCCGAACTGATGACCGAGGGCAGCGATGGCGCCGGACGCGACCCCGCCGACGTCGGCGCGTCCAACTTCGAACGCGACCAGGAACTGTCCCTGCACAACAACCAGCGCCACATGCTCGACCAGACCGAGCAGGCACTCAAGCTGCTGGATTCCGGCGCTTATGGGCTGTGCGAGAACTGCGGCAAGCCGATCGGCAAGCTGCGCCTCGAGGCCTTCCCACGCGCCACCATGTGCGTGAGCTGCAAGCAGCGACAGGAGCGCCGATAACCGTGCCGGCTCCCCAGTCGGCTGCAGACGGGGAGCAGCGACAGACGGCGGTGGCCTCGCGTCCGGCGGTGATCCGCAACGGAGCCACCAGTACGGCCCCCGATCCCTGGCGGATCCGGGGGCTGATCGCCGTCATGGCCCTGCTGCTCTACGGGCTGGACCAGTGGACCAAGCACGTCGCCGAGACCAACCTGACCATCGGTGAGCCGATTCCGGTGATCGATGGCCTGCTGTGGTGGTCGCTGCACTATAACCCTGGTGCCGCCTTCAGCATGGGCACCCAATTCACCGTCGTGCTGTCGGTGCTCTCCCTGGCCGTCCTGATCGCGGTGGTGACCGTCGTCATCCCCCGGGTGCGCAACTGGCTGCTGGCGATTCCGGTCGGCTGGCTGCTGGCCGGCGTGGCCGGGAACCTGACCGATCGGCTCTTCCGCGAACCGGGCCCCTTCTTCGGGCACGTCGTCGACTTCATCGCCGTGCGCAGCTTCGCGATCTTCAACGTCGCCGACATGTGCATCACAGGTGCGGCGATCCTGTTCATCATCTGGTCGCTGCGGCAGGACCGCGGTCGATGACCCTGCTCCTGGTACCGGACGGGCTGGCGGGGGAGCGCGTGGACGTGGCGGCCGCCCGGATGACCGGGCTGACGCGGTCGCGCATCGCCGACCTGATCGACGAAGGTGGCGTCCAACTGGCCGGCCAGCCGGTGACCCGGGCGTCTGTTCGGGTGGCTGCCGGTGACCTGCTCGAGGTGGACACCAGTGAGCCGGTTCGGCAGGCCCGGGTGGTGCCGGTGCTCGCCGACGGGCTGGTCATCGTGCACGAGGACGCCGACATCGTCGTGGTGGACAAACCGGCCGGCGTGGCCGCCCACCCGTCGCTCGGCTGGCAGGGGCCGGACGTCTCTTCCCACCTGGTGGCCGCCGGTATCCGCATCGCAACCTCGGGTGCGTCCGAGCGGCAGGGCATCGTCCAGCGACTCGACGTCGGCACGTCCGGCCTGATGGTCATCGCGAAGAGCGAGACGGCCTACAGCGAGCTCAAACAGGCCTTCCGCGACCGCACCGTAGAGAAGACGTACTGGGCGCTGGCCCAAGGGCACCCCGACCCGTTCGAGGGCACCATCGACGCCCCTATCGGACGCCACCCCGGCCACGAGTGGAAGTTTGCGGTCACCGCGGGCGGGCGGCACTCGGTGACCCATTACCGGACGCTGGAGATGATGCGGGCCGCCACCCTGCTGGAGGTGCATCTGGAGACCGGCCGGACGCACCAGATCCGCGTCCACCTGGCTGCCGTCGGGCATCCCTGCGTGGGTGATCCGCTCTACGGATCCGATCCGGTGCTCGCCGAACGGCTGGGGCTGGAGCGGCAGTGGCTGCATGCCGTCGGGCTTGGTTTCGTCCATCCGGGGACCGGCGGATGGGTGAGCTTCGAATCGACGCCGTCCCCCGATCTGCAAGCCGCGCTGGATACCCTGCGCGCCGAGAGTTGACGGCAACAGCAGTTGCGCCGGAATGCCGGGCGGCAGGTCCCACTCGGCTAACGTTGGTGCCGTGCGTAGAGCAAAGATCGTGTGTACCCTGGGGCCCGCCACCTCGACCCAGGAGCGGATGGAAGAGCTGATCCGGGCCGGGTTGGATGTGGCCCGATTCAACATGAGCCATGGCGACCACAGCGAGCATGCCAAGCGCCTGGCGGAAACGCGCGCCGCGTCCGAGGCCGTCGGCAAGACCATTGGTCTGCTGGCCGACCTGCAGGGCCCCAAGATCCGCCTCGGGAACTTCGCCGAGGGCAAGGTCAACCTGACCTTCGGCCAGACCTTCACCATCACCATCGACGACATCGACGGTGACGCCGAACGCGCGTCCACCACCTACAAGGGGCTGCCCGGTGATGTGAAGGCGGGCGACGCCATCCTGATCGACGACGGCCGGATCGCGCTGGAGGCCGTCGAGGTGACCGATACCGACGTGATCACCCGCGTCACCGTGGCCGGCCCGGTCAGCAACCACAAGGGCATCAACCTGCCCGGGGTGGCCGTCAACGTCCCCGCGCTGAGCGAGAAGGACGAGGACGACCTGCGCTGGGCGCTGCGCAATGACTTCGACATGGTCGCGCTGTCCTTCGTCCGGCGGGCCGACGACGTCGTCCGGGTGCACGAGATCATGGCCGAGGAGGGCGTCAAGATCCCGGTCATCGCCAAGATCGAGAAGCCGCAGGCCGTGGACAACCTGGACGAGATCATCGACGCCTTCGACGGCTTCATGGTGGCCCGCGGCGACCTGGGCGTCGAGTTGCCGCTCGAAGAGGTTCCGCTGGTGCAGAAGCGGATCATCCGCAAGGCCCGCAAGTGGGCCAAGCCGGTGATCGTTGCCACCCAGATGCTCGACTCGATGATCAGCGCACCGCGTCCGACCCGTGCGGAGACCTCCGACGTCGCCAACGCGGTGCTGGACGGCACCGACGCTGTGATGCTCTCCGGCGAGACCTCGGTCGGGGCCTACCCGGTCGAGACCGTGCTGACCATGTCGCGCATCGTGGAGACCACCGAGCGGCAGGGGATCAAGGAGATCAGCAAGATCAAGTGGGATCCGCACACCACTGGTGGCGTGATCGCCATGGGTGCCGCGCAGGCCGCGATGCAGTTGGACGCGAAGTACATGGTCGCGTTCACCCAGTCCGGCGACACCGCCCGGCGGATGTCCCGGCTGCGCAGCGAGACCCCACTGATCGTGTTCACCCCGGAGACCCGGACGGCGCACTGGCTGACGCTGTGCTGGAGGGCGCCCAGGTCGTCCAGACGCCGAGTTACGAGAGCAACGAGGAGATGGTGGTCATGATCCGGTCAACCGGATCCTGCGCGGAAATGGGTTTGGTGAAGGTCGGCCCGGCACCGGTGATCGTCTTCGGTTCGCCGATCGGCGTGGTCGGAAAGACCAACGCTGCGAGTTCATCGGTCAAAGCCCTTGACTGAGGCGGGTTCGATCCGACGGGCTAGGCACTGCAAGACCGGCACCGGGTCGCGGCGCGTCGCTCGCTCGGGTGTCTGAGTATGTGCCCGGGAGAGTCGACCCTACGGCCTTTCAGCCAGACGGGTTTGAGCCGTCCGCGTATACCATTCCGCCACCCCGGGCATTTCCAGCCGGATCATTCTGACACAACCTGTTCATTCTGGCACATCAGGGGGCACGGCAGACGCTGGGGCCGGGCCCCGAGGGAGACCAAGATCAATTACCCGAGGGGCGGCGATCTGCTTGCAGGGGTGAGGTAAGCTCGGAGCCGCGTGACGGTGCGTCCGGCCGTCCCACCGACAAGCGTTCGTCCAGGCCCCTCCGGACTGTGTGATTGAGGAAATGACCATGACTGATAGCTCGAAGGCTGCGGCGGCCAGTCGCCGCGCGTGCTGGTGGCCGAGGACGAGGCCCTGATCCGGTTCGACCTGGTCGAGCTGCTCAACGACGAGGGCTACGAGGTGGTCGTCCAGGCCGGCGACAGCGAGGACAGCAGTTGAGATGGCGCGCGAACTGGAGCCCGACCTGGTGGTGATGGACGTCAAGATGCCCAAGATGGACGGCATCGCGGCGGCGGAGATCATCGCCGCCGAACGTATCGCCCCCGTTGTCATGCTGACTGCCTTCAGCCAACGCGAACTGGTCGAGCAGGCCCGTGAGGCCGGCGCCATGGCCTACGTCGTCAAGCCGTTCGATGCCTCCGACGTGGTGCCCGCGATCGAGATCGCGATGGCGCGCTACGCCGAGATCCGGGCCCTGGACGACGAGATCGAGGACCTGGAGGACCGGCTCGAGTCCCGCAAGATCATCGACCAGGCCAAGGGCATCCTGCAGGAGAGCCTGGGGCTCACCGAGCCGGAGGCCTTCCGCTGGGTACAGAAGACCGCCATGGACCTGCGCAAGTCGATGCGTGAGGTCGCCGAAGGCGTCATTGACCACGCCAAGGCGGCCCGCAAGTCGCAGTAGGCGTCCTCAGTCGAGGATGCGACAGGCCAGTCGGCCCGTCGCGAGCAACCGGCCCTCATCGTCGGTCAGATCCACCTGGTAGACGGCCGACGTGCGGCCCAGGTGCACCGCCCGAGCGACCCCGTTGACCCAGCCGCTGCGCGCGCTGCGCAGGTGGCTGATGTTCAACTCGGTACCCACCGCCTGGCGCCCGGGGCCGGCGTGCGTCACTGCCCCCATCGAGCCGAGTGACTCGACCAGCGTGGCGGACGCGCCGCCATGCCAGAGTCCGAAGGGCTGGGTGTTGCCGGCTACCGGGGCACGCCCGCGGACCAGTTCTGCCGTCAGCTCGAACAGCTCGAGCCCGAGCTTGGCATCGAAGGGGCTGTCGGCGACATTGGGTAGCTCGTTGACCATGGGCCTAACTGTAGAGTCGTCGGCGTGAGCCAGACCACGTCCACGCAGCCAAAGGTGATGCTGATCGACGGCCACTCGATGGCCTATCGCGCCTTCTACGCGCTGCCTGCCGAGAACTTCGCCACCGCAACCGGCCAGCACACCAACGCGGTCTACGGCTTCACCTCGATGCTGATCAACGTGCTGCGCGACGAGCAACCCAGCCACGTCGTGGTGGCCTTCGACCTGTCGCGGCAGACCTTCCGCACCGAGGCCTACTCCGAGTACAAGGCGACCCGGTCGAAGAGCCCCGAGGAGTTCGGGGGCCAGGTCGCGTTGATCCAGGAGGTGCTGGACGCGCTGAACATCCGCCACGTCAGCCTCGAGGGCTACGAGGCTGACGACATCATCGCCACCCTGACCAGCCAGGCGGGCGTCCGCGGCTGGCCGAGCGTCATCGTCACCGGCGACCGCGACGCCTACCAGTTGGTCGACGACCGGACCACGGTGCTCTACCCGGTCAAGGGTGTCAGTGAGCTGGCCCGGATGACGCCCGAGGCGATAGAGGCGAAGTACGGTGTCGGGCCGCAGCGGTACAGCGAACTGGCCGCCCTGGTCGGCGAGACCAGCGACAACTTGCCCGGCGTCCCGGGTGTCGGGGCCAAGACGGCCGCCAAGTGGTTGACCGGCTTCGACGGGCTGGAGAACCTGATTGCCCGCGCGGACCAGGTGCCCGGCAAGGCCGGCGAGTCGTTCCGCGAGCACCTGGCCGACGTGAAGCGCAACCGCGAGCTGAACCAACTGGTACGCACCCTGGAGCTGCCCGTCCGGCTGGACGACACCGAGCGCCACAGCTGGAACCGCGACGCGGTGCATGAGGTCTTCGACGCCCTGGAGTTCCGGGTGTTGCGGGACCGGCTGATGGAAACCTTCCCGACCGACGACACACCGGTGGACGCCGGCTTCGAACTGGCGGGGGAGCGGCTGGCGTCCGGTCAGCTGGCCGGCTGGCTGGCCATGCATGCGTCCGGCACCACTGGCGTGGACGCGACCGGACGCTGGGGTGCCGGCCGTGGCGAACTGGACGCGCTGGCGCTGGCCAGTGTCGACGGTGCCGCCTGCTGGTTCGAGGTCGCCGACCTGGCCGTCGCCGACGAGCAGGCACTGGCAGCGTGGCTGGCCGATGCGTCCCGGCCCAAGGCGATGCACTCGGCCAAGGGCCCGATGCTGGCGGCCTGGCAGCACGGCTGGCAGGTCAACGGACTGGTCTGCGACACCGAGCTCGCCGCCTACCTGCTGCGTCCCGACCAGCGCAGTTACGACCTGGCCGACCTGTCCATCCGGCACCTCAAGCGCGAGCTGCGGGTCGAGTCGTCCGGCGCCGACCCGGACGCGCAGTTGACCCTGGACTTCGGCGACGAGGCCGAGGCCGGCGAGCAGGCCGAGGCGGCGATGGTGCGGGCCCGGGCGGTCATCGACCTGGCCGAGGCGATGAGCGCCGAACTGGACGCGCAGGGCCAGTCGCGGCTGCTCACCGAGGTGGAACTGCCCCTGGAGCGGATCCTGGCCCAGATGGAACGCACCGGCATCGCGCTGGACGTCGACATGCTGGACCGGTTGCACGCCGAGTTCGATGCCCGCGTCCGGTCCGCCGAGCAGGCGGCTTGGGATTCGGTGGGTCACCAGGTCAACCTGGGTTCGCCCAAGCAGCTGCAGGGTGTGCTCTTCGACCAACTCGACCTGCCGCGCACCAAGAAGATCAAGTCGGGCTACACCACCGACGCCGAGGCCCTCGAGCAGCTCTACGCGCGCACCCAGCATCCCTTCCTGGAGCACCTGCTGGCGCACCGCGATTCGGTCAAGCTGCGCCAGGCGGTGGAGGGGTTGCAGAAGTCGGTGGCCGATGACGGCCGGGTGCACACCACCTACCTGCAAACCATCGCCGCGACCGGCCGGCTGAGCTCTGCCGACCCCAATCTGCAGAACATCCCGATCCGCACTGTCGAGGGACGCCGGGTGCGGGGCGCGTTTGTCGTCGGACCCGGCTACGAGGCGTTGATGAGCGCCGACTACTCGCAGATCGAGATGCGGGTGATGGCGGACGCGTCCGGTGACACCGACCTGATCGAGGCGTTCCGCAGCGGCGTCGATTTCCACACCGTGACGGCGTCCAAGGTCTTCGGGGTGCCCGCCGACGAGGTGACCGGCGCCCAGCGGGCCGGGGTCAAGCAGATGAACTACGGGCTGGCGTACGGACTGAGCGCCTACGGCTTGTCGACCCGGCTCGGGGTCTCGGTGACCGAGGCCCGCGACCTGATGGACGACTACTTCACCACCTTCGGTGGGGTGCGTGACTACCTCAACGAGATCGTCGCCGAGGCCCGGCGCACCGGCTACACCGAGACCCTGCTCGGCCGGCGCCGCTACCTGCCCGACCTGACTTCATCGAACCGGCAGCGCCGCGAGATGGCCGAACGGATGGCGCTGAACGCACCGATCCAGGGGTCGGCTGCCGACATCATCAAGATCGCCATGATCAGGTTGGACGCAGCGTTGCGGGACGCGGGGTTGGCGTCCCGGCTGCTGCTGCAGATCCACGACGAATTGGTGATCGAAGTTGCCGCGGGGGAGCGGGAAGAGGCCACCGAGTTGGTCCGCCGCGAGATGGCCGGGGCTGCCGACCTGGCCGTGCCGCTGGACGTGTCGATCGGCTACGGGACCAGTTGGCTGGAGGCCGCTCACTGAGTTGGGCGGGCTGGGGGAGATCAGGCCGGCTGGGCCGGGACTCCGGTGGCGCCGATCTCGATCGGGGTGGAATCCGGCGGGGTGGCGCCGGCGACCGGCTCGAAGACCAGGTCGCCGTAGTAGATGACCCGGCCGAGCGCCTCACCGGCGGCGGTGTAGTCGGAGCAAACCACGATCGCGATCTGCGGCGCACCCTCGTAGTCGTACAGGATGGTCGAGTCGGGGTCGTAGTCGGCCACCAGGATGTGGGTATTGCCCGAGTAGCGGTAGCAGGCGGTGTTGCCCTGGGCGTCCGCAACCTTGATGATGTCGCCGAGTTGCAGCAGGCCGCCGTTCAGGTCATTGCCCAGCGCGCCACCGAACTGGAAGGTGTGGCTGGTGAGCACGGCCTTGCCGATGTCCGAACCCAGCCGCGGGCCCTGGTTGAACCAGGCGATGGTGTAGCCCTCGTTGCCCGGTGGGGCGCCGGCCGCACCGTCTGCGTCCAGCCCGACCGAGATCATCGGCATCTCGAGGTTCTGCGAGACCAACGTCATCGAGACCGGATCAGTGATCTCCTGCGGGTCGGCCGGACAGCCTTCCGGCAGCGGCGTCGGCGTTGGGGTCTCGCCCGGGGTGCTGGGTGGCGCTGTGGTGAGCACGACCTTGGACGGGGTGTTGGCGACCGGCGGCTGGCTGGTGTCGGTCTGCCGATTCATGCTGACGCCCCAGGCCACCAGGCCCAGTACGAGGGCGAGCACGGCCAGCAGGGCCACTATTCGAGTCCGGCGTCCACGCATTGGTTGAGTCTCTCCCCCGGGGTTGGCAGGATCTGTCTGATCCCCATCCAAAGTACCAAACGCCGGGAGCGGGGCCCCAGACACCGCAGTCGCGATGAAACGCCTCCGGGTGCGACCAGCGTACGACCCCGGATTGACCCTCCTGCGCGCGGGCGAGTACGCTTGAACGGCATTGTGGTCTGCGCTGCCTCGGACGTAGTAGGTGGCGCTATGGTGTGACACGCCGGTCTCGGTTTCCCTGATCTTCGTGGCCAAGGCCCCTTTGCGTCCAATCGAAGAACATCAACCCAGCAATCGGAGCCCTACTACATGACCTCCTCCACTGAGGCCTCGAACAAGGTCGCAATCGACGACACGGTCGCAGTCGACGACATCGGAACCCCGGAGGCCTTCGAGGCCGCCGTCGATTCCACCATCAAGTACTTCAACGACGGGGACATCGTCACCGGAACCGTCGTCAAGGTCGATCGCGACGAGGTCCTCCTCGACATCGGCTACAAGACTGAAGGCGTAATCCCCTCCAAGGAACTGTCCATCAAGCACGACATCGACCCGTTCGACGTCGTCCAGGTGGGTGACGAGGTCGAAGCCCTCGTCCAGCAGAAGGAGGACAAGGAAGGTCGCCTGATCCTGTCCAAGAAGCGCGCCCAGTACGAGCGCGCCTGGGGCACCATCGAGAAGATCAAGGAAGAGGACGGCGTCGTCACCGGCTCCGTCATCGAGGTGGTCAAGGGCGGTCTGATCGTCGATATCGGTCTGCGCGGCTTCCTGCCCGCGTCCCTGGTGGAGATGCGCCGCGTGCGCGACCTGCAGCCCTACGTGGGCCAGGAACTCGAGGCCAAGATCATCGAGCTGGACAAGAACCGCAACAACGTGGTGCTGAGCCGTCGTGCGTGGCTCGAGCAGACCCAGTCCGAGGTTCGCCAGAGCTTCCTGCACCAGCTGCAGAAGGGCCAGATCCGCAAGGGTGTCGTTTCCTCGATCGTCAACTTCGGCGCCTTCGTCGACCTGGGCGGCGTGGACGGCCTGGTGCACGTCTCCGAGCTCAGCTGGAAGCACATCGACCACCCGAGCGAGGTTGTCGAGGTCGGCCAGCAGGTCACCGTCGAGGTCAAGGACGTCGAGCTCGACCGCGAGCGCGTCTCGCTGTCGTTGAAGGCCACCCAGGAAGACCCGTGGCAGACCTTCGCCCGTACCCACCAGATCGGCGAGATCGTGCCGGGCAAGGTCACCAAGCTGGTGCCCTTCGGCGCGTTCGTGCGGGTCGAGGACGGTATCGAGGGCCTGGTGCACGTCTCCGAGCTGGCCGAGCGCCACGTCGAGATCCCCGAGCAGGTTGTCTCGGTGGACGACGACGTCATGGTGAAGATCATCGACATCGACCTGGAGCGTCGCCGCATCTCGCTGAGCCTCAAGCAGGCCAACCAGGGCGTGGACTTTGCTGCCGACGACTTCGACCCGTCGCTGTACGGCCTGGCCGCCAGCTACGACGAGAACGGCAACTACATCTACCCGGAGGGTTTCGATCCCGAGACCAACGAGTGGAAGCCGGGCTACGAGGAGCAGCAGGCTGCCTGGGAGGCGCAGTACGCCGAGGCACAGGCCCGCTGGCTCGCGCTCAAGAAGCAGGCCGCCGAGGCGGAGGAGTCGGCTGTCGCCGCCACCGCCGACGAGGCCACCGAGTACAGCTCCGCCAATTCGGCTCCGGCCGAGGGTTCGCTGGCCTCCGATGAGGCGCTGCAGGCCCTGCGCGACAAGCTCACCGGCGGCAACTGAGCATCGAACGCTGAGAGGGGCTCCGAACCATCCGGTTCGGGGCCCCTCTTGCGTCCCGGCAGGTCAGTGGGGTAGACCCGGTGGGGTCCGGCCCGATCGCAGCGGGGGCGGACGATCGAGACCAGGGAAGGAATCGCCATGTTGACGCCAGGTGGCTGGCCCATCCTCGACCATGACGACGATCCGACCGATGGGTTGTCGGGGTTCTTCCTGGCCCAGAGTCGGGACGTGGTGCTGCCGCGGGTCGCAGTTCTCGCGTTCCTGGGGCCGGCGGTGCGCGCCCATGCGGACGCGGAGGGCGCCGAGCAGATCTACTCGGTGGACATGATCACCGCGAGCTATCCGGTGTACCGGATCGTGCGCGAACAGGCCCAGATCGCGCTGGTCGAGGTTCCGGTGGGTGCCCCGGCCGCGACGATTGTCGCCGATGACCTCTTCCTGCGTGGGCTGGACGCAGCGGTCGCCGTGGGCTCCTGTGGGGCGCTGCGGCCCTTCGAGGAGGGCGAGTACATCGTGCCCGCCCGCGCCCTGCGGGACGAGGGCACCAGCTACCACTACCTGCCGCCGGCCGATTGGGTCGACACCGATCCGCTGGTGAGCCAGGCCTGCCTGACCGCCATCGCCGGGCGAGGGCACCCAGCGACGTCCGCGTCCACCTGGACCACGGACGCGCTGTACCGGGAGACGGCCGCGATGATCGAGCGCCGCCGGGCGCAGGGCTGCTCGGTGGTTGACATGGAGTGCGCGTCGCTGGCGGCAGCGGCCCAGTTCCGTGGGGTGCGGTTCGGGCAGATCCTGTTCGCGGCCGATTCGCTGGCCGGCGACGACTACGACCCGCGCGACTGGGGCGTCGATTCGCACGAGGTGGCACTGCGGATGGCCATCGATGCTGCCTTCGAGGTCGAGGCGGCGCTATGAACGACTCGCCCGAGGCCGGGGTGCTCTCGGTGGCGCTGACCGGCGGCATTGCGTCCGGGAAGTCGACGGTCGCCGACCTGTTGGCCGCCCGGGGCGCGCTGTTGATCGATTCCGACGTGCTGGCCCGCGAGGTCGTCGAACCGGGAACGCCCGGGTTGGCGGCGATCGTCGAGCGTTTCGGGCCCGGGGTACTGACGGCTGACGGCAGCCTGGATCGACAGGAACTCGGCGCGTTGATCTTCGCCGACCCGAAGGCGCGGACGGACCTGAACGCGATCACCCATCCGCTGGTCCGGGCCAGGCGGGCCGAACTCGTTGCAGCCGCCCCGCCGGGTTCGGTGGTGGTCTCGGTGATCCCGCTGCTGGTGGAGACCGGGCTGGCGAGTGCCTTCGATGGGGTGATCGTCGTCGACGTACCGGAATCCGTCCAGATCGAGCGCCTGCGGGCCCGCAACGGGCTGAGTGTTGCCGAGGCCCGTGCGCGGCTGGCGGCGCAGGCCTCCCGGCAGGATCGCCTCGACGTGGCCGATTGGGTGGTGGACAACTCCGGCACGCTTGCGGACCTCGATGGGCAGGTTGATCGAATCTGGGCTTGCCTGGTTAAGCAAAATGACTTAAAGTCGAGAAATGAAGTCAAACGCCTTAACGATCGCGGTGGTGACTGCTGACCAGCAGGCGAGTCGACAACACCCGGATGGCGTCCCGGCTGCCCTGGCGGCGTTGTCCGGGCTGGGGCTCGACCAGGGCGTGCTGCTGGGCTTCGAACGCACGGTGGGCGACGAGATCCAGGGGGTGTGCGGTCGTCCGGAGGCCGTGGTGGACGTGGTTCTGCGGCTGACCCGGTTGGGCGGCTGGCGGATCGGGGTGGGCATCGGTGCCGCCGAGTTGCCACTGCCGGAATCGACCAGGCAGGCTCGGGGGCCCGCCTTCGTCGCGGCCCGGGACGCGGTGGAGGACCGCCGCTCCACCCAACTGCTCCGATTGATCAGCGCGCTGGAGCAACCGCCGGGTCGAACTGTCACCCCTGCGCCCTATGGTGGTCTGCAGCAGGCCGGCTGGTACGCCGAATCAGCCCTGATCGGGTTGCGGGCACTGGCAGGTCGGCGCAGCGTCCAGGGCTGGGAGGTGGTTGAACTGAGCGAACGTGGTCTGAGCCAGACCGAGATCGCGGCCGAACTCGGCATCAGCGATTCGGCGGTCTCGCAGCGCATCGCTGCGGCCAGCCGTGACGAGGTCACCCGGCTCGCTGAGCTTTCCGTGGTCACCCTGGCCGCGGCCATGGCGGTGGAATCGTGAACCCGACCCAGGTCCTGCTACTGCAGGCGGTCATCATCCTGGGCGTCGGTGCGCTCGCGGTCTGGCTCGGTGGGCCCATCGTCGAAGCAGTCTTCCGCAAGGTTTCGCGTCCGGCACCGGTGGCTGAGGGCGTTGAAGCTGCCGAGCACGAGTCGCCGGACGTGACCGGCGCCGCCGAAGTGCTGCAGGGCGGCATGTGGATCGGGCGGCTGGAGCGACTGGCCGTCTACGCCGCGATCGTCACCGGGTTCGGCGAAGGCGTGGCCATCGCATTGGCGATCAAGGGCATCGGGCGCTATCCGGAACTGAACACGGGCAACAAGTCGGCCGCCGAACGGTTCATCATCGGGACGTTCGTCAGCATGCTCGTCGCTGGTCTGCTGGGCGGGCTCGCCCGCTTGCTCTTGTCGTTGATCTGATCGCCCACGGCGCACTGGCTCGAAACTGTCAGGGGGCGCACCTAGTCTGGGCGCATGCGGCCCGTTGAGCAGATCACCCGTCGAGTCGCACCCTTCGAGGTGCATTCGGACTTCGCGCCGGCCGGCGACCAGCCGGCGGCCATCGACGAACTCGAGCGACGGCTGGCGGCGGGTGAGCAGGACGTCATCCTGTTGGGTGCCACGGGCACCGGGAAGACGGCGACCATCGCCTGGTTGGCCGAGCGGCTGCAGCGTCCGATGTTGGTCATGCAGCCGAACAAGACGCTGGCCGCGCAGTACACCGCTGAATTGCGCCAGTTCTTCCCCAAGAACGCGGTCGAATACTTCGTCAGCTACTACGACTACTACCAACCCGAAGCCTACGTCCCGCAGACCGACACCTACATCGAGAAGGACTCCAGTCTGAACGAGGAGGTCGAGCGGCTCCGCTATTCGGCCACCAACTCGCTGCTGACCAGGCGGGATGTCATCGTGGTGGCGACCGTGTCGGCGATCTACGGCCTGGGCGCGCCGCAGGAGTTCGTCGACTCGATGCTCAAGCTCAAGGTCGGGCAGGAGTGGGACCGCACCAAACTGCTGCACAAGTTGGTGGACATGCAGTACGTGCGCAACGACCTGGCCGGCACGCGCGGCACCTTCCGCGTCCGGGGCGACACCCTGGAGGTCTTCCCGATGTACGAGGCCAACGCCGTGCGCGTCGAGTTCTTCGGCGATGAGGTGGACGCGCTGTCGACGATGCATCCCACGACCGGCGAACTGCTCACCGCCGACCAGGAGATGTACGTCTTCCCCGCCTCGCACTATGTGGCGGGCGCCGAGCGGATGGACCGGGCGATCAGCCAGATCGAGATCGAGTTGGCGGCCCAGCTGGAGGAGTTCGAACGACAGGGCAAGTTGCTGGAGGCGCAGCGGCTGCGGATGCGGACCAGCTACGACATCGAGATGATGCGCCAGATCGGCACCTGCGCGGGCATCGAGAACTACTCGCGGCACATCGACGGCCGCGAGGCCGGCTCGGCCCCGAACTGCCTGCTCGACTACTTCCCCGAGGACTTCGTGCTGGTGATCGACGAGTCGCACGTCACCGTGCCGCAGATCGGTGGCATGTACGAAGGTGACATGAGCCGCAAGCGCACCCTGGTCGAGCACGGCTTCCGGCTGCCCAGCGCGATGGACAACAGACCCTTGCGTTTCGAGGAGTTCACCGAACGGATCGGCCAGACCATCTACTCCTCGGCCACCCCCGGCCCCTACGAGCAGGCCCGCAGCCGAGGCGCGGTCGAGCAGATCATCCGGCCAACCGGCCTGGTCGATCCCGAGGTGATCGTCAAGCCGACCAAGGGCCAGATCGATGACCTGATGGCCGAGATCCGGACGCGGGTGGACCGCGACGAGCGCGTCCTGGTCACCACGCTGACCAAGAAGATGGCCGAGGACCTGACCGACTACCTGATGGAGCACGGCGTCCGGACGCGGTACCTGCACTCCGAGGTCGACACGCTGCGGCGCGTGGAGTTGCTGCGCGAACTGCGGCTGGGTGAGTACGACGTGCTGGTCGGCATCAACCTGCTGCGCGAGGGACTCGACCTGCCCGAGGTGTCGCTGGTCGCCATCCTGGACGCCGACAAGGAGGGCTTCCTGCGCTCGGAGCGGTCGCTGATCCAGACCATCGGACGCGCCGCCCGAAACGTGTCGGGCCAGGTGCACATGTACGCCGATCGGATGACACCGTCGATGACCAGCGCCATCGACGAGACCAACCGGCGCCGGGCCAAGCAGGTGGCGTACAACACCGCCAACGGCATCGATCCGCAGCCGCTGCGAAAGCGGATCGCCGACATCACCGACCTGATGGCCCGCGAGGACGCCGACACCGAGTACTGGGTGACCAGCGCGCAGGGCAAGGGCAAGGGTCGCGGACAGGCGGTGGCGATGCCGGCCGAGCTGCGCGACCTGGACACCTCGAACCTGGCAGCGGGCGAACTCGCCGCGCTCATCCAGGAATTGACCGCCCAGATGCATCAGGCGGCCGGCGAGTTGCAGTTCGAGCTGGCAGCGCGGCTGCGCGACGAGGTGGCCGACCTCAAGAAGGAGTTGCGCCAGATGGTGGAGGCCACCCGCTGAGCGGTTGCCCGCGGTTGCCAACCCCGGCCCGACCTGCGGGTCCGATCGCGCACCCTGTCGCAACTCGGCCTGACAAGGTAGGCTGCGAATGCGTCCCGGGTCATGATCAACCCGGAACGTGGACGATATAGTTTCAGACAGCGTTGTCGGTTTGCAGGCCGGGAATGGCTGGTGCGACAATTTCCAAATGGAGGGGAGTAGCCCCCGTGCGTAGTCGTCAATACGAAGTCCGACTTCCGATGCCGCAGCCGATCTGGATGATCAGTGGCGAGACCTCCAGAGCCGAACTCCTCCTCTTAGTCGAAAGGTACTTTCGATGCACATAACACCAATGGTGTGGATCATCACGTTGGCGGTGCTCACCGCCGTGCTGGTCTTCGACGTGATTCACATGATCCGCAACCCGCACGAGCCGTCGATGAAGGAATGCGCGATCACGATCAGCATCTACATCTCGGCGGCGATCCTGTTCGGCATCGGCATCGGGCTGTTCGCGCATCCGGTTACCGACAAGACAAGTTGGCAGTATGCCACCGAGTTCTTCGCGGGCTATCTGACCGAGTATTCGTTGTCGATCGACAACCTCTTCGTCTTCATCATCGTGCTCGGCAGTATGCGAGTGCCCCGCAAGTACCAGCAATTTGCGCTCATGTGCGGCATCATCCTGGCCCTGATCTTCCGCGGCATCTTCATCGTCGTCGGCGCCGCCCTGATCGAGCGGTTCGCCTGGGTCTTCTTCATCTTCGGTGCGTTCCTGCTCTACACCGGCATCAAGCTCTTCCTGGACTACAAGAAGCACGGCTCTGAGGAAGAGGAACACAACGAGGCCGACAACGCGGTGATGCGTTGGGTCAAGCGAGTCGTGCCGTCGACCGACGAGTACCACGGCACGCACTTCTCGGTCAAGGTCGATGGTCGCCGGCTGTTCACCCCGATCTTCTTTGTCGTGGTCGCCCTCGGCTCGATCGACATCATGTTCGCGCTCGACTCGATCCCGGCCATCTTCGGTCTGACCCAGGAGCCGTACCTGGTCTTCACCGCCAACTTCTTCGCCCTGATGGGCCTGCGCCAGCTGTACTTCCTGCTCGGCGGTCTGCTGCAGCGTCTGGTCTACCTCTCGCTGGGCCTGTCGTTCATCCTGTGCTTCATCGCGGTCAAGCTGGTGCTGCACGCGATGCACCACTACCACTGGATCGGCTTCGAGGTGCCCACGCTGCTCTCGCTGGCGGTCATCGTCGTGACCATCGCCGTCACCGCGATCCTGTCGCTGATGAAGACCAGCAAGGACGCCAAGATCGAGGGCTGACGCGTCCGCTCAATCTGCGAAGGTCCGTGGTCGGGGTTCCGACCGCGGACCTTGCGCTTTGGGTCGGGGGCTCGTGGAGGCACGGAGGGGATGAATGGACAAAGCTGACATCTACGAACTGCTGGATTCTCGGGGGATCGGTTACGAGGTCACCGAGCATCCCGCCGTGTTCAACATGGCGGAAGTCTCGGCCATCGTCCTGCCGTACCCGGACGCGAACGCCAAGAGCCTGTTCGTCCGGGACGACAAGCGGCAGAACTACTACCTGATCACGGTCCAGGGGCACAAGAGGGTCGACCTCAAGGCATTCCGGCGGACTCACCACACCCGGGGACTGTCCTTCGCGTCTGCCGACGAATTGATGGACATTCTGGGTCTGATCCCGGGCGCGGTCACGCCGCTCGGCGTCCTGAATGATGCGGAGCGCAGCGTCCAGGTCTTCCTGGATCAGGAGTTCTTGGCGGAGCCCGGACTGATCGGCGTCCACCCCAACGACAACACGGCGACGGTGTGGCTCCAGGCCGAGGATCTGGTCAGTCTGATTCGTGAGCACGGTAATCCCGTCCACCTGGTCGAGATCTGAACTGCGCCCAGCACGTCATCGAGGAAGTCGCCGCTGGCTACGGGTGGCGAGGGACCGCTGCTAGGTCTTCAGGTAATCGCGGAGGGCGGTCTCGTACTCGCTTCGGGAGATGGGGTGGGGCAGTGGCGCCTTCGGGAACTCCCGAAGTAGGGGCAGCAGCACGCCCCACTCGAACATGCCGCCGCGCCAGTGCCGCTTCAACCGCCTGCCCGCGCGGGTTGTTCTGAAGCCTCGCGGGGCTACTTGGACCAGGCCTGCGGCCATCAGGGCACCCAGCGCTTCGGTTAGTTCCTAATAGCTCGGGATCGCATGGTTGTGCGCGTCCGCGGATCCGATCAGGGTCCGCACAGAGTCACCGCGGCAGGAAAGGTCATTTAGGGAGGCGAGGATCCAGGCGTCGGACGAGGTCCATTCCGGTGGGGGGACTTCGAACGCGTTCCCGGCGTCCGTACCGGGCGGCTCGCTCACCATCCTCGCGCTCGCCACTCTGGGAGATGCGGGCGTTCCGCGCCCAGCGTCGTCGAGTCACCGTGCCCGGGATGGAGCACGGTGTCGTCGCCGTAGGCGTCGAAGACCTGCGCCGTCAGGTCGTCCATCAACTGGTTGAAGTCACTCGGATTCGTCGTCCGGCCGGGGCCGCCAGGGAACAGGGAGTCGCCGGTGAAGATGTGCGTGGGGCCGTCGCGGCCGTCCAGTACCAGGGCGATCGAACCTGGGGTGTGGCCGCGTAGCCCGATGACTGCCAGGTCGACCCCGCCGACGCTGATCCGGTCACCGGTCCACACCGGCTGGGCGGCGATGCCGGTTTGTGTATTGATTGCGGACGCGTCGGGTTCCCCCGCCCAGCTACGGGCGCCAGTCGCCTGCACCACGGAGGCCAGCGCCTGCACGTGGTCGGGATGCCGATGAGTGGTGATCACCGCGTCCAGTTCTCGACCATCGATCTCGGCGAGCAATCGGGACGCGTCGTCAGCGGCGTCGATCAGCAGCAACGGGCCGCCGGCGTCCAGCAGGTAGGCGTTGTTGTCCATCGAGCCGACCGCGCACTTGGTTACGTGTACCCCGCCGACGGTGAAGCGCACGGGTGCGTTGCTGGGCGAGGTGTGGAAGGCAATGGTCATGGCTCCACGGTAGCCGCGGCGCTTCCCTTAGGGCGGTTCGCTTCCCGTGCAAGGCGAGCGTTTCGCCGGACGGGAAGCGCCGCACACCAGGACTGGCGAACCCCGGACGCGGCGCCGCTCAGGCGGTGACCGGGATCTCCGGCAGACTCAGCGAGGCCTCGGCGTCCAGACGGCCGGTCACCCAGCCGAGCAGCAGCGCATCGCTGCCTCGAGCCACTTCTGTTTCATCGGCGGCACCAGGCAGGATGCAGCGGAAGCCGCTGTCCGACTCCACCCGGATCGTGGGGCCGTGCAGCAGTTCGATGGCCAGGCAGTTCCACTCCAGTAGCCAGCGTGCGACGCGGGGCTGGATGTTGGTCGCGTCGAATCCGCAGTCCAGGTCGATGTGGTGCAGGATCACTTCGTTCAGCCGCACCAGCGGCAGGATGTCCGCGCGGAACAACAGCCCGGGCGCCAGTTCCACCATCAGGTCGCCGGGCAGCGAATCGAGCACGTTGAGCCGGCGGCTGAGCCGGCCGGCACTGGTATCCAGATCGATCTGCAGGTCGAGCCCGGACCGTTCCGAGCCCCGCTCGATGGCCAGCTCGCGGTCCTCGTCCGAGTCGTACATCAGGCCGCGGCGCCCCATCAGGACGCTGTCGACGGCGCGGACCAGGGCATCGGCGTTTCGCGCGAGGTGGGTGGCGACGTGGGCCCGCGTCCAGCCGGGCAGCCGGGCCGGTTCCTGCCAAGCGCGTTCGCTGAGGGCGATGGTGTCGCCCAGCAGGCGCTGGGTGTACTCAAGCTTCAGTTGCCGGATGTCGTGCATGGGCGCGCCAAGAGCCATCGTCGCTTGTGATCTAGCGTCCCAGGCCACGGCACGCACCCCGCTTCCTGCATCCCTGCCAGTCAGTGGACCACGTTTGGCCGCTCGTGTCCAGCGGGCAGCGGACCCGAACAGAACTGTCGTCGGCGCAGCATACGATGAAGGGCGTGAAGGATCGACTCATCGTCTCGGGGGCACGCGAGCACAACCTGCGCAGTGTCAGTATCGACCTGCCCCGGGACTCGCTCGTCGTCTTCACCGGACTCTCCGGTTCGGGCAAGTCCTCGCTGGCCTTCGACACGATCTTCGCGGAGGGGCAGCGCCGGTACGTCGAGTCGTTGTCGGCGTACGCCCGCCAATTCCTCGGCCAGATGGACAAGCCGGCCGTCGACTTCATCGAGGGGCTGTCGCCGGCCGTGGCGATCGACCAGAAGTCGACCAGCCGCAATCCGCGCTCCACCGTCGGCACGGTCACCGAGGTCTACGACTACCTGCGACTGCTGTTCGCGCGCATCGGGCACCCGCACTGCCTGGTCTGCGGTGAGCCGATCGACCGGCAGACCCCGCAGCAGATCGTCGACCAGGTGCTCGAGTTGCCCGAGGGCACCCGCTTCCAGGTGCTGGCCCCGCTGATCCGCGGCCGCAAGGGCGAATACCACGAACTCTTCCGCAACCTGGCCAGCCAGGGCTACGCCCGCGTCCGGGGTTGACGGTGAGACCCACCAGCTGACCGATCCGCCAACCCTCGACAAGCAGCGCAAGCACGACATTGACGTCATCGTCGATCGGGTCGCGGTCAAGGCGTCCGCGAAGCAGCGCATCACCGACTCGGTCGAGACGGCGCTGGGTCTGGCGTCCGGGCTGGTCGTGCTCGATTTCGTCGATCGCGATGAGGACGATCCGGGCCGGGTTCGCAGCTTCAGCGAGAACCTGGCCTGCCCCAACGGACACGACATCTCGCTGGACGAAATGGAGCCCCGGCAGTTCTCCTTCAACAGTCCGTGGGGCGCCTGCCCGCAGTGCAGTGGCCTGGGCACCACGCTCGAGGTCGACCCCGAGATGGTGGTCCCCGACCAGATGAAGAGCCTGCGGCAGGGTGCGATCGCCCCGTGGTCCAGCCCGACCGTGGCCGCCCACTACGGGCACGTCTTCGAGTCGATGGCCGACCAGCATGGGTTCTCCGTCGATACCCCGTGGCGTGACCTGCCCGAGCAGGTGCGGTCGTTCATCCTGCGCGGCCACAACGACCCGGTGCTGGTGCGCTACCGCAACCGTTTTGGACGCGTGCGCACCTACACCCAGAAGTACGAGGGCGTCTTGCCGCAGGTCCGGCGCCGCTATGACGAGGCCGAATCGGACGCGGCGCGCGACCGCTGGGGCTCCTACCTGCGCGAGATCCCCTGCTCCGCCTGCGGGGGAGCCCGCCTCAAGCCGAGTTCGCTGGCGGTCACCGTCGCCGGGCAGAACATCGCCCAGGTCAGCCGGATGTCCATCGACGGGTTGGCCGGCTTCCTCAAGGAACTGACCCTGTCCGAACGCGAGCAGGCGATCGCCGAACAGGTGCTCAAGGAGATCAAGGAGCGGCTGCGTTTCCTGCTCGACGTCGGCCTCGACTACCTGACGCTGTCCCGCACCGCCGGATCGCTGTCCGGCGGCGAGGCGCAGCGGATCCGGTTGGCGACCCAGATCGGGTCCGGGCTGACCGGGGTGCTCTACGTGCTCGACGAGCCGTCGATCGGCCTGCACCAGCGCGACAACCGACGCCTGATCGAGACCCTGCTGCGGCTGCGTGATCTCGGCAACACCCTCATCGTGGTCGAGCACGACGAGGACACCATCCGCGCGGCCGACCACCTGGTCGACATCGGCCCCGGGGCGGGGGAGCACGGCGGCCGGATCGTGGTCAGCGGCACCCTGGATGACCTGCTGGACTGTCCCGAATCGCTGACCGGCGCCTACCTGTCCGGGCGCCGGCAGATCCCGCTGCCCGCCGTGCGCCGGGCCGGCAACGGCAAGTCGCTGGTGGTACACGGGGCGACCGAGAACAACCTGGCCGATATCAGCGTCGAGTTCCCGCTCGGCCGATTCATCGCCGTCACCGGCGTCTCGGGCTCCGGCAAGTCGTCGTTGGTGAACTCGATCCTGTACACCTCACTGGCCAAGCAGATCCACGGCGCGAAGGACGTGCCCGGCCGTCATCAGGGCATCACCGGCACCGAGGCGATCAACAAGGTGGTGCACGTCGACCAGTCACCGATCGGACGTTCGCCCCGTTCGAACCCGGCCACCTACACCGGCGTCTTCGACAAGGTGCGCACCCTGTTCAGCCAAACCCCGGAGGCGAAGGCCCGCGGCTACCAGCCCGGCCGGTTCAGCTTCAACGTCAAGGGTGGACGCTGCGAGCACTGCATGGGCGACGGCACCATCAAGATCGAGATGAACTTCCTGCCCGACGTCTATGTGCCGTGCGAGGTCTGCCACGGGGCGCGCTACAACCGCGAGACGCTCGAGGTGAAGTACAAGGGCAAGTCGATCTCCGAGGTGCTCGAAATGCCGATCGAGGAGGCGGCCGAGTTCTTCGCGCCCATCTCCGGCATCGCCCGCCACCTGGTCACCCTGGTCGAGGTGGGCCTGGGCTACGTAAGGCTCGGCCAACCGGCGACGACGCTGTCGGGCGGCGAGGCGCAGCGGGTGAAGCTGGCGTCCGAACTGCAACGCCGCGCCACCGGCCGCACCCTCTACGTGCTGGACGAGCCGACCACCGGCCTGCACTTCGAGGACATCAGCCGACTGCTGGGTGTGCTCGACCGGCTGGTCGAGGGGGGCAACTCGGTGGTGGTGATCGAACACAACCTGGACGTGATCAAGACCGCCGACTGGGTGATCGACATGGGTCCCGAAGGCGGCTTCCGGGGAGGCGGGGTGATCGCCCGGGGACGCCGGAGCAGGTGGCCGCCGTGCCCGAGAGCCACACCGGGGCGTTCCTGGCACGCATCCTGACCGGACACGAGGTGCCGGCCGCCCAGCCCGAGCCGGAAGCCCTGGTGGAGGCACCCGCGCCGGTCGCCAAGGCTCGCAAGCCGCGGGCACCCAAGGACGTACCCCGGCAGCCAAGGCCGGCCGGGCAGCCTCACGCAAGCGGGCGACCGCGTCCAGCACGGGACGCACCCCGGCGGCCTGAGATGGCTGACCCGGCCAGCTACCGGCCCGCCCCCGGATCGATCCCCACCGAGGCGGGGGTCTACCGGTTCAGCGACCAGTTCGGTCAGGTGATCTATGTCGGCAAGGCCAAGAACCTGCGCAACCGGCTGAACTCCTACTTCGCCGACCCGGTCTCCCTGCACTTCCGGACCCAAACCATGGTGCGCACCGCCGCCAAGGTGGAGTGGGACGGTGGTCCGCAACGAGGTCGAGGCGCTGCAACTCGAATACACCTGGATCAAGCAGTTCGACCCGCGCTTCAACATCAAGTACCGCGACGACAAGTCATACCCGTGGCTGTGCGTGACCTCGAGCGACGAGTTCCCGCGCGTCTTCGTCGGCCGCGGTGCCAAGCGTAAGGATTGGCGCTACTTCGGACCGTTCGGCCAGGCCTGGGCGGTCCGCGAGTCAGTCGATTCGCTGTTGCGGGTGTTCCCGATGCGCTCCTGCAGCAACGGCGTCTTCCGCAACGCCAAGGCCGCCGGCCGGCCTGCCTCCTCGGCTACATCGGCAAGTGCGCGGCGCCCTGCGTCGGCCGGATCAGCGCCGAGGACCACCGCGAGATCGTCGAGGACTTCTGCTCGTTCTGGGCCGGCCAGACCAAGGGGCTGGAACGCAAGCTCACCCGGGCCATGCGCGCCGCAGCCGACGCCCAGGAGTACGAACGGGCGGCGGTGCTGCGCGACGACCTGGACGCCCTGCGACAGGCCACCGAGAAGAACGCGATCGTCCTGCCGGACGGCACCGATGCCGATGTGCTGGCGATGGCTGCCGACCCGCTGGAGGTGGCGGTCCAGATCTTCCATGTGCGGGCCGGACGGGTGCGCGGCGAACGGGGCTGGGTGGCCGACCGCGCCGACGAGGCCGACCTGCCAGAACTCTTGGAGGGCTTCCTGTTCGGCCTGTATGCCGACGAGCAGGGCTTCCAAACCTCGATCGGCACCACCATCCCACCGGAGATCATCGTTGAGGTGCCACCGGCGTCCGGCGACGTGCTGGCCGAACTGCTCAGCGAGCAGCGGGGCGCCAGGGTGACCATCCACGTCCCGCAGCGCGGCGACAAGGTCCGGCTGTTGGAGACCGTCTCCCGCAACGCCGCCGAGATGCTCGCCCTGCACAAGACCAAGCGGGCGTCCGACCTCGGTACCCGGGGTCGCGCGCTGGAAGAACTGCAGGAACTACTCGGCCTGCCGACCGCACCACTGCGCATCGAGGGCTTCGACATCAGCCACCTGCAGGGCACCGAGACGGTCGGGTCGATGGTGGTCTTCGAGGACGGCCTGCCACGCAAGTCCGAGTACCGGCGGTTCGTCATCAAGAGTTTCGAGGGTTCCAACGACATCGCAGCCATGGACGAGGTGCTGCGCCGCCGGTTCAAGCGGCTGCTGGCCGATCGGGAATCGATGAGTGCGCAGGCCGTGGACGCCGACGGCCCGGTGCTGATTGATCCCACCACCGGCGCCCCGCGCAAGTTCGCCTACGCGCCGGCCCTGGTCGTCGTGGACGGCGGGTTGCCGCAGGTCAACGCCGCCCAACAGGTGCTGGCCGACCTGGACCTGGCCGACGAGGTGCGGCTGATCGGCCTGGCGAAACGGCTGGAGGAAGTCTGGGTGCCCGGCGAGGAGTTCCCGCTGATCCTGCCGCGCGCCTCCGAAGGGCTCTACCTGCTGCAGCGGGTCCGGGACGAGTCCCACCGGTTCGCGATCACCCACCACCGTGGCCGCCGATCCAAGGCGATGGTGGAATCGGTGCTGGACGGGGTTCCGGGCCTGGGCGAGGTGCGCCGGGCCACCCTGCTCGCCCAGTTCGGCAGCCTGCGCAAGCTGCGGGCTGCCAGCCTTGACGACCTGCTCGCGCTGCCGGGCTTCGGCCCCAGCACCGCGCAGGCCGTGCTGGACGCGCTCGCCGCGGACACCGGCGGGGTCGCCGTCAACACCGCGACTGGTGAGGTCACTGACGTCTAGCGTCGCAGTCGGGTTTAATGGGGTTGTGAGCCAGCCCGCCCAACCCGCAACCCAGGAGTTCACCGCCCCCTGGGTGGTCATCGTCACGGGCATGTCCGGTGCCGGACGACGCACCGCGATGCATGCCCTGGAGGACCTCGGCTGGTTCGTCGTGGACAACCTGCCGCCCAGCATGCTGCCGCAATTGATCGAGACCTCACGGCAGGGTGGGCAGAGCAAGGTCGCCGTTGGCCTCGACGTCCGCTCCCGCGAGATGTTCGAACGGCTACCGCTGGTGCTGGCCCAGCTCGAGGCCCAGGGCATCCGCAAGGAGATCTGCTTCCTGGAGGCCAACGACGAGGCCATCGTCCGCCGGCAGGAGTCGTCCCGCCGTCCGCTGCCGTTGCAGGGCGGCGGCAGCATCATCCAGGCCATCGCCAAGGAACGCCGGATGATGCGCAACCTGCGCGCCGACGCCGACGTGGTGATCGACACCTCCAGCCTGACGGTGCACCAGCTGAATGCCCGGATCCGGCACATCTACGGCGAGACCGAGGACCAGTCGACTCGGTTCCAGATCATGAGCTTCGGCTTCAAGAACGGCGTCCCGGTCGACTCCGACATGGTCTTCGACGTCCGCTTCCTGCCCAATCCGCACTGGGTGCCCAGGCTGCGGCCGCAGACCGGGTTGTCGGAGGACGTCGCGTCCTATGTGCTCAGCCAGCCGGGTGCGGCCGAGTTCCTCGACCAGTTGACCGGCCTGATCGACACCATCGAGCCGGGCTACGCCCGCGAGGGCAAGCGGCAGGCCACCATCGCGATTGGCTGCACCGGAGGCAAGCACCGCTCAACCGCCATCAGCGAGGCGTTCGCCGAACGACTGCGCGCGAAGGGCATGCAGGTCAGCGTCCTGCATCGGGACCTGGGACGGGAATGAACGGCATGCTTCCCAAGGTCGCGGCGCTGGGCGGCGGCCACGGGTTGTCGGCCACGCTGCAGGCCCTGCGCCAGGTGACTGACGACCTGACCGCCATCGTCACGGTGGCCGACAACGGCGGCTCCTCTGGCCGGTTGCGCCGCGAGCTTGGCGGACTGCCGCCGGGTGACCTGCGGATGGCGCTGGCCGCGCTGTGTGGCGACGATTTGGTCGGACGCCAATGGGCCAGCGTGCTGCAGTCCCGCTTCCACAGTCCTGGCCCGCTCAACGGCCACGCGATCGGCAACCTGCTGATCGAGGGAGTCTGGCAGCACCTGAGCGACCCGGTCGCCGGTCTGGCCATGGTCGGGCATCTGCTGCATGTGCAGGGCCGCGTACTGCCGATGTCGCTGGAACCCCTGACCATCGAGGCGGACGTGCTGGGCATCAACCCTGACAACCCCGATGATCCGGTCATCGTCAGCGGGCAGCACGAGGTGGCGGTCACCCACGGTCACGTCAGCGCGATCCGGCTGGTACCGGCCGACCCGCCCGCCTGTCCCGAAGCGGTGCAGGCGATCGGGGAATCCGATTTCGTGGTGCTCGGGCCCGGTTCCTGGTTCACCAGCGTCCTGCCGCACCTGTTGGTGCCTGAGTTGGCCACGGCCCTGGTGCAGACCACCGCCCATCGGGTGCTCAGCCTGAACGTCTCGGCGTCCTCGGAGACCGAGGGAATCAGCGCCGCCCAGCACCTGGAGATCCTGGCCGACCACGCGCCGCAGCTGCGCTTCGACACCATCATCGCCGACGCCGCTTTCGCCGCCGACGACAAGAACCTGCACACCTTCGCCGCCAGCCTGGGCGCGGAACTGGTGGTCGCCGACGTCCGTCGCCACGACGGCACCGCGCGCCATGACCCACTGCGGTTGGCGTCGGTGTTCGGCGAGCTGATGGTGGGTTGATAAGCCTCTTCTGGCTGAGCGCCGTCCGGGTGCCGACGCGATGTGGGATGATCGGCAGGTGGCGTTGACGCAGCAGGTGAAATCCGAGTTGGCGACGGTACGCCTGCTCAAACCTGAGACGCGTGCCGCCGAAGTGGCTGCCATGCTGCGCTTCTCGGGCGGCCTGCACCTGGTCAGCGGACGCATCGTCATCGAGGCCGAACTCGACACCGGAGCCGCGGCCCGCCGGCTGCGCCAGGCGATCAGCGACCTCTACGGCTTCGAGTCCGAACTGCTGGTGATCAACAGCTCGGGGATCCGGCGCGGCACCCGCTATGTGCTGCGGATGGTTCGGCACGGCGAAGCGCTGGCCAGGCAGACCGGGCTGGTGGATTCACGCGGCCGCCCTGCTCGCGGCCTGCCGGCCCAGGTGGTCGGAGCCGGTATCAACGAACAGGTGGCGGTTTGGCGCGGCGCCTTCCTGGCCCGGGGCTCGCTCACCGAGCCCGGCCGGTCGATGTCGCTCGAAGTGACCTGCCCCAGTTCCGAGGCAGCGCTCGCCCTGGTCGGCGCGGCCCGCCGGTTGGACATCGCGGCGAAGGCCCGCGAGGTGCGGCAGGTCGACCGGGTCGTGGTGCGCGACGGTGATGCCATCGCCGCCCTGCTCACCCGGATGGGCGCCCACGAATCGGTGCTGGTCTGGGAGGAGCGACGCGTCCGGCGTGAGGTGCGGGCGTCTGCCAATCGGCTGGCCAACTTCGATGACGCCAACCTGCGCCGTTCGGCCAGGGCTGCGGTGGCGGCCGGTGCCCGGGTGGAGCGCGCCCTGGAGATCCTCGGGGACGAGGTGCCCGAACACCTGCGTCAGGCCGGACTGCTGCGTCTGGAGCACAAGCAGGCCAGCCTGGAGGAACTCGGCCAGTTGCATGATCCGGTGCTCACCAAGGACGCGATCGCCGGTCGGATCCGCCGACTGCTCGCGATGGCCGACAAGGCGGCGTCCAGTCAGGGCATCCCCGGCACGGACGCAGCGCTCACCCCCGAGATGCTGGAGGACGCGGAGTAGCCGCCGTCAGGTGAGCCAGTTGATGGTCAGCCAACCCGCCATCGCGAACGCCAGGATGGCCAGCACGGTCACCGAGATGTAGTAGCTGCGCGTGTGGCGTTCCTTTGGTTTCGCGACCTCGTACTTGCCCTTGCCCAGGTACTTGTCGAGCATCTCCTGGGGTGTCTCGTCGCGCGGGGTGACCGAGTTCGCCTGCGACAGCGAGTGGTAGCTGCCGATCGACCCCAGCGAACTGGGTCCGGCGCTCATCGGGTCCCAACTGGACGGAGCGGGCGCCATCGGCGGCGTCGAGGCGTAGTCCGAGCCAACGAAGGGGGACGCGAAGGGGTCTGTCATCGGTGGGGGAGCCATCGGGCGTCCGGCTGCCGGGGAGGCCCATGGTGAGGAGACCTCGAAGAACTCTTGACCGTCGAGCGGTCGCGGCGTGTACGAGTCGCCGCCCGGCAGGACGTCGGCGATCACGTCGAAGGCCACCGCCAGTTCCAGTGCTGACTGGGGGCGTTGCTGGGGATCGGGGGACAGCGCTGCCGCCATCAATTCGTCCAGCAGCGGTGGGGCACCGACCATGTCGGCGATCGGGGTCACGCCGACCGACCAGTCCCGGTTGAGCAGGTCATTCAGGGTCTTGATCGGGAACGGTGGTCGCCCGGTCAACAGGGCGTAGGCGACCGCGGCGGAGGAGTAGATGTCGACCCGCTGGTCGAGCCAGCCACCGCTGGCCTGCTCGTAGGCCATGTAGGCAGGCGTGCCGGCGGTCATCGTGCCGTCCTGCCGGTCGGTCAGTGACTTGGCGACGCCCAGGTCGGCCAGCATCACGCGGATGCCCTGCTTGGAGTACTGCAGCAGGATGTTGCCCGGCGTGATGTCGCGGTGGATCACGTTGTGCCGGTGCAGCACCTCCACGCCGCGAGCCGCCTCCGCGGCCAACCGCAGGGCGCGTCCGGGCAGTGTGGGCTGGCGCCGCAACTGCTCCAGCGAACCCGCATCCGCGTAGTCCATCACGAAGTACGGCCGGTCGTCGGTGGTCGTCCCGATGTCGTGCACCGGGACGATGCGTTCGTCCTGGAAGCGACGCAGCATGCGCGCCTCGGCCAGGAATCGTGCCCGCACATCCGGGTTCGCCGACCAGTTCTCCGCCAGGATCTTGATCGCGACGGCGACGTCCAGGTCGGGGTCCCGGCCCTTGAAGACGGTCGCGAAGGAGCCCGCCCCGATGCGGGGGCCCACCTGGTAGCGACCGACCATGTCCACCCGCCCATTATGGTCTGAACCCCGCGCTACAGCACCATTCGCGGCTGCCCGCGGACCGCGCCCGCCGCGGCCACAGCCGAGGGCTTCGCCGCTTGTGCGATGCTTGAGGGGTGAGCCAGTCACCGTACTCGAACCAGCCGCTGCCGTCGCCGGGCTGGTACGTCGATCCGATGTCGGCCCAACAGCAGCGCTACTGGGACGGGCAGTCCTGGACCGCTCACGTCCGGCCGACCGATCCGACCCAGCAGGTGGCCGCTCCGACGCAGCAGTCGCCGACCAACCAGGCCGCACAGACCGGTTGGCAGCCGCGGGACGACTACGGTTACCAGCCGGGTGCCACGGCGGTCAACAGATTAGGCGGGAAGATGACCCCGGACGGCGTTCCGCTGGCCGGCTGGTGGCGTCGCGGTGGCGCCTTGATCATCGACGCGCTGCTGATCATGGCGGTGACCTCGCTCTTCGCGTTGCCGTTCTGGCCCGATCTCCAGATGGGCATGCAGATGTGGCTGGGCGAGGCGATGCGGGCGGCCGAGGCCGGCGGACCGATGCCGGACTACACCGATCCCCGGTTCGGGATCATGGGCCCCTACTGGGCGATCTTCGCCATCAACCGGGCCCTGGACTTCTTCTACGCGACCGGGCTGCAGATGAGCCGGGGTGGCACCCTGGGCATGCTGGCGCTGGGGCTGCGGGTGGTGCCGGTCGACCACGGCCGGGCCCACCACGGCCTGCCGATGACCACGGCCATCCTGCGGAACCTGGGCTACTTCGTGCTCGGGCTGATCGGCTTCGTCGCAGCGCTCAACTTCCTCGTCGCTGCAGTCAGCGCAAAACGCCAGACGCTGCACGACATGGTGGGTCGTACCCAAGTGGTCAGGATTCGATAGGCTGCCAAGAGGCCCCTAGCGTCCGCACCAGAAGGAATGGCCCATGGCTGACCAGTCGTCCCTCACCGCACTCGCCGAGGCGCTCGGAGTCGCCACCGATTTCTGGGACTGGAAGGGCCGACACACCACCGTTTCCGAGGACACCATCATCAAGGTGATGGCGGCGATGGGCATCGACGCGTCCAGCCCCGAGGCCATCGAGGCTGCCCTGGCCGAGGTCGACCTGAAGCCGTGGCGCCGTAGCCTGCCCCCGGTTGTCGTGGTGACAGCAGGTAGCCAGAGCCACGTCGAGGCGCATGTCGTGGACGGGCATCCGGCCCAACTGCGGCTGCGGCTGGAGACCGGCGAGGTCCGCTACCTGGGCCAGCGACAGCATCTGGTGCCCCCTCGCGAGGTCGATGGGGTGTGGATCGGCGAAGCCAGCTTCCAGATCCCCGCTGATCTGCCGGTTGGCTACCACCGACTCGAGTTGGTTTCCGATGACCGGCAGGCCGACGCGACCCTGATCGTCACGCCCGCCTTCCTGGGCCTGCCGCCGCGGCTGGGCAGCCACCGGCTGTGGGGCTACGCGGCCCAGTTGTACAGCGTCCGGTCGCGCGATTCGTGGGGGATCGGTGACCTGATCGACCTAAGTGACCTCTCGGTCTGGGCTGCGACCCAGCAGTATGCGCACTACGTGCTGATCAACCCGTTGCACGCTGCGCAGCCCAACCCGCCGATGGACATCTCCCCGTACCTGCCCAGTTCGCGGCTCTTCCTCAACCCGATGTACGTCCGGCCCGAGCAGGTGCACGAGTATGGCCAACTCGGCCAGGCCGACCGGGACCTGATCGCCGGGATCAAGGCCCAGTTGGCCGCCGACCTGGCCGACGAGGAACTGATCCAGCGGGACACCGCCTGGGCCGCGAAGATGCAGGCCTTGCGGATCATCCACGCCGCCGGCCTGCGTCCGGCCCGGCAGATGGCCTTCGACGACTTCCGGCGTCGGCTGGGACGCCAACTGCGCGACTTCGCCACCTGGTGCGTGCTGTGCGAGCACTACGGCAACGACTGGCGGCAGTGGGACGAGGACCTGCAGCGTCCGACCTCGCCGCGGGTCGCCCGGATCCATGAACGCTATCTGCCGGAGATCACCTTCCACGAGTGGCTGCAGTGGGTCACCTGGGATCAATTGAGTGATGCTCAACAGGCTGCGCAGGACGCCGGGATGCCGGTCGGTGTGATCACCGACCTGGCCGTCGGCGTCAGCGGCGCCTCGGCGGACACCTGGATGATGCGCGACGTCTACGCCCAGGGCATCGTCGTCGGTGCACCCCCGGACGGTTACAACCAACTCGGCCAGGACTGGGGCCAGCCCCCGTGGCGTCCCGATCGGTTGGCCGACACTGCCTACGCTCCGTTCCGCAGCATGGTGCAGAGCGCGCTCGGCCATGCAGGCGGCGTGCGGATCGACCACATCCTGGGCATGTTCCGGCTGTGGTGGATCCCGCAGGGCTCCAGCCCCCGCGAGGGCACCTACGTGCGTTACGACCACGACGCGTTGATCGGCATCATCATGCTGGAGGCCGAACGGGCCGGCGCCTTCGTCATCGGGGAGGACCTGGGCACGGTCGAGCCGTGGGTCCGCGGCTACCTTGCCGAGCGCGGCATCCTGGGCACCTCGGTGCTCTGGTTCGAGTACGGCGAGGGCGGGCGTCCGGTACCTCCCGAGCATTGGCGGGAGTACGCCATGGCGTCGGTGGTCACCCATGACCTGCCGCCCACCGCGGGCTATCTGGCCAAGGACCACGTCAAGCTGCGCCACCGGCTTGGGCTGCTCACCGAGTCGCTGGACGTCGAAGAGGCGGCCGCGGAGCGCGAACAGCAACTGTGGATCGATCGGCTGGACGAACGCGGTCTGCTGCTGCACGACGGCGAGGACGAGGTCGAATCCGAGGTCCTCGGTCTGTACCGCTACCTCAACGCGACCAATTCGCGGGTGCTCAACGTGGCCCTGGTGGACGCAGTGGGCGACCGTCGCGTCCAGAACCAGCCGGGCACCTGGAAGGAATACCCGAACTGGCAGGTGCCGCTGTCGGATCCCGAGGGTCGGCCACTACTGCTGGACGACCTGTACGCGATGGAACGGCCCATGCGACTGGCCGCGGTGATGAATGGCTTCTCCCGCGCGCCCAGCCCCTGGGTCGCTCCGGCTAGCGAATAACCAGTACCGAGGAGTTCCGTAGTTCCTCGATTACCTGGGGCAGTCGCTCCGGGCTGACCGGCGCCGACAGGTCGAGCAGCACCGTGGTGTGGTAGCCGTGCTTGTTCGCGTCCAGCGCCGTCGCCCGCACGCAGTGATCGGTCGCCAGGCCGCAGACGTGCACCTTGCCAACGCCATGGGCGTTCAGCCAGGCATGCAGGCCCTCGCCGTCATCGGTGCCACCGATCGTGCCCTCGAAGCCTGAGTAGGCCGCCGAGTAGGCACCCTTGTCGAAGATGGCGTCGAAGGGCAGATTGGCCACTGCCGGATGCAGGTCCGCTCCCTTGGTGCCCACCACGCAGTGCCTGGGCCAGGAATCGACGTAGTCGGGCTTGTCGCTGAAGTGGGCGCCCGGGTCGATGTGCCGGTCCCTGGTCGCCACGACGTAGTCGTAGCCGCGGCCGCGGGCCAGCGTCAGGCCTCGACCGACGAAAGCGGCGATGTCACGGGCGATCTGTGCGCCGCCCTGCACCGCGAGCGAACCTCCCTCGCAGAAGTCATTCTGGACGTCCACGACGATCAAGGCAGTGGTCAACTCGATCTCCTTCCGTTGATCCAACCTTATCGGTTAGAGATTGGCCGGCGGCTGCCCGGTCAGGTAGATGTTGTCGCCCAACTCCCCGGACTCGTCCACGTAGATGGTCGGGATGGCCTG
Organism: Brooklawnia sp.; assembly: GCA_040767325.1. Classification (GTDB taxonomy): domain Bacteria; phylum Actinomycetota; class Actinomycetes; order Propionibacteriales; family Propionibacteriaceae; genus Brooklawnia. The sequence continues at coordinate 49,481 of JAXGOU010000002.1, read as the reverse complement.
CTCGGCGCGGCTGATCTTCAAGCCCGCGAGCGGAAGTTCGGCGCGGGCACGCTCGTGCCGGTCGCGAGCCGCCTGCAGTGGTTCTTCGCCGACGATCTCGCCGTCACGCACTAGGTCGACGAGCACCATCCGGTCGTTGCTGTCGGCACGCGGGGTGATGTCGACGCCGATCACCTCGGCGGTGGCCTTGCCGTCCTCGTCGAGTTGGCGCATGACGGTCTTGCGGCCGCCGACCGTGCCCTTGTTCTTGGACTTCTTGGCGACCGGACGCTGTTCGTCGTTCGGGTCGTCCGAATCCGCCCGGCTGACGATCTTGTAGACCATGCCGCAGGTGGGGTGGCCTGATCCGGTGACCACCGACGTGCCCACGCCGAAGCCGTCGACCGGCGCGCCGCGCAGGGCGGCGATCTGGTATTCGTCCAGGTCGTTGGTGACGATGATGCGGGTCTTGGTGGCGCCCAACGAGTCGAGCAACTTCCGGACGCGACGCACCTCGGTGGTCAGGTCGCCCGAGTCCAATCGGATCGCACCCAACTCGCCGTTGGTGAGCCGGACGCCGAGCTTGATCGCCTCGTCCACGTCGTAGGTGTCGACCAGCAGCGTGGTCTTGTTGCCCTGGGCGGCCAACTGGGCGCGGAACGCGTCCTCCTCGGTGTCGAAGAGCATGGTGAAGGCGTGCGCCGCGGTGCCGCTGACCGGGATGCCCCAACTGCGGCCGGCCTCCAGGTCGGAACTTGAGCCGAAGCCGGCCACCCAGGCGGCCCGGGCGGAGGCGACCGCCGCCCACTCGTGGGTGCGGCGTCCGCCCATCTCGATGATCGGGCGACCTTCGGCGGCCAGCGTCATCCGCGATGCCGCAGAGGCAACGGCCGAGTCGTGGTTGAAGATTGACAACAGCAGCGTCTCCAACACCACCACCTCGGCGAAGCTGCCCTCGACGACCAGCACCGGCGAACCGGAGAAGAACAGGTCACCCTCGCCGTAGCCCCGGATGTTGCCGGTGAAGCGATAGTTGGCGAGCCACTCGGCGAGCATGTCATCGGCGATGCCGCGTTCACGCAGGAAGGCGATCTCCTCGTCCCCGAAGCGGAAGTCGCGCAGCGCTGCCAGCGCACGGCCGGTGCCGCAGACCACGCCGTAGCTGCGGCCGGGCGGCAGACGCCGCGGGAACAACTCGAAGGTGCAGCGGCGGAAGGCCGTGCCGGCGTGCATGGCTGCCTTGATCATGGTCAGCTCGTACATGTCGGTCAGCAATGCAGTGGAGATCATGTTGTGCAGCCTAGGGCGCCCGCTTGGCTCGATGGGTCACAATGGGCACATGGTCAGCGAATCGACGCCCACGACGCCAGCGGGCAATACCGCGGTGGACGAGCGGTTGGCCAACGATGCGCTCACCGTCCAACCCTGGGTGACCATCGTCTGGGACGATCCGGTCAACCTGATGAGCTACGTCACCCATGTCTTCAGAAGCTACTTCAACTACTCGCGGTCGGCAGCAGAGCGGCTGATGATGCAGGTCCACATGGAGGGCAAGGCGATCGTCAGTTCGGGTGGGCGCGAGGCGATGGAGCGTGACGTCCAGGCGATGCACAGCTTCGGCCTCTGGGCCACGCTGGATCGGGCCGAGTGAATGCATGCCTTTCGCCGCCTCAAGGGGCAACTCGCCTGCCAGTTCGAGCCTGCGGAACTGGAGTTGCTGGAGGGGCTGCTCAGTCAGCTGATCGAGCTGCTGCTGGACGACAGCGCCGGCGCCACCGGTCCCGGGACGAATCGGCTGGCGCAGGCTGATGAGGACATCTTCGCCCGGCTGGAACGTGAGATGTCCCCGCACGCCACCGACTACTTCGAGGACGAGCCCAGCATCGATCCCGTCATGCAACGGCTCTTCCCCGACCCCTACCCGGACGATCCGGTGGCCAGCCACGACTTCCACCGCTTCACCCACACCGCGCAACTGGACGACAAGGTGGCGGCTGCCCAGTTGATGCTGGCGGACCTGCAGGCCAGCGTCGCGTCCGGGCACTGCCAGGTGCCGACGCACAGCGTCACCGCCTGGCTGAAGACGCTGACCAACCTTCGGCTGGCGCTGGCCGTCCGGCTCGACATCAACGATGCCGAGGACGCCGAACGCGTCGAGGAACTGCCCGATGACGACCCGCGCAGCTGGATCTACGCCATCTACGAATGGCTCGGCTGGGTGCAGGAGTCGTTGCTGGCGGCCCAGGAATAGAGTTGGCCGGGTGAGTTCCATCGACCAGCCGATCGGCATCTTCGACTCGGGTTTCGGCGGCCTGACCGTGGCCCGCGCCATCGTCGACCTGCTGCCGACTGAGGACATCATCTACCTCGGTGACACCGCCCGCACGCCCTACGGTCCGCGTCCGATCGCCGAGGTGCGCGAGTTCACCCTGCAGGGACTTGACTGGCTGGTCGAGCAGGGCGTCAAGGCGCTGGTCATCGCGTGCAACACCGGCTCGTCCGCCGCGCTGCGGGACGCCCGGGAACGCTACGGCGAACTGCCGATCATCGAGGTGATCCTGCCCGCAGCCCGCAAGGCGTCCGCAATCAGCAGGGACCGGCAGGTCGGTGTCATCTGTACCGCGGCCACGGCCACCTCACGCAGTTACAACGACGCGCTGGCGGCGTCCCCGGTGCAACTGGTCACCCAGGTCTGCCCGAAGTTCGTGCCCTATGTCGAGCAGGGCATCACCACCGGCGAGGAGATCCTGCAGGTCGCGCAGGAATACCTGACCCCCTTGATCGACCAACAGGTCGACACCCTGATCCTCGGCTGCACGCACTACCCGCTGCTGTCCGGGGTTATCAGCTACCTGATGGGCGACGAGGTGACGTTGGTCAGCAGCGCAGATGAGTGTGCTCGGGCCACCTTCGCGGTGCTGCAGCGCCGCGGGCTGCTGCGCGATGACCCGGATCACCAGCCGCAGCGCAGCTTCGTCACCACCGGCAACCCGGAGCGGTTCGAGGGTCTTGGCCGCCGCCTGATGGGTGGCTTCGTCAGCGGCGTTCAGCAGGTCAGCCTCGGCTGATCCAGGGGAGAGTCAGGTCGCATTCCAGTTCTGACCGCCGACGTTCCAGCTCTGATTGGACGCCGTCCAGTTCTGGTCCGAGGCGGGCAGGTCCGAGTTGACCCGGTCGCGCGGTCCGGTGGCGGGCCGCTCGAAGATGACGTCGATGTGCTCGATCTGGCCGCCGGCCACCGTGGCCGGCGGCACATAGATTTGGCAGAACCGCCAGCCCTCCGCCGAACGACGGACAATGACCTCGCCGGGCTCGATGATCGGCTTGAACCGGAAGCCCGTGGCCACCAACTCGATACGGTCGATGACGTACTCGTACATGCCCCGAGATTAACGCGGCCCCGGGGCAGGCATGCAGCCCCCGGCGTGCGATCAGCCTGTCACTGCCTTGAGCGTCCGGCCCGTGCCGACAGCCCGCTCGGCGATGGCTTCCAGCACGTGCACGTAGGTGTGCCCGGTGGCCCGAGTCATCGCCAACTCGCAGGGCCTGTTGCACGACAGGTAGAGCTGGGCGTCCAGGTTCTCCACGGTGGCTGCCTCGTCGGCGGTCGCGGTCGCGGTCAACTCCGGATGCAGCAATCCGCGGTCCCCGGCGAAGCCGCAGCAGCGCCAGCCGGCGGGCACGATCACCTGGTCAGCCACCAGGCCGGCGAGCATGATCAGGGCCGGATTGGCGCCCAACCGGGTGCTGGAACAGGTCGGATGCACCACGGCGAGCGGTTCGCGGGTCAGCGGCGGCAGCTTCGGGGCGATGTGCTCGGCGACGAACTGGGTGGCGTCGATGACGGTGGCCTGGCTGATGCCTTCCTTGCCCAACGCCACCTGGATGCCCTCGGTGCAACTGACCGTGTCACAGACGATCGGCAGTCGCCAGCCATCGGTGGCCCGGCCCAGCACTTCGGCCAGCCGCTCGCCCATAATGTGGGCGCCCTTGGTCAGGCCCTTCGACTTCCACGGGGTGGCGCAGCACAGCCCGGCGACACCTTCGGGGATGGTCAGCGCGACCCCGGTGGCGTCCGCCAACCGCATCAGGGCGTCCGCGACGCCCTTGCCGCATTCATGGCCGGTGCCGAACATGGTGCCCACGCAGGCCGGCATGAAGACCGCAACCGGGTTCGGCCGCAGCACCGGACGCCGGGGAGCGCCACCGCCGGGCAACTCGGCGGACAGCGTCGGGATGATGTCCTCACTGGCCACCTTGCGGGCGACGCCCAGGACGCCCGCCACCAGCGGGTTCGGCACCTTCTCGACCACGCTCATGCCGACCTTGGCGACGTTGGTGAACGGTCCCCAGCCCTTGGCGGCCGCGGCCCAGGCTGCGTCCAGCGCCTTGGGGGCCCGCTCTGCGCGCAGGTCACGCACCAGGTCGCCGGTATTGATCTTGACCGGGCAGGCGGTCTGGCACATGCCGTCGACCGCGCAGGTCTCGACGACGTCGTAGGTCTCCTGCTTGAACAGGCGCCCGGCCAGTGCCGAATCACCGGCAGCCTCGGCGGCGGCGATCGCGCGCTGCACCACGATCCGCTGTCGCGGGGTGGTGGTCAGGTGCTGGCTGGGGCAGACCGGCTCGCAATAGCCACACTCGACGCAGTCGTCCAGCACGGTACGCACCGGTGTGGTCTGCTTGATGTCCTTCAGGTGCTGGTCCAGGTCCTCGGTGAGCACCGAACCCGGGTTGAGCGCCAGGGTCGGGTCGCAGGCCTTCTTGACCCGCCACATGGCCGCATAGAGGTCATCGCCGTACTGCCGTCGGACGAACGGTGCCATGATCCGGCCGGTGCCGTGCTCCGCCTTCAGCGTGCCCTGTTCGGCCAGCACCAACTGCACCATGTCCTCGGTGAAGTCCTCATAGCGCTTCATCGACACCGGTCCATCGAAGTCCTCGGTGACCAGGAAGTGGATGTTGCCGTCCTTGGCGTGGCCGAAGATCACCGCACCCGCGTACGAGTGCCGGTCGAAGAGCACCTGCAGCTTGGCGCAGACCCCGCCGAGGCGTTCCATCGGTACCGCGATGTCCTCCAGCAGGGCGGCGGTTCCCTTGGGCCGGTTGCGGGCGACCTTGGTGTACAGGCCCTTGCGCATCGTCCACATCTGCTCGCGACGGGCGGCATCGCTGGTCATCTCGGCCGCGGCGTCCAGGTCGAAGCCGTTGAACAGGTTGAGTCCGCCGGCAGCCCGTTCGGCCAACTGGTCCTCGGTGTCGGCCTGGTACTCGACCAGCAGGGCGGCCTGTTCGGCCACCTTGAACCCGGCCGGCAGGACGGCGGCGCCCTCCGCGCCCATGGCGAGGATGGCGGCCGAGTCGATCAGTTCGACCACGTCGGCGCCCGAGTGCACCAGGTGTGGCAGGGCGTCGGTGGCCGATTCCAGCGTCCGGAAGATCAGCAGGCCCGTGGTGGTCAGCGGGTGGATCGGCACCGTGTTCAGGACCGCTTCGGCGACGAAACCGAGGGTGCCTTCGGAGCCGATCATCAGGTGCTCGAGGATCTTGGCGGGGGAGTCGAAGTCGATGAACGAGTTCAGCCCGTAGCCCATGGTGTTCTTGATCGCGTACCGCCGCTGGATGTCAGCGAGTGCCTCCGGGGCGCGCAGTTGGTCGCGGATGCTGGTCAGTACTTCGACCAGTTCCGGCTCGGCGGTGGCGAGTTGGGCGTCCGCGTCCGGGGCACCGGTGTCGATCACCGTGCCGCTCGGCAGCACCACGGTCATGGACGCGATGGTGCGGTAGGTGTTCGCGGTCACGCCGCAGGTCATCCCCGACGAGTTGTTGGCGATCATGCCGCCGATGGTGCAGGCGATCTCGCTGGCCGGGTCAGGGCCCAACTTCACGCGTCGCGGCGCCAGCCGGGCGTTCACCTCACGGATGGTCGCGCCAGGTTGGACGCGGACCTGCGCGCCATCGTCCAGCACCTCGATCTTGCGGAAGTGCCGCCGCACATCCAGCGTCAGACCGCGGGACAGCGCCTGCCCGGACAGGCTGGTACCGCCACCGCGCAGGGTGAGCGGCCAACCACAGCGCACGGCCACCGACATCGCCGCGGCCACCTGCGCGGCGGACCGCGGCCGGGCCAAGGCCTGCGGGACCGCCAGGTAGTGGGACGCATCGATTGCCACCGCGATCCGGTCGAGTTCCCGGGTTGTCAGCCCGGCGTCCGGACCAAGTGCGGCTGACAGCTCGGCCAACGCATTGGCGGGCGCGTCGGCCAATCCGATGCGGGAAGCGAGGGTGGTCATGGCGGCTCCTTCGGCACTGAACGAGACGAACTCAGAGGTGCCCGAAACGCACCCCTATGGTTAGACCATACTCTCCGTGGTTGGTTCCTGTGAAGTGGGGTGCAGGTCCTCGATCGCCAGGATCCTATGGGAATCCCGGATGTGGAACTCCACCAGGTCCGCCGCTCGTTCCGCCTCGCCCAGGGCGATCGCCTCGAAGATGCGCCGGTGTTGGCGCATCAGCCCGGTACGGAACTCGGCGTAGTTGGCCAACCGTTCGCTGGCCACCCGGATCGGTGCGGCCAGCGATTGACGGACCGCCCCGGTGATGACGCTGGTGAGTTGGTTGCCGCTCAGGTTGGCGATCGTGACATGGAACTCGGTGTCCAGCACGTTGAAGGCATCGATGTCCAGGCCGTCGGCCTCCATCGCTGCCAAGGTATCTCCGAGCAACGCCAGAGCGTCCGCGGATACGTTGTTGGCAAGGGTGAATGCGCTGGATCGCTCCAACATGATGCGGGTCTCGACGACTTCATCCACCGAGAACTGGCCCAGGGCGACATGCATCTGCAGCACCTTGCCGAGCACCTTGGCGTGTTGCGGGGCGATCCGGGTGCCGGACTCCGGGCCAGCGCCAACCGATGCGGTCAGCACGCCCTGCGCGGCCAGGCTACGCACCGCTTCGCGCACCGCCGTGCGGCTGACGTCGAGTTGGGCGGCGAGTTCGCGCTCCGGCGGCAGCAGCGCACCGACGGTCCATCGGCCATCGAGGATGTGCTCCTCGATGTGCCGCAGGACGATCTCGTAAGCCTTCATGGTGAGACCCATTCGAGCACCTGCCCAAAGCCACGCGCAAGAGGGGCTTGACAATGGTTGGACCATTGGTCAGCATTGTGCTGAAGTCATCCTGCGAACGACGGAGTTTCCGCGATGCAATTCCAACCTGATCTCGCCCCCATCAACGGCAGCCTGATGCTGTCTGCGCTCGTTGCGCTGCTGCCGCTGCTCACCGTTTTCTTCCTGCTAGGCGTCATGCGCTGGAAGGCCCATTGGGCCGGCCTGTCCGCAGTAGCGGTCTCCATCCTGGTGGCAGTGTTCGCCTTCAAGATGCCGGTTGGGCTTGCCCTGATGTCGGCCACCGAGGGTGCCGCCTTCGGCATCGTCCCGATCACCTGGATCGTGCTGACCGCCATCTGGATGTACCAGTTGACGGTCGAGTCGGGCCACTTCGAGGACCTGCGCTCCACGTTCCACATCATTTCCGACGATCCGCGGGTGCTGGCGATCCTGATCGCCTTCTGCTTCGGCGGCCTGATGGAGGCGCTGGCTGGTTTCGGCGCCCCGGTGGCCATCACCGGCGTCATGTTGATGTCGATCGGCTACCCGCCGCTGCGCGCTGCCATCACCGTGCTGCTGGCCAACACCGCGCCGGTGGCCTTCGGCGCCATCGCCACCCCGATCATCACCGCCGGCAACCTGACCCACATCCCCTATCAGGAGGTCGGCGCCTACGTCGGGCACCAGACCCCGATCCTGGCCTGGTTCGTGCCGCTGCTGCTGGTCCTGATCGTCGACGGCGTCCGGGGCCTCAAGGAGGTCTTCCCAGTCGCCTTCGGTGTCGGGATCTCCTTCGCCATCGCCCAGTGGATCTCGGCCACCTGGCTGTCGGTCGAACTGACCGACATCGTCGCCTCGCTGACCGGCCTGGCCGTCGGCGTCGCGATCCTGCGCTTCTGGCAGCCGAAGGGCACCGCCGAGGCCGCCGAACGGTTGCTCACCATGAAGTCCGATGAGGCGGCCGCCGGCTACCACACCACCACCATCGTGGAAAACAACGAGATCAAGCCCGTCACCGGCCGCAAGATCGGCATGGCGCTGTTCCCGTACATCCTGGTCATCATCATCTTCACCGTCGCCAAGCTGGTGCCCGCGGTCAAGGCATGGCTCGCGTCCACCGACATCAAGATCCACTGGCCCGGCCTGTGGAACGGCGACCAGGCCCTGATCCTGAACCACGCCGGCGAGGCCAACGGCACCACGATCTACAACTTCTCGTGGCTGTCGAACCCCGGCACCCTGCTGCTGATCACCGGCATCATCGTCGCGATCGTCTACCGGATGCCCATCGGCACCGCCGCCAAGGTCTTCGGCCAGCAGGTCTACAAGCTGCGCTGGACCTTCCTGACCATCGGTTCGGTGTTGGCACTGGCCTACGTGATGAACCTGTCCGGCCAGACCATCACCATCGGCACCTGGATCGCCGGTGCCGGCGCTGCCTTCGCGTTCCTCTCTCCCATCCTTGGTTGGATCGGCACCGCGGTGACCGGCTCGGACACCTCGGCCAACGCCTTGTTCTCCACGCTGCAGCAGGCTGCGGCCAACAACATCGGCATTGACGAGACGCTGTTGGTGGCTGCGAACACCTCGGGTGGCGTGGTCGGCAAGATGATCAGCCCGCAGAACCTGGCCATCGCTGCCACGGCGGTCGGTCTGGTCGGCAAGGAATCCGACATCTTCCGCAAGGCACTGCCCTGGAGCGTTGGACTGATCGCCGCGATGTGCCTGCTGGTCGGCCTACAGTCGACGCCCATCCTGAGCTGGATGTTGCCATGACCAAGACCGTTGCACTGTTCGCCACCTGTGCGAACGACGTGATGTTCCCGCAGACGCCGATCGCCACGGTGAAACTGCTGGAACGGTTGGGCTGCAAGGTGGAGTTCCCGACCGAGCAGACCTGCTGTGGCCAGATCTTCACCAACACCGGGTACTTCGACCAGGCCATGGGTTCGGTCAAGACCTACCTGAAGGCGTTCGAGCGCTACGAATACATCGTCGGGCCGTCCGGTTCATGCGTCGGCTCGGTGCGCCACCAGCACGAAATGCTGGCCCGTCAGGGTGCCGGGGACGAGATCGCCGACCGAGTGGCCGCCGTCGCGGCGCGCACCTACGACATCAGCGAATTCCTGGTGGACGTGCTGGGCGTCACCGACGTCGGGGCCTACTTCCCGCACAAGGTCACCTTCCACCCGACCTGCCACTCGATGCGGGTGGCCAAGGTCGGCGACCGGCCGATGCAACTGCTCAAGGCGGTTCGTGGCATCACCGTGATCGACCTGCCGGACGCGAACACCTGCTGCGGCATGGGCGGCACCTTCTCGCTGAAGAACCCGGATGTGTCGGTGTCGATGGCTGGTGACAAGGCGCGCAACGTCGCGTCCACCGGAGCCGAGTACCTGGTCGCTGGCGACAACCTCTGCCTGCTGAACATCTCCGGCGTCCTGAACCGCACCCGGGCCGGGATCAAGCCCATCCACCTGGTGGAGATCCTCGCCAGCACGGAAGGAGAGTGACATGACCAGCGAGACCCAGCGGTTGACCCCGGCCCCGCCGCCCGGTGAGTACCTGGACTCGCCACGCTTCCAGGTCGGTGCCAAGCTCGCCCTGGCCAACACCCAGCAGCGTGCCAACCTGCGCCACGCGACCAACACGATCCGCAACAAGCGGTTCCGCGTCGTCGGCGAGGTCGCCAACTGGGACGACCTGCGCACCGCCGGTGAGCAGATCAAGACCCGTACCGGACGCCACCTGGCCGACTACCTGGAGCAGTTCGAGGAGAACTTCACCAAGGCCGGCGGCACCGTCCACTGGGCACGGGACGCTGAAGAGGCCAACCAGATCGTGATCGACCTGGTCCGCAAGACCGGGGAGAGCGAGGTCGTCAAGGTCAAGTCGATGGTCACCCAGGAAATCGACATGAACGAGGCCCTGGAGGCCGCGGGCATCGCCGCCTGGGAGACCGACCTGGCCGAGCTGATCGTCCAGTTGGGCCACGACCGGCCCAGCCATATCGTGGTGCCCGCGCTGCACCGCAACCGGGCCGAGGTCCGCGAGATCTTCCTGGCCGAGATGGGCCGCTACGGTACCCCGCCGCCTGAGGACCTGGACGACCAGCCGGTGCACCTGGCCGGAGCCGCCCGCCAGCACCTGCGCGACAAGTTCATGCGCGCCCAGGTGTCGACGTCCGGCGCGAACTTCGCCATCGCCGAGACCGGTTCACTGGTTGTGGTCGAGTCGGAGGGCAACGGGCGGATGTGCCTGACCTTGCCGCACACCCTGATCTCGGTGGTCGGCATCGAGAAGATCCTGCCGACCTTCGATGACCTCGAAGTGTTCCTGCAGTTGCTGCCGCGCAGCTCCACCGGTGAGCGGATGAACCCGTACACCAGCGTCTGGACCGGCGTTACCCCAGGTGACGGTCCGCAGGACGTCCATGTGGTCCTGGTCGACAACGGCCGGACGCAGGTGCTGGCCGACCCGATCGGACGCGCCGCGCTGCGCTGCATCCGCTGCTCGGCCTGCCTGAACAACTGCCCGGTCTATGAGCGGGTCGGCGGACACGCCTACGGCTCGGTCTACCCGGGCCCGATCGGCGCGATCCTCAACACCCAGCTGCGCGGGACGGCATCGGAGATCGACCGGTCGCTGCCCTTCGCGTCCAGCCTGTGTGGTGCCTGCAACGATGTCTGCCCGGTCCGGATTCCGATCACCGACCTGCTGGTGCATGAGCGGCACAAGGTGGTGCTGGCCAAGAAGGCCGATCCGCCACACCTGCCGAAGACCGCCGAACCGCAACTGATGGCGGTGGCGTCGTGGGTGATGGCCGACGGGAAGCACCTCGGCCTGGCCGGTCGTGGCACCATGCTCGGTGCCGCGGTGCTCGGCCGGATGCTTGGGATCAAGGCCTTCGGAGCGATCCCCGGCCCGCTGTCGCGCTGGACCGGAGCCCGTGACGTGCCGATGCTGCCTGCGCAGACCTTCCGTGCCTGGTGGAAGAAGAACAGAGGAGACTCGAAGTGAGCGCGAAGGACGAGGTGCTGGCCCGGGTGCGCTCCGCGCTGGCGGATGTGCCCGCGAACGGGATCGAGCAGGACGCGCCGATCGGCTGGCAGTACGGTCAGCCAGTCGAGGTGGGCGACGTCGTCGAGGTGTTCGCCGAGCGGGTGGCCGACTACAAGGCTGGCGTCGAGCGTTGTGCATCGGACGAAGTGCCGGCAGCCATCGCCAGGGCCCTGCAGCAGGCCGGCGTGACCTCGGTCGTCGTGCCACACGGCCTCGACCAGGCCTGGCAGGACGCCGTTGCCGCCGCCGGTATCGACGTGACAGTGGAGGATCCGGCAGCGCCGCTGAGCAACAGCCAGTTGAACCAGATCGGCGGCGTGGTCACCGCGTCGGCGGTGGGGGCGGCGGAGACCGGCACCATCGTGCTGGACCACTCGGCCAGCCAGGGTCGTCGTGCGCTCAGCCTGGTGCCGGACGTCCATGTCTGCGTGATCCGGGTCGATCAGGTCGTCTCGGGCGTCCCGGAGGCGGTGGCGATCGTCAAGCCGGCCGTGCTCGCGGGCCAGCCGCTGACCTGGATCAGCGGTGGCAGCGCCACCAGCGACATCGAGTTGAGTCGCGTCGAGGGTGTGCACGGTCCGCGGACGCTGCATGTGATCATCGCTGAGTGACTGTCACCGGGTCAGGGTAGTTTGGAGCCTGTGTCTGAAGCTGCTCGTGTAGATGGTCGCGCGCTCGACCAGTTGCGTCCGGTTCGTTTCACCCGTGGCTGGCTCGACCACGCCGAAGGGTCTGTTCTTGTCGAGTTCGGCCGGACCCGGGTGCTGGTGGCGGCCTCGGTCACCGAAGGGGTGCCGCGTTGGCGCAAGGGCAGCGGGCTCGGTTGGGTGACCAGCGAGTACGAGATGCTGCCCCGGGCCACCGATACCCGCAACGACCGTGAGTCCCGCAAGGGACGCATCGGTGGGCGCACGCACGAGATCAGCCGGTTGATCGGGCGCTCGCTGCGCGGCATCATCGACTACCGCGCTCTGGGCGAGAACACCATCGTGATCGACTGCGATGTACTGCAGGCCGACGGCGGGACGCGTACCGCGTCCATCACCGGCGCCTACGTCGCGCTGTCCGACGCGGTGACCTGGCTGCGGGAGCGCAACCTGCTGGCCGGCGAGCCACTGACCGGCTCGGTCTCGGCGATCAGCGTCGGGATCGTCGGCGGCCGTCCGATGCTCGACCTGTGCTACGCGGAGGACGCCGGAGCCGAGGTCGACATGAACATCGTCTGCGCCGGTGATGGCGAGTTCATCGAGGTGCAAGGCACCGGCGAGGGCGCCACCTTCAGCCGCGCCCAGCTGAACCAACTGCTCGACCTGGGGCAGGCCGGCTGCGCTGAACTGGCCCGGCTGCAGCAGCAGGCATTGGCCGAGGTCGTGGTACCTCGATGACCGCCGACATCTTCTTGGCCACCGGCAACCGCAAGAAGCTGGCCGAACTGCGGCGCATCCTTGACGAGCAGGGCCTGGACGTCAACGTCCTTGGTCTGGACGACGTCGAGCCGTACGAGCCGCCGGCCGAGACCGAGTGGTCATTCGAGGGCAACGCGCTGCTCAAGGCCCGCGCCGGGGCGCTGCACACCGGCCTGCCGAGCCTGGCCGACGACTCGGGCCTGTGCGTCGCGGCACTCAACCAGATGCCGGGGGTGCGCTCATCCCGCTGGGCCGGCCCGGCCCATGAGGATGTGGCGAACCTGGAGTTGGTGCTGCGCCAGATCGACGACGTGCCGGCCCACCAGCGCACGGCGTCCTTCGTGGCCGTGATGGCTCTGGTCTTCCCCGACGGGCGGGAGTTCGCCACCCGGGGAGAGATGCCGGGTCGGCTGACCACAGCACCTCGCGGCGGACGCGGCTTCGGCTACGATCCGATCTTCGAGGCCGATGAGCAGCCCCTCGTCGGGAGTGGGCCGCGCACCAACGCGCAGTTGACTCCGGACGAGAAGGACGCGATCAGCCATCGCGGCCAGGCGGTGCGGGCGATGGTTCCGATCCTGCGGGCAGCGCTGGCCACCCCGGACGCCCCGGCACGCCGGGCCCAGCAGGAGGAGGAATCCGACGAATGAAGCAGTACCTCGATCTGCTGCGCCACGTGCTCGAGCAGGGCGTCCACAAGGACGATCGCACCGGCACCGGGACGCGCAGCGTCTTCGGTTACCAGATGCGCTTCGACCTGCAGCAGGGCTTCCCGCTGCTGACCACCAAGAAGGTCTTCACCCGCGGCGTGTTCGGTGAACTGCTCTGGTTCCTGCAGGGTTCGACGAACGTCGGCTGGCTGCAGGAGAACAAGATCCGGATCTGGGACGAGTGGGCCGACCCGGAAACCGGCGAACTCGGTCCGGTCTACGGCTACCAGTGGCGCAGCTGGCCCGCCCCGGATGGCAGCCACATCGACCAGATCGACCAGGTGATCAATTCGATCAAGCAGAACCCCGATTCCCGGCGGCACATCGTGTCGGCCTGGAACGTCGGGCAGATCCCGCAGATGGCGCTGCCGCCCTGCCACGCCTTCTTCCAGTTCTACGTCGCGCCGCCCCGGGTCGAAGGCGGTCGAGGTGAACTGAGTTGCCAGTTGTACCAGCGCTCGGCAGACCTCTTCCTAGGCCTGCCGTTCAACATCGCGTCCTACGCGGCGCTGACCCACATGATCGCCCAGGTCTGCGACCTGGAGGTCGGCGACTTCGTGCACACCCTGGGCGACGCGCACATATACGACAACCACCTTGACCAGGTGAACGAACAACTCAGTCGGTCCAACCGTGCGCTGCCGAAGCTCTGGCTGAACCCGGAGGTGCGGGAGATTGACGCTTTCACTCTAGATGACATCCAGGTGATCGACTACGATCCACACCCGGCGATCAAGGCACCGATCGCGGTCTGACAAGGAGGTCTGGCATGCCCATCACGGCGATTGCGGTAGTGGCTCGCAACGGGGTTATCGGTGATGGCGAGGATCAGCCGTTCAAGTTCCGCGAGGACTGGGCACGCTTCAAGAAGGTGACCATGGGCCACCCCATGATCATGGGACGCAAGACGCACGACGCCATGGGCCTGCTGCCCGGCCGGGTCAGCATCGTGGTGAGTCGCAACCCGCAGCGCGTCCAGTTCGACCAGGCACCGGACGACGCCGCCCGCGGCTATGCGGTGGGTTCGCTGGCCGAGGCGATCGAACTGGCGAAGACGCTGGACGACCAGATCTTTGTCATCGGCGGGGGACAGATCTACCGGTTGGCCTGGCCGATTCTCGACGAGCTCGATCTGACCGAGGTGCATGCCGAGGCCGAGGGCGAGGTGCGCTTCCCCGAGGTGGATGACCAGCAGTGGCGGGAAACCAGTCGCGACCCACGGGGGGAGTTCGACTTCGTCCGCTACGTCAGGAGGGACCGATGAGGATCAATCTCGAGGTGGGGGACGTCGCCACGTCCACAAAGACCATCGGCGAGTCCGACGTCTACCTGTTCGCCGGCATCACCGGTGACCTGTCGCCCAACCACGTCAACGAGGTCTACGGCGCGTCCACACCGTACGGCGGACGCATCGCGCACGGCATGCTGGTGCTCAGCCTGTCGTCCGGCACCTCGACCATGATCCAGGCCCGCGCCCAGCAGGCCTGCGTCAGTTACGGCTACGACCGGGTCCGGTTCACCGCCGGGGTGAAGATCGGCGACACGCTCACGGTGACCTACACGATCACCGAGGTGGACCACGAGCAGGCCAAGACCTACGCCAGCATCGAGATCCGCAACCAACGCGGTGAACTGTGCGCGGTGGCCACCCACATCCTGAAGTTCTTCGACGCACCACTGGGATGAGGGCGTGAGCCGACCGCCTGACTTCGAGCGCCCGGACGCCTGGCAGACTCCGCTGGGCGAACCGCAGCAGCCGAACCCGGTGCCGCCCGGGGCAGCGGGCGGCCAGCCGGCTCCGCCCACGACGTGGCCGCAACCGACAGCCGATTGGGCAGTCCAGCCACGCGAGCCGCGAGTCCGCGTCCGGTACCTGGATCGGATGAGCGTGATCCTGCCGCTTGTGGTGGCGCTGCTGACGCTGTCGGTCATCGTGACGAACGTGCTGTCCCGCCCTCGCACCACCGAGCCGGAACCCTTCCCGACCACGGCGAGCCCGAGCAGCGATTGGTCGCCGTTGCCCACCCGGGAGCCCTCCAGCACCCCAACAAGCGCGCCCAGCGGCGATGTCGTGCCGGTCGGCTGGCAGATCGAGCCATGGCAGTTGCGCGACGACGTTGGCCAGCCCGAGTTCCTGGCCGGTATCGATGGCACGTTCGAGGCTGGCTACCTGATGGATGCGGGCCCGGTCTGGGTGATGCTGACCGACCCGATGACCGGGTTCGCGGAGGTTCGAGTGCACGGCGTCGATGCGGCGACCGGGGAGCCGCGGTGGCACATCGAACGGGACCAGGCCATGTGCGCCATGACCCTGCTGGACGGCGCGCTGATCTGTGCCGGGGCGAGCGTGCTGGATCCGGCCACCGGACTGGGCACCAAGTGGCGGATCGACGCCATAGAGCCGGCGTCCGGCGACGTGCTGCGCAGCACCGACTTCGACGGCTGGCTGACGGCGATCCTGGTCGCTGATGGCCGCGTCGTCCTGGTGGAAGAGCGGATGCCCGCCCCGCACGCAGTGGTCTCGGCGCTGGACGCCGACCTGCAACCGGCCTGGACGCTGAACCTGGCGGGGCAGGGCGAGCACGACCGGATGTTCAGCACCAACCGCATTGTCAACCGGAGCAAGCCGCTGCCGTCCGGCCCAGCACTGGATCGGATCCGGGTCCGCACCGTCGCGGGCGGGCTGACCGCCTTGTGGATTGGGCAGGGCGTCGCGTTCATCGACGTTGTCGCGGGCGAACTGAAGGGGCTGCCACGCTGCTCGCGACTGGTCGATGACGGCGAGCGGCTGTGGTGCAACGCAGGAGAACCAGCGGTCGCCTACTCCTACGACCTGCAACAGCTGTATCTCACTGAACTGGGAGTGCGGCTGGCCTTCCCGAGCCGCGATCCGCGCGGCGGGGTCATCTCCGATCCGGTGTTCACCGACCGGTCCGGGGGCACCGTGCGAGTCGATCTGGCCAGTGGTCAGTCGCTCGGGCCACTGATCGACACCGAGTACGGCGAGGCGTTTGGCCAACCCATCGCTCCCACCTTCGAGTTCGTGGGCGGCACCACATTCACGGTCATCGACCACGAATTCCTGGTGGCCTTCAATGCCCGCACCGGTGAACTGCTGTGGGATGCCCGCGTCGACTTCGTCGAAACGATCTGGGCGGGACCGGCTGGCCAACTGGTGGTGGTCTCCGGTCTTGGCATCGTCGTGCTGGACGCCGCCACCGGCCACCAGTGGTTCGAGCAGGACCAGCCTGTCGGCCTATACACCACCTACCTGGGTGACGTCCTGGTCGGCAGCGGACCGCGTGAGATCGCACGCCTGGTCGGGCCCTGACCCGGAACAGACGATGCGCCCGACCCCCGACATCCTGCACCTCGACCTCGACGCGTTCTATGCGTCCGTCGAGCAACGCGACAAGCCGTCGTTGCGCGGAAAGCCGGTGGTCGTCGGCGGCATCGGTGGCCGCGGGGTGGTTGCGACCGCCAGCTACGAGGCGCGGGTCTTCGGGGTGCGTTCGGCCATGTCAACGGCGGAAGCCCGCCGCCGGGCGCCCAACGCCGCCTACCTGGCCACGCGGTTCGACGCCTACCGGCAGTCCAGCCGGATCGTGATGGCGTTGCTTCGCGAGCTGAGCCCACTGGTTGAGCCGCTCAGTCTGGATGAGGCGTACGTCGACCTGGCCGCCGGCGGTATCCCCACCGATGATCCGGCAGCGCTGGACAGCCTGGTGGCCGAACTGCGGGCAGAACTGAAGCGCCGCACCGAAGGGCTCAGCGCGTCGGTGGGGGTGGGGTCGAGCAAGTTGATTGCAAAGCTCGCGTCCGAGGCGGCCAAACCCAACGGTCAGCTGGTCGTGCCCAGCGGTGCCGAGTTGGATTTGGTGTCCCCGCTGCCGGTGCGATCGATCCCGGGGGTCGGCCCGGCAACGATGGAACGCCTGTCCCGGCTGGGCATCGCCACTGTCGCCGACCTGCAGCGGGCCAGCGAGCGCGAGTTGGTGCGCGAACTGGGCGCCGCAGTGGGCGAGGCGCTGCATGAACTGGCCTTCGGACGCGACGACCGTCCGGTGCAGGCTGAGCGGGAGACCAAGTCGATCTCAGTGGAGGACACCTTCGCAGAAGACCTGGTGGACCGGGGCGAGATCGGCGCCGTGCTCGATCGGGACGCAGAGGTGGTCGCCGAGCGGCTGCGCAAGGCTGGTCTGTTCGCCCGAACAATCACGCTGAAAGTCCGGCTGGCCGACTTCACCACCTGGACCAGGTCACGAACCCTGGATGGGGCGACGGATGCCACCGAACGGATCCGAGCCGTGGTGCATGCCCTGCTGGCCGGGCTCGAGCTGCCCAGTGGCGTCCGGCTGCTCGGCGTCGGGGTGGCGAACTTCACCACCTCCGCCCAGGAAGAACTCTTCTGGGACGACGAGGCGCTCGGCCCGGTGACTGAACAGGTGGTGCTCAGCGTCCCGGCGATGAAGCGGCGCTTCGGTGCGGACGCGATCTGGACGGCTGGCATCGAGGTGGAGCATCCGGAGCACGGTCGCGGCTGGGTGTGGGGGTCCGGGCATGGTGTGGTGACCGTGCGGTTCGAAACCCGGCACACCGGCGTCGGACCGGTGCGTTCGCTGCGCGCCGACGATCCGGAACTCAAGGTGGCACCGTTGCTGCCGATGACCCACCAGGTGCCGGACGATCCTGCCACCGAAGAACCGGGCGAGGCCTGAGCCGCTCCGCCCAGGGCTCAGGTCCTGCGCTGCTGCCGGGCGAACAGGATCAGCATGGTGAGCAGCACGAGCCCGTAGGCGATCTGCTGGCCGGCCTCGGGCAGGCCCACCACCTGAAGGAAGCTGAGCAGCACCACGATGGTGGCGACACCGGAGAACGTGCCGCCGTACCCGCCGACGCCACCGAAGATGCTGGTGCCGCCGATAACGACCGCCGCGATCGAACTCATCACGTACGGGTCGCCCATCGCGTAGTAGCTGGAGCCGACGTATCCGGTCAGCATCACGCCGGCCAGGGCGGCCATCAACCCGGAGATCATGTAGAGCGCCAGGATGACCAGCCAGACCCGGACGCCGGACGCCTGCGCGGCGCGCCGGCTGAGACCGACCGAGTACAACTGCATGCCGAAGACGGTCTTGCGCAGCACCAGGATGATCGCGATGCCCAGCACCACCCAGAGCACGACGCCGCCGGTCAGCACGCCGGCGAAACGCTTGGTCATGAAGGTGATCGTGGCAGGGGCGGCGATGCCCTTGTTCACGCCTCCGGTGACCAGGTAGCCGGTGCCGAGCAGGATCGTCATCGGGTGGCCAGTGGTCATCACCATGTCGGGGATCTTCAGCAGTGCCACCCCGAGCCCGTTGAAGGCGCCCACGCCCAGACCGATGGCTGCAGCGATGGCCAGGGCGAGCGGCAGGTTCTCGTTCTTGCCGGCCATCATGGCCATCGTCAGGTTGGTCAGGGTCATCACCGCGCCGACCGACAGGTCGATGCCGCCGATCAGGATGGCCAGGTTCTGTCCGATGGCCACCACGCCGAGCAGCGCCATCAGTTGCAGCAGGCTGGCGATCTGGTTGCCGCTGCGGTAGCCGGGTGCGAAGACGAAGGTGACGATCAGGACGATCAGCAGGATGGCGTGCGGAGCGATCTGCAGAAGCGAGAACTTGGGCCGGGGGAGGGCTGGCCGGTTACCGGTCGGGCCGGCGGCCGTGACTTCGGGAACGTCGGTGATGCTCATGCTGCGCTCCTGACCGCCGTGGGCCGGTTGGCCCGGGCGCGTCCGACCAGATAGGGGATGCCCAGGGCGGCGACCAGGATCAGCCCGATCACCACGTATTGCCAGTAGCCGTTCAGGCCGAGGCTGAACAGCAGGTTGCCGATCAGCTGCAGGGTGACGGCACCCGCAACCGCACCGGCGATCGACCCGCGGCCACCCGACAGCAGGGTTCCGCCGAGCACCGCCGCAGCGATGGCGTTCATGGTGAACGCCACGCCGATCTTCGGGTCACCAGACATCGAGGTCATCGTCATGAACATGCCGCCGACGCAGGCGAAGATCGCGCCCAGCACATAGGTGAACGCGCGGACGGTTCGCACCGGGATGCCGGACGCGAAGGCCGACCCCTCGTCTTCGCCGACCGCCATGATCGCCGGGCCGAGCCGGGAACGACGGATCGGGTACCAGATGGCCATCGGGACGGCGATCATCAGCACCAGGGAAAGCGGAATCGGCCCGACCAGGGTGAGGGTGATGTTGCTGAACCAGCGCGGTACCGATCCGCCCGGCTGGGGGAGGATGTACAGGGCCGTTCCGGCCAGCACCGATGAGGTCGCCAGCGTGATCACCAGCGGCGGCAGCCCCATGAAGGCGATCAGGAAGCCATTGATCGCGCCCGCCAGTGCTGCCACCAGCAGGGCGATGGCTGCGGCCAGCACGATCGGCGTGCCGTTGCTCGATAGGTAGGCCAACAGCACGTTGGTCATGGTGAGGATGGTGCCCAGCGACAGGTCGATGCCCTTGCCGTAGATCACGATGGCCATGCCGCAAGCCACCATGGCCAGCGGCAGTACCTGGGCGATGATGATGGCGATGGCCGAGATCGACAGCCTGGGCGTGTTGATCATCCACAGGCTGACCACGACGGCCATGATCGCGAACGCTGCGACGGCCGGTTGTTCGCGGTGGTAGTAGCTGAGGATCGATTTCATGCGGTCGCTCCAGGTGGCTCGGTGGCCTCGGCTGCTTCGGCTGCCTCTGCGGCAGCCTGGAAGGCGGCTCCGGTGATCGCTTCGTCGGTGATTTCGGCGCCGGTCAGCCGGCGGACGATGCGTCCTTCCGCCATCACGTAGACGATGTCGGCCAGGCCCACCACCTCGGTCAGGTCGGTCGAGATCATCAGGACGCCCACCCCGCGGGACGCCAAGTCGCGCAGCAGGGTGTAGATCTCCTGCTTGGTGCCGACATCGATGCCACGCGTGGGGTCAGCGCACAGCACGACGCGGGGGTTCGCGACCAGCCACTTGCCGATGACGATCTTCTGCTGGTTGCCGCCGGACAACTGGCCGGCCACGATTCGTGGGTTGGGCGGCCGGATGGACATGGTGTCGATGGCCTGCTTGGCGACCTTGTCCTCCTTGGCCGAACTGATCCAGCCCGCCGCGGCCCGGCGTCCCACGGTGGGTAGCGAGACGTTCTGGCCGATGGTCATCGGCAGCACCAGACCCTGGGTCTTGCGGTCTTCGGGGATCAGCACCACGCCATTGCGGATGCCGGCCGCCACCGATCCGAACGGTGCCATGATGCGATCGCCCAGGACCAGTTGGCCCTTCGCGGGTCGCAGGCCGGCGATGCCCTCCAGCAGGTGGGTCTGGCCGTGGCCGGCAAGTCCGGCCAGTGCGACGATCTGGCCGGCGGGCACTTCCAGGAAGACGTTGTTGACCAGGGTGCCTGCGACCGAAAAGTTGTTGACCGCCAGGATCGTTTCGCCCGCAGCGTCGGCGGCCTTGTCGGGGTAGACCGTGGACAGTTCGCGGCCGACCATCAACTGGACGATCTCGCGCTCAGACGTGTCCGCTGTCACCCGGGTGCCGACGTGCCGGCCGTCCTTGAGCACCATGATGCGGTCGGAGCACTCGAACATCTCGCTCATCCGGTGGGTGACCAGGACGACGCTGGTGCCCTCGTCGCGCAACTGCTTGATCAGGTTCAACAGCGTTTCGACGTCACCCTCGCGCAGGCCCGAGGTGGGTTCATCGAGGATCAGGACGCGTGGTGAGGCCACCATCGCCTTCGAGATCTCGACCATCTGCTTCTGGGCCAGGGTCAGGTCGCGGACCATCGCGTCCGGACTGACTGCCAGGCCGAGCCGATCGAGCAGCGCCTGTGCCCGGGCACGCTGGGCCCGCCGGTTGATGAAGCCCATGCGGTCGAGCGGCGCCTGGCCCAGGTGATGTTCTCGGCCACCGACTGGTGGTCGAGAACCGACAGTTCCTGGGCCACGGCTGCGATACCGAGGCTGCGAGCGGACGCAGGGGACAGCGTCTGCGTCCGCCCATCGATGGAGATCGTGCCGGCGTCTGGTTGATAGACGCCGGTCATGATCTTGATCAGGGTTGACTTGCCGGCCCCGTTCTCACCGGCGATCGCCAGCACCGTGCCGCGTTCCAACGTCAGGTCGACGTCCGTCAATGCATGGACGCCACCGAACGACTTCGACACACCAATGGCGGTGAGGATTGCGCCGTCCTCGGCGAGGACGGGACCGGATTCAGTCATCGACAGGTGCTCAGCCGAAGAGCTTGCTCAAGATGTCGTCGGGCAGCATGGTCGGCACGAACATCGCGTCTGCCATGTCGTCGCGGACGTACTCCTCCAGGTTGTCCTGGGTGACCACGTCGAGCTTGACCTCGGGAGCCTGACCGGGATCTTCGCCGCGCAGAGCCTTGATGCCGTAATCCAGCGCAGTGACCACGATGGCCGGGGACTGCGACGGGGCGATCGACTGCCAGTTGTCCGAATCCTTGAGAGCCTTCCACTTCTTCAGGAAGCCGTTGTAGCCCTCGCCCGGCATCGGGACCAGCGGCATGCCACGCTGCTGCATGACCTCGATGGCGCCCAGCGTCATGGCGCCACCCTGGGAGTAGATGCCCTTGACATCGGGGTGGGCGGACAGCAGGTTGCCCGCGGCAGCCTGTGCCTTGGCCTGGTCCCAATCACCGGCAGCATTCGCGACGACCTCGATGCCGGCAGCCTCGAGTGCCTTCTTCGCGGCGTCCGCACGGCCGCTGCTCACCGGGGTGCCCGACACGCCGTCCAGCATGAAGACCTGGTCGCCCGACTGCAGTTGCTTGGCCAGCCACTCGCCACCGATCTGCCCGAACTCCTCGGCCTTGGTGTTGACGATGATGTTGAATTCGCTGTCGACCTGGTTGTCGAAGGAGACCACCTGGACGCCCTGCTGCTGGGCCCGCTCGACCACACCGGTCAGGGCGGACGCGCTGGAGGCGTCGATCAGGATCAGGTTGACGCCGGCAGTCAGCATGTCGTTGATCTGCGAGATCTGCTTGTCGACCGAGTTGTTGGCGTCGGTGACGATCGTCTTGGAGACGTCGGCCTTGTAGGTGGTCTCGCAGGCGTACTTGAACTCCTCGACCATCTGCGAGCGCCACGAGTTGCCCGCCCAGCCGTTCGCCAGGCCGACGACCAGCGGTCCGTCGACCTTGGGGACCATGTGCTTGGCCATGGGCTCGGGGGCTGCGGAGCCGCCGCCGCTGGGTGCTGCGGTGGTCGCAGCGCCGCCACCACTGCCGGCGGTCGAGCAACCGGCGACCACGCCGGCGGCGCCCACTGCCAACGTGGACTGCAGGAGGATCCTGCGGCTGATGGGACTGGTCATATTTACTCCTCTAGTAAATCGCCGGCGTCGATGCCGGACCGGTGGTGTTTGTCTGAATGAGAAGCACCGCACCGTCCAATTCCTGATCATGGCACATGTCGGCGATCCGGGCCGTCGTGACGGCGAGGATCGATCTGTCGGCACCCACAAAGGTGCAACTGGTGGGGCTGGACACCGGCAGGTGCCAGATCAGGTCGATGCGGCCGTCGGGCGCGTAGCGCACCACGCGACGGCCGTTCCACTTGGCCGACCAGAAGCACCCCTCGTCATCGATGGTGCCGCCGTCGGGCAGGAATGCCTCCGGATCCTGGGCGAAGACCCGCGGCCGGGAGATCGCTCCCGAATCCATGTCGAAGTCGTAGGCCCAGATGACGCGGGGGACGGAGTCGGTGTAGTAGAAGGTGCGGCCGTCCGGCGACCAGTCGAGTCCATTGGATGTGGTCACCCCGGTCACCTGCTCGGCTACGCCGTCGGCGTCCTGTCGGTAGAGGGCGGAGACCGGATCGCGTTCGGCGAAGGTCATCGAGCCGAACCAGACGCGGCCTAGTGGGTCGGTCTTGCCGTCGTTTAGCCGGTGCGTTTCGGTGGGGTGTGGGGCCTTCCAGACCTGTTCCCAGTCCCGGACGGAGGCGTCGGTGCGCCACAGGCCGTCCTGTAATCCGGCGAGCCAGCCGCCGTCGGCGTGGGGCACCGCAAAGCCGGCCATCTGGGGTAGTTCGTGGGTGACCGCGTCGGAGCCGTCGAGGTTGGCGCAATGCAGCTTCTTCTCGATGATGTCAACCCAGGAAAGCCTATCCTTAATCCACGAAGGACCTTCTCCGAGCGTGTTTCGCCAAGGAGTCTGCAAAATATCGGGGGTGATAGTGCGCTCGATCATGATCGCCTCTGATCAGTCCGTAATCCTCACTTTCTGGTCACGCTACCTGCTATACGATCTTGGGTCAAGGATCGTTACCAGTACGTGATCGGAGGCCGCCAGTGAGCGTGATCGATGACTATGTCGCCAAGTACACGGGGACTCATCGTGCCCAAATGACCGAGCTCGCGGCCCTCATTCGGGAACTCGTTCCCGAGGGCACGATTGAGAAGTTCAGCTGGCAAATGCCCACCTTCTGGCTGAACGGAAACTTGGTGCATTTCGCGGCTGGAAAGAACCACGTCGGCTTTTATCCGGGCGCTTCCGGAGTTGAATTCGCGGCGGCCGAACTGGACGAGTTGGGGCTCAAGCATTCGAAGGGCGCGATCCAGTTCCCACTGGACAAGCCATTGCCCCGCGACCTGATTCGGCGCATCGTCGAGCACCGCATCGCCCAGCAGCAGGCGCGCGGGTAGTCAGTCGCGGGGCGGGATGCCCGAAGCCTTGGCGTGCCGCCCCGGCCCGACCGTGGGTAGTCGAGCGGACGGGCTGCCCAGCATCGATTCTCCGGGGGGGCGTAGGCAGCGTCAGGCGGCCTCGGTGGCCGGGCCAGCCTCCGAACTGGGCTGGACGCGGTGCACGGCAGTGGTGCCGGCGGCGGTGACCAGGTAGCGGTAGCCCATCGGCGAGGTCCACTCGAAGACCCCGGACTGGGGCTGATCCAGCTGCCAACCGCCGTGCGTCTTCACCCGGTGGGGGAACCTGGACAGCGGACCGAGGTTGTCCATCCGGGTCTGGCCCGGTCCCCCGGATCGATAGGCCTGCGTGTGGTCCATATCGCAAGACCTCGCCGGTTTCGTCGCGAAGGGGAAGGCGTCGACGGGATTGCGCTGCTCCAGGGCGAACCGCATCATCGCGGGCACCTCGTAGGCGTCCACTGGAGAGATGATGTCCGGGTCGATGATCGGACGCACGATGACCTTGCTGCCCGCCAGGAACTGGGGCAGTCGTTCGGTCCGCCGGGCTCCCCACTTCTCGATGCGCGCAACGCCAGTGCTCGGGCCCGAATTCGCGGTGGCCTCGCCTGAACCGTCGTCGGCCAAGCCCACGATGGCAGGGTCACTGGCGCTGATGTGGACGATGAGGTGATGGGTCGGCAGCGCGTCCTGGCCATGGGCCGCTCGGGCGAGGTCGCCCAAAGCCATCGCTCGACGTTGGTCGAGATCTGCGTCGCAATCCGCCGCGTCCCGGGCGGGAAGAGCGCGCGCGAGTTCGGTCAGCACGTTGTCGAACGCAATGCCATCCTCGGCGGCCACTCGCCCCCACAGTGCGACATGTCCGTCCTGGATGCCGGAGACCCGGACGTAGCGGGCCTGGGATGCCGCCTCCGCGCGGTCGCGCGCGGCGTCCGGATCGGCCTGGGCTATCCAGCCCGGCAGGGCGGACAGGACGCGCGACCAAGGGTTGGTGGCCAGCCCGATCGCCAGCACACCGTCGATGCGCTGTGCTGCCGCGAGGTCGAGGTGCTGCGTGGCGCCCACCACCTGCATGGCCTGCCAGACCCGGACGCGACCAGTGACGGTGGATTGCCAGAGCCGGGGGAGCCGGTGGCGCAGGTCGAGTGCGTCCCCGATTCTGGCGATCGCTGAGCCGGGGCTGATACCGAGCAGCGGGCCGAGTTCGGCGGCGAGGAACTCGCCGATCAAGGGCGTCCCGTCGTGACCGTAGCTGACCATCCGCTCCAGCCCCTCGCCGACGTCATCGCCGGTGATCTGGTAGTGGTCGGCAACGGTGGTGATCGCGATGAGTTCGGCGACCTCGGCCGCGATCAGTTGCGCGTGGGCGTGCGCCAGGCCGTCGAAAGCCTCTGCGCAGGACATCGGCAGCAGGGCGGTGCCCGGGCCGGCGTCGTGTGGCGAGCCGGACGACTCGGTTGCGGGGGTGGCATCCATGGCTCTAGTGTAATCGAACAGACGTTCGAATACAAGAGAAGAGGAAGATCCGGATGGACAAGTTCGCCAGCCCTTTCAGCGCCCCGCCACGGGGCTCGCCGGCGCTCAGCGCCGGAACACCTCCACGAACCGCTGCAGGAGCAGCGGCACCTGGCTGACGTCCGCTGCGCGGGCGCGCGCCTCGATCTCCGGGATATCTGCGCTGTTGAAGTAGCCGTGGCCGTGGTAGCGGTGGATGCGGCCCATCAGGGCGTCCGCGTCCAGCTCTGGGTGGAACTGGGTGGCGTACACGTTACGTCCCACCCGGAAGAACTGATGGGGTGCGAATTCGCCGCGTCCGAGCAGCACGGCGGTCGGTGGCAGCGTCGTCAGGGCCTCCTTGTGGGCGACGTACACCTGGAAGCTCTGGGGGAGTGCGCTGGCCAGCTGGTCGTCGGCGGCCTCGGGGGTGAGAGTGATGGTGATGGCTCCGACCTGCTCGCCATAGGTGCGATCGACCAGGCCGCCCTGGTGGCGCCCCAGCGTCCCGACTCCGTAGCAGAGCCCGAGGAAGGGGAAGTCCTGGGCGACGACCTCATCGAGTAGCCGGTTGAGGTCCGCCTCCACCCGCTGCTGGGTGGCCGACTTCTGCTCTTCCGGATCCGACGCGTTGTAGGGGCTGCCGCCGAGCAGGATGCCCGAGTAGTCGTCCAGGTCGAGTTGCGGCAGCGCTGTCTGATCGAGGCGCAGTTGGACGATCTCGTCGGGTTGCAGGCCGCCGGCCCGCAGCACGTCAGCCAGTTCGGTGGCGGCCACGATGTCGTCACGGGTAGCCAGCAGCAGGAAGGGGCGCATGCCACCAGTCTGGCTGACGACTGGGCCGCCGCCAGCCGGGACGATCAATCCGGCGCCGGCAGTTCGGTCAGGGTGCCGGTGGCCTCCAGTTCGAGGAGCCGGTCCAGCCCGAGTCGCTTGAGGAAGTCATCGTCGTGGCTGACCACGATCAGCGCCCCGCGATACCCGCCCAATGCGTCCACCAGCACGTCCACGGTCGACCGGTCGAGGTTGTTGGTCGGCTCGTCGAGCACCAGCAGTTGCGCCGGTGGGTCGGCCAGTAGCAGGCCTGCCAGCAGGGCGCGGAACCGTTCGCCGCCGCTGAGTTGACCCAACCGGCGATTCACGGCCTCTCCGCGCAGCCCGAACCGCGCCAGCCGGTTCCGGATGGCAGCGGTGGTCTGGGCCGGTGCGGCATGCTGCACGTTCTCCAGTACGGACGCGCCGTCGTCCACCCCGTCCAGTCGCTGGGGCAGGTGGCCGACCCGCTCGGTCAGCAGCCGGGCGCGCACGGGTGATCGTTCGGCGTCGCCGATCCCAAGTAGCGCATGCAACAGGATGGTCTTGCCGACGCCGTTCGGCCCGATCAGCCCGATGCGCTCCGGGCCCTGGATGACGTGGGTTCGGCCGACTGCGTCCACCAGTTCGGCCAGACGACGTCCGGAACCGACCTGCGGGTCAGGCAGGTCGATCGCTATTGAGTCGTCCTCACGCACCAGTCCCTGCGCGGCATCGACCGCCTGACGCGCCGCGTCAAGCTGTTGCTCGGTCTCGACACGTTGCTTGGCCGACGACTTCTCCGCGCGGTTGGTGAAGTAGTTCTGCTCAGACTTCCCGATGCCGCTGGCAGCGCGCTTGGACGCGAACCGCTCCCGGTGGGCCTGCCGCTGCTGGGCCTCGGCCCGTTTGCGTTGCTCGGTCCGTAGCCGCTGCTCGGCGCCAGCCAACTGCCGGCGGGCCGACTCCTGCTCGGTGACAAGTTGCTCGAGGTAGGCATCCCAGTTGCCGCCGTAGCTGGTGAGTCGGCCGTCGCGCACCTCGACGATCTGGTCGGCCAGCCGGAGCAGTTCGGCGTCGTGACTGACCACCAGCAGGGTGCCGCGCCAACCGCTCAGCAGGTCGCGCAGCCTCGCCCGGGTCGGGCGGTCCAGGTTGTTCGTGGGTTCGTCGAGCAACGTGATCGGGTGGCGCTTCAGGTGCAACCCGACGATTGCCGTCAGCATCACCTCGCCGCCGGACAGGGTGCCCACCCGCCGATCCAGGTCGGTGGGTAGCCCCGCAGCGGCCAGTTCGGCCTGCGCACGAGCGGCCACATCCCAGTCGTCGCCGACAGCCTCGAAGTGGGCCGCCGACACATCACCGGACTCGATGGCGTGCAACGCGTCCAGCACCGCGCGGATGCCCAACAGGTCAGCGATCTGAGAGTCGACGGCCAGCGTCAACTGTTGCGGCAAGACGCCAACTGGTCCGGTGACGCTCACCGTCCCTGAGGTTGGGGCGAGTTCACCGGTGATCAGGCGCAACAGGGACGACTTGCCAGCACCGTTGTCACCGACGATGCCGGTGAGGCCTGACGAGAAGACGGCAGAAGCATCGCGCAGGCAGGGCGTGCCGTCCGCCCAGTCCAGACTGACCTGGTTGAGAACAATGGGATTGAACAAAGAAGGCTCCGATCGTCAGCGGTGTGGAGCGCTGATTCCGGAGCCGGGCAGGCAGATCGTCGGGTCAGCGCGGGGACTGGATACCGCCAAGATCTGTCACTGGTTTTCCTCACCTGAGGCGATGGGACGCGGCCAAGCTACCACGGCAGGCGACCCGGGCGATACTGGGGGCATGCAGCGCGCCAGAGTCGAGGGGGCCATTCGTCGGGTCGCGCGTGCGGGCTTCCTGCCCCCTGACCAGGTGCCCGATGCCTGGCGCGATGAGCCGCTGCCGATCGGTCGTGGTGCCACCAACTCGCAGCCCTCGACGGTACGGGACATGCTGGTGCTGCTGAACGTGCCGGTGGGCGCGAGGGTGCTCGATGTTGGCGCTGGCTCAGGCTGGACGACTGCCCTGCTGGTCGATCTGGCCGGCCCGGATGGCCAGATATTCGCGACTGAACTGGAGCCGGATCTGGTGGCGTTCGGCAACCAGAACCTCACCCGGGCCGGGCTGGGGCAGCGCGTCCAGATCGAACCGGCGGTGGACGGAATGCTCGGCTGGCCGCAGGCGGGCCCGTACGACCGCATCCTGGTCAGCGCGATGGCCGACGCACTGCCCGTCGAACTCGTGGCCCAGCTCGCCGAGGGCGGAGTGATGGTCATCCCGGTCGCGGGCGTCATGCAGCGTGTGGTCCGCGACGGGGACGCCACTGTGGTCACCGCCCATGGCCGCTATCGATTCGTTCCCTTGCGCGCCCGGCGTGCCAACGACCATTGACCCTGTTAAGCGGTGTGACCTATTGTGAAGAAATGTGACAGCGGAGTCGATGTCGCTGTCCCAACCTGGGAGGGACCATGACGCTTCGCCTCGGCGTGATCGCCGATGATCTGACCGGCGCCACCGACATCGCTGGGTTCCTGGTCGCCAACGGGCTGCGCACGGTGCAGATCAACGGCGTCCCAACTGAACCGCTGCCCGATGTGGACGCAGTGGTGGTCGGGCTGAAGAGCCGCTCGATCGATCCGGCCGAAGCCGTCGACCTGAGCCTGCGGACGCTGGCGGCGCTGCAGCAGCAGGGCGCCGAACGCATCCTGTTCAAGTACTGCTCCACCTTCGACTCGACGCCGCGCGGCAACATCGGCCCGGTCACCGACGCCCTGATGGCCGCGCTGGACACCGACCTGACGATTGTGGTCCCGTCCCTCCCGGTCAACGGACGCACCGTCTACAAGGGCTATCTCTTCGTGGGTGACGTGCTGCTGAACGAATCCGGGATGCGCAACCATCCGGTGAACCCGATGACCGACGCCAGCCTGGTCCGCGTGACGGAGGCCCAGTCCGAGGGCAAGGCGGGCATCGTCGAGTTCGCGGTCGTCCAGCAGGGCCCGGACGCGATCCGCGCCCGACTGGACGCGTTGCGCGGCGATGGCGTCCGGTACGCCGTGATCGACACCGTGACCGACGACGACCTGACGGCCATCGGCGAGGCGTGCCGCGATATGCCGCTGACCACCGGTGGCTCTGGGCTGGGTGCCGGCCTGGCGCGGGCGCTGGCCAGCGGCGCGTCCGATGCCGAGCACCAGTGGCAGTCGGTCGAGGGCCAGGCGATCGTGCTCTCCGGCTCCTGCTCGGTGATGACCAACCAGCAGGTGGCCACCTACCGCGACCAGGCGCCGGCCCTCGCCATCGACGTGGACGTACTGATCGCCGATCCCGACGGCTACCGCCAGCGGGTGCTCGACTGGGTGGACGCGCAGCCCGCCGAACCGGCACCGCTCGTCTACGCGACGGCTGGTCCCGACGAGGTGCGCAGGCTGCAGGAGACTCATGGCGCCGCCCAGGTCTCGGAGGCCATCGAATCGATGTTCGGCTGGCTGGCCGCCCGGTTGCGTGACCGTGGCGTCCGGCGGTTCATCGTTGCCGGTGGCGAGACCGCTGGTGCGGTGACCGCAGCGCTGGGCGTGTCGGGGTTCCATGTCGGCCCGCAGATCGCCCCGGGCGTGCCGTGGGTGCGCTCACTGGACAACGCCATCGAACTGGCGCTGAAGTCCGGCAACTTCGGCGACATCGACTTCTTCACCACAGCCCAGGCTTGATCGGAGGACGACCCATGCCACGCTTCGCCGCCAACCTGTCGATGATGTTCACCGAGGTCGACTTCCTGGATCGGTTCGGCGCTGCTGCCGCCGCCGGGTTCGAAGCCGTCGAGTTCCTCTTCCCCTACGAGTTCCCCGCCGAGGAGTTGCGGGCCCGGTTGGACGAGCACGGCCTGGTGCAGGCCCTGTTCAATCTGCCCCCGGGTGACTGGGCGGCGGGGGAGCGTGGCATCGCCTGTCTGCCTGACCGCGAGGACGAGTTCGTCGCCAGCGTGGAGGCCGCTCTGCGCTACGCCGAAGCCCTGGACTGCCCGAAGCTGCACGTGATGGCGGGTCTGCCTGGCGATCCGGACGATGCGTCCTATCTGGATCGCTACATCGAACACGTCCGCTACGCCGCGGATCAGGCGGCCGCCTCGGGCCGGTTGATCCTGTTGGAGCCACTGAATCCCTACAGCGTGCCCGGCTACCTGATTTCCAGCATCAAGCAAACCCTGCCGATCATCGAGCAGGTCGATCGACCCAACGTGAAACTGCAACTCGATCTCTTCCACGCCCAGTTGACCGGCGGCGACGTCGCGCACACGATCGAGGCGCTCGGTGCCGAGGGCATCGGGCACGTCCAGTTGGCGTCGGTGCCGGACCGCCACGAGCCCGACCAGGGCGAGCTCTACTACCCGTACGTACTGGCCAAGCTGGACGAGGTTGGCTACGACGGTTGGGTCGGCTGCGAGTACAACCCGGCCGGTGACACGGTGGCCGGGCTCGGCTGGTTGGACGCCTACCGGGACGCTCCGTGATCCCTGTCGAACGGCAGCGGGCGATCCTGACGGCACTCGGTGATCGCGGGTCCGTCAGCATCGCCGACCTGGTCGACCAGTTAGGCGTCTCGCACATGACCGTGCGCCGCGACATCGCTGCCCTGGAAGAGGCGGGCCGGGTGGCGTCCGTATCCGGCGGGGTGACACTGCCCTCCCGGCTGACACTCGACCAGCCGCACGCCACCAAGACCCAATTGCGCCCCGGCGAGAAGCAGGCGATCGCGCAGGCAGCCGCCGAGATGGTGAAGCCCAATGGGCTGATCTTCCTGGACGCCGGCACGACCACGCTGGCCATCGCCGATCAGTTGGCCGGACGCAGCGACCTGACTTTCCTCACCAACGACCTGGCCGTCGCCACGACGCTGGCCGAGCGGTCGCCGGCCCGGCTCTACCTCGCCTCAGGCCAGGTCGACCAGGCGAACCTGAGCTGTGAGGGCGAGATCACCGCCGCGACCATCCGGCAGTTCAACATCGACGTCGCCTTCCTGTCGACCCCGGCCTTCGACCTGCGCGGCACGTCGGTGCCGTCCGAGGCGAAGAAGGTCGTCAAGCGGGCGGTGGTGGAGTGCGCCAACCAGACCGTGCTGGTGGCCGACTCCAGCAAGTACGGCCGCGTGATGGAACTGCGCGGCGTCGGGTTGACCGAATTGGACGCAGTCATCTGCGACGACGGTCTACCGCAGGCGGCACGAGACTCGATAGCCGAGCAGGGCGTCCCGTTGCGGATCGTCCGGGCGGCCGGCTGAGCACACCAACCCATCCAGGAGGCCGAGATGGACCAGACCCGGATCCGCGAACAGCTTGTCGCCTTGTCGGCGAGCCTTTTCGAACGCGGCTACTCGGTCGGCAGCGCAGGCAACATCAGCGTCCGGATCGACGGCGGCTACCTGATGACCCCGACGAACTCGTCGCTGGGCAGGCTGCGTCCGGAGCAGTTGTCGGTGCTGGACGCCGACTTCAACCACGTCGCTGGCGACGCTCCGTCGAAGGAGGTCCCGATGCATCGGGCGGTCTACCAGGCCCGCCCGGACGCGCAGGCGATTGTGCACCTGCACCCGACGCACCTCACCGCGCTGAGTTGCCTGTGGCAGCCGGGGGAGCCGTTGATCGAGCCGCTGACGCCGTACTTCGTGATGCGGGTGGGACGCGACATCCCGGTGGTGCCCTACTTCAGGCCGGGCAGCACCGAGGCCATCGACGAGATCGCCGAGGCAGCCGGACGCGCCCCCGCGATCGTGCTGGCCCATCACGGCAGCCTGGTCGCCGGGACGTCACTGGTGGCCGCGGTGAATGCCGCCGAAGAACTCGAGGAAACTGCGAAGATCGCGCTGCTGCTGCGTGGCCAGCACCCACGCACGCTGACCGAGGAGCAGGTGACAGAACTGCTCGGGTGACGTACCGGTGGGTCGTTTGTACGGACTCTAGTCCCTGCCCTGGCTGCGGGTGACGCGCTGATCCGGACGACCGGCGAGTTCACTTCCGCGCTAAGCGAGCGAACTCCCCACGCTCCCGCCCCTGATTCACACTCTCAGTTCCATGATGAACGCTCGTCTACTGACGAGCCCTCTCCACCTGGCTGATCCAGGCGCATGAAGCGACCCACCACTTCGGCAGCACCTGATTACCGCCGTCTTCGAGGCAGCACGCGAAGCCGTCGAGAGTGCCACCCACCTCATCCCGGCCTCGACTGCGGCCGCACGGAGTACGCCGTCGCGAGCTGCTGCTGGAGGAGGCGTGGGTTGCGCAAGGTAGCGGCCCAAGAGCAGGCGCTCAGGCGCGAGGAGCCGCTCTCCACCGTTGGCGAAGCCGTCGAACGTCTGGATGTCCCGCTCCGGTTCTGGAAGGCCCGCACGACGGCGCCTGAGCGTCCCTTGCAGCAGTCTTCGCGCTCTGCGCCTCGAACTCCCCCTGCCGAGGGCTTCGAGTTCGTCTGGAGGGGAGTCGTGGGGGTGCTGCTCGGTCGCGACGGCCTCTCCTGTGGTGGGCTTGTGCTACTGGGTGCTATCGAGCGTAGGCACACAGGTGTCCGGTCCAGGAACTGCGAGCAGCACGGCTAGGCTGACCTGATGGCTAAGCGCGAGTTGCTGGTGGTGGGGAGCAATATCCGCCGCCCAGACCAGCGGTCGGCGCACTCTGGCCGCGTCCAGCAGGCAGCGACGATCCTTGGCTTCGAGCAAGCCGTCCTCGCCAACCTCTTCGCGTTTCCGACCTACCGCAGTGGCGGCATCGCTGATCTCGGAAGGACCCCGGACGGCTGGCTGGACGCCCGCTCCGCTCTTGCCTCTGGCCTCGATGACTGCGACGGCGTGTTGCTGGCCGTGCTGGAACCCAAGGCCCAGCGGTGAGGCCCGGGCTCATCACCGGGAACAGGCTCGCTGGCTGGACGAGCAGATCGAGGATCGCGGCTTACAGACCTGGTGGGTTGGCGGCGCTCCGCGCCACCGTCCCGGTGGCAGCGGTACACGTGGCGGGAGTTGCCGGGGATCGAGTTCAGGGAGGCGCTGGAGAGGTCGCTCTACCACGTGCCCACGGCTGAGGCCGGGGATTTACGTCTCGAATATGTCTCGACGCAACTCTTGGTAGATGGCCATATCGGCTCGGAAGAGAGGGGCTAGTTTGTCTTCCGCGAACGAAGAAAGCGCGCCGTAGACCCTGGTTGACCGAGCAGGAGAGCCGCGCAATCTCCACATACATCGGGCCGGAGGCGGACTTTTTACACATCATCCGCATCTTTGCACCGTCCCGGGAGTGCTGTCATCTGCGAGTATGGTAGATGTCTCGAACATCTTGGCGTCGCCGCGTCGATGCTGTCACGAAGGCGTCCAGAACCTCGGGATCGAACAGGTACGCCTCGATGTGCCGTCGAGTCAAAACCAGGGTGCCAGCAGCGCGCCGGCGCTCCTGCCCACCTCTTCGTCACTCGCCAAATCGCGATCTCGAAGCCGGATAGCCTTCGTTCCCTGGAGTTAGCGTCTGCAAGGCCGAGGTGAGACCGATCTTGTCGCTCTGGGCATCATCGCTGTTGCCAACCGAGATGAAGTCAACGTCGGGGAACTCGAACGTGAAGATGAGTCCAGTAGCACCGCGCGTCAAGCCATCAAGAACTGCCCTCGCACATCACGACCGTCGCGGGCGCGACGAGGGTGGCCATGTCGTCCAGTGCTACGGCCAGTATCCGCTTCCAGAACTGTCGGTCTGGCTTCACCGGCTGGAGCGTCACGGGCGCATCGAAGTCGCGGCCTTCGAAGTCCAAGAAGATCACTTCAGCAGGGGCCTCTCGGGCCATCTTCACCGGCTCGCTCATCAGCCCGAGGCTGTGAAGCGAGGAAGAGTTGAGACTGCTCGGGAAGCACGCTCATCAACTCGCGCAGCAGACGGTACTGCGCCTTTGTACCGACTTGTCGAGTTCGGGCTCGTCAATGCACCAGATTGAGTCCTTGTAGTAGTCCGCACCTTCACAACCGCGTCAAAAGGAGGTCAAAGATCGCCTTCTCCCCTGCTGAAAGGTTCACGTACGGAAATCCGGTCGCGATGCCCTTGGTGAACTCGAAGGAGTGCCGGCCCCCAGCGCCCCCACCGACTCAACGTCAGGTCGGGCAGGACTCGCAGCAGAGCCTTTCGAAGCCTGCCAGTCACTCGGTCCCCGTTCGCCTTCGTCACTTGGTCAGGGGTCACGTCGTCGTAAACAGCAGAGAAGGTCTCCCACAGCAGTCGTTGATAGTTCTCCGAGACAGACCGATCTTCGTCCACGGCCCCGCACGGGCGGTCCACCGTTCTCATTCGGGCCGCGGAGGCTGAGACAACTGCTGAATGCTGAAGTCGGCTTCATGTCGATAGGCCGTCCGGAAGTAGACGGACGACTCTTTGAGTCCGGCTCTGCGCCCTGGTTTCCTCGTGAAGATTCACGGTCACACGTCGGAACCACGCTGAAGTGTCGGTCGACCCAACCTTGGCCGCGTACACGTCCTTCCGTGTGCGTTGTTTTCCAGCCGCGACCGATACCACGTCTGAAGACCATCGAAGAACGAGGACTTGCCCACGCCGTTGGGGCCAGCCAGCACGATAAGCCTTGCTGTTTCAGTAGGTCGGTGATGCTGAGGTTGCTAAACCTGCGGAAGTTTCGGAGTTGAATCGACTGGACCCTCATGTTGACCTCAGTAGTCGCTCGCTACGCCGGACTCCGTGAGAATCCCTTAGCGGTCTTAAGCGTCCCGGATGGCCTGTCGCACGTGGTGCTTGGTCAGGTCGAGCACGCGCATCGTTCCTGCGGTCTCGGCCACGGACTCGATCCTGCGGAACTCGCCTTGGTACTTCTCCGCGAACGCCGCCAGTCCTCGCAACTTGGGCAGGGCGTCGGAGAGGTGGTGGCCGTGGGGGTCCACGAGGTCTGCGACGGCCGGCCCGTGTGATCCGGTTCCGAGAAGATAAGAGTCGGGCCGGACTGCCTTCCAGGGGTGCCGGAGTCCTCGCGGTAGGCGATGGCCAGGGACTCCTTGGTGGCCCGGGCGGGGGTTGCGGTACCAGCCCTTGAAGCCGGGCTGCTTGGCCTCGGAGTCGAGGCCTTGCGCTCCCACTCGTTGAGGGAGATGGGGTAGGTGCCGTCCTCGGCTGCCATGAGGTGCATGAGCCGGGTCTCCAGCAGGCTCTCGGTCCCGTCCTTCTCGCGCACCATGGTCGGCCTGGG
This sequence comes from Brooklawnia sp., assembly GCA_040767325.1. Lineage (GTDB taxonomy): Bacteria > Actinomycetota > Actinomycetes > Propionibacteriales > Propionibacteriaceae > Brooklawnia. The sequence continues at coordinate 13,954 of JAXGOU010000002.1, read as the reverse complement.
CTGCCTTGGGCACGGTGGGGAGGCCGTTCAGGTTGGGTGGACATGCCCTCCCAGCGGTCGTACTCCGCCTGACGTTCATCCGAGGAAGGCCCTTGCGAGCGACCCGGGTCTGATTGAGCCACGTCCTCGCGAGGTCGTCGGCCTCGGATTCCACGGCTCTGCGATCTCAGGCACCCGTCCGAGAGCAGCGACGGTGATGTTGGCCTCAAGAGGTCGTCATCGTCGCCATCGGACCGACCAGGTGGTCGACGTAGGACGAGCGCAAACCGGGGCTCAGGACCCGGGCGGCGGCAGTAGGAGTCCTCGATGGCCCGCGGGTCAGCCGACTCCTGGAACGACTTGTAGGAGAACCCGCCACCGATCCGGCCGGGCCTCCTCACCCGCTCATCGTGAGCACGTCCTGCCGGGCCTGGGCGACCTTCTCCTTGTGCTGCACGGCCCCGACCGTCCAGGACCGCGTGCGGTAGCTTGTGCGCCTTCTCCACCGCCTCCTCGACCAGGTGGTCCTTCGACAGCGCCGTGGCCAGCGCAGTGGGCCTGCGGATCGGCTTGACACCCTTCTTCGGGATCGTCACCGAGGGCAGCGCTGCGAACGTCTCCCGCACCTCCTGGGGCACCTTCGGGTTGGGGTGCAGGTCCACCGGGTCGAACAGTACCCGGCGTCCTCACCGCCTCCGGTGTCGGTGTCCTCCTCGTCCTTGAAGTCGCGCCCTTCATCAGCATCTCGGCAACGCCCGTGGCCGTCTTGCGGTCGAAGAACGGCAGCAGGCAGTCCACCGAGTTCAGCAACTCATTGCCCGGGATACGCCGAGCCAGGGGAGTGCGGATCATCCGGCCCAGCAACTGGGTGATGTGCGTCCGGTCCTTGGCCGGGCGCATCGACACCAGCACCTCGGCGCGCGGGCAGTCCCATCCCGTGGAGATCGCAGACTTCGCCAGCAGCACCCGCATTAGCACGGCGTCCTGCACCCGCTGCGGTTCGATGTACGGCACCCCTTGTTGTCCCACCCAGCAGGTCCTGTTGCTCACCGAAGACGTTCGCCACGGCATCAGGGCCGAGTTCGGGCCAGGCGTCGTAGATCGTGTCCAGCGTCCGCACCAGCGTCTCGGTGGTGGGCTTGTCACCCGCCTGCACCACCAGCAGCGGGATAACCGGATCGGCCTCTTCCTGCTCATCGGCGTACGCCAGCCCGCCCGCCGTCGGGGCTTGGACCTTCTCCACTGCCCGACGCAACAGCACCGTGTCGAAGACTCCCTGCTCGGTCGGGATCGAGCACGATGTCGTCCTTCAACGAGCCCGACGCCTGGACCAGGGCGGAGTCCACCTCAACCGAAGGCAGCGCAGTGCGGCCCTTCGCGTCCTTCATCGCCGCCTCGAACCGCTCGACCGTGGCCGAGATACCGAAGACGACCGGCATCGGCGGCACCGCCCCGTGGCCGTTGATCAACCGCTGCACGATGGTGGAGCGGTCCTTGCTCGTCGTGCCCATGCCCCGGTGAGCCTCATCCAGGACGAAGTACAGGGTCAGGTCCTTGTTCTCGACGGTGTTCGTGATCACGTCATAGATCGAGGACTGCATCTCATCCGGACGCGGCTCGAACAGGCGCACCTGGCCCGGGGCCGGAGAGGGCTCACCACGCACCAAACGCGAGTTCTTCGACAACTTCTGCGTGTTCAGGAAGTACACGTGCCCCGGACGCAACGCGGTCTCGGAGAAGGTCGCCTCGATGACCCGCAGGCGCGAGTCGAGTTCGCTCGCGGCCTCCTGCAACCGCGCCCGCGACTGCTCGTTCAGCGAAGGGTCATCGGAGAACCACAGCACCACCGCGCCCGGGTCGGGCTCGAAGTCGAACTCGTCGTTGCCGAAGAACAGCGCCTCGATCACCGCAGCAGCCATCACCGTCTTGCCCGCGCCAGTCGTGGCCGTCAGAGAGAACTGGGTTTTGGAGCCGTAGCGGTGGTACAGGTCGCGGGCCTGCTCCAGGTTCCGTAGCACGTCCAGGACGGCCTCGCCCTGGTAGTCCTTCAGCGTGTAGCGCATCAGCGACCACCCCTCAACTGGAAGTTCTGCAAGTACGACTCATACAGCCGCACGGGCAGCACCGTACTGGGCAGGTCACGGCACACCATCTGGAAGGCCGAGTCGTCGTCCGTGACGATGAACGCCGTCCGCACCGACTCCTCCTCAGCCACCCGCGCCACGAAGTCCCCGGCCTGATCCAGGTTCTCCAGCACCCCGTAGGACTCGGCCACGTCCCAGCCATCCTCACCGAGATCGGCAATGATTCGTCCCTGCGACCCGGCCCTCATCCACAGCATCGGAGCGATCCGCTCGAAGGCTCGGTTGTGACGGACAGAGAGCGGGGCCTCGTAGGTGAGGGTGAAGAACGCGGCGTTCTCCTCGAAGCCGTCACTCATGGGGAACTCATCTGTGAACTTGTAGTCACCCTTGATCGGATCGCCTTCAGGCGTCTTGCCCGTGATTGCGGCGGTACGGGGCTTGGTGATGTAGTCGCGAATGCCCAGCGCCTCCCACTCGGCGTCACCCGGGCGCAGACCCTGCCTGCGAAGGGCTCTTCTGCTCCTCGGCGCTGACCTCGTTGTTCGTCACCGAGATACACTGACGACGACCACCATCCTGCTTGTTCAGCCGCATGAGGGCATGCGCTGTGGTGCGGAGCCGGAGAAGAAGTCAAGTACGGCATAAGGCTTGTCCTTGACGAAGAACCGGAGTGCATCTTCAACGGCATACAAGGACTTGGGGAATGGGAACTTGCGGTCCGGCATGAGGGGTGAGCAACAGTCGGGTCCCATACTGAGTTGCGTCGTGCGACCCCGATCCTCCACTGGTGCGGAACGGTGTTTCTCTCGGCCAGTGCCAGCGTCGATGTTTCGACGGAGCCGTCGCTCCTCCTCCCAATCACCGTGTATACCCCCGCCTCGATCTTGGCTCTCTCACCTTCGGCCAGGTAGTAGATCGGGGTTGTTTCGCCCTTCACCGTTCCGGGTCGGATGCAGCCAGCCTCTAGCACTTTTCGCACGGTCGCCTGACGCAGCCGCCAGCAGCCCTCGGTTCCGTTCTGGCGGATGGGCCGGGCTGCAGTCCCTTCGGGAGCCACGGTGGCGTGCCGATCAGCGCCTACCCCGATTTGGCTCACCAACGCTGTGTGCTCTTGCCGTCCAAGTTGATGAAGAACGGGTAGAAGGTTTCAGGGTGACCGGCTCTAGTCGGGCTTGATCCCGACTTGCGCAACAAGTCCCAACGAATCTCCCCTTGGCCGTTCGGCCCGCAGTCGTGACCCACTCGCCAGGGAGAGGCAGGGGGCGAGCCCCAGCGGTTCCTTGCATGGCTTGAAGAAATATTACTCGTCTGACCTGCCGAAGTAACCAGCGCGCTACAGCGGCAGGTTGATCAGTGTGCTTACCATCTGGATTCGTGCAGCAGGAAAAGTCTGCTCCAGGAGCAGAGCAAGGCGAGCGTACTCCTTCTCGTCAATCGTGACGATGAGCACCAGTCTTCGGGATTGAGCAGTTCGCGCGCCACCGGCCGTCGCTCCATGAAGGCGAGCCACTTCGAGTGCCGGTAGTCGTCGTCCCCCTCGACGTAGTTGTTGTTGTACTTCCAGTCCTTCGCACCCGTGTTGTGCAGCGGGTCGATGTAGATAGCGTCGACCTTGCCCCGGTGCGTGTAGGTGAGCATCTCCAGGGCGTGGTAGTTCTCCGCATTGACCGTGTGGAACGGCTTGTCCCCACCGCGCTCCGCTCGCCCCGTCTCCTGAAAGCCCGGGTAGATGCGGTCGTTGAACTCTGCGACCACCACCAGGTCGTCGGTGATGACGGCCCTGGGTCTCGGCTCTTCGGCATCGAGTTCCAGCAGGTGCGCGACTCGGCCCCCCTCCACCCGCTCGATCCATCCCACCCGCCAGAGCCGCTGGTCGCCCTGCTTGACCTCACCACGGGGCGGAGGACCCGCACCTTGTCCGCCCCGACGCACAGCACGCCCCCGGCAACTCCACGGCCTCGGGCTGGTGCTGCTCGAAGACCAGGCCGAACGTCCGCGCTTCATCAGGGCGGCGAACTCCTTCTCCAGGTCGTCACCGAGTTGCTTGTCGGCCCTTCCGGGCCTGCCTCAGTAGTTCAGTCAGTCGCGACACTCGCTACGTCTCCTTCAGGGTCTGCGAGTGCTTGAACTCGCTCCTCTGGCCATCGTAGGCAAGGGGACCGGCAGAACCGGCCAGGCGCGACAGGCCGGTGGGGCAGGGGGTTCAGTTCACCCAACCTTGGCTCCCAATCCAGCAGAATCGGTCCCATGTACGCTCCGCACGAGTTCTTCGAGGATGAGTCCAACCCGCTGGGAGACCCCTGGAGCGTCGCCACCCGCTTGAACGTGGCGTTGCTCGACAAACTGGCTCGCGGGCCGGTCCCCGGCGACGACGGCCCTTGCAAGCGCTCTGAACCTAGCCCGACTCGTCCATGAGCAGTACATCGGCTATGGCACGGACTCCTCCCAGACCCTGAACGATCCTGAATCCCGAGTCGCGCTGCAGACCCTCCGCCTTGTCCTCGAACGCCACGGGGTTGCCTTCTCCCACCCTGGCGTAACTTTCCCTCCTTTCGATCCCACGGCCGCGAAGCACTGCCCGGAAGGCATGGCTTGAACCACCCGTCGACAAGACCGATGTGCGCATCGGGCGTTCATCGACGCCCCGCCTGCCCGGCAGCCGCAACGAGAACCTGCGTGGGCTCGTCGAGAAAGCGTCAGCCATGGCGCACAGTGTCAAGCACTCTCCGGCAGCAGACCGAACGGCGGAATCGTGGGGGACGCCGTAAAGAAGGAGCAAGGAAGCGCCGGGGAGTCGCAGGGCTCCCGGGACAACGCTGCCTTGAGGTCCTTCTTCGACAACTTGGACTTCACTCCCCACCGAGGGCGCTTTCGTGGCCTCTGATGCCGACCGCTGGCGAACCGCCATCTGCATCGTGGAGCAGTCGGGCATCGCTGACCTTCTCGCCCGCTGGCCAGCCGAGGATCGGCGACAAACGCCCCGGGCCGACACCGTGGTTGAACGAGACTCAGGTTTTCACCTGTTCCTGATCTGACCCTGCACCGCCGCCCGCCGCTGTTCACCGAGATGGCAGCCATGCTCTACCACGCCGACCAGTCGCTGCTGGACCTGCTCGGGGTCGTCAAGTCGAACGCGTCGGAAACGGCCTGTTCCACCGCGCCTACAACACGTATCACGACGTTTGGTTCCCCTGCCTGCAGACCCCGAGCCCGACCTGTACCGCCTGATGCGAAGGGCGACTATGCGGCACTTGTGGCCGAGCGGGACGTTGAGGACTGCCAGAAGCGCTGGGAGCGCTCGATCACGTTCACCGCCGCACTGATCTGGGGCTGCTGGATGCTCCTGCCGCGCGCGAGCACCGTCGCAAGACCACGGTGGACGTGGTGATCGACGCGACCCACATGGCGTCACCGGGGCGTGGCCGGGGAGCCCGGGTGAGCTGTGCTCTGTCCGACCCGACTTGTGGCTGGTACAAGCGGGACGGCGATCACGACGGCAGCCAGGGCGCTCCGGCCACCAGCCGAGCCAAGACCCGATTCAAGCGCACCGCCGACGAACTGGTCTGGGCCCGGGAGTTCACGATCGAGCACTTCATCGGGGACATGGCCTACCTGCCCGGCTGCAAGATGGAGGAACTCGCGCTACCGCTGCGAGCCCGTGGCATCAAAGGTGTTCGAGTACCCGAAGGACAAGACCGCCCTGGGCCTCCAAGGCGGCCACGGGGCGCGATTCTGGTCGAGGGCACGTGGTGCTGCCCTTCCCTGCCGAAGACCTCATCAACGCCTCAGCCGGCTTCGCCTCCGAGCCCCGGGCGATCCCCGACGCATCACCGCCAGGGGTCTACGAAGCGCGCCTGGTACAGCGCCGCCGCTACGAACTGAAGAGCAAGCAGCGCGCCGTGCTGACGGCTTCGAGCGTCAGACATGCCCAGCCGAAGGCGCATGGGCAACGATCAAGTGCGGCTACAAGCCGCGTGCCGCCGAGGACGAGAAGCCGGGGCGCCCCTCCCTCATCCCGGTCCGGTTGCTCATGACGCCCCAAACCGAAGGTTTCCGCCAACAGGCATCCGTGACCTTCCCACCGAGGTGGACGGCAAGTACGGCCAGCACTATGCCTACCGGTCACCTGAGTGGCAGCGGCTCTACACCAGCGGCAGGCAGACCATCGAGTCGCTCAACCGCTCCAACAAGCGCGGCTACTTCGCACCGATCAAGGACCCCGACTGGCGTCCCCGCCGAGGCTGGCTGCCGACCCTTCTGGCGGGAGCTGACCCTGATCATCGCCACCAACGTCCGCAAGATCATCGCGTGGGCCTGGGACGAGATCGACACTGCCCACGGCTTCGAACGCCCTCGGAGGCAGCGCCGCCGCCGAACTGACTGCAGGCCGCGCCCAGTCCCCAACGCGCCGCCCGGCGCGGAAGCCGCCCTTCGGCCCCGCCGCCAAGCACGATCTCCGCAGAGGTCTCGACGCGCCCTGATGCGCCCTCTCCGACGCCTCCGTGCCGCTCCGAAGCGCCAAATCCGTGGCCAAATCAGGGTGCTTGGGTCGCGCTCGGCCTTACTCAGGGCTACGGGGTGCACCGCGACTCCATCCGCGCCCGCGGAGGCGTCCGTCGCGGCTCAGTGCGGCGTCCCGTACAAACAGAAACGGCGCTCCCACCCAAACGGCCCGACGTACCGGAGAAGGGACTCGAACCCTCACGCCTTTCGGCACAGGAACCTAAATCCTGCGTGTCTGCCAGTTCCACCACTCCGGCGCTACCCGCAACGGGAGCGGAACTCAGTCTAGGTCAAACCTGCAAGAGCCCGAGATCCCTGCGCAGCCGCTCGACGTGGCCGGTTGCCCGCACACGTTGTACTGGGGCCATCTCGATGGTCCCATTGCCGTCGTCATCGACGTCGATCACGAACGTCGAGCGCAGCACACCTTCGACTGGTTTGCCGTAGAGCACCCGTTCGCCCCAGGCCCCGTACGCGTCGATCGTCTGGCGGGATTCGTCGGACAGCAACTGGATCCGCAGCCCCTTGCGTTCCCGGAACTTGGACAGCCAGTCGGGGTCGTCGGGGGAGATGCCGACCACATCCATGCCGGCCTCCAGGAAGTCCTCGCGGGCGGCGGTGAAGTCGAGGGCCTCGGTGGTGCAACCGGGGGTCATGGCGGCGGGATAGAAGTAGAGCACGACCTTGCGTCCAGCGAAATCAGCCAGCGAGACGGGCTTGCCGTCCGCGTCCGGCAGCGTGAAGGCAGGCGCGGCATCCCCAACGACCAGTTGTGTCGCCAAGGCGCTAACCCAGGGCATCCACCCGGCTCGTGCGCCAGCGGTGCGCTAGGGCATAGGCTTGGGTGAACGCACGACCGCCTAACGCAGTGGAGGACACCGTGGCCTCGAAAGAACGTACGCCTGAGCAGATCCGCGCCGACATCGCCGGCTCGCGGCATGCGATGACCGTGGGCATCGAGGGCTTGGTCAGCGAGGTGCACCCGACGGCAATCAAGAGCCGGGCCATCCAGGACGTCAAGCAGACCGTCTCCGACACCAAGCAGGTGATCTACGACACCGTCGAGGACGGCCCGCAACTACTTCGTCGACCGGGACGGCGTGCGCTGGGACAACGTCGGCACCGTGGCCATCGTGGTCGTGGGTGCCGTGGTGCTGCTGGCGGCCGTTGGCGGCACGGCGGCACTGATCCGCAGGCTCGCCCGGTGAGTGACGAGGTGGTCGAGGAGACCCCCGAGACCGAGGATCTGCAGCAGCAGGACGCCGCCGCGCCGGCGGTGCCCGAGGTGGTGTCCACGACCCCATTGCCGATCAAGATGCTGCACGATCGCGTCCTGGTCGACCCGGACGCAGACGCTGGTGAACGGCGTAGCCACGGTGGCATTCTGATCCCGGCGACCGTCCAGATGGGACGCCGGCTGGCCTGGGCGAAGGTCGTGGCCACCGGGTCCAGCGTGCGTACGGTCCGGGTGGATGACCGGGTGCTGTTCGACCCATCGGAGCGCTCCGAGGTCGAGTTGCAGAACAAGACCTACGTGCTGTTGCGGGAGCGTGACCTGCACGCCATCGCTGCCGAGCGCATTCAGGACGGCGAGACCGGCCTGTATCTGTAGCCGACAACGCCGTTCCGCCGGTAGGCTGCCGGCAGGTCCTGGCGAACGGGGGGTTACGCATGACCTTCGGAGCACCACCACCGGCTGCGCAGTCCGGTGCCCCATGGCAGACGCCGCAACCGGCGCAACCGCCGGCACCCGGCGGTGACCTGCCGAGCATGGCACCGACCGCATTCATCTCATTGGTCGCAAGCGTGCTGGGCGTCGTGCCCGCCATCCTGGCGACCGGACGCGCCCGGCAACTCGGGGTGCGGACCGCACGTTACTGGCTGGTCTTCGTCGGCTGCGCGGCCGTCTCGCTCGGTTTGGGGGCACTGCTGGTCACCCAGTTGGGCGCCGTTTCCAGTGGATCGATGGTCGGCGGCCAGCCCGCAGCGCCAAGCTATTCGCCCTACAGCCCGCCCGGCGGGTATGGGTCCTCCGCGCCTGAACCCTCGGCCCCGGTGGGTCCGACTACTGAGCCGAGCTCAGTACCATCATCGCCACGGCCCAGTGCCACCTCGGCCACGCCGAGCGCCCCGGCGGAGTTCCCGCCCGACCTCAAGCTCTGCACCCCGGACATCGCGGTCAACGACGTGACCAGTTGCGAGTTCGCCCAAGTGGTGGCCGACGCCTACCTCGCTTCCGAGCGGCAGGGCACCGTGGTCGTCGTGGCGACGAGCCCGGTCACCAACAAGGAGTACGAGATGACCTGCCAGAGCGCACCGATCACCGTGTGCACCGGCGGTGTCGAGGCTGCGGTCTACATCCGCATCCCCTGACGCCTCAGAGCAGGTGCATCGCGAAGGCAACCGTCGGCAGCGCCAGGCCGATGGCCACCGGCAGGCCCAGCTTCGTCGGCAGGTGCTCACCATCGAACGGTGACAGCGGCACCAACGAGGACGCCAGCACCATCAGGGCGGCCTGCGAGGTCACCCGGGCCAGCGGTACCCCGGTGAGCACCGTGACCCCGATCGCCACCAGCGAGACCACCGCCAGCAGGTACTGGGGTGCCCAGCGCGCATGCGCCGAGGTCGCCGAGTTCAGCACCGGCACGGGCGCGAACCCGATACCGACCGGCGCGCAGGCCAGGCCGACCAGCGTGCCACCCGCGCTCAGGGTGTGCTGGGTGCGCGGGGCCAGCGCCAGCCGGGCGCAGACGAAGGCGACCGGCAGCATCAGGGCGACCAGCACCGCGACGACGCGTCCGGGTAGCGAGGCGGGCAGCGCCGACAGCAGGCCCCAGGCGACCAGCGCGGAGCTGACCAGGACCGAGATCACCGCCGTCCCGGGCAGCCGGATCTGGCGCCGCAGCTTCAGCCGGGACGCGATGCCCAGCAAGCGCTCGGTGATGGCTGAGGACACGTGATCGCCGGCCAGGGCACGAACGGCCTGCAGGATCGCCACGATCGCGATACCGATGCCGTAGGTGGGTGACAGGGGCTGGCGCTCGTTGGCTGCCGACCAGTCGGGTGGCAAGGGCTTGGACAGGTCCAGGCCGGAGTCGTAGACGGTGACGTCGGACAGGTACTCGGGATCGGCACCGCGGAAGGCGGCGTCCATGGCAGCGGCGCGTCCGAGTGCCCCCTGGCCCCAGATGAAGTTCGCCAGTCCGCCCTGGTTGGCCAGCGCGGTGCCCAGGTTGAACCAGCCGCGGGCGTAACTCGAACGCACGCCCACCGCATTGCGGAAAGCGGCGATGGCACCATCGATGTCGCCCTTGTTGGCCAGCAGGACGCCGAGGTTGTTGTGCGCGGTGAACTGGCGCGGATCGGAGGCCACCGTGGCCTGGTAGGCGGCGATGGCGCCCTCGACGTCGCCGTCGGCCTCCAGCGCATTGGCCAGTAGTTCGGCGAACATCGCGTTGGCTGGGTCTGCGGCCATGGCCTGCTTGGCCGGCTCGACTGCGTCAGCCGGGCGTCCGGCCTTGATCAGCGCGATGCCCAGGTTATTGGCCTGCACGCCCGACACGCACGGGTCCAGGCCGCGGCCATTCCAGCGTGGGCACAGATCGAGTGCCGATTGCAGGGTCGCGGCTGCTGCCTCGTACTCCTCCTGGGCCAATTGGATGCTGCCCAGCAGGGTTCGCTGGGACAACGCTCGTGAGCTCTCGCCGTACTCAACGTCGATCTCCTCGGCCTCTGGTTCGGGCAGGTCGGCGAGCACCTGTGCTGCCTGGTCGAGTTTGCCGTCCTCCTGCAGGGACGCGGCCTGCTTGACTGCCGCCCAGCCCGGGGTCAGGGTGTATTCGGCGAACTCGTCGGGGTAGAAGCCGTCGTAGACGTCAAAGGGCAACGTCTCGTAGGCCTCCTTGAACGCCTTGGCCGCGTCCTCGTAGCGGCCCTGCAGGAAGAGCACCTCGCCCAGCCGATCCTGGGCAAAGCCATACAGTGGCAGGCCTGAGTCGATGGCCAGGCGGAGCAGTTTCTCGGCCTGCTCGTAGTCGCCGATCCGGCGGAATCCGTCCTGGTAGTACTCCAGTCGGCTGTCGACGGAGTCAATGCTGAAGTCGCCGGCGAACAGCGCGTCCAGCCGTTCGGCCTGAGCCTCACCCGAGACATAGTCCAGCACCTCGCTGTCGACGTAGCCATTGCGATACCGAGGGATGTAATTGTGGTAGGCGAAAGTATCCATGCCACCGGCGAATATGCCGCCCGTTGCGTCCACGAGCACGACGTGACACGCGCCGCGGTAGCCCGGGATTGGTGAGTAGTACTGCCCGGCTGGGCCGTTGTGGCCGACGGGCAGCAGCGAACGGCACAGGGCGGATTCGCGACCGTGGGCATCCAGTCGCCGCTGATCCAGGGCCCGCGCCGACGACACGTCCGGGATGTCGGGCGCCATGGCGTAGGCGTCGCGGGTCGCCGAGACCATCGCCTGACCTGCGGTGAAGGAATCGAGTTGTGGCACCGCCAGCGCGTGCGCCTCCTCGGGGTGTCCGAGGCCGGCCATTGCGATCGCCTGCCCGAAGAGCACAGTCGGATCATCCGGCTGAACCTTTTCGACGGCCCGCAGCAGGTCCAGGGCGCGCTGGTACATCTGCCGCGCGGTGAACGGGTGGACGCCCGAGTTGCGGTACTTGTCGGCGATCTCCAGCAGGACGGCGGCCTCGCTCAGGTAACCGGCAGCGTGCTGCGGGAAGGCCTGCTGCTGGCGGGCCACGATCTGCATTGCGTGCTCTTCCTGGCCGAACTCGCCGGGCAGCAACGATTCTGGGCCTCCGAAGCCGCGGGTCTCGTGGGCCAGGATGACTTGGACGTAGGTCGAGTAGGCGGCCGGCTCGTCCGGGCATTGCCGGATTGCCTCCTCGAACTCGGTTTCGATGTTCTTCAGTTCTGGGCTGTAACCGAGCGCGACGGTGAGCGCCAGGTTCAACTGGGTGTGGCAGGTGTTGGCGACATTGCGCATTCGGTTCAGCAGGCTGTAGGCCGGCGCCGCCATGTCGGCGTAGAGCAGCGAAGAGGACAGGTCGATCAGCACGTCGCGGTGGGCCTCGATGTGTTCGGGGGTCAAGGCCTGCTCGAAGATCCGGTCCAACTCGGGGTAGGCGTATGGGTAGGCCGGAGAGTTCTCGAGATAGTCCGGCTTGTAGGGCGTGCGGGTTAGCGAGACGATCGCCGATGTGTACTGGCCCAGTCCGGCGTCGTTGGCGTTCATCCGGACGATCTCGACGACCGGAGCCTCTTGCGTGGTGATTCCCGGCACCGGGGCGCCCTCGAGGAGGACAGCCCCCAGGTGGCCGTTGAGGCCGACGATCGGGACGCGCAGGTCGCCGTCCGGCCAGGTCTCGGTGATCTGGGGGATCGGTGCCGAGGACACCGGCGCCTCGGGGGGCTTGGCCGCTGCTGTCGCGGCCCACGGGACGAAACCGAGGGCGGCCACGGCCAGGCTTACCACCAGGGTCAGGATGGCGAAGGTGATCCACGCCCCCGTGTTCGGTGCGGTGGCAGGCTGCTGATTGGACGACACGTGACTCCCCGGCTCTGCGTGTGATCTGTGGCCGGGTTCGCGTCCCGGTCCTGCCCGAAGGCTAGTTGACGAGGAAGGTCTGTTGAGTGAGGATCCGGCACGCCGGCGCCGAATGATCGGCCGGGGAGCCCGATTTCGGTATCGGTGCCGCCGTGCGCTACAGTCTTTCCTTGCTTGCACCGCTAGCTCAACTGGCAGAGCAGCTGACTCTTAATCAGCGGGTTCAGGGTTCGAGTCCCTGGCGGTGTACCAAATCTCAATCTCTGTGTATTGCCTCGGTTGATGCTTGACGTTTGAGCTTCGGCTGAGGCTTTACTCGTCTTCGGGTGATGCCTGACGGTTGTTTCGGTTGATGCTTGACTGTGGACATCGAAACCATGGTCCACCATGCAGCGGCGCAAGGAGACAGGACGCAGCCATGAGAATTGTCGCGATCGAGACGATCCGTCCAGCCATTCAGGCCAACATCCTGTTCGTCCTGCTGACCGACGAGGACGGCAACACCGGGCTTGGAGAGTGCTTCTTCGGACCTGAGGTCGTCGAGACCTACCTGCACACTGCTGCGGCGGAGGTGATCTTCGCCGCCGAGGACGCGACGCCCGAGCGCATGTCGACAGCGCTGCGTCCGTACGTGGGCTTCCAGGGCGCGGGCGCGGAGATGCGCGGCAACGCCGCCGTCGATCTGGCGCTGTGGGACCTGATCGGCAAGCGCGCGGGTCTGCCGCTGGCCAAGCTCTTCGGCGGGCCGACCCGCGATCGGCTGCCGATCTACAACACCTGTGCCGGTCCCGGCTACATCTCACAGACCGCCCGCCAACTGTCCGAGAACTGGGGGCTGGGCCGCACCGCCGACCTGGACGACCTCAACGCCTTCCTGACCAGGCCGGCCGCGCTCGGCCGCGAACTGCTGGACGAGGGCATCCGAGGCATGAAGGTCTGGCCCTTCGATCGCGCGGCCGAGGCGTCCGGTGGCAACAGCATCTCGCGGAGAGAGTTGCGCGAGGCGGTTGGGGTGATCGCGGCCATCCGCGACGAACTCGGCGACGAGATGGAGATCATGGTCGAACTGCACGGCCTGTGGAACCTGCCGTCTGCGGTGACCATCTGCAAGGAACTGGCCCCGTATCGGCCGTACTGGATTGAGGACCCGATCCGGCCCGATGGCGTCTGGCAACTCGAGGCGCTCAAGCAGGAGGTGGGCCTGCCGATCGCCACCGGCGAGACGCTCGGCACCCGGCGGGCCTTCCTGTCGCTGCTGGAGCGCAAGGCGGTCGACATCGTCACCATGGATGTCCAGTGGCTGGGCGGCCCAACCGAGGGACGCAAGGTCGCCTCGCTGGCCGACACCTACGGCATCCCGGTGGCGCCGCACGATTGCACCGGGCCGACGGCCTTCGCGTTTGCGGTGCACATGTCGTTCGCGTCCCCGAACGCACTGATCCAGGAGACTGTCCGGGCCTTCCTGCGCACCTGGTATCAGGAATTGGTTGTCGGCCTGCCAACCATCGAGGGCGGCGAGGTGCTCGCGCCGACCGCTCCCGGACACGGGGTGACGCTGCGCGACGACGTGGAAGACCACACAGCCGTGGTCCGGCGACGCTCCACCGCGAACTGAGACTTCGGACGCGGGCGTGCCGAAACACCCCGCCCGTGACGCCGGCATTCCGTACGCTCGACCAAACGATGACCCGTCAAGGAGATCCGATGAGCGAGCTCGAAGGTGATGTGATCTATCCCGATCCCGCGATCGGCGCCAAGTCCTACGTGCCCGACCCGGAGGCGCTGCGGGCCAGCGCTGCTGCGGATCCGCAGGGCTACTGGGGTGAGC
>JAXGOU010000019.1:0-38048 GCA_040767325.1 Brooklawnia sp. | reverse complement strand
CGTGGTGTGAGCCGCCAGCCGAACGGTGACGGCGGCCGACAGGCCCGCCACTCCGGTGCCTGCCACGACCAGATCGTAGGTGTGCTGCCAGGTGTCGTTCATGACGCCTCCTTGATAGCAACCGGACAGTGCTGTCCGGTTGCTATCAAGGAGGCCTGCACAGTCGCGCTCGGGCAATAGCGGTCCCGCAGCGGCTCCCCGCAATCGGGCGGCGATCCTGGCGTCCGCGCGGCGGCTGTTCGCCGAGCAGGGTTACCGGGTACCGCTGAACGCCATCGCCAAGGCGGCCGGGGTCGGGCAGGGCGTGCTGTATCGGCACTTCCCCAATCGGCTCACCCTGGCCTTCGAGGTCTTCGCCGACAACTTCGCCGAACTGGAACGCATCGCGGCAGAGACGGACGGCCCAGAGTCCTTCCACAGCCTCTGGCACCTGGTCGTCGACTACACGGTGCGATCCGTCGCGTTCGTCGAGATGGTCATAGAGGCTCGCGCCAAGGTGCCCGAATCGCTCGGGGCGCGGCGTCTGGAGCACCTGATCGCCGAGCCGCTGGCACGGGCCCAGCAGGCCGGGCTGGCCGACCCCGCCTGGACCCCGAACGACGTCCTGCTGCTGCAGCGGATGATGTATGGGGTGGTCATCGCCCAATCCGATACCAGCAAGACCATGGACGACGTGCGGCGGGCCCTCGAACTGATCGATCCCCGGCTGGCACCTCCGATCCGGCTCCCCGAGGCGCAGCCGCGTGCGACCTAGCGCCCCACGCCCGGCATACGTGAAATCCAGGCGGGCAGCCGTGTCGCACGCGTGTGGCCGGTCGGCACGGCATGCAGGTGGGACGCTGGTCGCATGCCCGAGACGCGCCCCATCGTCCGCACCATCGTGCGGGTGCTGCTGATCCTGTTGGCCCTGCTGCTCGCGATCCCCGCGACGGTGGCTGTTGTCTTCCTGATCGCCAACCACACGAACGGGACGATCACCGTCTCGGACCAGACGCGGCGCTACCTGCTGCACGTGCCCGACTCCTACGACGGTGGCGACCCGGTGCCGCTGGTCATCAACATTCACGGCTTCGGGCAGTGGCCCGCCAATCAGGAGAGCGTGTCCCGGTGGAGCGACCTGGCCGACGAGGAGGGCTTCATCGTCGTCCACCCCATGGGTACGGGGCTGCCGCTGCGTTGGGCGTCCCACACTCCTGGAGCCGCGGACACGACCGCCGACACCGCGTTCATCACCGAACTGCTCGACTCGTTGACCCGTGACTACGCCGTCGACCCGGACCGTGTCTACGTCACGGGCCTCAGCAACGGCGCCGGCATGACCTTCGTGATGTCGTGCGTCCTGTCTGAGCGCATCGCGGCCATCGGCACCGTCGCCGGCCTGCTCACCTACCCGTGGGATGCGTGTGGACGCCAGCGCCCGGTGCCCCTGATCGCGTTCCACGGCACCGCCGACCCGATCGTCCCGTACGAGGGCGGCCCATTGAGCGGACCCGCCAGCGAGGCCCCGAACGTCCGATCATGGGTCGGCGACTACGCCGTCCGCAACGGCTGCACCGTCGAGGAGGAACTCCCGGCGCAGGGCGACGTGTCCGGGACACGCTGGACGCGTCCCGGCAGCGACGCGTCGGACGTGGTGCTGTACACGGTGGCAGGCGGCGGGCACACCTGGCCGGGCGGGCGTCCGCTGCCCGAGTTCATCACCGGGCCCACGTCGGACGACATCGACGCCACCCGGGTGATGTGGGAGTTCTTCCTGGAGCATCCGTTGGCCTGACACTCAGCCGGCAACGATCGAGGGGCACGACATGGTCTGCTCGAGCATCGTCAGGATGCTGGCAGCTGACAGTGCGACAATCTGCACGCGATCACCGGTGAGGCAGACCGTCAGGGCGTCCAGGGGTGAGGCCGACAGGACGAACGTGGTGGCGTTCGCGATGCCTTGCGGGGTGGGTTGCAGCAGGTCCAGCGTGATGCCCGTCTGGACGACAACAAACCGCCGCGCCAGCGTCAGGGCCTCCTCACTCAACAGATACGTGCCGTTCTCGGACTCGAGAACCCCCGCGGCTGCCAGCGACGCCAGTGCTGCTTCGGTGTTGATCGATGAGGGCAGTGCGCTCTCGGTCAGCAGGCAGACCAGGCCACCATCGAGCGGGTTCACCACTGCTGCTGCGACGGCCTTGGTCGAGGCACCCACCGAGTCGTCACTGTGACCCAGCAGGGCGTTGAGGACCCGCGTCCGCTCGATGTCGAACAGTGCGAAGAACGCGGTCGCCTGCATGGGATCCAGATCGAGATCCAGTGACGTGCTGTGCGACGCGGATCCGCCGAGGAACTGCGCGTACTCGCTCACTGCATCGTCCCAGCCACGTGGTGCCGAGAGCTGAAGAGATCGCTCAGTCATCTCCAGCAGGGCAAGGTTGGGGCCCTGGCGGTAGACGATCTTCTCCAGGCTCAGTGGACCGTTGAACAGTGCAACCCTGGCCACCACGTCCGGGTTGGCGGCAGTGATGAGCAGCCCGGCAGCCAGCGGCGCCACGGAGCCGTTGACCAGCACACCCTTCTCGGTCAGCGACTGCGTCTCGGTGCCCAGCACGACGTTCGCATGGGAGGCGAACAACCCGAGCGGATTGGTCTGCGGGAAGAACGGAGCGAGGCAGGCCAGCTCATTTCTGGTCAATGGGAACACGAAGTCACTCCTTCTAGATGAACGATTTGCCGAAGCGGCGCAGGAAGTAACTGGCGACTTTCCTGCGCACTTCCTTACTGCCGGCCAACTGCTTGCCGCCCTCGTACAACGAAGGCGTGTCTGTGATGTACGACCTGCCGGTGAACGTGTCCGAGACCGCCCTGGTGGCCGAGTTGTACAGGCCATTCCTCGCGCCCTTTGCGGTGGCCTTGTAAATGTCCTTGCCGTCCATGTAAGCCCCGGACATCTCCCCCAGCGTGTCGCCCAGGAACGTGGTGAGCCCCTTCCTGGCGGCAGAGGGCATGAAGCCCCGCGCCGCCTCGAAAGAGCCCTTGACCGCGCCCTTCACCACACCGGACTTGGCAGCCTGCCAGCCCGTCTGCTTGGTGACGTCCATGTTGGCCACCGATGTTGCCGTCTCTCCCGCGACGCTGGTGCCCATGCGGTACACCGGTCGGTACCAGGCCAATCCCGGAACCCGGCTGATCACATCCGCGGAGGCATTCGTTGTCGCCAGCGCAAGATGGGCGATGACCTCGAGCGCTGCTGCGGTGTGTCCAGCACGACGGTAGGTGTCAGCCATCCGCTGCGAGATCGCGGCGTGCTCCCCTGCTCTCGTCATGGCCTTGTCGACGGTGTCAACGCCATACTTCTGCATCTTCCGTTGCTTGTAGTCGTTGCTCTTCTGCGCCTCGGCGATCCTGGCCATCTGCTCGCGGTTGATCTGGTCCTGGGCCGTTGTCCCGGCCCGATGCCGCTCAAGCTCCTCGGCGCCGATCACCCGATCCATCTCGGCATGCCGGGCCCGTGTCTCCCGTTCGATGCGCTCGTACTCGCTGATGCTCGTTGATGGCTGGGCCGCGGGAGGCGCCTGCTCCGGCGGAGCCACCTTGTTCCTGGCCCTCATCCTGGCCAGACCCGCGATCCCTCCGCCGGCGATCGCGGCCCCCGCCACTGCGATGGCGGCGGCCGCGATTGCCGCCGGAGGGAGCCCGTCGTCCTCCGCACCCGCACCCGGCGTCTGCCCCTCGCTGTCCTGGGACCCACTCGATCCCGGCACGGTGCTCTGGAATGTCTCCGGCGGAATGTACTGGTAGATGTAGCGCACGACGTGGTCGATGTCGCCTTCATGGACAAAGCTGAAGTGCAACTGATTGCCCTCGCGGTAGAACTGCTCCATGTTCTCGGCCGCCGGACTGAAGACGTAGGTGACCTCCAGCGGCTCGCCACTCTGGGCGTAGTTGACGAACAGCGGTTCGGAGTACTCGGCGTACATCTTCTCGCCGGTTGTATTGACGACATCCATCTCGAGTGCGAACGCGGTACCTGACACCCAACTCGACCCCTCGAAGGGGAAAACCCCCATGGCGACCTCGACCGCGCGCTCCTGACCAGCGACGATCCTCTCCGGCAACTCACTCCAGAAGAACTCCACCCCCGAACCGCTGGCCGCGTCCAGCATCAACAGACCCAACTCGTTGAAGTAGATCGCGTACTCGCCGTACTCGTGCTGGGCGCTGTCAATATCCGCAGGGACGACGACCTCGGTCAGGCTCCAGTAGGCGTCGGTCTGCTGCTGTTCGGTCTGGGGTGGTGGCTGGTTCGTGGTGGCCCCGGGCATGCCGCGAACAGCCGTGAGTTCCAGGTAGAGGTAGGTGCCGGTGTAGCCCACCCCGCCATCAGAGGTGTACAGGGGGAACATCAGGTACTGCACTCCGTTGATGACCCGGGTCAGACCCATGTCTGACTGGGTCAGTTGGTACTGCTCTGTCCGGGGGGCCGGTTGGTCAGAGCTGTAGATGGTGAAAACCTGGGTGATCTCGCCGCTCAGAACCACCTGGCTCTCGAAGTTGGCGGAGCCCAGGTATCCGTACGCCGGCTCGTCACGATATTCCACCGTGATGGTGCCCGACATGGTGCAGAAGTCCTCATCCACTCCGGAGAAACCGATGCTGGCCGGTGCGCCACCGCGTGTCAGCTCCATCTCACCGTCCGAACTTGTCGGGATGACGTCCGGGTCTGGCACGTTCCCGATGTGGAAGCCCTCGACGCTCAGACGTATGTCTTGTGGACTCTGGTCGATGGGGTGTAGTAGGCACCGGGTGTCCCGCTGGAATTGGTGAACACCTCGTATGGGCTCGTCCAGTCGTCCGCCAGTGCCGGCAGGACACCGAGGGTCACGGGCGCCAGCCAGAGCAACAGGGCCACTGCGGCACCCATGAAGCCGTGCCGCGAATCGTCGCGGTGTGGTTCATGAACTATTCCTGGTTTCATAGTCCATCACCTTCCATGAAGCCGTTTCACGCCGGCGCTGGCGTGGCTTCCGGCTCTCATCATGGCAGGCTTCCGCTGGGGCGGAGGCGTTACACACCCCACCCCGAAATTTTTGCGACCGATCACATCGCGAGTAAGAGCGACGATCGGTCGCAATCTTCTGCGGGCCGCTACTGCGCTGTCCCCCCGGCACGGCAGGATGGTGCATGGCCCCCGGTTCGCGTTGACCGACAACGAGCCGGTGCCCCGAGGAGAAGACGATGCAGTCGAGCCAGATCCGCGTCCAGGCGGAGGTATATCCCGTTGTCAGCCACGCCATGGCGCACAACAGGATTTCGCCGGTGCGCACCGTCACGTTGACCAACGACGCCGTCCTGCGCATCGGGTTGGAGGTCCGGATCGCCCTGCGTGACGGGCAGGGCGTGTTGTCGGAGCCGTTCGCAACCCACGCCGACATCGAGCCGAGTGCGACCACCATCCTGCGCGACATCGCCTTCCACCTCGATCCCGCCGCCATGAACCAGGTCGAGGAGGCCCGCCCTGGCAGCCTCGACGTCACCGTGCTGCACGAGGGCGAGGTGGTGGGCAGCCTCACCCAGCCGGTCACGATCCTCGCGGCTCGCCAGTGGCTCTGGAAGCCCAACGGTCTGGCCCTCGAACTGCTCGCCGCCCACGTCATGCCCAACGCCCCCGAGGTGACCTCCCTGCTCGCGGCCGCCGCCGACTACCTTGACCAGCGCACCGGCCACAGCCAGATCGACGGCTACCAGTCGGGGCCCGAGCGGGTCGACGAACTGGTGGCCGCCATCTACCAGGCGATCAGCGACGGCCAGATCCGTTACAGCGAACCGCCGGCCAGCTGGACCGATGAGGGACAGAAGATCCGGACGCCGGCCGACCTGCATCAGACCAGGCTCGGCACCTGCCTCGACACGACTCTCCTGTTCGCCGCCGCCCTCGAACAGGCCGGGCTGCGGGCCCAGGTCTGGATGCTGCAGGGCCACGCCTTCGTCGGTTGGTGGCGTCAGGAATCGGACAGCTGGTCCACGGTCAACTCCGAGACCGCCGACATGGTGAACCGACTCGACCTCGGCCAGATCGGAGTCCTCGAGACCACCCTGGCCACCGTACGTGTCAACCCCACCTCGTTCGCGGACGCCCGGGCCGTCGCCACCCAGCGCATCCATCAGGACCCGGACGCGGTGGTCGGCATCCTCGATGTCTGGGCTGCCCGGCGAAGCCGCATCCTGCCCCTGCCTGCGATCACCCGTACCGTCACTGGAGACGTCCAGACCGTCATCTACCAGCCCGCCGAGCACAGCGTCGCCCCCGCCATCCGGGAGGCCGAGAGTGCAGAGAATGCTCGCGCCCTCACCAGGCAGGGCAAGCCGATCCCGCCGAGAGTGCAGCAATGGAAGAACGCGTTGCTCGACCTGAGCCTGCGCAACCGGCTGATCAACTTCAGCGAGCGCGCCGCCGTGCGCCTCAACGTGTCTGCCGACCTGCTGCCCGAACTGGAGAACCTGATCACGAGCGGACGCCAGGTCACGCTGGCCCCGGGCGACTCGTTCGACAACGTGTACCTGCACCGCGACGGCATCCAGCGCGCAGCCGACCTGCCCGCCGAGGTGCTGGACGAGGCGCTGGTGCGCAAGGCGTCCGTGTTCACCGACCTGGTGGCGGACGCCTACGTCACCCGGCTGCGCAACCTCGCCTACAAGGCGCGCACCGTCGAGGAGGAGACCGGCGCCAACAACCTCTATCTGGCGCTGGGCACACTGGTCTGGGAGCTGGACGGCAAACAGCTGCGCTCCCCGCTGGTGCTGGTTCCGCTGCATCTGAAGGCCTCCGCCCGCCGCGGGTCCACCTTTCAGATGGTCCTCGACGAGACCGGGACGAGCACCCCCAACTACTGCCTGCTCGAGAAGTTGCGGCTGACGTTCGGGCTCAGCCTGCCCTCGCTGGCCGAACCCCCGATCGAGGGCCGTGGCATCGACCTGACTGCCGCGATCCGTGGCATCCGCGAGGCCCTGGTGGCTCAACGGCTGCCGTTCCGAGTCGAGGAGACGGCCCACGTCAGCCTGCTCCAGTTCGCCAAGTACCGCCTGTGGAAGGACCTCGAGGAGAACTGGGAGACGCTGCTGGGCAGCCCGCTCGCGCACCATCTCGCCCACACCCCGACCCTCGAGTTCGCCGACCCGGTCTCCCCCTCCGGCGACCAGCGCCTCGATGAGCTCGGGCTGCTCTGCCCGATCCCCGCGGACGGTTCGCAGTTGGGCGCGATCGCGGACGCCATGTCGGGGCGCACCTTCGTCCTCGAAGGCCCACCCGGCACCGGCAAGTCGCAGACCATCGCCAACCTGCTGGCCCGCGGCATCGCCGAGGGTAGGCGCATCCTGTTCGTGGCCGAGAAGCGCGCGGCCCTCGACGTGGTGGCCCGGCGCGTCCGGGCGGTCGGTCTGGGCGAGTTCACCCTCGACCTGCACGATCGCGACAGCCGGCCCGCCCGCGTCCGTCACCAGATCGCCCGCTCGCTCGACCTCGCGCTGCGCAGCGACACCGAGGGTCTGTCGGCCAGCACCGAGCACGCGCGTGCCGCGGGAGCCGCCCTCACCCGGTATGCGACCAAGCTTCATGAGCCCAACAGCGCACGCCTGTCTCTGTATACCGCCGAGACAAGTCGGCACGCCCTGGGGCAGGGCCCCACGCTGACGCTGCCGACGTTCGCCGTCGCACCGGGCAAGGAGCAGCAGATCACCGAGCTGCGCCGACTGGTCACGGGGCTGCCCTACGTGGCGGACGCCGCCCGTCCCTGCCCGACCGGGCCGTGGACGTTCGCGCAGCTCGACGATCCGGACGCCGTCGACCTACCCAACGTCAGGCGTGCCTGCCAGGACGCCGACGACCGGTTGCGCTGGCTGGGCGACCGAATGACCCAGTCTGACGCTGCCCACCCCCTGTCCGAGGTGCTGCGCACGGCCGGCGCTCCTGCCGATCTCACACTGCTGGCCGACCTGCTCGACAGCGGCACGCCCCCGCTGGCCCTGCTCGACGAGGTCCGCCAGCCGCGTTGGCAGCAGGCCGCCCGCGCGGCCCAGCAAGAGAGCGCCGCCTTCGTCGCCACCGCCCGCGGTGCGCTGGGCGTCGCGACGCCGGCCACCCTCGACCTGCCGCTGGACGACATCCATGCCCGGGCGCTCGAGGCCGCGCAGTCGTCCTGGTTCGGGCGTCGTAAGCGCCTGCTCGCGGTGTGGACCGAGGTGGCTCCCAGCCTCGCGGCAGGGGCGAGCGTCGACGCCAAAGAGGTCCCCGCGTTCGTGGCGCGGCTGCGTGATCTGCGCCACGCCACGCTCGAGGTGGCCGCCCGGGTTGGGTCTGTCCCCGGCGTCGTGCTGCCACCCGACTGGAAACCCGTCACCGAGGAGGCCACGACCCAGCTGAACGGTCAACTCGCCTGGCTGTCCTGGGCCGCAGACCGGGTGGCACCGAGAGGGGCGTCCCGGTTCTCGGCGGCCCTGCGACGCTACCTGGGCGACCCTCGCCCGATCGCGGCGACCGTCCCTCACCCAACTCCTGGCGCTCAGCCAACCCCTGGCAGGGACACGGTACAACTCGTCCGCGAACTCGCGGCGGCGCTCGGCTACGTCCAGCAACAGCTGGGGTCCTCCGAGGCCGACCTGTACGACTGGGCGGGTGAGGCCGGGCTCATGGCGCGCTGGCAGCAGACGTCGGTCGCCCGCGACCTGCATGACGCCACCCTGGGCAGCCTCACCCGGTGGCTGGAGTTCCGCAGGCATCTCGCTCCGATGCTGGCCTGGGGACTGGACGAGGCCCACCGGCAGCTGTTGGTCGGCGCCATCTCCAGCGACGAGGCCCCGCTGGCGCTCGAGCGCGGGCTCGTCCAGGCATCCATGGTCGAGCGGTTCCGCCATCAGGGGCTGGACGGCTTCGACGAGCGCGCCCACAACGACACCGTGCGCCGGTTCTGCGACCACTCCCAGGCCGTCCGCGAGGCCATCAAGGCCGAACTGGCCGCCCAGGCCCTGGATCGGCGGACGTTCTCGAGTCAGGCCACCTCGGGTCAGGTCGGCGAGGTGCGCCGCGAGATCGGACGCCAGCGCGGCGGCCTGAGCGTGCGTGAGCTGATGAGGCGCCACGGCTCGCTGATCACCGAGATCATGCCATGTGTGCTTGTCAGTCCCGACTCGCTGGCCCGGTTCCTCCCTGTCGGGGCGATCGGGTTCGACTTGGTGGTCTTTGACGAGGCGTCCCAGATCAAGGTGGCCGACGCCATCGGGGCCATCGGACGGGCGCGCAGCGTCGTCGTGGTGGGCGACAGCAAGCAGATGCCCCCGACATCGGTGGCCGAGATCAGCCTGCGCGGCGACGACACCGACGAGGACGACCTCGAGACCACCGCAACGGTCGAGGACGAGGAGTCGATCCTGGCGGAGTGCGTGCAGGCCCGCGTCCACCGTCGCTGGCTGTCGTGGCACTACCGCAGCCAGGACGAGGCGCTGATCGCGTTCAGCAACGCCCGCTACTACGACGGTCGGCTGTCGTCGTTCCCCGCGCCCACCCGAGGCGTCCCCGACCCCGGCATCAACGGGCACGGCATCCACCACGTCCGGGTCGACGGCACGTTCCTGCGTTCGGGCAAGGGACGCGCTCTTCGCACCAACCCGGTGGAGGCTCAGGCCATCCTCGACGAGATCAAACGCCGTTTCGACGCCGCACCCGAGACCACGATGCCCTCCATCGGGGTGGTGACGTTCAACCTTCAGCAGCGCGCCCTGATCGAGTCGATGATCCGGGACTCCGACGACCCCCGCATGGTGGCCGCGCTGGAGGCCACGACCGGTGACGGCCTGTTCGTCAAGAACCTCGAGAACGTGCAGGGTGACGAGCGGGACGCGGTGCTGTTCTCGACCGCGTTCAGCGTCAATGAGAAGGGGGTGCTGCCGCTGAACTTCGGGCCGCTCAATCTTTCCGGCGGCGAGCGGCGGCTGAACGTCGCCATCACCCGCGCCCGCCGTCAGGTGGTCATCTACTCCTCGTTCGCACCGGCTCAACTGCGGGCCGAGGAGAGCAGTTCGCTGGGCCTGAAGCATCTGCGCGAGTACCTCGACGTCGCGGTCGGCGGCGAGGCCGAGCTGGCCAACACGACCGGGCGGGCCATCGTCCGCGACCGGCACCGAGACGAGATCGCGGAGCGGCTACGAGAACGAGGCATCGGCGTACGCACCGACGTGGGGCTGTCGGACTTCCGGGTCGACCTGGCGTTGGCCAGGCCTGATGCCCCCGACCAGCCGCTGGTCGCGGTGCTGCTGGACGGCCCCGGGTGGGCGGCCCGCGCCACGGTCAATGACCGGGACGCACTGGGCTCGCAGGTGCTCGCCGGCATGCTGCGCTGGCCGGCCGTCGAGCGCGTCTGGTTGCCGACCTGGCTGGATCATCCCGATGAGGTGCTTGATCATCTGGCCCAGGTCGTCGAGCAGGCCGAGGTGAGTGGGTTCCGCCAGGAGACCGTCGAAATTCCCGTGGCCGAGGATGCCGAGCACCCCCAGCCTGCAGCACAGCCGGCACCCGCGCCTGTCACACCTGTCCGCGCCCAGGAGCCATCCGACCGGCCCGAGCCTGTCCGGATCTCGGACCTCCTTCCGGGGCACTCGGCAACCCCGGTGGCCCCGGCCTCCTTCCGTCCTTGGCGGCCGTCCCCCGCTGGTGATGTGTCCGTGCTCGACGCCCTGCCCGGCAATTCCGGGGCCCGTGCCAAGGTGCTCACACTGCTCGAGCAGGGCATCGCGGCCGAAGGTCCGGTGCACGCCTCCCGGCTGGCCAAGAAGGTTGCGAACGCGTTCGCTTTGACACGGGTCACCCAGCCCCGTGCCGACGCCATTCTGCGGACCGGACGCCGGCGTCCCGACGAGTACGGCTTCATCTGGCCCGAGGGCATCACCGCTCATGACTGGACGCTGTACCGACCCGACGCCGCCCAGGACCGGCCTGTCGAACACATCAGCCCTCACGAGTTGGCCAACGCCATGCGCGCTGTGGCGCTTGCCTCCGGCGGCATCACTCTCGACGAACTGAAGAAGGAAACCAGCGAACTCTTCGGGTTCCGGCGGCTCACCGCGAGCGTCGGCGAGGCACTGGACGTCGCCCTGCAGGTGGCCATCGGCACTGGACGGTTGCGCTGGGAGAATGAGCTGCTGCGCGCCTGAGGGTGTGGTATGACGTGATCACCCTCACACGAAAGGCCAGCACGATGCCCCCCACGACCGATTCCGCCACGCGCTACGTCGAGCTGATCAACGAAACCCTCACCGCCTTCCCCACCCCGTTCGGACCCACCTACGACGTCGCCTTCGACGAGACGTTCCCCACCGCCGGCTTCAAGGAGATCCGGCTGTGGGTACACATCTTCGCCGACAACTACGAGACGACCCCGATCACCGCGGGCGCACAGCTCGAGGTGCGGTTCATGCACGTGTTCACCGGCGGATCGTTCTCGTACGAGGAGCTGAACATCGACGAGTTCGCCGGCTCGTACATCAACGGATACTGCGTCATCCCGATTATCGGTGACGAGCTGCGGGTGGTGTGTCATCCCACGGGCATGCCCCCGGGCCCGTACCACGTCAACGTGACCTACTACCTGGTCTAGGTGCGACACCCCATGAAGGCCGTCCGGGTAGCCGCAACCGTGCTGTTGAGCCTTGTCGCGCTGCTGTTCACCGCATGTTCGGTGGTGGACTGGGGTGACGGCGGGCGCAACGACGCCCTCGACATGGCATGGGCGCTGGAGGCGATCGATCTGGGTGCGGGGCTGAGCCCTGCCCAGGTGGCCAACACGCCTACCATGGTGCTGGACGCCGGTGCGGTCGCCGGCAACGCAGGAGTGAACACTTTCGCGGGCGATTACACCTGGAACCGCGACGGTTCCTTCTCGTTCGGTGAGCTGAGCGCCACCGAGATGGCGGGGGAGCCGGCGGCGATGGCCCAGGAGCAGGCCTTCTTCGACGCCCTGTCTGCTGTGCGGCGCTTCGACATCGGCAACACCAAGCTGATGCTCTCGGACGCCGAGGGCCGCGTCCTGCTGGTCTTCGCGCCGGCCTGACTCTGAGCTCACCCACCCCCAAACCGGGCAGACGCGTGCAGAGGCTATCGCGCGATCAACGACGTCGCGATCACCAGGGGCAGCGAGACCGCCGAGGCGATGGACGTCACCGTGGTCATCGTCTTGAGGGCCCCACGGGTGGTCAGCCCCAGCAGCGACTTGAACATCCAGAATGCTATGGCCGCTGGCCTGCTGCCTGTCAGCATTCGTCCTGCAATACGCCGGGCTTGGGCGCTGGGTATCGCGTCCGGTGATCGTCGCGGCAGCCTTGGCCACGATCACCCACGGAGTGCTCGCCTTCACCAACGAGAGCCACGGTCTGGTGTGGAAACTGTCCGCCGGGGTACAGGGAACCCACTCGACTGACCTCGGTGTCGCAGCCTGGAGCCTGTTCTCGGCCAACCTCGCACTGCTTGCACTCGATCTGGCCGTGCTGATCTGGCTGGTCGTCACGGTCCCGGGCAGCCGAAGGTCCGTGGCGGTCATCGGTCCGGGGATCGTCTTTGCCCGGATCGCCTACAACTTCGAGGTGATGCACCACACTTGGGGCGTTATCAGCCTGCCCGCCTTGTCGGCTATCGGTGTGCCGCTGGTGTTGTACCTGATGGCGCTGTTCGTCTTCCGGCTGTTCGATCCGGTGCCCGGCGCTCGAGCCACAGCCGTCGCACAAATGCGGGACGCCATCCTGGTGCTTACCACGCACGCCGGGCGGGTGGCCTATGCAAACCCGGCTGCCGGCGAGCTGCTGGGCCGTCCTGCCAGCGACCTGCTGGGCCGCCCTGTTGCCGACTTGCTGCCGATCGAACTCTGTGAGCCGAGCAACCCTGGTTTCCAGACGCCGGGTCACCCGGACGCCAGCGCGGCCGTGCCGCTCCGGTTGGGCACCGAGCCGGACGTGAAGGAGTTGATGGTCGACGTCACGGGGCTGGTCGACTCGTTCGGTCAGCCGCTGGGGCGACTGGTGGTGCTGCGCGACGTCACCGAGCAGAACCAGATCTTCGCTCGGGAACTTGACCAACAGCGGGCGCTTGCTGCGCTACGTGAGCGTGAGCACTTGGCACGCGAGATGCATGACACAGTGGGGCAGGTCCTGGGCTACATCAGCATGCAGAGCCAGGCGGCCGATAAGTACCTGCGCGGTGGGGACGTGGCGCAAGCCCGCGTGGTGCTCGGGCAATTGACCCAGGTGGCCCAGGATGCGCACGACGGCGTCCGCGCCACCATCGCCGCGTTGAAGGGCGATTCGGAGTCGGAGTGGCGGTTCCTGCCATCACTGCAGCAATATGCAGAGAGCTTCGGACGGCACTACGGCGTGTCGGCTGCGGTCGAGGTTGCTCCGGGAGTGTCGTTGGACCCGCTGGACAACCCCACCGGGGTGCAGGTCCTGCGGGTGGTCCAAGAGGGGATGGTGAACGCGCTGCGGCACGGGCACGCCCAAGCGCTGGACATCCGCCTCGAGCAGCGCGGCCCGGCGATCGGCGTGAGCGTGATGGACGACGGCAGCGGGTTCAAGGTGCCCGCCACCGACGCGCCGGATGGGCACTTCGGCATGACCTTCATGCGCGAACGGATGGCAGAGATCGCTGGCTCGGTCACATTCGCGTCCGGCGCTGCAGGTGTGACGACTGTCGACCTGACCATCCCATTCTGACGAGGAGGAATGCAAGCGATGCGGGTGCTGCTGGTTGACGATCACCAACTACTGCTGGACGGCCTGCGCAGCCTGCTCACTGCCCACGACGTTGATGTGGTCGGCACCGCGCGCCATGGGTTGGAATGCTTGGCGCAGGCGCGGCTGCTGCGTCCGGATGTGATTCTGATGGACGTGGGGATACCGGTCTGTGACGGGCTGACCGCCACCCGCTTGGTGAAGGCCGAACTGCCGGAGATCAAGGTGATCATGCTCAGCGCGGCAGCCGACGACCAGCAACTGTTCGAGGCGGTCAAGAGCGGCGCGATCGGCTACCTGCTGAAGAGCATGGACGCCGACGAACTGATGACCGCACTGGAGGACGCCCTCAACGACGTGCCGCCGCTGGCCCCCTCGCTGGCGCACCGGCTGCTGGCTGAGTTCTCGGTGCCTGCGGGGCGGGGGCATGCAGCCTCCGCGTCCATGGCCGATGTCCCGTCAACCGTTGGTCAGTCCCGACCGACAGGCGCCAACCCCGGGAGGCGACCACGGGCTCACAGACCGGCAACAGGACATCCTGGGGTTGTTGGCCAAGGGATTGTCCTCAAGGAGGTTGCGGCCCAAGTCTGGCTGACGCCCCGCACGGTGAATACCGCGTCGCCGAGATCATGCGAAAGCTGCCCCTCAGCAACCGGGCGCAGGTGCTCGCCTATGCCGGGCAGCAGGGGCTTGGATTGCCCGGATGCAGATCCGGCCGACTGGCGTCAGGCCCGGCAACCTCTGACGAGCCGACCTGACCGAGTCGCCGAGTGTGGCCTGCTCAGAAGCTGAAGGTCGTGGCGCCCTCACCAATCCATTCCCACAGTTGCACGGTGCCGGCCACCTCCGCATTGTTGACCAGCGAGGCCGGGTCGATTCCCTTGGCCTTCACACAAACCCCACAGGCGATGTAGCGGCCGCCTGCAGCGGCGTAGCGGTTCATCAAATCGGTAAGGGGAGGGCAGCCGTCGCAGGCGACTGCGCGGGCGAACCCGTCGATCGCGAGACGGGTGGCCTCCTTGGTCAGGAACATGAGGGTCGGACGCCCTGCCTCCGCCGCGCCGACGGCGACGAGAATGCGACGGTCACCTTCTCGGCATCTTCGAGGCCGGTGGTCAGGAGATTGCTGCCTTGGACATCGGGGTGCCTTCCGTTGATGTCGGGCCCGGGGTGAGTCCCATCAAGAAAGTACGACCGATCGTGCTAAGTTGTCAATGTGATCCCACGAACGCCCCCACGCACCAACTCTGGGCGGAGCCCGCGAGCGACGGGTTGCGTACTAGGTCGGCGATTCTGCAGCAGGCGGTTGAACTGGCCAGCGTCGAAGGATTGGAGGGTCTCTCGATCGGCGGCACGGCCAGCGCCGCCGGGTTGAGCAAGAGCGGGGTCTACGCGCACTTCGGCTCCAGGAGGAACTGCAGTTGGCCAAATTGACGCGGCCGACGCCATCTTCCACGAAGTCGTCATCGAGCCCGCCTTGCGGGAGCCCACCCCACGTGCGCGGCTGGTCGCTCTCGGCGATCGCTACTTGGACCACTTGCGCGACCGGGTATTTCCCGGCGGCTGCTTCTTCGCCAACGCAGCACTCGAGATGGGTAGCCGTCCGGGTGCGGTCCGCGAGCGGATAGCCATGTTTCAGCGTGAGTTGTTCGGCTTGATCGCGGAACTAGTTGAGGAGACCCAGAAGGTGGGAGGGCTGGCCGGTGAGGATCCACGGGAGGTGGCCTTCGAGGTCAACGGTCAGTTCTTGGCAGCCAGTGCGTCCTTCGTGTTGAACGATGACCCTGCCGTGCTCGAACTGGCGCGCCGCATTCTTCACCGACGATTGGACGCGTGAGGTGATCCATCGATCCTGACTCCAGGACGCTGGACGGAGGAGGCCATCCGGCGTCCACGCAGGCGTCAGGTTGGAGATGCTGCCCACCCCCCTAGGACCAGTCTGAACGGGTGCGTGCTGGGTCACTTACGACGATGCGTGGAGGCTGGGGTCAAGAACGAGCCTAATCCTGCGTCCTGCGGGATGGGAATGGCTGTCGCAAACCCGTCAGGCGCACCCGGATGTCGGTTCGAGGCATCTTGGCGAGGTTCAGGGGCGGATCAAGGGCCGCGAGGATATCGGTCTCCAACTGATCGAGAGCGTCCGCGTCCGCCACGGGAACGGCAACGACGCGCAAGTGTTCGTGCATCCACGCGGTCAGACGGTGTTCATCGATGGAGGACTCCCCATGCTGGGAGGCCAAGACCGCTCCCAAGGTGCGACGGAAAGTCGAGAACTTGTGGTTGCCGCCCAGGTGCATGCCCCGGATTCGTCCCCACAAGGTGTTCAATGACCTCTTCCCGCTCCTTGACCGAGTGGCACCGGCGAGTCCCGCGTAGATCAGACCGGGTGCCATGGGGTGGCCAAGCCCAGCGGCGAGATCCCTGGCACCCGCTACGTCCACCCACCAGCTGTACAGGCCGGGCGACTTCAGTCCTGTGTCACCCTTCGCCAGGAAGGCATCCGGCCTGGTGGCTTCCTCCTGGTTGAGGAGCGCCTCGACCAGGAGCGAGGTGTCCGGCGTGCGTTGGTGGACTTCTGGGGTGACGTGCGTGTCGTTGTACCAGGCCCGCCACTGTGCGTATCCGATCCAGGGCTGGATCCCCATCCGGACGGTGACCGTCTCAGCGTTCGGAGATACGGCAGATTCACCGCTGGACGCAGGGGCGGAGGAACAGCCGACGAGCACCAGAGCGGCTGCGGCTGTGGCAGTGGCGATGAGACGGGACACGGTCAGCATTGAACCTCCATGGTCGATGGGCGCCTGCCCAGGATCGCCCGGGTCTCGCTGCCGCCCCGGCCGCGTCCGGTTCGTGGGCGGGTGGGCCCGGCACCGACCCGAGCCCTGTGACCGACACCTGTGTCCGGACACCTGCGACAGGTTCGCCAGTGAGCGTGCGCACCGACGACGTCAGCGCACCGGACGACCACATCGTCCGCAGAACGCTGCCCCGCTTCGAAGCGGCTGACCGCACGAAGGACAGAATCCTGGGCCGGGTGCAGCGGATGGCTGACCCCTGGTCGGGCCGCGAGCAGGCGCTGGCGCAACCGGTTGCTGGCGCTGGCGTCCTCGACGGGCAACCAGTACCACGATCAGGGTCAACAGGGCTCCACCGCCCAGCAGCACCAGGGCGCCGATCACCAATGTGGCCATCGTGCCGTCATCCCGGTCGGGTTCAGCCAGTTCTTCACCCGCAAGCAGGAGTGGCTCGACTAAGGTTCCGTCCTGCCGTTGGAGGGCGGCTGTCGGGGAGTCCGGGTCGACCTGCAGGGTGAAGATCTCACCCTCGGTCACCTCCATCGGGTAGGTGAGAACGTCGTTGCCGTGCACCCGGGTCAGGTGCGCCCAGCCTGTCTGGCTGGCTTGCAGGGTGAGTTGGTAGGCGTCGGTGCCGGTGTTCGTCCAGATCGCCCCCCAGGTCTGGTCGGCTTCCTCGTACTGCGGGAAGATGTGGACCGGGAAGTAGCCGTACAGGCTGGCGGAGGATTGGTCGAGCACCATGGTGTTCTGGTCATCTGTCCAGGTGATGCTCAGCGGGGACGACATGATGATCGTGTCGGGGTCAGGCTGGCTGAGTTTCCAACCCGGGGGCCGGTTGTCCATCGGCAACGGACCGAAGATCGTCGGGATCGTCACTCCGGCCGGTGGACCGGACGGTAGGGTCACCGCTGGTTCCACCCGCAGGCGTTGCTGGTAGAGCCAGGCTCCGATCTTGGCGCCGGTGACGTTGTAGCAGTACTTGGGTGGGTCCTCCTCAGAATGGAAGATGTACCTGCGGGCAAGTTGTTCGATCTCGTTGGCGGCACTCGACAGCAGGGTCTGATTGGCCCGCAGTTGCAGGTTCGGGTCATCCTTCATGGTCCGGGCGATTTGCTGGGCCAGTTCGGTGATCCGGTCGTTGAGTTCGTCCCCGGTCCACTGGACCAGGGTGTAGGCACCCCAGGTGCCTCGGGCCTGCATCTCGAAGTACGCGGTTCCGAACATGTGATACCACGACCCGGTGTTCTGCCCCTCACCCAGCGGAGCAGGGTCGACCACGGGTGCCAGGTACTCGGTGATGAACCCCGGGCTGTGTTCGACCAAGGTCCACTCGAAGTCGGTGTTTCCCATGCTCTGTTCCATCCGGGCCAGTGAGCGCAAGGTGTTGTGGGCGAGCAGCATCGCCTCTTTCGCGTTGCCATTGCGTTGCTTCAGGGCCAGGTAGAACACGTCACCGGGGGTCAGTTTGCGCTGCTGCTGGTTGTGGTAGGCGAAGATCGCCTCATACAGTGCCCGTTCCGTGCCGGGGCTCACTTCGGCGGCGGTAGGTACCCGGGTCGACCACTTCTGGCGGTCGGCGTCCGAGGTGAACACGAACTGGCGGTTGATGACGCTGGTCGCGCCGCCCTGATTGCCCAGCCAGGCCAGGGCGGGCATCGTCCCGCCGATGTTGTCCTGGACGTACGCGGTGCTCGACGCCTCCTGTTCGTACGTGGTGATCGCCTGATCGAACTGCTGTTGAATGTCGGCGTAGTCGTACTGGATTCCGATGCCGGTGTTCGGGTCGAGGGAATAGGCCTCGACAGCCTCAGGACATGGCGGTTTGCCAAGGTTTGCTGGGGTGGGATAGGTGGGCGGGGGCTGGACGAGCGGGTTGGGATTGAGGAAGTTGGCACTCACCCCGATCGAGTCGAACTTGCTGAACCGTTGGATCGAGATGTTGAGCGTCAGGTCGCTGTAGTACTCGGGATTGTCAACCCTCAGGCTGAAGTCCTGGCGCCACTCGGACTCGGGGGCAGCGAACTCCACCCGTTGAGCGCTGCCGGTGAGACTGATCTCCAGGTAGCCATAGGCTCCCGCGCTGCCAGTGGCGTAACCGGTGACGGTCAGCGGGCCGCTGGCCAGCGTCCCGTCGCGGTAGATCCGTTTGGCTCCGTAGGTGATGTCGGGAATGTTCTCGAGATCCTCTGGGACGCCGAGGCTCGCCCCCGACACAGTGAAAGTGAATTGGAGACCTTCGTACGGTGAGGAGGGGAAGGTGACGGTGCCTTCCTGGGAAGAAGCCGTCGGGGCAGCGCTGAGCACGCCGACCAGGGCGAGGACGATGGCTGCGAACGTTGCACACATTCGTCGGATAAGGCTGGTCGATCGCGCACGGCGACGTTCAGCTACGGCGGACGAGCCTCCGGAACAGGCGGCCATGGCTGCTCCCATCCACATGTGGACCCTCACCTTGGTCGTGAGGAACCCGCGAGTCGTGACAATTCGGTGACGTCATTTTCGCATGGCCCTTTGACGAGCGGCTGATGCGTCGAAAATGCGGCAAGAGGGGCATCGGGCCCGGCGTCGAAGGACAATACAAGGGTGACGAACTCCAGGTTGTGTCCCAGTTGCCACACCCCGGCTCCTGAAGGAGATCGGTTCTGCCAGCTGTGCGGGGTGATCCTGCCGGAGGGCGATGCCCGACAGACGTTTGCGTCTGCACATCCGGACTCCGTGGTGTGGACGACACCAGTTGCACCGGTTTCGCCGCAACCTTCGTGGGCTGCGCCGGGGGGGTCGTCTGCCGGGTCGGGGTTTTCGTGGGCTGCGCCGGGGGGGTCGTCCACGCCGGTTGCTCCAGGCCCTGAACGGGGGCAACGGCCACCACCCCAGCCCAGCGCGCCCAGCTTCCCGGCTACCGCCCCTCACCCGCCCGTCCCCCCGTCGTCGCCGGGACCGGAGTCAGTAATCGGCCATCTGCCTGCGGAGTACATCGTCGAGGGCGGGGGAGTGTTCGGTGGCAGCAAGCGCACCCAGGTGAACCTTGTCATCACCAGTACGCGACTGTTGTGCCTGGCCGAGACTGAGCAGACCAACACCACCTGGCTTGCCGAGACCGAACGGCTGGAGGAGGACGCCAGCCGCACCGGTGTGCCGTGGCGGACGTTGATGGACTACTACCCGTGGGCGGGTCCGCTGTGGGCCAGTTTCTTCCGGACGCCCCCCGAGGTGCTGCTGGCCGAGAGTCGGTCGAACTGGGCAGTGCCGTGGGGGGGCGTCGTCGAGGCCACAGTGACGCTGGATCCCGAACTGGATCGACTCGACCTGCTGATGGACAACCGTCAGGTGCTCAGATTCGCGCTGTTCAATCTCGTGGGTGTGGTCGCTGCCCGACTGCTCGGACAGGTCCTGGGTGCGAACCGCGTCAGGCTGGTGCCCGAACCCTCTCATTGAGCATGACGGTCGAGCAGGCCATTGGCCGAACCTACGGCGCACCCGTCGCCGATGCCTGACACGTAGGCAGCGGAAGGGGGGGCTCGCTCGTCCCGACTCTGACCCCGGCGCCCGTAGACTGATCCGTCTACACCGACTGTGATGGTGACATGTCCGAGACGACCACGATCCGAAGTGGACAACGACGGGCACCAACGGGGCCCGGCGCTTCCCTGCCCTCATACCGCCTGACAGGCGGCTGCCCGCGAGCATGATGTGACGCCCGAACCGTGATGGGTGCCTTGGTGTACTTCCACGAAGGAGGGGAGGTTGTCGCTCGACTGATTGCCCCGTCGTCAGGTGGCTTGCACCCATCCCACGGTCAGGCCCGGCTGAAGGTAGCGGTGAACCCGTCGGGTTGGCGGGCGATCTCCGGCATGCCGTCGGGAAGGACGCCGAGGCGGACGATGCCGTTCCAGTAGCCAAGTCGCCGTAGTAGAGGACGAGGTCGCCGGTGGGCGCGTAGTAGCCGATGTCGTTGACCTCCGGGTCCGCACCGCCCGGGACGCCCCGGGTGCTCAGCGGACGGGGCAGGGTGGCGATCTTCTCGACGCGGTTGTAGTCGGCGAAGGTGAGGGTGAGCGGCAGTTGGGCCGCCAGGTCGCGCGTGGTGGGGTTGCTCGGCCAGCGTGGCCTCGTAGGCGCGGCCGATCGTGAGCGTGATGGCCACGGTGCTGCCGCCGCCCCCAGCCGCGGAACTGGCACTGGTAGTGGGCTGGGCCAGCGCCGCCCTCTCCCCGCGGCGGGCCCCCGAGGCCGGCCCGCCGCGCACGCGGCCACGCTCATGGTGCTGACGAGGGCGAACAGCCAGAGGCCCCGGCGGACGTGGCGGGGTGGGCGCATGCGATCCTCCTGGAAGCCGTAGCCGTGGCGGTAGACAGCCCGCCGCCCGGCTCGGTGAAGGGTCGGACGCCGCGGCGTCCGACCGGCTCGGTCACGGCTGGAGCAGGACTCCGATCGCGCGGCGCTCGTCCATTGCCCGGTAGCCGTCGGCCGCCTGGTCGAGGGGCAGGCAGCTCCAAACACCTTGCCGGGGTCGATCTGCCGCGTCCAGATCAGGTCGATGAGCTTGGCAGGAACCGGCGGACCGGCGGCCTGCCGTGGAGGTGCACCCCGGAGAAGAACAGCTCATCCCCCGGCAGGGACACGTCGTGGGACACGCCGACATAACCGACGTGCCCGCCCGCGCGGGTGGCGCGGATGGCCTGCATCATCGACTCCTGGGTGCCGACGGCCTCGATGGTCGAGTGGGCGCCGAGCCCGCCGGTGAGCTCCTTGACCCGCGCCACGCCCTCGTCACGGCGCTCGGTGACGATGTCGGTGGCGCCGAACTCCCGCGCCAACGCCTGACGGTCGGCGTGGCGGCTCATCGCGATGATCCGCTCCGCGCCCAGCTGCTTCGCGGCCAGCACGCCCAACAGCCCCACCGCGCCGTCCCCGACCACGGCGACGGTCTTCCCGGGCCCGACCTCCGCGGCGACGGCCGCAAACCAGCCGGTGCCGAGCACGTCGGAGGCGGCCAGCAGCGAGGGGACCAGGTCGGCGTCCGGCATGCCCGGCGTGGCCACCAGCGTGCCGTCGGCCAGGGGCACCCGCAGGTACTCGGACTGCGCCCCTGTAGCGGCGCCGGGCTGGCGCTGGACGCAGTGGGTCTGGTAGCCGGACCGGCAGATCTCGCACGTGTTGTCGGAGGCGAAGAACGACCCGACCACAAAGTCGCCCACCGTGACGTTCTTCACGTCGGCGCCGACGGCCTCCACGATCCCGACGTACTCGTGTCCCATCGGGGTGGGTTCGGTGGTGGCGTCCGCGCCGCGGTAGGGCCACAGGTCCGACCCGCAGATACAGGACGCCACCACCTTCAGGATCGCGTCCGTCGGCGCCACCACCTGGGGCACCTCACGCTCCTCGACCCGCACATCACCGGGCCCGTACATCACCACTCCGCGCATGCGCAGTCTCCTCGATCGATCGAATCGGGCTCACGCCCTGTGTCACGACCAGCATCGCGCGGACGCGGACCCTGGAGAAGTCACCCCTGTGAGGTGTATCGACAGGGCACCCCACGCCCACGGCGTCCGAACTACCGTGGACGCCGTGGACCACCGAGCCGAAGTACGCGAGTTCCTCACCACCCGCCGCGCGAAGATCACCCCCCAACAGGCCGGCATGCCCGTCGTCGGACAACGCCGGGTGCCCGGACTGCGCCGCGGCGAGGTCGCCAGCCTCGCCGGGGTGAGCATCGAGTACTACGCTCGGCTCGAGCGCGGCCAGCTCGCCGGGGTGTCGGCCAGCGTCCTCGACGCCATCGCCCGCGCCCTGCAGCTGGACGCCGCGGAGCGGGAACACCTCTACGACCTGGCCCGCGCCGCCGACGGCAGCAGCCTGCTCACCCGCCCTCGCGGACGCGGCGACAAGCCGTGGAAGCCGTCAGCCGGGCTGCAGTGGATCCTCGACGCGATGCGCGACGCCCCCGCCATCATCACCAACGGACGCGGCGACCTCCTCGCCGCGAACCACCTCGGCCGCGCCCTGTACAGCGACCTGTTCGCCGACCCCACCGGGAAGTCCAACTTCGCCCGGTTCACCTTCCTGGACCCGGCCGCACGCCTCTTCTACCCCGACTGGGACTTCTTCGCCGACATCACCGTGGCGAACCTGCGCACCGAGGCCGGACGCCACCCCCACGACCGCGCCCTGCACGAGCTCGTGGGGGAGCTGTCCACCCGCAGCGACGACTTCCGCCGCCGGTGGAGCGCCCACGACGTCCGTCTGCACACCTCCGGCACCAAGCACTTCCACCACAGCGTCGTCGGCGACCTGCACGGCCTACGAGACCGTCGACCTGCGCGACGACACCGGCGTCGCCCTCACCGTCTACGCAGCCGAGCCCGGTTCGGCGTCCGAGCGGGCCCTCCGGCTGCTCGCCAGCTGGGCCGCTGCGACCATCGCCCCGGAGCGACCCGACGAAGGAACCGCCACGACCGGTCCGAACCGCTCCGACACTCGCGAGCGCCCCTGACTCAGGCTGCGTACCCCGTGGGGCGGATCACCCTCGCCGGCACACCGGCCACGATCGTGTTCGCCGGCACATCCTTGGTGACCACGGCACCGGCACCCACGATCGCCCCGTCGCCGATGTGGACCCCCGGCACGACCGTCACCGACGCCCCCAGCCACACCTTGCGGCCGACCACGATCGGCGCGGGAAGCATGTCGGCCCGTCGGCGTGGGTCGACCGCGTGGTTGAGCGTGGTCAGGGTACAGCCGTGTCCGATCAGCGACCCCTCGCCGATCGTGATCCCGCCGGAATCCTGGAAGCGGCAGCCGATGTTCACGAACACGTGGGCGCCGAAGGAGAGATTCTTGCCGAACTCGCAGTGGAACGGCGGGAACACCGTGACGGAGGCGTCGACAGGGTGGCCTGTGAGCTCCTCGAGCAGTGCGCGGACCTCCTCCGGGGAGCGGTACCCGGTATTCAGGCGGGCCGTGATCTGGAACGCCTCCTGGGCCGCGCCGTGCATGAACCGGTGCGCCTCCGAGCCGCCCTCGATCAACTCGCCGCGGTTTACGTGTGCCAGGAATTCCTTCAGGTCCATGAGGTCAGCCTGTCACGCGCAGTGACGCGTGGGCAGAGGTGCACTGCTCCTCGGTGACCGCTTCGAGCCAGGTGGTGGCGTCCCCCTGTTCGGGTGCGACGAGGAGCGCGAGGTGGCACATCAGGTGGTCGGTCGTGCCGCCGTGCCAGTGTTCCTCGCCGGGCGGCGTCCAGATCGTCTCCCCGGGGCGCAGGACGAGGGCGCGTCCGTCGCGGGTGGCGACGAAGCCGACGCCGTCGGTGCAGTGCAGGGTCTGGCCGAGCGCGTGGCTGTGCCAGTGGGTCCGGGCACCGGGGGTGAAGCGGACATGGGCGGCGACCAGACGTGACGGGTCGCTGCCGTCGGAGATGATGTCGACGTACACGTCGCCGGTGAAGGTGGCTGCGGGGCCCTTGCCGGTGGCCGGGATGGGGTACTTCTCCATGAATGATTCCTTTCGTGTGGCGCGGCGGCCGGACGCAGGGCGTCCGGCGGTGGGTCAGCTCGGAGGCAGGACCTCGTGCACGCAGGCGAGCGCGTTGAGCGTGCGCGGGTACCCGATCCAGGGCAACAGTTGGGTCGCGACGTCGATCAGGACGGCGCGGCCGTTGCCGACGTTGGCGTTCCCGGCGATGTGGCCCTTCAGCTGCGACTCGCAGCCGCCGAGGGCGCTCAGCATCGCGAAGGTGAGCAGCTCGCGGGTGGGCACGTCGAGCCCACCGCGGGTCCACGTGTCGCCGAAGCAGTTCGCGCTCAGGAACTCGTGGAGGTGTCTCTCGTCAGCCGGCGCGTTGTCGTAGCCGGCCTGGATCCGGTCGCCGAAGATGGCCGTCTGGAGGGCGAAGCCGGCCTCCCGGCGGGTCGTGGCCGTGGTGGTCGA
Organism: Brooklawnia sp.; assembly: GCA_040767325.1. Classification (GTDB taxonomy): domain Bacteria; phylum Actinomycetota; class Actinomycetes; order Propionibacteriales; family Propionibacteriaceae; genus Brooklawnia. The sequence goes on along the minus strand of JAXGOU010000019.1, from coordinate 13,569 downwards.
CTGGCCCTCCAGCGGCAGTTCGATTCCCCGCTCGGTCAGGACGTCGTTGGTGGCGTGCAGGAAGTCGAAGACCCGGGCCTGCCCGCAGTAGGGCACGGCGTGGTAGACGACCTCCTTGACCTCGACGGGGGAGACCCCGACGTTGAGGGCCGCACCGAGCATCACCCGGTATTCCGCCACCGCGCCCAGCGCGATCAGCGCCGCGAGGGTGACCTCCAGCCGCAGCTGGACCGGCAGGAGGCTGCGCGAGGCGACCTCGTCGAACGCGAAGTTGTCGAACACTTCCACGAACTCGGGGTCCGTCCGAGCAAGGGAGGAGGTGTGGGAACCGAACAGCATCGCGTGCTTCGTGTGCGCGGCGTCGGTGATGGGCATGGGTCTCCTCCTGGTCAGAACGATTGTGGGAGCCGCAGGCGTCACGGTCCTCTCATCGTTCGTACTGTTCCTATGCAACGCGGTTCCGTCGAGCCGAACAGCTCACGTTGGTGCGGGTACTGCCAGTACCCCCCAGACTCGTCGCAAGTCCGCCCAGTGGGATCGAGGCGTCGGGCGTCCCCAACGCGAGCGATGCGTAGAGCCAGGTACGCGCCTCGCCGGTGCTGACCTCCCCGGCTGGCCCCATGCCGCCACCACCAGCGGCCGGCCAACTCCACCTGAATTCCTGGATGTCGTCCACACGAAACCCGCACGCCGCCGGACAACCCTCGTCGGGGTCACGTTCAATACGGCCGGCTGGGCCATTCCGTGGGGAACACGTGGGGAACACGACTCACGCGTGGGGAACGAACGCGCCGTCCGAGGCGTCGCCGGTCACCTCAGCAACGCATTCCCCGTTGCCAGCAGCAAGTCACAACATCGGGACATGAGAAAGGCGGGAGGTTTTCGCCTCCCGCCTTTTCGCTGTATAACCCCTAGTCAGAGGCGCCTTCTGTGCGCGAGAGAGGAGTTGAAGCTCTCTTCTATCAGCCGATAATGACCCCCTGACAAGGACGTATGGAGATTGATTGCCACTTCGTCACCTTGTCGTGGGGAATGCGTGGGGAATGGCACCGGACCCCAGGCCGCGCGGACGTCGCGTCCCTGGCTGCCCTCAGCATAGGCCGACCGCCGCCAAGCTTCCCAGCCCCAACCCACACGGCGTTCACCGCACGGCTGCCAGCACAGCGGCGCCGAACAGGCTGGCTCGAGAGGAGTACCTCAAGGGCGTCCACGCACCCTCGGGCCACCACGCACGCGACAGCAATGGCCTCCACGTCACACCTCCCACACACTCGGCGATCTCGGCGGAACGACGTACCGGCGTCCTCGCAGGACGCCCTTGACATCGGTCCCTGGAGCCACAAGCCGGTCCCGGGGAACGAGGCGGTGTGGCTCGGCGTTCCTGGCGTCCTCCTGGCGGCCGAGCGAACACGACATCCGTCCTAACGGACGCCGGATCATCCCCGTGGACAGGTGCCCTTCGAAGCACGCTCAGTTCAACTCGCGGCTGGTGGAGGCGAATTGGGAGGCAGCGAGGCCGCCGGCGATGGTCGACGGACTCCCCCCCGGACACCGCGGGCACTTGTCACTAACGGATGTCCCACGTGTGCCGGGAGCCCAAGCCTGCAATCCGCTCCGCGCGCAACGGCGGGCGGACCGTGCCCGCAGCGCCATGGAATTCGCCATCAACCACGCAGCCCTGCCCGCGCGGCGAGCGGCCCGCGCACCGCAGGACGGACATCACATCCATTAGTTGTAGTTGCTCATGACGTTGGTGACGCCCGTCCGGAGGCGTGAGGCGGGGGGCATTTCACCGGTGCCGACTCCCGCGCCTGGACTCGGTGGTGGATGTTCAGGCGCAGCAGGAGAGTAGGGAGACGTCGGTGGTGAAGGACTTCGCGGCGATCCTGAGGCCTTCGGTCATGGTGAGGTAGGGCGCCGAAGTCGGCGACTTCGGTGATGGTCGTGCCGAGGAGGTGGACTCCGGTGGCGGCGAGTTCGCCGGCGTCGACGGCGACGGCGGTGATGCCGAGGATCCGCTGGGTATCGGCGTCGATCACGATCTTGATGAAACCCCGCGTGTCGCGGTTGACCAGGCGCGGGGGACACTGGCTCAGGGGAAGGACCCAGCAGTCACAGCGGATCCCGGAGGCCACGACTTGGGCCTCGGTCATCCCGACCGCGCCGACGGCTGGGCTGGTGAATGTGACGCGGGGCAGGTGGGTGTAGTCGACGGGCCGGTCCGCGTGGTTGAAGGCGTTGTCGACGACGATCTGGCCGTGGCGCGCGGCGACGTAGACGAACTCCGGGTGCCCGGTGACGTCACCGGCGGCCCACACTCGCGGATTGGTGGACTGGAACCAGTCGGTGACCGTGACCTCCCCGACACTGCCTGTCTTCACTCCAATGGCGGTCAGGTTCAGCCCTTCGGTGACGGGGCGACGTCCCATCGCGACCAGGATCTGGTCGGCACGATACTGCTGCACCGCACCACCGACAGTGGCGGTCGCGACCACCTGACCGGCCAGCTGGTCCCGGGTCACCGCCTGAATCCGGGCGCGGCGGACCACACGGATGCCCTCGTCGGCGAACACCGCCTCCAAAGCCGTGGAGACCTCGGGTTCTTCCTTGGACGCCAGCCGGGACCGCACCAGCATCGTCACCGACGATCCGAGCCGCGCGAACACCTGGGCCAACTCCATAGCCACATAGCCGCCGCCCAGCACCAGCAGGGAATCGGGTACGTGAGAGAGCCCCATGGCCGTGGTGGACGTCAGGTAGCCGACGTCGGCGAGGCCCTCTATGGGCGGCGCCCACGCGCGGGCACCCGTCGCGATCAGGTAGTGCGCCGCCTCAACGACCTCCACCATCCCTTCAGGCCCCGTCACCTGGAGGACGGGCGTCTGCGGAGTGCCGGCGAAGGTCGCCTGCCCGTGCATCACTCGCCAGCCGTGGGCCTTGGCCACAGCCGCGTACTTCTCGGCACGCAGCTCCTCGACCAGGTCCTGCGTGCCCGCGACCAGTGCGGCCAGGTCCACCGGCCCGGCGGAGGTGGCGATCCCCGGGAAGCGTGTCCCCGCGTCGGCGGCGACGTGCCTGGCCTGGCCGGCAGCGATCAGCGCCTTGGACGGCACGCACCCGGTGTTGACGCACGTGCCACCGAACGTGCCCCGCTCGATCATCACCACCGATCTCCCCAGCCCGCTCGCCCGGATCGCGGCCGCGAACGCGGCACCACCGGACCCGATGATCGCCAGGTCAACCTTCGACACCGTCCAACACCCGCCCTTCGTTTGAGAACCCGTCTGCTACAGGCGATCATGGACCTTCCAGTGCAGGGGAAGGTCAAGTCCCCGCGTGACCAGCGGAGGATCGGATGCGGATCGGGGAACTCGCCAAGGCAGCCGACACGACCACCAAGGCCCTGCGCTTCTACGAAGCCGAGAGGCTCCTCCCGACCAGTCCTCGCACCTCCTCCGGCTACCGCGACTACGGCCTGGACGCGGTTGCCCGGATCGGGTTCATCCACCGCGGCCAGGCCGCCGGACTGACCCTGGCCCAGATCCGACAGGTCCTCAACATCCGCGACGACGGGCAGCCACCGTGTACCCACGTGCGCGACCTGCTCGACACCCGACTCGCCGCCATCGACGAGCAACTCACCCAACTCCAGGACCTCCGCAACACCCTCACCGAGCTCCGGGCCCAGGCCGACCAGATCGCGCCGGACACCTGCCGAGCCGACCAGGTCTGCCGCTACCTGTAGGACCTGAGATGGGCGACTACCGCGCCCTGCAGGGCCACTACCCAATGCACCCGGAACTCTCCCCGGCCATCCCTGTGGCGCTGTGCCCCCCGCGGCGCGCCGCGTGCGGCAAGCGAGCGGCCCGGCCGGGCGTCTCGAGCTAACCTCCTGGCCCCAAAGGTCGAGTCTCAGGCGGTTCTGGGCGCGTACATGATGACGGCCACTCCCACGAGACAGGTCAGTGCCCCGATGACGTCGTAGCGGTCGGGGCGAAACCCGTCGACCAGCATTCCCCAGGCCAGCGAGCCGGCCACGAAGACGCCGCCGTAGGCGGCGAGGATGCGCCCGAAGTGCGCATCGGGCTGCAGGATCGCAACGAACCCGTAGAGGCCGAGGGCGATCACACCGGCGCCGATCCACACCCAACCGTTGTGTTCTCGGACTCCCTGCCAGACCAGCCAGGCACCCCCGATTTCGGCCACGGCGGCGATGAGGAACAAGGCCAGAGACTTCAGGGGATCCATTCGCCGATGCTATGTACAGGAGGGGTTGCCTGAAGAGATCTCACGTGGTGCGCGAGATCCGAACCGAGGTTCAGGTCGAGCGTGCGAAGCTGCGACGTGCGCGCGGGACCCGCTGGCCGGCGGTCCCCTCCACCGCGACATGGGCGACGAATGACGATACCATCGCTTCATGACGATGCATTCTTGCGCCGGTGAGGCGCAGGCGAGTCCGACCTGCGGGTCACCGCGGCCATGTTTCACAGCCTGTCGGATCCGTCTCGGTTGGCGATCCTTCAACACCTGACCTTGGGCGAGCATCGGGTGCGCGACACGACGACACACAGGTCTGGCTCAGTCGACCGTGAGTGCGCACTTGGCGTGCCTGCGGGAGTGCGGTCTGGTGGTGTCGCGTCCGCAGGGCCGGGCGTCAGTGTTCTCGCTGGTGAGCGCCCCGGAATTGCTGGCGGTGCTGGCGACGGCGGAACGGCTGCTCGAGACGACGGGTCATGGGGTGGCCCTGTGCCCGAACTACGGGGTGGGTACCACGGTCAACCCTGCACCGGAAGCGCTGCGGGTACACGCGTCGGTGGGGGCGCTCCGATGAGCGGGACAGGGTGCCAGGACCGCGACGAGCGCGAGGAAGGCGTGTCGGCGTGCGGGTGCGACGCCCCGGTCGTGACCAAGGGTCACGGCGACGATGACGATGGCGCGGTGGAGCACCTGTGGCAGGTGCGCGACATCCAGTTGGGGCTGGTGTCGGGGGTGCTGCTGCTGGCAGGGTTCCTCGCCGGTCTGGCCGGCTGGGAGGCCGCCGAGCTGGTGTTGAGCTGGGCGGCGTTGCTGGTGGGCGGGTCGACGTTCGTGCCCGGCGCCCTGCGCAAGCTCGCCAAGGGCAAGGTCGGGGTGGCCTGTTGATGACGATTGGTGCGGTCGGCGCGACGGCGCTGGGCGGTGGAGGAGGCCGCGACGCTGGCCTTCTTGTTCTCCTCAGTGAGGGCTTGGGAGACTTCTCGCTCGCGAAGACGCGTCACGGGTTGCGGGCGCTCCTCGACACAGTACCCCGGGGGCGACCGTCCTACGCAACGGACGAGGTGATCACGCCCCGGACGACCCCTCGTCTTGGGTGACCTGATGGTCGTGCGGCCCGGCGAGCGGCTGGCGACCGACGGTGTGGTCCGTTCCGGTCGCACGGCGCTGGACACCTCGGCGATCACCGGCGAATCGATCCCGATGGAGGTCGGGCCCGGCGAGCAGGTGTTCGCCGGATCGATCAACGGCTCCGGCGTCCTGGAGGTCGAGGTCACCGCCACCGCTGAGGACAACTCGTTGGCCCGGATTGTGCACATCGTGGAGGCCGAGCAGTCCGCAAGGGTGCTACCCAGCGGCTGGCCGACCGGATCGCCAAACCGCTGGTGCCCGGCATCCTGATCGTCGCCGCTCTCACCGTCGTGGCCGGGTTCCTGCTCGGTGATCCGATGCTGTGGCTACAGCGTGCGTTGGTGATGGTGGTGGCGGCCTCGCCGTGTGCGTTGGCGATCTCGGTGCCGGTCACCGCGGTGGCCTCGATCGGCGCGGCCAACCGCCGCGGCATCCTGATCAAGGGCGGTGCCGCCACCAGAGCTGCAAGGCCGGGTCCGCACGATCGCGCTCGACAAGACCGGGGCGCTGACCCGCAACCAACCGGCGGTGATCGGCATCCGCCACCATCGACCCTTTCCCGCACACAGGTGTTGGAGTGGGCGGCCGCCCTGGAGGTGCGCAGCGAGCACCCGCTGGCCAAGGCGATCTGGCCGCCACGGACCTGCGTGCCGCCGACGACGTGGCCGCCGAGGTGGGCGCAGGACGGCCGGCACCCTCGACGGGCGCACGCTGCGGCTGGGGCGTCGGGGGTGGATCGACGCCGGCCCTCTGGCCGCCGACGTCGCCCGCATGCAGGGCCGGTGCGACGCAGTCCCCGGTCGAGGTCGACGGGTTACTGGTGGGCGCGGTGGCGGTCGAGACGAGTTGCGGCCCGAGGCCGCCGAAGTGGTCGCCCGCCTCCGCTCGCACGGGTACACCGTCGCGATGTTGACCGGCGACAATCGGGCGACCGCGCATGCCCTTGCCGTCGAGGCGGGCATCGACGAGGTGTACGCCGACCTGCGGCCCGAGGACAAGTCGATCATCGGTCGGCTGCGGGACGCGGGGCGCGCCACGGCGATGGTCGGTGACGGGGTGAACGACGCGCCGTTGGCTGCTGCCGACTTGGGGGTGGCGATGGGTGCGACGGGCACCGACGTTGCCATCGAGACCGCCGATGTCGCCCTGATGGGCGACGACCTGCGCCTGCTCCCGCACGCGTTCGACCACGCCCGCCGCACCATCGGCGGATCATGCTCTACGAGGGCAATGGCCGCATCGATCAACGCCATCTCCGATCGTCCGCGCTGACCTGGTGTTCCGGATCCTCGGTTCAACCACCGTCGTGCTCGAACAAGATCTGGTGTTCCGTGATCGCCAACGGCATGCGCGCGAGGCCACCGCACCCGCCTGCCCTCACCCCGCGCAACCACCCGCCCGCGCGGGCGCCGCGATATCGAGCGCCCGGCCGACGCGCGTTGCAGGCCGCCTGCACCGGCGGCGATCGCGTTCCGGATCCGCCATCATCCTGGTCGCCGATGATCGGCGCTGATGGAGACCGCCATGTGCGCTGGCCTGGTCGGCCTCGGCCGACATGCTCACCAGCGCCTCGGGTTGGTGATGGCCCTGATCGCCGCCAGCTTCCGCCGGCTGCGCTGCTGCGCCCGAACGGACGTGGGGGTACCAACGCGGAGGTCCTCGCCGCCGGCGCCAGGGCGGCCGTGCTGCTCGGGGTGGGCGGCTACGCGTTCATCGAGGGGGCCCGTCCGGCTGTTCGAACCGCCCGACGTCACCGCCGACGGGCTGCTCGTGCTCGGCATCGTCGGCCTGCTCGAGATCTGGTCTCGATGCTGGTGCTGAACTCCGGGCGGGGCGCGAACCACGAACTGCGCACCGCCTTCCTCGAGGTGGTCAACGATGCCCTCGGGTCGGTGGCGGTCATCATCAGCGCGGTCGTGATCGCGTGGACTGGCTGGACCCGGATCGACGCGGTGGCCGGCATGTTGATCGCCGCGCTGATCGTCCCGCGCGCGATCACCATCTTGCAGGAGGCAGGTAACATCCTGCTGGAGTCCACCCCGCCCGGGTTGGTCTGGACAGGGTTCGCCGGCACATCCACGGAGGTTCCGCATGTGGTGAGGTGCACGACCTGCACGCTTCCACCATCGCCACCGGACTGCCCGTCCTCACCGCCCACGTCGTCGTCGAAGACGCCTGCTTCACCGACGGGCGCCACCCAGATGCTGGCCGGCACCTCCAGGCCTGTGTGGCCGACCACTTCGACGTCAGCGTCGAACACTCCACCTTCCAACTCGAACCCCCACCCACAACGATTCCGAGCACGCCACGCATGACTGACCGCCGTGCGGCGTCCACGAGGAACCCTGGGCACCCCGCTATGCGGGGCGGCGGGCTCTACGGGCGGGGGTGACCATGTCCGGTCGTCGGATGGCGGTGGCGCGGCCGACGGACCGCGGCGCTGTCTGGGCGGTTGTGGTCGCCTTGGTGGCGGGGGCCCTCTCTCCGGTTTACGCCGCGGCGACGACCGCGGCGTGCTTGCCCGCCATCCCACTGTCGCTGTTCGGCGTCCACGTCGACCTTGCCGTGGAATCGTCCTGCGTGGGGTTGGCCAAGTGCCGCCGGCATCGCGACCGCATGCAGGCCCGCTGGCGTGGACGCTGTGCACGGGCCTCGTGTGGTTGGCACTACTCACCTGCGGCGGCCTCACCGGCCTTGGGTTCTCTCTGCGCAGGCTGCTGAGCCGGGCGCGCGACTGGTTCACCCGGCACGCAAGCCTCACCCGCTGCCCCGTGCTCAACATAGCTCTGAGCCCGCGCGATCTGACAGGCACCTTCCGGCTGCCTGACCTGCAGTCGGCGATCGTGGCGCGCCCTCCCCGCGGCGCGGGCCACCAGCTCCGCAGCCTTGAACCCGCCCGACGGCGCTTCTTCACCATCCGCGGCGGCTCTGACAGCCCCCGCGACCGCGGCTTCCACGCACAACGCGTCGACACCCACCCCGATCACGCGGTCGTGGAGCCGCGCATCAACAAGACACGTTTCGATTCACAGAGAGTTGGACTCGCCATGCCCAAGCAGCCCAAACCGTCCCCCGACAACCAGCCGTCCACACCAACGACCAGAAGTCGCCGGGAGGAGTTGGCCGCCCAGCACGCCCGGGACGCCCGCGACCGCCTGATTCGGCTTGGCGGGTCGGCCTCGCCCTCGCAGTCACCGCGATCGCCGTCCTCGTCTTCGCCGGCATCTGGATCGCCGCCACGGCACCAGGCCGCCCGGCGCCCACCACCGCCACGACCCCCGGCGCAACCGCCACCGGCACTGACACCTGGACCATCGGCGTCGGTCGGCCGGACGCGCCATACGCGTCGACGTCTACCAAGACTTCATGTGCCCCTATTGCGCCCGGTTTGAACGGGCCAACGGAGCCCATGGAGGAACTCGTCAACGCAGGCACCATCCGCCTCCGGATCCACCCGATGTCGTTCCTCGACCGTGCCTCCCAAGGCGCCCGTTACTCACCCGCGCCGCCAACGCGTTCATCACCGTCGCCCAGGGCAGACCCCGGCCGCGTCCTCGCGTTCCAGCAAGGCGCTGTACGACAACCAGCCCGCCGAGGGCGCGACTCAACGCCTTGCGAAATCCGCCCTGCTCGCCCAAGCCGCCGGCATATCCCGGTCGGTGACCGACTCCTTCCCGCAACTGCGCCACGCGCAATGGGTCACCGAGGGCACCCAGGCCGACTTCGATTCCGGGATCCAGGGAACACCCACCGTGCTCATCGACGGCAAGCCCTTCACAGGCGACCTGCTGACAGCCAGCGCATTGCAGGCAGCGATCAGGGCGGCCGCCAATGACTGACCCAGCCATGTCTGAACGGCCGGGCCACGGGGAATCTGGCTGTTCGCGACCATGCTCGCCTCAGCGTTCCTCAGCCTGATCGCCTCGTTCGTGCTGTCGGTGGACGCCGTAGCCTTGGCGGCGAACCCCAACACGGCCCTGTCGTGCAACATCAACGCGACCATCAGTTGCGGCACGGTCGCCACCTCGTGGCAGGCCAGCGTCTTCGGGTTCCCGAACGCGTTCCTCGGCCTCATCGCCGAACCGGTCGTGATCACCATCGCGGTCGCCAGCCTCGCCGGCGTCGGTTCCCCCGCGGGTTCATGCTCGCCGCCCAGAAGCGTCTACACCCTCGGGTTTCGCGTTCGCCTACTGGCTGTTCTACGAAGCGGTTTTCAACATCGGCGCACTATGCCCCTGGTGCCTGCTCGTCACGGTGTCCACCACCGGAGTGTTCGCCTCCCTCACCCGCCACAACATCGCCCACAACAACCTGCACCTCCCACCACGACTCAACGCCCGCCTCCAAACCGGCCTCCGCTGGGGACTGGACCGGCTCATCGTCGGCCTGTAGCTCCTCGCCTGGCAGCCTTCCTCGTCATCCGCTACGGAAACGCGCTCATCGCGTAAGTGTTCGCCCGGCGGTCATGCTCGGCGCGTCACGACCGCAGCGTCGTTGAAACGGATACGGACGCGTGCAGGCACAGGTTCGGCTCCCTCCTGTGCGCCGTGATGCCCGGCAGGTCCGACACCGACCGCTCGCAGCAACGAGCGCGGGCATCGTTCCGCTTGAGGTCGGACGGCAAGCGCCGCGTCGAGGACGCAACGCTGTCGCATGGGCGGGTGAGCGAGATCGTCCATCGCGGTCGTCACGGTCAGCGGCCGCACAAGGGACCAGCGCGGCGAAGGCACGGTCGGCGGCTCGGGAGTCGATGGCACGGCTCCGACGGACACTGCCTCCCAGCGCGTGGGGTCCGTCTGAACTCGGATGTCACTCTCCAGAGCGTCGAGCGCGGTATCTGTGATGGTCGGAGCCGGCTGGGTGGTCTGCAGAATGAGGTCTGCGGCGCCAATGACACGCTGGCCTGTGCTGCGGAGGATGTCGGCGAGGTCACGCTGCTCGGTCACCGCGTTGAGGGCCCAACCGGCGACGTAGTTGAAGGTGTACTGGCTGGAGTCGAGCCCGTGGGCGCTGGTCACCATGTACGCGACCGATTCGGCTTCCACTTCGAGGATCCCCCGGCAGTCGCGGCCCTGCTGGTCCGGGTGGAGGATCACGTGACCGGCCTCGTGGGCGAGGGTCTTGACGGCCTGGGCGTCGTCGACGTCATCGCGGACCATGACGAGCCGCCGGCCGAAGTCGGTGTAGCCGTTCGGGCCACCGAGGTCGGCACCGCGACGCACATCGAATCCCCGTTCCTCGAGGAGGCCTTGGAGGCGATCCCACAGCCCGAAAGGGGCTTGGCCGGTGAGGAGGGTCGCCTCGCCGATCTTGGGGTCGGGCAGAGGAGGACCGTCCGTCCTGACGGACGTCGAACACCGTAACGGGCTTGGTCGCCACCACGGATCCGGTCCCGCAGGTCGGCCCTCGTCGTCGCGCACCGGTCGGCCGGCGCCGTCGAGGGCCGTCGCGGCGCGTGATCGGCGCGAAGTTCTCGATGCCGGTCTCGCCGCGGCGCTTGGCGTCCCATCGACTTGAACGCTTGGTAGCCGGCGACGTGGGTCGCACAGGGTCCTGCAGCATGATCAGCAGCGAGTTCCCGAACGGTAGCGATGGAACTGGCTGGAGAACTTCGGCCATGCCTGCCAGGCCTGCGGGTCGTTGAGGGCGAGGATACCGTCACTGAGCTGGGTGTGAAGCTTGTCGAGCGTCTCCTGCCGGGCCTCCGCAGCAGCGGCCGCTCTACTCGCTCGCAGGCCTGCGGTACCCGGCCATCAGCCGCGGCCTTCCCGCAGGGCCGCGACGTGGTCGAGAATCTCCTCGATGCTTCACGGTGTGCCGGCGTCGGCCAACTGCGCTCCGGACGAGGAGGTCTTCGATCATGAGCGGGAGATCGGGGAGTGGGAGCACGGGTTCGGTCACGGCCGGTACCCCCTGTCAGTGGTCCGTGCGTCGTGCTGCTGCGCGGGTTCCTCGGCGGCCGCGAACGGGACCGGCGCCACGTCCTCCCCACTCGCCCATCGCCTCGGGCCTCTGCTTTGGCGGCACGATCGTCGTGCCGGGTCGCGTGCACGGACGGGGTCGACGTACGAAGGTCGAGGTCACCCGCCCGGCGTTCGATGGCGGCCTCGATGAGCAGCGCCCGTGCGTAGGCGGTGTTCGCCGCGGCCCTGTGCGTCACGCTGAGGACATCACCTCGCGCTTCGGGAGTCAGGAGCTCGCGGTAGGCGTCGCTGGTCTGGTGATAGTCGCGGGCCACGTCGTCAGACGACTTGCCGGAGTCGTCGTAGCGGACGCCGTGCTCCTCGGCCCACTGGAGCCACAACCCGGTTCGAGGTGACGAGGCGATCTGCGTCGTGGTTCATGTCGCTCTCCTTCGCCAAGCTCGCGACCTGCCACCCGCATAACGAGACGCCGCCCTCTCGTGGACACAGCCCTTGACTGACCGCCGCCGAGATCGTTCACCAGTGATTCCGGACCGGCCCGCCGCGCCAATGCTTCAACGAGCAAACGCCTTGCCGCGGCAGTGGGGAACTTAGGCCCCCGACGCGTAGCCAGAGTCGGACGTCGCGGACGTGGGGGCGCTCTCCATCGGCCAAGACCTCGGGTGGAGTCGGTAGTCGGCTGGGGCCTGTGTTCGGACGGCGGCCGGTTACAGGGGAGGTTCAGAAGGGCCCGGTGAGGGCCGACTTCGTCGAGGAGGGCCTGGTTGTGGTCGCGGGTGTGGGGCGTGAAGTCGGGATCGAGTCGGTCGCCGTACCACGGCTGGGCGAGTCGCCACACGGTGACGGCGTCGGCGATGTGCAGGTCGGGTGCGTGCTGGTTCGTCCATTGCTCGGCGTGGTCGCGGTCGCAGAAGGTGCGGATGGCGGTGCAGGTGGCGACGACGTCGTCCCACCACTGTGCGGCGGGCTTGGGGAAGCGGACCGCGAGCCCGGCGGGTGGCGGCGTGTCGGGGCCGGCGTGGTAGCTGAGGTGGGCCCCGCAGTGCGGGCAGGCGGTGTCGATGCGGACGTCGATGTGGAGTGCGGCGCTGATGCCGAAGGAGTCCCAGGCGCAGCCGCCCCACCAGCGGCGGTCATCGTGTCCGTCGTGGGGGGTGACGACGAATCCCATGGGGGCGGCGGAGAACGGGTGTGCCATCCGGATGGCGTCGCCGTCGGCGGCCGGCACCAGGGCGTGGGCGTCGGCGAGCGCGTGCAGGGCGTCCTGCGCCTGGTCGCGCGTGGTGTGGGTCTTGCGGGCCACTTCTTCCGGGGAGGGTGCGCGTCCCTCGCTCGCGAACGTGGCGTAGACCAGGTCGCGCACCTGTCGACGTTCTGGTGTGTCCATGGGTGGATCCTTCCTAGGGGACAACGATGCGGCTGAGGTGGGGGGCGAGTTGTTCAACGGCGAGGACGCCGCCGAAGCCGATCAGCACGATCCCGGGGAGCGTGGTGACGGCCAGGGCGGGCCGCGGCCGGGCGGTGAGGACGGCGCTAGCGCCGAAGGCGACGGTGGCGTAGATGATCGCGCAGTTGAGCACGTGGAGCGCGCCGAGGGTGAGCAGTTGCGCAGGGACCGGCCAGCCCGTGCCTGGGGTGACGAACTGGGGCAGCAGGGCCAGGAACAGCAGGAACACCTTGGGGTTGAGCAGGCTGACGCCGAGCCCCTTGAGGAACAGCTGCCGGCCAGCGGTGGGCGCCAACATCTCGGCAGTGGCGACCGCGTGGCGGTGCCGCAATGTGGTGACCCCGAGCCAGCAGAGGTAGACGGCGCCGGCCACCGTGAGCACGGTCATCGCCGTCGGCGAGGCGGCCAGGAGGGCTGCCAGCCCCGCGGTGACCATCACGGTTGCGGTCAGGTGCCCGGCCAGCAGGCCGGCGACGGCCCACCCCACGTTCGTGTGCCGGATGCCGGCGGCCATCGCGTAGGCCCAGTCCGCTCCCGGGGTCAGGACGAACAGCATCGAAACGGTCCAGAATGCAGCGATCGTGGCGATGTTCATCGCATCCCCACGATGCCGGCCCGGGCGGTGTGACTCTTCACGTTTCGAAGCCTACGAGGAAGTGACTCGAATGTGCTGTGGTATCTGCCGGTGGTCAGCCTATTTAGTGGAAGGATCTTCGACATGGACGACCTCGACCGCGTGATCCTTTCAATCCTTCAGGAAGATGGCCGCGCGACGGTGACCGACATCGCGTCCCGAGTGGGGCTCAGCCTCTC
>JAXGOU010000018.1:0-39987 GCA_040767325.1 Brooklawnia sp. | reverse complement strand
TCCACCCGGGTGCTGGGCAGCGACAGCGAAACGTTGGTGCCCTGGTAGCGGTCGGCCAACTGGCGGGTGATCTCGCCGATCTCGCTGTGGTCGGCGCTGGACAGGCTGAGCAGCCCGACCTCCTCCAGCCCCGTCGCGTCCAGCCCGGTGGCGATCATCGACCCGACCACCGGCAGGCTGCGCTCGCGGACCGGGCGGGTGATCATGCCGGCCTGGCAGAATCGGCAGCCCCGGGTGCAACCGCGGAAGATCTCCACCGAGTAGCGCTCGTGCACGGTCTCGGCGAGCGGCACCAGCGGGGCCTTCGGGTAGGGCCACTCGTCCAGGTCGGTCAGTACCCAGCGGCGGATGGTGTGGTGGGCGGCCGGGTTGTTCGGCGAGACCTTGGCGATCGCGCCGTCGGGACCGTAGCTGATCTCGTAGAACTGCGGGACGTAGAACATCTGGGTCGCCGCGATTCGTTCCAGCAGGACGCGCCGCCCGCCGACCCTGCCTCCGGCCTGCCAGTCCCGCACGATGCCGCTCAGTTCGAGCACCGCCTGCTCGCCGTCCCCGATGACGACCACGTCCACGAAGTCGGCGATCGGTTCGGGGTTGGACGCGCAGTGCCCGCCCACCACCACCAGCGGATCGTCGTCTGCCCGGTCGACGCTGCGCAGCGGGATGCCGGCCAGGTCGAGCGCGTTCAGCAGGTTCGTGTAGCCGAGTTCGGTGGAAAGGCTCATCCCGAGCAGGTCGAATGCCTTGACCGGACGATGGGTTTCGAGGCTGAGCAGCGGCAGCCCGCTGGCCCGCATCAGCTTCTCCAGGTCGGGCCAGACCGAGAAGGTGCGCTCGGCCAGCACCCAATCGCACTCGTTCAGCACCTCGTAGAGGATCGCCTGTCCCTGGTTGGGCTGGCCGATTTCGTAGGCGTCCGGGTACATCAGTGCCCAGTGCACCGCGACGTCATCCCAGTTCTTGGTGATGGCGTTCTCCTCGCCACCCACGTACTGGATGGGTTTGACGACGCGGCTGAGCAAGGGCTCAAGCCGGTCGAAAAGGGACGCCGGGGCGCTATCGGTAGTCATCGCCCGCCATGGTAACCGGACGGCTAACCAACCACTAAGCCGTCGTCCCACGGCCGGGGGTTGACCAGCGGCGGCTGCGGGGCCGTCGGCTGGCTCTGCGGTGGCGGCGCGGCGGTGGGCTGGCTCTGCGGCGGCGGAGCCATCGGCTGGCCCGGTGGTGGCATCGGGGCATTGAGCAGGGCTGCGTGCATCGACTCGCCGGGGGCAGCGGTGCGGACGATGCCGTGCCGCTTGGCCTGCCAGACGATGAGCAGGCTGCCGGTCGCCACCACTGCAACGCCGATCAGGACGCGGGCGTCCGCCGACCCCACCTCACGGTTGAACATGCCGCTGATGTCGGAGAACGGCAGGAAGATCTCGGCCAGCATGTTGTTCACCACATGCATGGCGATGGCGCCCTCCAGGCCGCCGGTGCGCCAGGTGACGAAGCAGGCCAACACACCGAAGCTGAAGTAGTACACATTCAGCCAGGGGGTCCAGCGCACCGGCCGCCGAAGACCAGCGTCGCCAGTTGCCCAGATCAGACCGGCGACCGGCTTTCGGAAGAAGCTCGCGACCGACCGGTTGATCAGCCCGCGGAAGCCGAACTCTTCGCCGGCGCCCTGATCGGCGTGGTCAACAGGATGCCGATCACCATCACCCACGTGTCCTGACGGCGAGGGCCGGGGCATCTGACCGGCGCGGCCACCAGCCAGAGGAACACCAGCGCCGAATACGCCACCCACAGCGGCAGGATGACCAGCATGCAGCGCACCAACCAGCCCCAGCGCAGCGTCCCGGCGACGCCGACGAGGTGGCCCGGGCGTTGCTTGAAGATCAGCCAGGACGCGGCCAGCGCTATCGGGATCAGGGCCGCCAGGCTCAGGTTGTTGGACAGGAAGCCCATCGCAGTCAGTTGCGTCGGGTCGTAGTCGGGGGCGAGCGGATCGGCGCGTCCAGTCAGCGAGTCGATCACCACGGCCACGGAGACCAGCGAGATCAGCCCGATGAAGAACAGGCCCACACCCATGCCCAGCGCCAGGATCGGCCGCAATACCCGCCAGGCCGGGGTACGCCAGAAGTTCGGGTAGTCGGTCTGCACCACCGGCAGCGTGGGTTCGAACCCACTGGGGTTGGCGATGGGGTTCGGCGGGGGCACCATGCCCTGTTGGTGCGGGCCGGGTGACCCGGCAGCCGCGGCCCGGTAGACCGGCGCGTTCAACGGCCCGGCCGGCATCGGCGGGATGGGCTGGTTGGGGTTCGGGCTGGCCGCGGCGGGTTGACCGGCGCGCGCATCATCGCTCATGGCTCAGCCCAGCTCAGGGAACCAGAGCGCGATCTCGCGGCATGCGCTGTCCGGCGTCCGAGGCATGCACCAGGTTCTTGTCCTTGAACAAGGAGTAGTCACCGCGGATGGTGCCGGAGCGGCCACAGCCGAGTCGGTGATGCCGTTGAGTGCCCGCACGGCCTCGATGGCCCGCTCGCCCTGCAGCACCATGGCCACCAGCGGTCCCGAACAGATGAACCGCTCCAGGTCTGGGTAGTAGGCGCGTCCGACGTGCTCGGCGTAATGCTTGGCCGCCAAGTCGGCATCGACAGTGCGCAGTTCCAGGGCCAGCAAGGCCAGGCCCTTGGCCTCGTAGCGGGAGATGATCTGGCCGACCAGGCCGCGGTTTGACACCGTCCGGCTTGACCAGCACCAAGGTGCGCTCGGTTTCACTCATGACAACGACCCTACAAGCAGGGAGGACGATGAACGAATGCTAGTGGTGACTCACAAGTTCTCTTCCAGCCAGGACTCAGCCTCGGCCTGCTGGACCAGCAGTTCGCGCACTTGCCCGGCCAGGTAATCGATCCGATCACCAACACGACGGACTCCGGACCAGCCTGCTGGGCCAGTCCACGCGCCACATCGATGGCCGCCTGCGTGGGTGCGGTGTGCACCCGCCGACGTCGAACGAGTCGGACGCCAACTCGGCCAGTTCCTCGAGGGGCAACGCCCGGCTGATGTCCGGCATCGACGTCACCACAATGGTGTCGAGTTCATCGGCCAGCAGGTCGAGAACCTCGTCCACCGCCTTGTCGCGCATCATCGCGACCACGCCGATCAGCGGCTGGGCGGTGAACGCTTCGCGGAGTCCGGCCAGGGTCGCCGCCACGCCATGGGTTGTGGGCGGTCCAACACGATCACCGGATCCTGGCCACCGGCTCGAGCCGGGCCGGGCGAGGGCGTTCGACAGGCCGTCGTAGAGCACTTCCCCGCTCAGGGCGCCGCCCCGGAACGTCTCGACGGCCGCCACGGCCAGCGCGGCGTTGTGGGCCATGTGGGCCCCGAAGAGCGGCAGGAACAAGTCGATCGGGGTCGGCGGCATCGATCCGGGAGCAACTGCCCGCCGACTGCCGGTTGCCGGTCCAGCACGCGAAGTCGATCTTCCCGCACCATCGGCGCGCCCACCATGGCGCACCTGCTCATCAGGACCTGCGCCGCCTCGGGCCGTTGGGCCGCCACGTCGTCGATCCCGGCTGATGATGCCCGCCTTCTCGCCGGCGATCTCGGCGATCGTGGACCCGAGCAGGGTGGTCGAGAGATGGGTGCCACCACGGCAACCTCGGCGTCCGCGACGCTGGTGGCGTCCCAGGTGCCCCCCATGCCGACCTCGACGATGGCGACGTCGACCGGGGCGTCGGTGAAGTCCGCGTAGGCCATGGCGGTGATCACCTCGAAGAAGGTCATCGGCACCCCACCCAGCCGCTGCTCATCAACCATCGCGACCATCGGCGCGATCTGCCGCCAGGTGTCGTCGAAGTCCTCCGGGCTGATCGGATCGCCGTCGATGCAGATGCGCTCCGTGGCGTCCACCAGGTGCGGGCTGAGAACCGTCCGGTCCGCAGCTCCAGCGATCGCAGCAGGGCGTCGATCAGCGGATCGCGGTCGAGCCCTTGCCGTTGGTGCCGGTGATCTGGATGACCGGGTAGGCCTGCTGCGGGTCGCCCAGCAGGTCGCACAGCGCGGTAATCCGGGCCAGCGATGGCTGGGGGTGGCTTTCCGGCCAGCGGGCGATCAGCGCCTGCACAAGCTCGGCATGGCTGGCCTTCGCGCCGGGCATCGGGATCTGCGGTCATGGTGTCCGAGCCACCGCCGGGACGCGGCGCTTCCTTGGGGCAGCTTGCTTCCCGTGCAAGGCGAGCGTTTCGCCGGACGGGAAGCGCCGCCCCTGGGACTGGTCCAATGCCCGACTCTGGTCTGATGGGCCCGCTGGCGTCCGATATGCTGGCGCCTGTGAGTAGGTGGACCGGCCGCGTGGCGAGCCAGCAGGTGACCCGCGACTGGCGAGACTGGGTGGGTCTGGTGACGCGCCTGGTGCTCGGCTTCGGGCTGGCGATCGCAGGTCTGCTGAAGGTCGGACGCCTGGAGGGCAACGTCGCGCAAGTCGAGCTCTTCCAGCTTCCAATCCCCCACTGGATGATGACGGTGATCGGCTACGCACAGCCCTTTGTCGAGATCGCAGTGGGCCTCATGCTGATCATCGGCCTGTTCATCAGGATCAACGCAGCCCTGGGCACGCTGGCCATGGTCGCTTTCATCGGCGGGATCATCTGGGCGTGGTCGAACGGCTTGCTGATCGATTGCGGCTGCTTTACGCCGGGCGGCGAGTTGGGCCCCGACGAGGAGCACCAGTACGTGCAGGACATCCTGCGCGACCTGGGCTTCGTCGCCGTCGGACTGTGGTCCTGGATCCGGCCGACCTCGGTACTCGCCGTGGACAACTGGCTGCTGAAGCCGATCACCGCCGAACAATTCGACTATGACGATGACCTGATCGAGGCGTGACGCGCCTAACCGTTTGACCCACCGAAGTTTCCCCAACATCACCATCACCGACCAACGAAAAGGCCGACCAGATGAGCAAGAGCAAGCAGAACCAGCCCCGCCCCGAAGGCCCCGCGCCCAACCCCCCGCGCGAGAACGCGGCCACCGCCTCCCGGCGCGAGCAGTTGCGAGCCCAGCAGGCGGCCGACGCCCAGCGTGCCCGCACCCGGCGGATCGTCATCGCTGCGGCCACCGCGCTGGCCCTGCTCATCGTCGCCGTGGTGGCCGTGGTGGTCTTCCAGAACTACCAGCGCGACAAGGAGCGCAAGGCGCTGCAGGCCGAGCAGGGCCAGATCACCCCGCCCAGCGCCAACGAGGCCGGCGACGGCGTCGTCTACAACAACTCGACGGCCAATGGCTCGAGCCTGGTGGTGGAGGGCTACCTCGACTTCCAGTGCCCGGGTTGCGCCCAGGCGTCCGCCACGATCGACCCGCTGCTGGAGGAGTTGGCTGACCGTGGCGACATCCAGCTGACCTACCACATGCTGCATGGCCTGGACCGAGCGATCCCGGGCAACAACTCCTACCGGGCCGCGATCGCGTCCATCTGTGCCGACGTGCAGGGCGTCTACTCGCAGTACTCGAAGACCGTCTTCACCAACCAGCCCCAAGAGGGCCGCGGTTACACCGATGAGGAGCTGATCGGGTTCGCCGAGCAGGTCGGTCTGAGTGGCACCCCGCTCACCGAGTTCGAGGCCTGCTTCACCGGCGGTGCGACCAGCGACTTCGTGGACGCGATGATGAACGGCCAGCCCGACTACGTGACCTACACGCCGTTCTTCGCCGTCAACGGCAAGGAATGGAAGCCGACCGGAGCCGATCTGGCCAGCGCGGACACCGTGCTGGCAGCGCTGCGTGGGGTCGCTGGCTGACCCCAATTTCAGCCAAATCGGCGAGGTGATCGCTGCTGGCCGGACTCGGTAGGATGCAGTCCATGACTTCTGCACCCAACCAGTCCGTGCCCGCTACAAGCACCACCAGCTGGCAGGTACCGGACGCGCCGGTGCTGGAAGGCCTGGAGCAGACCTGGACCAAGCGTTGGCGTGACCAGGGCACCTACGCCTTCGTCCGCCCCGAATCGCGGGAACAGGTCTACTCGATCGACACTCCCCCGCCCACCGTGTCGGGCTCGCTGCATGTGGGTCACGTCTTCAGCTACACCCACACCGATGTCGTTGCCCGCTACCAGCGGATGCGCGGCAAGCACGTCTTCTACCCGATGGGCTGGGACGACAACGGCCTGCCGACCGAACGACGCGTCCAGAACTACTTCGGCGTGCGCTGCGATCCGTCGCTGCCCTATGACCCGGACTTCACTCCGCCGGCCAACCCTGACCCGAAGCGCCAGGTGCCGGTCAGCCGCCGCAACTTCGTCGACCTGTGCATCCAGTTGACCGCGATCGACGAGCAGGCGTTCGAGGATCTCTGGCGCACCTTGGGCCTGTCGGTGGATTGGGACCTGCTCTACACCACCATCTCGCCGCAGGCCCAGTCGGTGGCCCAGCGCGCCTTCCTGCGCAACCACGCACGCGGCGAGGCTTACTTGGCCGAGGCCCCGACCATGTGGGATGTCACCGACCAGACGGCGGTCGCCCAGGCCGAGATGGAGGCCCGCGAGTACCCGGGCTTCTACCATGCGATCAACTTCCACCGTCCTGACGGCGGCGAGGTGCTGATCGAGACCACGCGTCCGGAGTTGCTGGCCGCCTGCGCTGCCCTGATCGCGCACCCGGACGACGAGCGCTACCAACCGCTGTTCGGCAGTACGGTCACCACCCCGGTCTTCGGGGTGGAGGTGCCGGTGCTCGCGCACAAGGACGCCGAACCCGACAAGGGCTCTGGCATCGCGATGTGCTGCACCTTCGGCGACCTGACCGACGTCACCTGGTGGCGCGAGCTTGACCTGCCGACCCGCACCATCGTTGGCCGCGACGGCCGCATCCTGCGCGACAACCCCGACTGGATCGTCAACACCGAGAACTACGAACGCATCTCGGGCAAGACGATCTTCTCGGCGCGCGAGGAGACCGTGACGATGCTGCGCGAACGCGGCGAACTGGTCGGCGAGCCCAAGCCCACCACCCGGATGACCAACTTCTACGAGCGTGGCGACAAGCCGCTGGAGATCGTCTCCACCCGTCAGTGGTACATCACCAACGGCGGCCGGGACGCAGACCTGCGAGCGGCGCTGCTGGCCCGTGGCGAGGAACTGGCCTGGACGCCCGACCACATGCGACACCGCTACGCCAACTGGGTTGGTGGCCTGCACGGCGACTGGCTGGTCAGCCGGCAGCGTTTCTTCGGCGTGCCGTTCCCGGTGTGGTACGCGCTGGACGAGTCCGGCGAGCCCGACTACGCCCACCCGATCCTGCCCGAGGAGGCTGACCTGCCGGTCGACCCAGCGTCGCAGCCGGCTGCCGGATTCGACGAGTCGCAGCGCGGCAAGCCGGGTGGGTTCATCGGCGACCCGGACGTGATGGACACCTGGGCCACCAGTTCACTGACCCCGCAGTTGGCCTGCGGCTGGGAGCGGGACGCCGAACTGTGGGCGCTGACCTACCCGATGGACGTCGCCCCGCAGGCGCACGACATCATCCGTACCTGGCTGTTCAGCCGTGTGGTGCGTAGCCACCTCGAGGAGGGCAAGCTGCCCTGGGCCCGGGCCACCATCTCCGGCTTCGTGGTCGACCCCGACCGCAAGAAGATGAGCAAGTCCAAGGGCAACGTGGTCGTGCCCACCGAGATCCTGGAGAAGTTCGGGTCGGACGCGGTGCGCTGGCGTGCGGCGATGGCGCGTCCCGGCATGGACTCACCGTTCGACGAGTCGCAGATGAAGGTCGGTCGCCGATTGGCGATGAAGATCCTGAATGCGTCCAAGTTCGTGCTCGACAAGCACGCCCCGGTCAGCCCGGACGCCATCAGCGAGCCTGACGACCTGGCAATGCTGGCCGCGCTGGCCGACGTGGTGGCCCAGGCGACGAAGGCATTTGACGACTTCAGCTACACCGACGCCCTCGAGGTCGCGGAGAAGTTCTTCTGGAGCTTCTGCGACGACTACCTCGAACTGGTCAAGGAGCGCTCCTACGGAGAGGGCCAGGCGGCCGCCTCCGCGCAGGCGGCGCTGCAACTGGCGCTGAATGTGATGCTGCGGCTGTTTGCCCCCTTCATGCCATTCGTCACCGAAGAGGTGTGGAGCTGGTGGCAGTCAGGATCGATCCACCACGCCCCGTGGCCGACGGTCGGCGAATTGCCCGCCGGTGGCGACCCCGCACTGATGGACGACATCGCCGACGCTCTGATGGGCATTCGTGGCGCGAAGTCACGGGCGCAGGTGAAGATGCGTGCCGAGGTGGCCAAGGCGGTCATCAGCGGCCCGGAGGCCGCGCTGGGCCGCCTCGCCGCAATCGAGCGCGACCTGCGTGCGGTTGGCCGGATTACCGGTGACCTGGAGTTCGTGACGGCCGACGGCGAACTGGCCGTCGAGGTGACGCTGGCGCCGGTGGACGAGACGGCCTGAGCCGACCCCTTTCGGTGCCGTTGACGTCCGATCGGCTCAGCCGACGGCGGCCTCGGTCTCGGCGATGAACCGCTTGACCACCTCGGCGTCGTTGGGCAGGTCGACGACCCGCCTTGGCGCGTCCTCGATGCCCTCGAAGCGGGGCGGCACCGGCGGTAGCTGCCCGATCGCCTCCACGATGGTGTCGGCGAACTTCACCGGCAGTGCGGTCTCCAACACGATGATCGGTGCGGCCACCCGGCCGATCCACTCGTGCGCGACGTGCACGCCGTCGGCGGTGTGCGGGTCGATCAGGATGCTGGTGTCGAAGTAGAGCCCCCGGATGGTCTGTACCCGGTCGGCGTGCGTCGAGGTGCCACTGACGAAGCCGTAGCGCTCCGACAACCGGGCGACTTCGGGGGTCCCGGACAGGTCGAACTGGCCGCTGCGCTGCAGTTCCGACCCGAAGAGTTCGGCGATCCGGGAGCCGTCCCGCCCGAGCAGGTCGTACACGAAGCGCTCGAAGTTGGACGCCTTGGAGATGTCCATCGATGGGCTGGACGTGGCAGCCACGTCTGCCCGGACGCGGTAGACGCCGGTGCTGAAGAACTCGTGCAGCACGTTGTTCTCATTGGTGGCGAGGATCAGGGTGTCGATCGGCAGGCCCATCTGGCGCGCGATGTGGCCGGCGCAGATGTTCCCGAAGTTCCCGGACGGTACCGCGAAGCTGACCCGTTGGTCATTTGACGTGGTGGCGCGTAGCCACAACGCCACGTAGTAGACGACCTGGGCCACCAGTCGGGCCCAGTTGATCGAGTTCACCGCGCCGATGCGGTGGCGCGCCTTGAAGTCCGCGTCCGCGTTCACCGCCTTGACGATGTCCTGGCAGTCGTCGAAGACGCCATCGATCGCGATGTTGTGGATGTTCGCGTCCGGCAGACCGAACATCTGGGCCTGCTGGAACGCCGTCATCCGGCCGGCCGGCGTGAGCATGTGGACGCTGATCCCGCTCCGGCCACGCAGCGCGTACTCGGCCGACGACCCGGTGTCACCGCTGGTGGCGCCAAGGATCGTCATCGTGGTGCCGCGGCGGGCCAGTTCGTACTCGAACAACTCGCCCAACAACTGCATTGCCATGTCCTTGAAGGCCGCCGTCGGGCCATTGGACAGGTGGCCGATCCACAGTGGTCCGTCGCCGACCCGCTCGATCGGGGTGATGCTCGAGCCGCCGAACTTCTCCGCGGTGTAGGCCCGCTGACAGATCCCGAGCAGGTCGTCGTCCGGAATGTCGTCGACGTAGAGGCGGAGCACCTGATGGGCCAGCGCCGCGTAACCGTGCGTGGCCAGGAGGTCACGCCACTGGGCCAGCGTCTCGGTGGTCAGTTGCGGATACTCGACGGGCAAATAGAGCCCACCATCGGAGGCCAGGCCTTCGAGCAGGATGTCGCTGAAGCCTGCGGTGGCAGCACCCGGCAGCGCGCGCGTCGAAACGTATCTCACTCCACCAGCCTACCGGGCTGAATCACCTGGCCCGGCCCACCGGCCGGGTAGCATCGCCTCGTGGCCGGCGCAATCAGCTATTCGTATCCGCAACTCCTGGCGGCAGCCGACCAACTGCGCGTCCTGTCGGAGGAGTGTCTGGGCAACCAGGCCGCCACACCGGACGCCGCACCCGAGTCCGAGGTTGGCGAAGCAGCGCAGTCCAAGCGCGAACCGGAACGCCTTCAGGCGTCCGCGGAAGCCATCGGTGACAACTACCAGGCTGCCGTGTCGCAGGTGTCGAGGACGCTGGCCCGGACCGCGGAAACATTGCGCTCGGTGGCCGAGGACTACCGGCGGACCGAGGAGGAGACCCGGGCGCTGGTCGAATCCCGGCTCAGCGAGATCGGGGACGCGCTGTGAGCGGCCAGGCCACGCTGCGCGACACCCTCGAGCAGTGGCGCGACGAGATGACCCGGGAAGTGCGGCTGGTCTTCGACCACGACAAGGCGTATGACCGGATCATCGCGCTGGCCGAAGAACTGGCCGGCGGGCCCGAGAACCTGCAGGTGACCGCCGAGCAGCAGGCCGCCCAGGCCCGCCGGATGGCCGAACTGTCGGCGACCCTGGACCAGATCGGCACCCGGGTCAGCGACTGGGAGGGTCCGTCGCGGCTCGCCTTCGACAACACCGTGGGCCTGCTCGGCGAGCGGGTCGCCCAGTTGGCTGATCTCGGCGACCAGAGCAGCCGGTTGCTGGGCGCTGCACACCTGGGACGGCAGGCCACCGACTCATTGGTGCATGACCTGGTCCGCACCAGCATCGACTACGCGGAACGTTCGCTCGCGGTGGCGCGGGTGATGGCGTTCGCCACCTCCGGCATGTCGTTGACCAGTTGGACGTCGAGCAACCTGAGCCAGGTGGCCAGGCTGCTCGACCAACTCTCGGACGCCGGTCGGCGGGTCAACGCCCTCTACGACCAGGTCGGGTTCCTGATCGACCAGTTGAACGACAGCACCCTGCAGTTGACCGACGATCTGGCCGGCATCGAGCAGCGCCTGCAGCCTTAGCCCTGGCGCCCGGCACGGGGCCGATCATCGGAGGCCGACCGGATCCGGGCAACCTCGGCGCTCAGCCCATCGATGACCGCGCTGAACTCATTCATCCGGTTGTCGCGCGCCCGGATCATCTCGTCGACTGGCTGGCCTTCCGCCTTCTGCAGGGCACGATTGACCGCCTGCACGATGCCAACCTCAACCGCGTCCGGATCGCCGTCGTCGGCGATGTGTACCCCGACCACTTCGAGGTGTGCGGTGGCGGTGGCGGTCACCACGCCGTCGTCGCTGCTGGCGGTGAAACGCGTTGTGGGGGCATCGGTGCCGATAGGCCAGCCCTCGCCGGGGTCCTGGCTCACGATTCGCCCCGCAACAGCGCCCGGAGTTGGGGGTTGAGGCCGGGCAGGTCAGCCATCGCCCGCGCGGTCTCGACCCGGGCCTCATGCAGGCTGGACCGTACTGCTTCGGTCGCCGCAGCAGACAGGCTGCCGTCGTCGCCGACGCTGTCGCAGATCGTGGCGGAGGATACTTTCGCGTCCCCGATCACCCGGACGGTGACGTGCCCATCGCTGGAGGTGGCTTCGTACGTGCGGGAAAGAATCTCCTGGATCGCGCGCGACTGGTCGTCTACCGCCATGGATACCCCCGCCTCTCTCCGCTCGCGGCCAGTCTAGCCGTCGCGGGTAAACAAGGGGTTACGCCGACAATTCGGTCCGCTCGGCCAACTGCTTGCGGGTGACCAGTTCGGGGCCTGCCTCGCCGCTCACGGCGTTCGCGGTAACCACGACCTGGCCGATCTCGGGGTTGCTGGGCACCTCGTACATCACGTCGAGCAGCAGTTCCTCCAGGATGGCGCGCAGACCGCGGGCACCGATGCCGCGCTCGAGCGCCTTGTCGGCAATCGCGGTGACGGCCTGGTCGGTGAACTCGAGGTTGACGTCGTCCAACTCGAAGAGCTTGCGGAACTGCTTGACCAGCGCGTTGCGTGGCTCCACCAGGATGCGCTCCAGGGCGGTCTGGTCGAGCTTGGGCACCGTGGCGATCATCGGCAACCGGCCGATGAACTCCGGGATCAGCCCGTACTTGTGCAGGTCTTCGGGACGCACGCCGGCGAACGGGTCGTCGCCGCGCGGGGCGCGCACTTCGGCGCTGGCGGTGAAGCCCAGCGGACGCTGCCCGATGCGGGCGTCGATGATGTGCTCCAGGCCCGCGAAGGCGCCGCCGACGATGAACAGCACGTTGGTGGTGTCGATCTGGATGAACTCCTGGTGCGGATGCTTGCGTCCGCCCTGCGGCGGCACCGAGGCGACGGTGCCCTCCAGGATCTTAAGCAATGCCTGCTGGACGCCCTCACCGGAGACGTCGCGGGTGATCGAGGGGTTCTCCGACTTGCGGGCCACCTTGTCGATCTCGTCGATGTAGATGATGCCGGTTTCGGCGCGCTTCACGTCGAAATCGGCGGCCTGGATCAGCTTGAGCAGGATGTTCTCGACGTCCTCACCGACGTAGCCGGCCTCGGTCAGCGCGGTCGCGTCCGCCATCGCGAACGGCACATTGAGCATCCGGGCCAAGGTCTGGGCCAGGTACGTCTTGCCGCAGCCGGTGGGGCCGATCAACAGGATGTTCGACTTGGCCAACTCGACATCGTCGTCGTGGTGCCGGCCGGACGCCTGCTGGGCCTGTACCCGCTTGTAGTGGTTGTAGACGGCCACCGACAGCGTCTTCTTCGCTGCCTCCTGGCCGATGATGTACTCGTCCAGGAAGGCGCGGATCTCGGCCGGCCTGGGCAGTTCGCCGCTGCTGGTGCTGCCGGAGTCCTCGCTGAACTCCTCTTCGATGATCTCGTTGCACAGGTCGATGCACTCGTCGCAGATGTAGACGCCCGGACCCGCGATGAGCTTCTTGACCTGCTTCTGGCTCTTTCCGCAGAAGGAGCACTTGAACAGATCACCGCTCTCTCCGATGCGAGCCATCGATCCTCCTGGTGACGCTGGGGAAATGTCGTCTTGTTACTGGTCCAACGGTGGACTCTCCGGGGCCTCAACCCCAGCGTGCACAAGGTCTGCCGGGGTTGCCTGTGGGTCGGCTACTTCTGCGTCGGCCAACGAGGTCAGGATGTCGTCGATGATGCCGTACTCGACAGCCCGGCGGCGGTGAACTTCACGGGCTGCTCCACGTCTCGGCTGATCTGTCTCGTGCTCTGACCAGTGTTATCAGCCAGCATCTGCTCCATCAGCCCACGGATCCGGCATGATCTCCTTGACCGATCTCCGGTGTCGGACGATCGCCCGTAGGACCCTTCACCACCCATCGAGGGTTGGTGGATCAGGATCCGGGAGTTCGAGCAGCGCCAGCCGCTTGCCTTGGCGCCGGCGGCCAGATCACGGCCGCAGCGGATGCGGCCTGACCCGTGCAGATCGTCTGCACATCGGGCTTGATGTAGCGCATCGTGTCGTAGATCGCGCAGGTCGAAGTGCGCGGTGAACGAGCCGCCCGGCGAGTTCAGGTAGATCGATACCTGCCGGTCGGAATCCATCGACTGCAGGACGAGCAGGCTGGCCATCACGAAGGTGTTGATCTCGTCGCTGATCGGCGTCCCGAGGAAGATGATGCGCTCCTCGAAGAGCTTGCGGTAGGGTCGACCCGGCGCACACCGTAGCTGGTGCGCTCCTCCCACTGCGGGATGATGTAGTCCATCCGCGGCTCGAAGCCCGCCGAACCGTAGGGCAGCCGCGGCAGGTTGGTGCCGGGAATCACTTCGTAGTTCATCGGTTGCGTCCTCACTGGTTGGGTGCGTCGGGGGTCTTGATCTGGGACGCGCGCTCGAAGACGTGGTCAATGAAGCCGTACTCGAGTGCCTCCTGGGCGGTGAACCAGCGGTCGCGGTCGGAGTCGCGTTCGATCTGTTCGATCGTCTGGCCGGTCTGTTTGGCGATCAACCCGGCCAACTGCCGCTTCAGGTGCAGCGACTGCTCGGCCTCGATCTTGATGTCGGACGCGGTGCCGATGCCGGCGCGGAGGCCGGCGTGACCAGGACGCGGGCGCGGCAGCGCAGCTTGCCCGGGGCGCCCGAGTTGAGCAGGAACTGGCCCATGGACGCGGCCAGGCCCATAGCGACGGTGGCGACGTCGTTGCTGATCCACTGCATGGTGTCGTAGATCGCCATGCCGGCGTCCACCGACCCACCCGGGGAGTTGATGTAGAGGTAGATGTCCTTGGTGGATCCTCCGCGTTCAACAGCAGCATCTGGGCGCAGATGGCGCTGGCGTTCTCGTCACGCACCTCGAGCCGAGGAAGACGATGCGGTTGGCCAGCAACGACTGGTAGACGTTGTCGGTCATCCCAGTGGGCGAACCGGCCGCCGCGGCGGCCCGTGGAAGGGTCATGTCTTGAGTCACACCACGAACCTACAACCCCCCACCGACAAATCGGAGCGTACCGCCGGGTGCTCGCTGCAGGCGTGCTGACGGTCGGTGTGCGCATCGCGACGCCGCGCCCTGCACCTCGGCCTCGCTGGACAGTAGGAATTCACCCGGCGCGCCTTGGGATCGGCGTCCACCAGCAGGGCCTTGGCCAACTGGGTGCAGGGCATTGCGATCAGGGCGCCGATCGGGCCGAAGACCCACGCCCACAGCAACAGCGACAGCAGCGCCACAGTGGCATTGACACCGATCGCGGTGCCGCTGAACTTGTCGGAAGATGCTCCACGATCCAGTTGTCACGAAGTAGACGCCGAGCAGCCACAGTGCGGTCTCCCAGCCGTTGGCGACCAGCGCCACCAGCAGCGGTGGATGAGTGAGAAGAAGAAGCCCACGCTCTCGGCACGTAGGTCATCACCCGTGTCAGCAGCGCCCAAACGAGGGCCAGCGGCACTTCCAGGATCGTCAACTGGATGAAGCTGAGGGTGGCCATGAGGATGCCGAAGACCGTGGAGACCAGCCAGTAGCGCCGCACCCCGAGCGAGAAC
This sequence comes from Brooklawnia sp., assembly GCA_040767325.1. Lineage (GTDB taxonomy): Bacteria > Actinomycetota > Actinomycetes > Propionibacteriales > Propionibacteriaceae > Brooklawnia. Next base: position 25,070 of record JAXGOU010000018.1, on the reverse strand, counting down.
TCCTGCATCGCAGCGGTGATCCGCGGGTGGGTGACGGCAATGGCGACCGTCGGCCCCACCGGGCACGTCCAGCATCATGATGACTGCCGAGAGGATGACGCCGGTCATCGCGACCACCCCGGAGAAGCCGGAGAAGATCTGGGTGACGCCTGCAGATGTTGACCGGGTTGATGTCGGCCAGGTGGAGTTGATGGCGTCCTGCTCGACGCCGATGCTGACCAGCCAGTCGAGGATGTTCTGGTAGAGCGTGGTGAACTCCGGCATGTAGGTGGGCACCACGGTGATGGTCTCGCTGACCGCCCAGACCCCGACCAGGGTGATCACCACCAAGACGGCCACCAGCGTGAGCGCGGTGAAGGCGACCGCGAGCGGCTTGGGTAGGCCGTAGCGCCGCAGCAGGTTCTGCACCGGGTAGACAACGATCACCAGGTTGAGCGCCAGGAAGGCGGGCGCGAGCAGCCAGGACAGTTGTCGCATCAGCCAGAAGGCACCGGCGGCGCCGAGCAGGCCGAGCAGGATGACCACCAGGCGGGGCAACTGCGGGGGCTGGCCCAGGTTGGAACCCTGGGGCACTTCTGCAGGATCTGCGCTGTGCGCCATGTTCCAGGCCCGCTGTTCGGCCAGCAGCTCCAGGCCGGTCGTGCCGGGCGGGGCAGCCGCAGCTATGCGCCGGTCCAGCGCGGTGGCACCGGGTCCCTGCCCCTCGGCGGGCTCGACGTTCTCATTGAACTCACGGGTGCGGCGCAGCGCGTCGGGCCGCGTTGGGCCCCGGAACTCGGGTCACGCATCGTAGTCCTCCACCGGATCCGCGTCCTGCGGGGTCACCGGCGATCAGGGCGTTCACCCAGCGGACGCGTGGGTCGATGTCGATCACTGTGGACTTGACCAGCAGGGTCATCGGCAGCGCCAGCAGCGTGCCGAGGCCACCGAGCACGGCCGACCAGAGCAACAGGGAGACGAAGGATGTCGTTGCGTGACGCCGACTTCGACTCCCCGGTGAACCGGGGCTGATGATCGATTGCACGACGAAGTTCAGCACCGAGTAGATCACGATCACGAAGACCGCGGTCTGCCAGCCGTTGGCGAACAGCGACCAGCGCCGCGGATCAGGCCGATGATGAAGCCGATGTTGGGGATGTAGTTGGTCAGGAAGCTGAACAACGCCTGGTGACCGGGTGTTGCGCAGGCCACCCATCAACGCCAGCGCCACGCCGTCGAGCACCGCGACGATGATGCCGAAGATCGTTGTGACCAACCAGTAGCGCGCCGCACGCCGCGGGCGAAGTTCGTCATGCCGATCGCGATGCGCGAGCGTCTGGTACCCGGCAGGCGCAGCCGACCCTCCATGCCCGGGGTGTCCATCGCCATGAAGACGATGGCTGCCACGACGACGCCGATCACTGCGACGGTCCCGGACGCACCGGAGACGACCGAGGTGGCGGCGCCGAGCACCTGCTCAGTCGAGCGCGCTGAACACTGCTCGAAGGCTGTGGAGTCCATGCCCAGTTGCAGCATCGTCCTGGCGCCCTGCTGGTACAGCATCTTCGAACTCATCGGCGTACTGCGGCAGGATGCCGATCATCTCGCTGACCGACCAGATCAGCCCCACGATGATCGCAAGCAGCACGGCGAAGACCGTGATCGACACCACCGTGGCACTGAGCCGACGGTACCCGCGTCGGACCAGCCAAACGTGCACCGGGTAGGCGGTGATCATCAGGTTGATGGCCAGGAAGAGCGCCCCAGCACGCTGGCGAACTGCCGCATCGAGACCAGGATGATCAGGATCGCCGCCAGACCGATCGCGATGGACAGGAATCTGGGGGTGCCTGCCGGACGCACCGGCTCGCCCGATCCCGGATCGGGTAGGACGCCGGACTGGCCCATCAACCCCGCTCCCTTCGAATCGGTGCGACGCGAGCAGCCTAGTACAAAGCAGCAGGCCCCCTCGAGCGTGTCAAGGGGGCCTGCTGCGGGTTGCTCACTCTTCGGTCTTGGCCTTCGGCGTCCGCTTCTTCGGGGCGGGCTTGGCTGCTGCCTCTTCCTCGGCGGGCGCTTCCGCTGCGTCCTTGTCAGCGGCCTTCTCGGCCTTGGCCTTGGACTCTGCCTTGGCCTTGCTGGCGGCGGGCTTCTTGGTGGCCGCCTTGGCCTTCGCCGGAGCCTTGGCGGGCTCCTCGTCCTCGATCGGGTCGCTCAGCGTGCCGTCCGAGTTCAGCCGGCGCAGGTCGATGACCTGACCGTTGGCGTCCCGGACAGTAGCGGCGGAGACCAGTTCGCCGAGCGCCTTGCCACGACGGACCTCCCCCATCCACTCGGCAGCGTGGTCGTGCTCCATCATGTGCTGCAGTTCCTGCTCGGGCGAGGTGCCGTTCTGCTGCGCCTTGGCGAAGATCAGTTCGGTCAGTTCGTTCTGGCTGACCTCGAGCACGTTGTCGTCGGCGTACTTGTCCAGGATGATCTGCGAACGCAGTCCCTCAACCACCCGGTTGTCGATGTCGGCCCAGAACTCCTCGGGAGTGGACGCGTCCTCGTCGCCCTCGGCCAGGTACTGCTCGAGGGTGAGCCCGGCGCGGGTCAACTGCTGCACGATCGCGTCGTGGCGGGAGGCCTGCTCCTCGGTGATCAGGGTTTCCGGCAGGTCGAAGGCGGCCCGCTCGATGACGTTCTTCAGCACCAATTCACGGGCCTGGTTGGCCTGGTCGATGCGTGCCATCCGTTCGAGGTTGTCGCGCAGGTCGGCGAGCATCTCCTCGGCAGTGTCGAACTCGCTGACCAGCTGGGCGAAATCGTCGTCAACCGCGGGCAGGTCCTGGGACTGCACCTTGGTGACCTGGACCTCGATCTCGGCCTCTTCGTTGCGGTTCGGCCCGCCCACCAGGGTGGAGGTGAAGGTCTTGGACTCGCCCGCCTTCAGGCCGACGATCGCCTCGTCCATGCCATCGACCATGCCGCCGGCACCGACCTTGTACTGCACGTCGGTGGCCTCGGCCTCTTCGAGGACCTTGCCGTCCTGGCGCGCGGTCAGGTTCAGCACGACGACGTCACCGGTCTCGGTGGCGCGGTCAACCTCGGTCAGGGTGCCGAAGCGCTCGCGGAGCAGTTCCACCCGCTCGTTGACCTGCTCGTCGGTGACCTCGGCGACCGGGACCTCGATCTCGACGTCGGACATCTCCGGCAGTTCGAAGTCGGGACGCACGTCAACCTCGGCGGTGATGATGACGTTGGTGCCGTCGTTCAGTTCGGCGATGTCGATCTCGGGCTGACCCAGCGGACGCAGGTCGTTCTCCTGCACGGCCCGACCGTAGATCTGCGGCAGCGTGTTGTTGATGGCCTCCTGGAGCACCAGACCGCGTCCGAAGCGCTGGTCGATCAGGCGGGCGGGGACCTTACCCTTGCGGAAGCCCGGGATGTTCACCTGCTGGGCGATCTGCTTGTAGGACTCGTCGATGGCCGGCTGCAGGTCGGCAAAGGGCATGTCGATGGTGAGCTTCACCCGGGTGGGGCTCAGCTGCTCGAGGGTGCTGGGCACGTGGTCTCCTGGCTGATTGCGGGACAGGGACGCGTCCTGGCGCCCTGCGCTAACCGTTTGATTCTAGCCAGCGGCGCGCGGGCACGAAAATCACGCCCAACCCCGCCCTGATTCAGCGCCGGCGACCGGCCAGCCGAGCCAGCAGCGACTCCAGCGCGTCCACGGCCTTGGCGCGGTCGGCAGCGGTGGGCTGGCTGACCTCCCTGGCCCGCAGCGCACGGTTGTGATTGACCATCACGGTGATGCCGTCACGGCCCAATCGCCGCACTCGCTCTCGTTCGGCCATGGTTCGAGTATGGCCTACACTGATCGTTGCCGCCGTACCGGGGCGTAGCGTAGTGGCTAGCGCGCCTGCTTTGGGAGCAGGAGACCGCAGGTTCGAGTCCTGTCGCCCCGACCCGAAATCATTGGGGTAGTCCCTCGTTGGTAGACCAGCAGCGAATTACCCCAATCATTCGATTGCGGACCAAATCCGGCGCATCGGCTACAGTGGTTCCGCGCCGCGACTGCGGGGCATGCGGACGTAGCTCAATGGTAGAGCCCCAGTCTTCCAAACTGGCTACGCGGGTTCGATTCCCGTCGTCCGCTCGGATTGGCCACGGACTAGGCTTGTTGCTGACCCAGACGCCAGGAGGCCCGCATGCACATCGTCGTCGGCAACGACCACGCCGGTCCCGATCTGAAGAACCACATCAAGCAGCATCTGAGCGATCTCGGCCACACCGTCACCGACGTCGGGACGAACTCCTTCGAGAGCACCGACTACCCCGATCACGCGGCACAGGCCGCTGCGCTGGTGGTGTCCGGCGAGGCCGACCTGGGCATCCTGATCTGCGGGACCGGGGTGGGTATCGGCATCTCGGCCAACAAGGTGCACGGGATCCGCTGCGCCACCTGCTCCGAGCCGTACTCGGCGGTCATGTCGCGCCGGCACAACAACGCCAACATGCTGTCGATGGGCGCCCGCGTGGTCGGCCCCGACCTGGCGCTGATGATCGTGGACGCGTTCCTGTCCGGCGAGTTCGAGGGCGGCCGGCACCAGCGGCGCGTCGACAAGATCACCTCGCTGGACGACGCCCGCTGAACCGCGCCGAACCTCAACCGGCCAGCCCGGCCGGGCCTTTCGCGAGCAGCTTCTCGAAACCTTGCTCGTCCAGGATCGGTAGCCCCAACTCCTCGGCCTTGGCCGCCTTGGAGCCGGCATTCTCCCCCACCACCACGTAGTCGGTCTTGCGGGACACCGACCCGGCCGCCTTGCCGCCGCGGGCGACGATCGCCTCCTGCGCCTCGTCCCGGGTGAAGCCCGTCAAACTCCCGGTGACCACCACCGTCAATCCATCCAGGGTCTGCGGCACCGCTTCAGTTGCTTCCGGCGGATCATCGGCCATCCGAACCCCGGACGCGGCCCAGCGCTCCACCACCTCGGAATGCCACGGCTCGGCGAACCAGTCCTGGACTGCCTCGGCGATCACCATGCCCACCCCCTCGGTGCCGGCCAGTTCTGCCAGGGATGCCGCGCGAATCGCGTCCATCGAGCCGAACTGCTCGGCCAGCGCCTGGCCAAGGGTCGGCCCGGACATGCCGGATCGACAACCTCGACCAGCACTCCGCCACAGCGGCTGCTGCTTGGCCGATTCCAGTTGGCCAGCAGCTTCAAGCTGGTCGCCGACAGCACCTGGCCGTCCACCACGTCCTCGATGGACGCGCGACCCTTGGCGGCCTGCGTACTGGTGGACGTGCGCATCAGGTCGGCCGCATCCAACTCGAACAGGCCGGCCCGCCAGATCACGCCGCTGTTCAGCAGCGCCCGCGCTCCCTCCCAGCCCAGCGCCTCGATGTCGAAGCCCTGCCGCGACGCCAGCCCGAACAGCCGCCCGACCAACTGCGCCGGGCAGGACCGCGCGTTCGGGCAGCGAATGTCCTTGTCTGACTCCTTCTCCGGACGCAGTTCCGCCCCGCAAACCGGGCAGTGCGTCGGCATCACGAATGGATGCTCGCTGCCGTCCCGCAGTTCGACGACCGGCCCCAGCACCTCGGGGATGACATCGCCGGCCTTGCGCAGCACCACGGTGTCACCGATAAGCACGCCCTTGCGCTGCACCTCCCAGGCGTTGTGCAGCGTCGCCCGCGCCACCGTCGACCCGGCGACCTTCACCGGTTCCATCACCGCGAACGGCGTGACCCGGCCGGTGCGTCCCACATTGACCTGGATGTCCAGCAACTTGGTGTTGACCTGCTCCGGCGGGTACTTGAAGGCGATCGCCCAGCGTGGGGCGCGCGAAGTGGTGCCCAGCCGCTGTTGTTGGGCCAAGTCGTCGACCTTGACCACCACGCCATCGATCTCGTGACTGAGGTCGTGGCGGTGCTCCCCGTAGTAGGCGACGAAGTCCAGCACCTCGTCCTGGCTGGCGACCACCCGGTAGCTGGTGGACGTCGGCAGCCCCCAGCCTGCCAGCAGTTCGTAGGCCTGGGATTGGCGCTCCAACGCCAACCCGTCATGGGCGCCGATGCCGTGCACCAGCATGTGCAGCGGACGCGACGCCGTCACAGCGGGATTCTTCTGCCGCAGCGACCCGGCGGCCGCGTTCCGGGGGTTGGCGAACGGCGCGCGGCCCTGCTCGACCAGCGACGCGTTCAGGTCGGCGAATCCCGAGATCGGGAAGAAGACCTCGCCGCGTACCTCGACCAGCGCCGGCACCGCCGTACCGCTCAGTGCCCGGGGAACGTCGCGCAGGGTGGCCACGTTGCCGGTGATGTCCTCCCCGACCCGGCCGTCTCCGCGGGTGGCACCGGTGGCCAATTGGCCGTCGCGATAGACCAGGTCGACCGCCAGCCCGTCGATCTTCACCTCACACAGCCATGAGATCGGCTCGCCGTCAAGCAACCGGGTGACCCGGGCCATCCAATCGGATAACTCCTCGGTGCTGAAGACGTTGTCCAGGCTGAGCATCCGCTCCAGGTGGGTGACCGGGGCGAAGTCGGTCAACTGGTGGGCCGCGCCCACCCGCTGCGTCGGCGAATCCGGGGTCCGCAACTGCGGGAACCTGGTCTCCAACTGCTGTAGCTCGACCATCAAGTGGTCGTACTCGGCGTCCGACAAGGTGGGCGCGTCGCGACCGTAGTAGGCCTCCTGCGCCTCGGTGATCTGGTCGGCCAACTCGGTCCAGCGATGTCGGTCGGCCAGGCCGGGCTCGGGCACGTCCACGGTCACTGCGGGCGGGACGAACCCGTCCTCATCGATGCTCATGCGCCAATACTGACAGGCTCAGATCGAGAACTTGGGCGTCCAGCTGGTGTTCTCGCGAGCCGCGCTGAACGCCGCGAGGATCTGCCGCTTGCCGAACTGCTCAGGCCGGTTCACCAACCAGTTTGCGATGTCGATCTGGTCGACCACCGCCACGTCGTCGGGGAACTGCTCGATCACCAGCCGCCGATCGTTGACCGGCACGATCACGCCGGTCACCCCGATGTCCCAGCGCGTCGACAGCGACAACTGGTCGGCACTGCGCCGGGCCGTACCCCGCATCTCGCTGACGAACGGCTGCTCGCGTCCATCGACCAGGAAGCGGTCACCGGCGATGTGCAGCCGCGAACCCGGCAAGTGCTTGGCGTTGAGCAGGTAGACCCCACCCGGGCCGATCGCCCAGTGGTCAAGTTCGGTGCCACCCGGCCCGATCCGCGCGGACTGGAGAAAGCCCCAGCGCGGATCGAGACTGGCCAGGCGAACCAGTTCGGCCGCCAAGAGTTCGTCGGGATGCACCAGGCCACGCCGGGCACCACCGTCCAGTCCGATCAGCAGGCGGTCGAGCAGAGCCCTGACCGGTGCGCGTCGCCTGGGATTCTCGCGAATGATGGGAAAATCCTGAAGTGCGGTCCCCGGGATCACCGTCTCGGTCAGCAGCGCCCTGCGCGGTACGACCTGCAACCGCGGCGAACTGCCGTCCTCTTCTGCCACGTACCCCCGGCGAGCCGGTTGTCCGGCTCGCTCCGCTTCCAGTCGCTCTTCCCTACTTTCTGCCATAGACATCCGTCTCACCTCGTCCCCCGTTGGGCTCCACCTCAATGGGGCCCAGTGTACGAGTTATGCCCCGGATCTCCGGCTGCCACGCGGTCTGGTGACGACTCAGTCGAAGATGGGATCGCGGTCGCGGGACCTCTTCAGCTCGAAGAAGCCGTCCGCAGCGGTCACCTTGGATACCCCATCGAACAGGTCGCCGGCCGCCTCACCCTTCGGGGCCGGCGAGATGACCGGGCCGAACAGTGCCTTGCCATTGATGTGGATGACCGGGGTGCCGACGTCCGAACCAACCGGATCCATCCCGGCATGATGGGACGCGCGCAACTGCTCGTCCCACTCGTCGCCCTGGGCGCGATCGGCGATCGCTGGGTCGAAACCGCAGTCGGCCAGCGCCGCCTTGATCACGGTGATGTCGCCCTTGGGCTCGTCTCCCGGGTGGTACCGGGTTCCGATCGCGGTGTAGAACTCGCGCAGCCCCTCGCTGCCGTGGGCCAGTTCCACACCGACCGCGGTGCGCACCGCCACCCAGCCGCGATCCATGGACGCGCGGTAGTCGTCGTCCAGGTCGTCGCGTCCCTCGTTCAGCACCGACAGGCTCATCACGTGGAAGACGGTCCGGACCGGACGCACCTTCTCGACCTCAAGCATCCAGCGGGACGCCATCCAGGCCCACGGGCACATCGGGTCAAACCAGAAGTCAACGGTCTGCAGGTCATCGTTCATGGGTCAAGCCAACCAGATCGGCACAAGTCGGCGCGCCGGGTCCGGTGATGCTCCATGGTTGGACGCAAGCGATAGCCTCACAGATGAACCGTGTCACACCCTGCACGGCGACCCAACGACTATGGAGACCCCATGAGCAACGCGGTGAATATCACGCGGGATGAAGCGCAACGGCGCTCCGAGCTGATCACCAACCACTCGTACCGGGTGACCGTCGACCTCACCGGCCGCGGTCTGGACGACGAGCCACTGGCCGACGCGACAGCCAACTTCATCTCAACATCCACCGTGCAGTTCAGTTCCGGGGCCGGTCAGAGTTGGCTCGACCTGGTCGCCGACCAGTTGCTGGGCGCCTGGTTGGACGGCGAGGAACTGACGGTCGGCGCGCACGATGGGACCCGGTTGGCCCTGGACCTGACCGAGGGCGACCACCAACTGACCGTCACCGCCCTGTGCCGCTACTCGCGCACCGGTGAGGGCCTGCACCGCTTCGTCGACCCGGCCGACGACAAGATCTACCTCTACTCGCAGTTCGAGACCGCCGACGCCCGCCGGATGTACGGCTGCTTCGACCAGCCCGACCTGAAGGGCACCTTCGAACTCACCGTCATCGCGCCGGAGCACTGGAAGGTCTACTCCAACTCGATCAGCCCGGCGCCCGAGCCGCGCGACGATGGCTTCGCCACCTGGCGCTTCCCGGCCACCCCGCCGATCTCCACCTACATCACCGCGCTGGTGGCCGGCGAGTTCCACGTCCAGCCGGGTACCGTCACCTCGGCCAAGGGCGTGCTGCCCGCCGACTTCGTCTGCCGCGAATCGATGGCGCCCTACCTCGAGTACGAGCAGATGGCGACCACCACCCAGCGCGGCTTCGAGGTCTTCGAGCAGGCCTTCGGACGCGAGTACCCGTTCGACTCCTACGACCAGCTCTTCCTGCCCGAGTACAACGCGGGTGCGATGGAGAACGCCGGTTGCGTCACCTTCCGCGATGACTACCTCTTCCGTTCGCGGGTGACCCAGGAGGCCTACGACCGGCGCGACAACACGATCTTGCACGAGTTGGCCCACATGTGGTTCGGCGACCTGGTCACCATGAAGTGGTGGGACGACCTGTGGCTGAACGAGAGCTTCGCCGAGTGGGCGTCCTCGTACTGCCAGTCCGAGATCGCGCGGCGCTACGGCGGCCACGACGCCTGGACGACCTTCGCGAACCGGCGCAAGCTGTGGGCCTACCGGGTGGACCAGACCCCGAGCACCCACCCGATCGCGGCCGACATGATCGACCTGGAGACCGTCGACCAGAACTTTGACGGCATCACCTATGCCAAGGGCGCCAGCGTGCTGAAGCAGTTGGTCGCCTATGTCGGCGAGCCGCAGTTCCTCGCCGGGGTGCAGACCTACCTGGCTGCGCACGCCTGGGGCAACTCCACCTTCGCTGACCTGCTGGGCGCCCTCGAGCAGGCCAGCGGACGCGACCTGTCCGAGTTCGCCGGTCAGTGGCTGGAAACCACCGGGGTCAACCTGGTGCGGGCCGACTTCGACGTCAACGACCAGGACGAGTTCACCCGGTTCGAGGTCACGCAGACCGCCGACCCGCAGCGTCCGACGCTGCGTACCCACCGGATGGCGATCGGCCTGTACGACCTGGGCGACCAGGGGCTGGTGCTGCGCGACTCGATCGAGGTGGATGTGAGCGGCGAGCGGACGCCGATCGAGGCGCTGGCCGGCGTGCGGCGTCCGGATCTGTTGTTGTTGAACGACCGCGACCTCAGTTACACCAAGGTGCGGCTGGACGACCGCTCGCGCCAGACCGTGGCCGAGCACCTCGACGTGCTGCGCGACGGCTTGGCCCGCGCCGTGGTCTGGACCAGCGTCTGGGACACCTGGCGGGACGCGGAGATGTCGTCGGCCGACTACCTCACGATCGTACTCAAGGGCCTGGCCACCGAGCAGGACGCGACCGCGATCATCAACAACCTGCAGCAGGCCCATCTGGCCGTCACCGGCTACGCGGCGCCGCAGCAGCGGCACCAGTTGCGTGCCCGGCTGGTGGCCGGGCTGGCCGAGTTGCTGAAGACCGCCGCCCCGGGCTCCGACCAGCAGGTGGCGATCGCCGACGCAATGATCGGGGCGATCGACTCCCCCGCCGGTGCCGAACTGCTCACCGGTTGGTTGGCCGACGAAGAGGTGCCCGCCGGGCTCCCGATCGATGCCGACCGGCGCTGGGCGATCCTGACCACGCTGGCCCGGCTCAACGCCGCCGGACTGGACGAGATCTCCGCCGAGGCCGAACGCGACAAGACGATCTCGGGTAGCCAGGCCGCCGCCGGCGCACGGGCCGCGCTGGCGAACGAGCAGACCAAGGCCGAGGCCTGGGAACTGGCGACCAACGACCCGAAGATCCCGAACGGGACGCACATCGCGGTGGCCAGCAACTTCTGGAAGTACGGCCAGGAAGCGATCCTGGCCGGCTACGAGGACCGTTACCTCGAGTTGGCCAGGCAGATCGCCGACTCGGAGGGCAGTTGGGCAGGCCGCGGGCATATCGCCCGGCAGACCGCCCTGCTCCACCTCTGGCCGGCTGTGCTTGTCAGCGAGGAGTGGCTGGGCCGGCTGGACGAGTGGATGGCCGGCCGGGAGTTGCCGGAGCAGGTGCGTCGCGTCCTCGCCGAGAACGCCGACGGTGCGCGGCGCGCGATGCGCGTCCAGGCCCTCGGGCAGTAGGACCGGCCGATGTCCGGCTACGTGATCAGGGGTGCCCGGAACGCGGTCGGCCAGCCCGTGGAGTTGTTCGTCAGCGGCGGGCTACTCGTCGATCAGGCACCGGCGGACGCGACGGTGATCGAGGCCGACGGGCTGCTGGTGCTGCCCGGCCTGGTCGACCTGCACACGCACCTGCGCGAGCCGGGCTTCGAGGCGTCCGAAACGGTGGCCAGCGGCACCGCGTGTGCGGCGCGCGGGGGCTATACGGCGGTCTTCGCGATGGCCAATACCGACCCGGTCACCGACACTGTCGAGCGCGCCAACCACATCGCCGACCTCGGACGGCGGGCAGGCAACGCCGAGGTCTTCCCGATCGCGTCCATCACCCAGGCGCTGGGCGGCGAGCGGCTGTCCCCGATCGCCGAACTCGCCGCGGCCGGAGTGCGGTTGTTCAGCGACGACGGCAAGTGCGTGATGGACACCGCGCTGATGCGCGAGGCCCTGGCCCTGGCCGCCGAGCATGACGTGGTGATCGCCCAGCACTCGCAGGACCATGTCTTGGCGGGCCCGGACGCCTGCGCCGACGAGCGCTCGATCGCCGGGCCGTTGGGGCTCACGGGCTGGCCGTGGGCGGCCGAGTCAACGATCATCGCCCGGGACGTCCAACTGTCGGAGATGACCGGTGGCCGCCTGCACGCCTGCCACGTCACGACTGCCGAGAGCGTCGAGGTCGTGCGGTGGGCAAAGGCCCGCGGGGTCAAGGTGACCGCCGAGGTCACCCCACACCACCTGCTGCTGGAATCGGAACTGCTGCGCGGGCTGGACACCACCTTCAAGGTGAATCCCCCGCTGCGGGGCGCCGAGGACATCGAGGCGCTGCGGGCCGGGTTGGCCGACGGCACCATCGACGTCGTCGGCACCGACCACGCGCCGCACGAGGCGGCCGCCAAGCAGGCAGCGTTCCCGCAGGCCAAGCCGGGGATGCTCGGGCTGGAGCAGGCGCTGGCCTCGGTGATGGAGACCATGGTCAACACCGGACGCATCGACTGGTCCGACGTGGTCCGGGTGATGAGCACCAAGCCGGCCCAGATCGGCCGGGCCACCGGCCAGGGCCGCGGCCTGCGTCCCGGCGAACCGGCCAACCTGGTCCTGGTCGACCCCGCCCGGCGGGCGAAGGTGGACCGGGAGCACAGCGCGTCCAATTCGCGGAACAACCCGTACCACGGGCTGGACCTGCCTGATCCGATCGAACTGACCATGCTCGCCGGCCGTATCACCTGGACGCGACGCTGAGCGCCTCACTGACAGACACGAAGCGGGCCGGCACCTAGTTGGGATGCCGGCCCGCTTCGGGCTTCTGACTCAGGATCAGGCCTGCAGCGAGAGCAACTCCTCGGTCTGGGCCAGCACGGTCTGGGCAACCTGCTCGTCCTCCACCTGCAGGTACTCCAGGACGATCCGCACCGCTTCGGCCAACTCGACGTTGCCCACCCGGGCCACCAGGTCGGTGGCATTGGCGTCGTTGACCGGGGCGCCGATCCCGCGTAGGTGCAGCACCCAGGCAGCGACCGCCCGGGTGGCGCCGGACGCGACCGCTCCCCGCTCGGCGAACGCCTTGAGGTGCGGCACGATGCGGATCGGCAGCTTCTGGGTGCCGTCCATCGCGATCCGGGCCAACTGGTCCTTCATCTGCGGGTTGTTGAACCGCTCCAGCAGCGCGTCCCGGTAGGCCTGCTTCTCGTCGTCGGGCAGCGGGATCTGCTGGACGGCATCGTCCCAGTAGGCGTTCACCCAGCCGAGCACGCGCTCGTCGTTGATCGCCTGGTAGACGGTCTGCAGCCCGAGCACCGGCCCGGAGTAGGCCATCAGCGAGTGCGAGCCGTTCAGCAGGTAGAGCTTGCGCATCTCGTGCGGCCCGATCTCGTCGACGAACTTGGCGCCCACGCTCTCCCAGGCCGGGCGGCCGGCCCTGAACTCACCGGACAGCACCCACTCGGCGAACGGCTCGCAGACCACGAGACCGGGGTCGGTGATGCCGGTCAATTCGGCGATCCGGGCGGCGTCCTCCTCGGACGCGCGCGGGGTGATCCGGTCGACCATGGTGGTGACGAAGCTGACGTTCTCGTCGATCCACTCGATCAGCGTGGGGTCGACGTACTCGGCGGCCTGCCGGATGATCCGCTCGGCCATCTCGCCGTTGTCGGGCACGTTGTCGCAGGGCACGAAGGTGATCGGGCCAGCGTCGGCCTGGCGGCGGGCCAGCAGGCCACGGACGAACTTGGCCGGGCCGGTGAACACCGGAACGTCGAGGCGTCCGGTCTTCAGCTTGTCGAGGTCGGCGATCAGGTCCGGGTTGCCCAGGTCGAGGTCACCGGCCACGTTGCGGCAGTAGCCGGCCTCGGTGATCGTCGAGGTGACGATCACCACCTGCGGGTCGGCGAACAGCCTGGTCCAGGCCTCATGGTCGTGCGAACGGAAGGACGCGCTGACCGCGCTGATCACCTCGACCTTGTCGCCGTCCGGAGCCTGCACGTCGAGTTGATAGAGGCCCTCCTGCGCGTCCAGGGCATCGTCGCGCGGCGAGTCCTTGGGTTGCAGGGTGGTGCGGCCCGGGAAGCCGGCGATGCCCCACTGGTCGGCGTCGGTGGCGTGCTCGGTGTACCAGGCCTGGTGGGCACGGGTGAAGTTGCCGATGCCCAGGTGGATGATGCGGATCGGCGCCGCCGGGCGACCGTGCTCGGCGCGGTTCAGGATCTTGCTCACAGCTTGAACACCTTCTTCGGGTTGTCGTCGACCAGCTTGATGGCCTGCTCGATGGCCTCGTCCTCGTCCAGGCGATGGACGGCCACCAGGCCGGCCAGGTGGGCCGCGTCCAGCCGACGCATCATGTCGTGCCGTGCCGGAATCGAACAGAAGGCCCGGGTGTCGTCGATCATGCCCGAGATCCGGCTGAAGCCGCCCATCTCGGTGACCGCCTGCTTGAAACGCATGATCGATTCGGGGGCGTCGATGAACCACCACGGCACGCCGATGTACAGCGAGCGGTAGAAGCCGGCCAACGGCGCGATCTCGCGGGAGTAGACATCCTCGTCGAGGGTGAACACGACAAGGTTCAGGTTCGGATGGTTGCCGAACGCATTGAGCATCGGCCGAAGCGCCCGGGTGACCTCAACCGGATACGGGATGTCGCAGCCGACGTCGGCGCCGTATTCCTTGGCGGTGGCCGGGTCGTGGTCGCGCAGCACGGCCGGGTGCAGGGTCAGGGTGAGGCCGTCCTCGGAGGCCATCCGCACCTGGTCCATCATCAGGTGACGGCGCAGCGCGGTGGCCTCGTCGCCGGTGATCTCCCGGCGACGGGCCTTGGCGTAGAGCCGTTCGGCGGTCGCCGCGTCCAGGTACTCAGCGACCAGGTCGGCATGCGAGTGGTCGGTGCTGACCGCGCCGCGCTGCTTGAAGTAGTCGCGCCGGTTCTCCATCGCGGCCGTGTAGCCGGCCAACGTCTCGGTGTCGGCGCCGGAGACCTCGGCCAGCCGATCGACCAGGTCGTTCCAGTCCGCGCGGGCCGGCTCGAGGTACTTGTCGGGGCGGAAGGTCGGTGCCACCCGGTGCTTGGCGGAGAACTCGGTGTCCTCGGCCAGCTGGACGTGCTGGGCCAAGTCGTCACACGGATCGTCGGTGGTGGCGATGAACGAGATGTTGAACTCGTCCATCAGCGCACGCGGCCGATGGGTGTCGATCCAGGCCTGGATGGTGTCGTAGATCTGGTCGGCCGTCTCCGCGCTCGGGCGCTGGGTGACCCCGAAGACACCGACCAACTGGTCGGTCATCCAGTACCGCATGGCCGTGCCGTTGTAGTCCGACCAGTGCGAGCAGAAGGTGCGCCACGCAGCGCGGTTCTCGTCCTCGCTCATCAGCGGACGCGTCATCGGGACGCCCAGGTGGGACAGTTCGACGCCGTTCGCGTGCAAGATCCGGTTGATGTAGTGGTCCGGGGTCAGCAGCAGCCGCGTCGGGTTGTCGAACGACATGTCGTCGGCGATCCAGGCCGGCGGAACATGGCCGTGGGGCGAAATGATCGGCAGGTGACGGGTCTCGGCATAGATGCGCCGGGCTATTTGGCGGACGCCTTCGTCGGCCGGGAACAGGCGGTCATCATGCAAGGTGAGTTCAGGAGCCATGGGCATCATTCTCCTGCATGGCCCTGCTCGTGAGGCGAGGTTGCCACCAAATTGCCGCCAACCCGGAGGGAAGGTCCTACTGCCAAAGGCAAGGGGCGCCCGATCCCGGTCCGGACGCTACGCTGGACGCATCGCCCCTAATGCGACTCGACGGAGGAGACAATCATGTCCGCACCCAGCATCGGCGGCCCCGGCTACCACCTCAGCGTTGAGGAGTTCGAGGGTTTCGTCGCCCAGGAGATCGGCAAGATCGACCTGGCGGGCAAGAGCCTGGTCCTGATCATTCCCGATGACACCCGTGGCTGCCCGATGCCCAGGATCCTGCGGGCCGTCTACAAGGCCGTCATCAACCGTGCCGCCAGCACCACCGCCGTCATCGCGCTGGGCACCCACGAGTACATGGAGCCCGACGAGATCGCGCTGTGGGCAGCGGGCAGTCGGGACGCCGACCTCGAAGCCGAGTACCCGGGCATGCCGATCATCAACCACCTCTGGAAGGACCACAACGAACTGGTCAACGTCGGCCACATCACCGCCGAGCGGATCAGCGAGTTGTCGGGCGGCCGGCTGGAGAAGGGCGTGGACGTCCAGATCAACAAGCGGGTCGTCGAGGCGGACGTGAAGATCATCGTCGGCCCGATCCTGCCGCATGAGGTGGTCGGCATCTCCGGCGGCAACAAGTACTTCATCCCAGGCTGCGCCGCGCACGACCTGATCGACATGACGCACTGGGTCGGGGCGCTCATCACCAGCGCCACAATGATCGGCTCCCCCGGCATCACCCCGGTGCGCGCGATGATCAACGAGGGCGCCCAGTTGGTGCCCGGCGAGAAGTACTGCCTGGCGTTCGTCATCAAGGCCTACTCAGATGAGATCGAATCGGCGTCCTTCGGCAGCCCCGAGGACGCGTGGGCCGAGCAGGCCAAGATCACCGCACAGACCCACATCGAGTACGTCGAGCAGCCGTTCCCGAACGTGATCGCCGAGATCCCGCTGCGCTACCACGACATCTGGACGGCAGCCAAGGGCTTCTACAAGACCGAGCCGGCGGTGGCCGACGGCGGCGAGACCATCATCTACGCCCCGCACATCGACACGGTTTCCGAAGCGCATCCGGAGATCTACGACATCGGCTACCACTGCCGCGACTACTACGTGAAGCAGTGGGACAAGTTCTCCGAGGTGCCGTGGGGCGTGCTGGCCCACTCCACCCATGCCCGCGGCGCCGGGACCTTCGACCCGGAGACCGGCGAGGAGAACTGCCGGCTGAAGCTGACCTTCGCCACCGCGATCCCACCGGAAGTCTGCGAGTCGATCAACGTCGGCTACCGCGACCCCGCCACGATCCCCGCCCTGATGGCGGACCCGAACTTCGTGGTCATCAAGGACGCCGGCGAGGTGCTCTTCCGGCTGGAGTCGGAGCGCCCCGAGTAGCCGCGGACACGTTGGCTGAGGTGCCGCCGCAGGCGGCCTCGAAGCCCGTCAGCGCCGCGGCGCTGTGGTGGTCGACTCGCGGATGATCAACCGCATCGGCAGGATTGAGGGCGCCTCGGCGGTCGTCTCGGGCTCCTGGTTGTTGGCCAGGGCGATCACGCTGCGCGCGCCACGTTCACCCAGCAGGCTGAGCGGCGCGGCCACAGTGGTGAGCCCCGGCGTAACCAGGTCGGACGCGAAGATGTTGTCGAAGCCGATCACCGATAGGTCGGCCGGCACCGACAGGCCGGCTGCCTTGGCAGCCCGCATGATGCCGATCGAGATCATGTCGTTGAAGCAGACCACCGCGGTCACCCGCTTCTCCCGGACCTGCGGGTAGATGCCCATGCCGCCACGCACGGTGGGCAGCGTCGGGCCGATCCGGTGCTCGGTCAGGTCCAACTCGTAGCAGCCCTCGCGGAACGCCCGCCAGCGGGCGCCATCGGCCCAGGACGCAGTCGGACCAGACACGTAGGCGACGCGTTTGTGCCCCAGTTCGGCCAAGTGCTCCAGGGCGCGGCGCATCCCGCGCGCGTTGTCGGTGATGACGCTGGGCAGACCGGCCACCAAGCGGTTCAGTGACACAGTGGGCGTCGACTTCGACACCGTGCGCAGCGCCTGGTCGCTCAACCTGGACGCCGCGATGATCATGCCGTCCACCAACGGCATCGTCCGGTCGAAGAGCCGGCGTTCCAGTTCGTCCGACTCCTCGGCGTCGATCAGCAGGATTGAGTATCCCTCAGTGACGGCGACGTGTTCCGCGCCGCGGATGATGCTGAAGAAGAACGGGTTGGTGATGTCGGTCAGCGCGATGCCCAGCATCTTCGACTGCCGCGACACGTCCGCCCGGGCGACCTGTGGCGCGCGATAGCCGAGTTCGGCGGCGACCTGGTGGATCCGGGCGGAGGTCTTTGCACTCACTCGACCCGGCCGGGAGAACGCTCGCGAGACCGTCGACGGGCTTACCCCGGCGGCCGCAGCGACGTCGTAGATCGTCGCGGCCTTCTCGATCGGCGTCTGCTCCACGCGAGACACTCTAACCGACCACCCTGCGCCCGGAAGGGCTGCAGCGATGATCCACCCAATGGCTCACCACTGCGCATTTTCCCGGGTCGACCTGCCAATCCCGGAGTCAGGCAATAGCCTTGAAGGACCACTGGGCAGTGACGCCCCCCAACGTCGCCCGACAGGAGATCCAGCCGATGCTTCGCCCCCAGGACAACGCCCGTCGCGACATTCGCACCCTGGATGGCCTGTGGGATTTCGCCCTGGACCTGGCCGCCGATGGCCGTTCGGCCGGCTGGCAGCGCCGGATTCCTGAACCGCGCAGCATGGCGGTGCCCGGCTCGTGGAACGACATCTTCACCACCGTCGCCGAGCGGGAGTTCTTCGGCGACATCTGGTACCAGCGACGCGTCAAGGTGCCGAACGGGTGGACCGAGCAGGTGGTGCTCTACTTCGAGGCGGTCACCCACACCGCAACGATCTACGTCGACGGGACGCAGGTGGCCGAGCACCAGGGCGGTTACCTGCCGTTCGAGGTCGACATCACCTCACGCGTCTCCCCCGGCGGCTGGTTCACCCTCACCGTCGTGGCCAACAACGAACTGACCTTCGACACCATCCCGCCCGGCCGGGTCGAGCAGACCGCGTCCGGACGCCACCTGCGCTACTGGCACGACTTCTTCAACTACTCGGGCATCCACCGGCACGTCTGGCTGACGACGCGTCCAGACACCCATCTGGACGACATCACCGTGTTGACCGACATCGACGGCAGCACCGGAATCGTGGACTACGCGGCGGTCGTCGAGGGCGGCGAGCCGGGGAACTGGTCGGTCCGGGCAACCTTGCTGGCTTCCGATGGCACGATCGTCGGCCAGGCTGAGGGCGCCAACGGACGCATCCAGGTGCCGGACGCGAAGCTGTGGGGCGTGCGCCAACCGAATCTGTACACCCTGCACCTCGAGGTGCTCTCCGGCGACGATGTCATCGACGACTACCGGCAAACCGTGGGCATTCGGACGGTGGCGGTCGAGGGTAACCGCCTGCTGCTGAACGGCGAACCGGTCTACCTGACCGGCTTCGGCATGCACGAAGACCATCCGATCGTCGGCAAGCAGCACAACGACACCATGATGCTGCGCGACTTCGAGTTGCTGGAGTGGATCGGCGCCAACAGCCTGCGCACCTCGCACTACCCCTACGCCAGCGACGTGATGGACTACTGCGACGCCCAGGGCATTCTGGTCATCGACGAAACCCCGGCGATCGGCCAGAACTTCGGGCTGTCCGGCGGCATCTTCGGCGCCGGTGGCCGACTCGAGACATTCAGCGAACAGACGATCGGCGCCGCCGCCCAGCAGTTGCATGGCCAGATGATCCGCGAACTGATCGCCCGGGACAAGAACCACCCGTGCGTCATCGTCTGGTCGCTCGCCAACGAACCGGAGTCGGACACCGCGTCCGCCGAGGAGTACTTCCGGCCGCTGTTCGACATCGCCCGGCAGGCGGACGCGTCGCGTCCGGTCGGTTTCGTCAACGTGATGCTCGCCCCGCACGGCAAGTGCCGAGTAAGCCAGTTCAGCGACATCCTGATGCTCAACCGCTACTACGGCTGGTACGTCAACAACGGCGACCTGCCGGCCGCCCAGAACGACATGACCACCGAACTGGCGGCCTGGGCCGGCGATGGCAAGCCGATCATCATGACCGAGTACGGCGCCGACACCTATCCGGGTCAGCACTCGCTGCCGGCCGAGCCGTGGAGCGAGGACTACCAGGTCGCCTATCTCGAGGCGAACGCGGCGGCGATGGACGCAACAGACGCAGTCATCGGCGAACAGATGTGGAATTTCGCCGATTTCGCCACCTCGTCCGGCATCATGCGAGTGGGTGGTAACAAGAAGGGCGCATTCACCAGGGATAGACAACCCAAAGCGGCCGCGTACTGGTTGCGCGAACGCTGGCAGGGCGGCAAGATCGCGAATCAAGGATGAGGGCGATCGTCCAGCAATACCGGCACCAATCGGCCGAGCGACAGCTCACCAAAGAAGGAGAAAACACAGATGTCTGATCAGAAGGCCAACATCGGCGTGGTCGGTATGGCGGTCATGGGCTCGAACCTGGCCCGTAACCTCGCCCATCACGGCTACACCGTGGCGATCTACAACCGGACGTTCGCGAAGACCCAGCAGGTGCTGGAGGAGCACGGCCACGAGGGCGCATTCATCGGCAGCGAGACCGTCGAGGAGTTCGTGCAGTCGATCGCCCATCCGCGCTCGATCATCCTGATGGTCAAGGCTGGCGCCGCCACGGACGCGACGATCGCCGAACTGCTGCCCTACCTCGAGCAGGGCGACATCATCATGGACGGCGGCAACTCGTTCTTCCGCGATACCATCCGCCGCGAGAAGGAAGTCGCCGAGAAGGGCTTCCACTTCGTCGGCACCGGCATCTCCGGTGGCGAGTACGGTGCGCTGACCGGCCCGTCGATCATGCCCGGCGGCACCCCCGAGTCGTACCAGATCCTCGGCCCGATGCTGGAGGCCATTTCGGCGCACGTCGGCGACGAGCCCTGCTGCGCGTGGATGGGCCCCAACGGCGCCGGCCACTTCGTCAAGATGATCCACAACGGCATCGAGTACTCCGACATGCAGGTCATCGGCGAGGCCTACGAACTGCTCAAGGCCGCCGGCATCAGCACCCAGGAGACCGCCGAGATCTTCAAGCAGTGGAACGAGGGTGAGCTGTCCAGCTACCTGATCGAGATCACCGCCGACATGCTGTCCCAGACCGACCCGCAGACCGGCGTCCCGCTGGTCGAGGTCATCAAGGACCGCGCAGGCATGAAGGGCACCGGCACCTGGACGGTCACCACCGCCCTCGAACTGGGCGTGCCGGTCAACGGCATCGCCGAGTCGGTCTTCGCCCGCGCGCTGTCCAGCCACGACGACCTGCGCGTCGCCGCTGCCGGCCTGGCCGGCCCGGACCGCACCCTGCAGGTGCCCGACAAGGAGGCGTTCATCGAGGACGTCCGCAAGGCGCTGTGGGCCTCAAAGGTGGTCGCCTACTCGCAGGGCTTCGACCTGATCCGCACCGGTGGCGAGGAGTTCGGCTGGAACATCAACGTGGCCGACTGCGCGCGCATCTGGCGGGACGGCTGCATCATCCGCGCCAAGCTGCTGGAGAACATCTCGCAGGAGTACTCGGCCGATCCCGACCTGGTCTCGCTGATGGCGGCCCCGTCGATCGCTCCCGAGATCGCTGACTACAACGACGCCTGGCGTCGGGTCGTCGCGGCTGCCGCGCAGGCCGGCGTCTCGGCCCCGGTGTTCGCCAGCTCGCTGGCCTACTACGACATGGCCCGGGCCCCGCGCAACAACGCAGCGGTCACCCAGGGTCTGCGTGACTACTTCGGTTCGCACACCTACGAGCGCGTCGACATGCCGGGCCACTACCACCTGGAGTGGTCGGGCGATCGTTCGGAGTCCAAGTCCTCCGACAACTGAGTAGTCCTCTACAACGCGTCAGGCCGGTCGGCCCCCTCGGGGCCGGCCGGTTTGGCGTTCAGGGGGCGACGAGCTTGAGCAGGCGGCCGCTGCCGGCGTCCTCGAGCAGCCAGATCGAGCCGTCCGGACCTTGTTCCACCTCACGGATCCGCTGGCTCATCGGCCAGTTGTCCGCTTCGGTCGCGGTCGTGCCATCAAGATCCACCCGGATCAGCGCCATGCCGGACAGCGCGCCGATGAAGGCGTCGCCGCGCCACTGACCGAACATCTGGCCGTCGTAGATCATCAGGTTGCCGGGCGAGATTGACGGGTTCCACCAGGCCTTGGGTGCCTCGTAGCCGTCACCGGCCTGGTGGTCCGGGATGTCGGCGCCGTCGTAGTGCGAACCATTGGACGCCCTGGGCCAGCCGTAGTTGGCACCCTCCACGATGACGTTGAGTTCGTCGCCACCCTTCGGGCCCATCTCGGTGGACCACAACGTCCCGTCGGGCGCGAACGCCAGGCCGAGTGGGTTGCGGTGGCCCAGTGTCCAGATCTTCGCCTCGCTGCCGTCCGGACGCATTCGCATCACCTTGCCCAGCGTGGACGCCATGTCCTGCGCGGGCGCCATCTTCTGCCGGTCGCCCGAAGTGACGAACAGGTAGTCGCCGTCCGGGCTGAACGCCAGGCGCTGGGAGAAGTGCCCACTGCCGTCCACCTTGGGCGTCTGCCGCCAGATCACCTCAAGGCCGTCCAACCGGGGCTGGGAGCCGTCGATGACCAACGTGGCCCGGCCGACCGCCGACCCCGCGCCACCCTCGCCTGACTCGGACCACGTCAGGTAGACCATCGAACTGGTTTCGAAATCCGGCGCGGGCATGATGTCACCCAGACCCGCCTGCCCCGAGACGAAGACCTCGGGCAGCCCGCTGGACAGCGCCAGCATCTCGCCAGTTTCGGTGTCCCTGAGCCACATCGCACCCGAGCGCTCGGTGATGGCCAGGTAGTCGGTACCCGGCAGGAAGGCCATCGCCCACGGATCGACCAGGACGGCCTGTTCCTGGACGACGAAGGGTCGGCCATCCGGGGCGGTGCGTGGTGCCGACGGGGCAGCAGACGACTCGGCGGGCGCTGGGGCGGCCAGCGTCTGGCTGGCAGTCTGACTGGCCGGCGCACTGGGGGCTGACGTCTCGGGGGCGGGATCCGGGCTTCCGCAGCCGATCAGCAGGACGCAGGCCAATCCGCTGGCCAGGGCGGCACGTCTCGGGGCTATACGGTCCATTCCTCGACGTTACGGGACGCCGTCGGTTCGTGCGGGGCGTGCTACGAAACCAGCAAACCAACCAGGGCTGCGCGGGCGGCGTCCGGCAGTGGTTGCTTGGTGAAGTCAGCGTCGGCGCAAACCAGCACCACGCGGGCTCGGGCGTACACGGTGCCGTCGTCCGGGTCGACGATTTCGCTGGCCAGCACCACCGAACTGGTGCCGACCTTCACCGGCGCGGTGAGTACCTGGTAGGGCGTGAGCCGGAAGTCGAGTTGGTTCAGGTAGTCGATGTCCTGCCGAGCGATCAGCCATTGCACGGCCGAAGGGTTGCCCATGCCGACCCTGGCCATCGAGGGATCGGCCCTGGTGGTCATGTCGATCCGGCCGGCGAGCATGAAGTCCAGGAACCGGACGTTGTTGACGTGCCCATAGCGATCCGGATCGGACCAGCGGGTCCACACGTCCAGCGGCGTGCCGCGTCCGGCCAGCGCCGGGGCGGTCAACTCCGGCAACGGCTCGGCCTCACCCCGGTAGGCCGACAGGTAGTCGCGCTCCACCTTGTTCAGCCGTCGCGGTGACTGGGTGTCGAAGTCGAACGGGCAGAGCACCGTCCGGGCCTCGACGCAGACCCGCTCGTCCTGCTGCAGCAGGTAGGAAACCACGAACCGGGCGGCGCCCAACTCGGCGATCACCAACTCGACCTGCAGCGGCTCGGTGGAGTAGTCGATCGAGGCGCGGTAGACGATCTGGTGCCCCACCACCAGGCAGCCGGTTTCCAGCAGGGCGTGCGCAGGCCCCGACATCAGGAACTGCGCACGCGCCTGCTGCAGGTAGTCCGCCACCATCACGTTGTTGACGTGACCCTGGGCATCCAGATCGGTCCAGCGCAGCTGGACCTGAGTGTGGAAAGCCGTCACTCCCCCACCAGGTCGCTGACCGACTCGTCGTTGTACATCTTCTCGATCAGGTCCGCGTAGGCATCGCGCACCTCGCCGCGCCGGATCTTGAGGCTCGGCGTCAGGGTGCCCTCGGCCAACGTCAACTCCGAGTCGAGGATGGTGTACCGCTTGACCTGCTCCCAGCGCTCCAACCGTGAGTTGGCGCGCCGCATGAACCGGTCGATGGACGCGCGGATCTCGGGCAACTGGCTCAGCTCTTCGTAGCTCAGTTCACCCTTGCCACGACGCTCGGCCCACTTCTGCAGCTGCACCGGATCCAGAGCCACCAGGGCGGTCACGTACTTGCGGTCGTCACCGATGGCAACGGCCTGCGAGACGTACGGGATGTTCGCCATGATCGCGTTCTCCACCTTCTGCGGCGCCACGAACTTGCCGCTGGTGGTCTTGAACAGGTCCTTCTTGCGGTCGGTGATGGTCAGGTAGCCATCGGCATCCAGGGTGCCGATGTCGCCTGTGTGGTACCAGCCGTCGACGAACGCCTCAGCGGTCTCCTCGGGCAGGTTGTGGTAGCCGCGGGCCACGGTCGGGCCCTTGACCAGCACTTCACCGTCCTCGGCCAGCTTGGCCTCCAACCCCGGCAGCACCGGGCCGACAGTGCCGAAGCGCGGCCGGTCGGGCAGGTTGACGAAGGTGATGGCCGCGGTCTCGGTGGCGCCGTAGCCCTCGATGATCGTGATGTCGGCGCTGTAGAACCACTCCTGCACCTGGCGGGAGAGCTTTGCGGAACCCGAGACCATGAAGCGCATCCGGCCACCCAGGGCCTCCTTGAGCTTCGAGAAGACCAGCTTCTCGGCCATCCGGTACTGGAAGGCCAGTCCGGCCGGCATCGGGCGTCCGGCCAGCCGGTACGGGTGCGAGCGGTGACCGACGCTGAACGCCCACCGCGAGATGCGTCCCTTGAGGCCGCTGGAGGGGTTCTTGGTCATGACTGCGGCGCGGACCTTCTCGAAGATTCGTGGGACGCCGACCAGGATCGTCGGGTGGGTCTCGCCGAGACCCTGCACGATCCGGTCCAGACGACCATCAACGATCGCCCGGAAGCCCACCGCGAGCTGAACGGCCAGCAGGTCGCGTCCGAAGACGTGGCTGAGCGGCAGCCAGAGGTAGAGCACATCGTCGGCGTCCACGAATTCGAGGTATGCGACGGCGGCACCTTCATAGGTCCAGGAGCGGTGCAGCAACTCGACGCCCTTGGGCTGCCCGGTCGTGCCGGACGTGTAGATCAGCGTCGACAACGAGTCGGGGCCGACGGTCGCGATCGCATCGTCGACACAGGTCGGATTGGCCGCCAAGTGCTCGCGGCCACGGTCGAGCAGGGTCAGCCACGAGATGACCCGCTCATCGGCCTTCGCGTCGGACTCCCGGTCGTCATCGATCAGCACGATGTGGCTGAGCTGGCTAACGAGTTCGGTCTTGCTGTGCACCTTGTCGAGTTGCTCAGCGTTCTCGACGATCATCATCACCGAGTCGGAGTCCTTGACGATGTGCAGCAGGTCATCGGACGAGGTGTTCGGGTAGACCGTCGTGGTGGCGCCGGCCGCCAGGGCGATGCCCAGATCGGCGAGCACCCACTCGTAGCGGGTGCTGCAGGCGATCGCCACCGGCTGCTCGGGCTTCAGGCCCAGGGCGATCAGACCGGCCGCCGCCTGGTCGGCGATGTCGCTGACCTCGGCCCAACTGACATCACGCCAGCCTTCGCCCTCGGGCACTGTGAAGGCGATGCGGGCCGGATC
>JAXGOU010000017.1:0-43116 GCA_040767325.1 Brooklawnia sp. | reverse complement strand
TTGGCATCAGCCACCACCAGGTCAGTGATCTCGAAAACGTGCGTCACGTCGTCCGGCTCGTCGGACC
This sequence comes from Brooklawnia sp., assembly GCA_040767325.1. Classification (GTDB taxonomy): domain Bacteria; phylum Actinomycetota; class Actinomycetes; order Propionibacteriales; family Propionibacteriaceae; genus Brooklawnia. The sequence goes on along the minus strand of JAXGOU010000017.1, from coordinate 43,049 downwards.
GGGTGGCCAGTCGGATGGTCAGCTCGTCCGGTGCCGACGGGGATGGGGTGATGGTGGCCTGGTAGCTGAACTCGCCCTGTTGGCCGACCGCCGCGTCCACCACGTACGTGTCGATGCCACCGTCCGCCGCCCCAGCAGGAACCGTGGACAGGCCGATCAGCACAACCAGTGCTGTGAGAAACCGCGCGACTCTGCTTGCCATGACCCTCTCCCGGGACGACCGACAGCCGCGAGTCTAGTGGTGCAGGGTCACCCTGGCGGAGCGTTGGTCTGGCCGGGTGGCACCGGACGCCCGAACTCGGTGGCCTCTGCGGGCGGGCCGGGCTCGGCCGGTGCAGCGGCCTGGGTGGTCGACGGCGTCGGCTTCGGAGTCGGCGTCGGCTCGTAGGAAGGCTGGAACTGCGGCACGCCGGTCTGGATCGGCAGCGGCGTCCAGCGGACGCCGGTCGGCTCGGGCGAGGTGAAGCTGGTGGGCGCCGAGGGCGTGGTCTGGGTGACGGTGGCGCGCGGGTTGGCGGCCGCCTCCTGCGGGGCGCGCCCGATCGCGATCGTCACCGCGACCAGCGCCACGACCAGCGCAATCGCTCCGAGCAGGAGCACTCCGACCGCACCTCCGGCGAGCACCCCGGGGCCGCGCTGATTGCGTCCTAGGAAGGTCAGCAGGGGCAGTTTGTCCGAGCGTTTGGTGGACGTGGCACCCCGCGGTTCGGGCCGCTTGGGTGCGGGGGCGACAGCAGGGTTGACCGCAGTTTCGGTGGCGGCTTCGTCGATATGACGGCTCGCTTCGTCGGTCATGCTGCCTCCCTCCGGGGTGGGACATTTGGGAGATCCTTAAGAAACTCCCTTGACTTTGTAAGTGTAAAGCGTCCGATCCACTCGGACCAGTATCGCTTGACAGTGTCCGCGCGGCGCACAAGTCTAGGAGCATGCTGCCGCTCGACACCAAACCGCAACTCATCGCCATCGACTGGGGCACGACGAATGCCCGGGCCTACCTACTTGGCAGGGCTGATTCGCTACCGGTGGTCTTGGCGCAGAGCGTGGGGGAGGGCATCCTGAGCGTCGAAATGGACGCGGCAGATCGGGACGCCGAGTTCGCCGCCATCCTGGAGCGGATGGTCGGGGCCTGGTTGGACGAGTACCCGGGCCTGCCGATGATCACCTGCGGGATGGTCGGGGCCGCCCAGGGGTGGCGTCCGGCCGAGTACCGGACGGTGCCGGCCGAGTTGGCGTCCCGCGGTGGGCTGGTCGTCGTGGACACCCCACGCGGTCCGCTGCCCATCATCCCCGGGGTCAAGAAGAGCCAGCCCAATGCCGACGTGATGCGCGGTGAGGAGACCCAGTTGGCCGGCGTGGCTGCCGATCTCGAGCCCGGGGTGACCGCGACGATCGCGTTGCCCGGAACGCACACCAAGTGGGCAACCGTGCTGGACGGCACCATGCTCGACTTCGACACGGCGATGTCGGGCGAGTTGTTCGGGTTGCTCGCCGACCACTCGATGGTGGGACGCGCCGCCGCCCCCGCCGCAGCCGACCACGACTGGCGGCCCGGGTTCGACTGGGGCTTGAAGTTGGCCGAGACCGGTCGGCCGCTGGCGTTCGCGGCCTTCGTCATCCGCAGTTCGGTGCTGGACGCGCAGTTGCCCGCCGATCAGGTTCCGGACGCGATCTCGGGCCTGTTGATCGGCCAGGAGGTACTGGCCAGGGCCGCCGCGCTGCAGGGCAGCCACGCCGAGGTGCTGCTGCTCGGTGCCGACCATCTGGTGGCCCGGTACCAGCGGGCTTTGGAGTGGATCGGGGTGGCATCGCGTCCGGCCAGCGCGGAGGCGACCATTCGTGGCCTGTGGCAATCGGCGCTGGGTGCCGGACTGATCGACGAGGAGCAGTGATGAGCGGCAACCTGATCGCCATTCTGCGCGGGGTGCGTCCCGATGAGGTGCTCGAGATCGGCCGGGCGGTGGTCGACGCCGGAATCACCACCATCGAGGTGCCGCTGAACTCGCCGACCCCGCTGGAGTCGATCACGCTGCTGGCCAACGAGTACGCCGGGCGGGCGATCATCGGGGCCGGCACCGTGCTCAACGTGGACGACGTGCGGGCATGCAACGCTGCCGGGGCACAGATCATCGTCTCGCCGAACTGTGATCCGGAAGTGATCGCCGAAACCGTGCGGTTGGACATGACCTCCTACCCCGGGGTGGCGACGGTGACCGAGGCCTTCACCGCCATCAGGGCCGGTGCGCGCAACCTCAAGCTCTTCCCGGCCAGCGCGCTGGGGATCGGATCGCTGAAGGCCTGGCGCGAGGTGCTGCCCCCGGACGTTGCGCTGCTGCCGGTCGGGGGCGTCGACGCACAGAACCTGGGCGAGTGGGTGCGGGCCGGTGCGGCCGGAGCCGGCTTCGGGAGTTCGCTCTACAAGGCTGGACGCTCAGCGGCCGAGGTGGGGGAGTTGGCCGCCGGATTGGTGCAGGCCTGGCAGGCTGCAACGTCCTGAGCCGGCTCGGTCGGGGCGGCCTCGGTTGGTGGCATCCGCGTCGCAGTGTCCGCCGAGTTGCGGTACACTAGGACGTGTCGCGCTGCGAAACGGTAGTTTCGCCAATTGATCCACTTCGCCGGAGGTAACCATGGAGAATCGTCACGCAGTCAGCCAGGCGGAAGTCGCGCTGATGACCACCGAGGAGTTGCGCGAGAACTTCCTCATCCCCGACGTTTTCGTCCCCGGTGAGATCACCCTGGTGCACTCCCACCAGGACCGCGTGATCGTCGGTGGCGCCGCGCCCAGCGATGGACCGCTGTGGTTGGAGGCGCCGGACGAACTGCGTGCCGAGTACTTCCTGCAGCGTCGCGAGATGGGTGTCTTCGTGGTGCAGGGCACCGGCGTGGTCACCGCTGATGGTGACGAGTACCGGCTCGAGAAGGGCGGCTGTGTCTACCTCGGCCGCGGGGTGCGCGAGGTCAGCTTCGCGTCCGCGGGTGACGAGCAGGCGCTGTTCTACCTGTTCAGCGCGCCGGCCCACACCAGCTACCCGACCGTCGCGGCCCAGCCCGGTGCCGCGGACGTGCGTGAACTGGGTGACCAGGAGCACGCCAACCGGCGCAGCCTCAACCGCTTCATCCATGCCGATGGCATCAAGTCGTGCCAGATCGTGATGGGCTGGACGCGGCTGCACTCGGGCAGCATGTGGAACACCATGCCGGCGCACACCCACGACCGCCGGATGGAGGCCTACCTCTACTTCGACGTCCCGGCCGATGCTCGCGTTGTGCACCTGATGGGCGAGCCGACGGAGACCCGGCACATGATCGTGGCCAACCATCAGGCGATCATCTCGCCCAGCTGGTCGATCCACTCCGGCGTCGGGACGCAGGCCTACAGCTTCATCTGGGCGATGGCGGGCGAGAACCAGGACTTCGACGACATGGACCACCAGCCGATCGACACCCTGCTCTAAGGGGCTTCGAGGCCCGGGCCTCAGCCCCGGCGAGCGTCGCGCCCGACGCTGGTGACCAGGCTGCCGTCGGGGATGACCTCCGGCGCCTCGGCGCGCAGCAGCACCTCGCCCTCGGCGACCACGCCGGCTCCGAAGGTGATGTCGCCCTCGATGGTGAACGAGTCGGTGCCGATCAGCGACGGCGGTCCGGCCGGGAAGCGCGCCTCGAAATCGTCGATCAGCCGGTAGTGCTCAGGATCCAGCCGGACCAACGGGGCCGGCCGCTGGGCGACCAGCCTGGCGTCGGCGGTGAAGTCGTAGACGTCGCTGCGCAACAGCAGCAGGTCGGCGGTCGACTTGACTGGCAGGAACCGACTCCTCGGCACACCGATCGCCCGGGCACCGTCGAAGGCCTCGACCGCCGCCCCGATCGCCCCCTCAAGCTGCACGACTGCAGGTGAGTCGGGATCGGCCGGGTCGACCGTCTTGCGGTTGACGATCAGCGGCAGTGAGATCGAGCCGCGGTTCTCGTCCAGCACCGCGACCAGGTGTTCGAGGTTGATCCACAGGTTGTTGCAGTGCGTCCATGGGTGGCGCTCTATGTCGATGAAGTAGCCCATTTCGTCCGGGGCCACCTGTGCGGTGTCGCGCAGCACCAGACGACCATCGCGCTTGCGGTGGGCCAGGTGACCGCCCTTGCGGTCCATGTCGGTGCGTTCGGTGACCTCGGCCGCGTACGGGGCCTCGCTTTCGGCGAACCAGCCGGCGATCGCCGGATCGGGCAGCGCGCCCAGGTTGTCCATGTTCGCGATGAACAGGTAGCGGAACCCGGCGTCCAGTAGCTGGGTCGGTAGCCCCGAGGCGTGGAAGGACGGGTAGAAGTCGCCGTGACCGGGCGGGCACCACTCAAGTTCCGGGTCGGCCGGCCACTCGACCGGGAATCGGGTGTCGGCCAGCAACTTGGGTTCGCGGCTCTGCAGGAAGTCCAACGGCAACTCGCCAACATCAATGTCCGGGTAGGCAGCCAACGCGGCCAGCGACTCATCCGAGGTGTTGTAGCTGTCCATCAGGATCAGCGGCAACCGGACGTTGTACTGCTGGCGCAGGGCCAGGATCTGCCGGACGACGATGTCGAGGAAGCTGAGGCCGTCGCGGACCGGGATCAGGCACTTGGGGCCGGCCAGCCCCATCGAGGTGCCGAGCCCGCCATTCAGCCGGATCACCGCCGTGCGCCCGATGGCGTCGATCGCGTGGTCGTTGACCTCCATCTCGGTCAGCAACGGGGGATCGGTGAGCGGTGTCAGATCGTCCTCGTGGACGTAGCCGGTCTCACCGCCGGCGAAGCGACGGTAGCGATCGATGAAGGCGGCGATCACGGAGGACGCAGCGCCGTCAGCGGTCAGTTTGGCAACAGCGGCGTCCAGAGCGGGGTCGGACATGTGTTCTCCTCCGATAGGGGTCGCAGGTCAGCAGGCCGGTCCGCCGGCCTTCGCGGCGAAGATCTCGGGAACTCGCCATCCGGTGGACAGGAAGGCGTACTCGATCGCGTGCGTGATCGCCTCGGCCTGGTCGGCCTTGACCAGTGCGATCGCCGAGCCGCCGAAGCCGCCACCAGTCATCCGAGCGCCGAGGGCGCCGTTGCGAATGGCGGTGTCGACGGCCAGATCGAGTTCGGGGCAGCTCACTTCGAACAAGAAGCGCAGGGACGCATGGCTGGCCACCAGCAGCAGGCCGAGGTTCACATAGTCGCCGGCCCGTAGGCTGTCGGCGGCCTGCCGGACGCGCTCGATCTCGCGGATGACGTGTTCCGCGCGGCGGTGTAGGACCGGATCGGTCAACTTCTCCAGCGCCGCGTCGACCTGGTCGAACGGCACCTCGCGGAGAGTCGGCACGCCAAGGATCTGGGCGGCCTGTTCACAACTGGCCCGACGCGCGCCGTACTGGCCATCCACCAACGAGTGGTGTGCCCGGGTGTTGATCACCAGCAATTGCAGGCCCTGGCCGGCCGGGTCGAACGGGACATGACTGATCGAGCCATCGCGACAATCCAGCAGCAGGGCGTGTCCCTCGTGGCTGCGCAGCGCGGCCGCCTGGTCCATCCCGCCGGTCGGTGCCCCGGCGATCTCGTTCTCGGCGCGCCGGCAGAGTTCTGCCAGTTCGGTCCGGGACGCGTCGTCGTCCAGCAGCCCGAGGCCGAAGGCCTCACTGGCGGCTGCCCCAACCGCAGCTTCCAAGGCCGCAGAGCTAGACAGGCCGGCCCCGATGGGTAGGTCTGAGCTCACCAGCACGTCGGCGCCGGTCACCGGCTGGCCCGATTGCGCCAGCAACCCCAGGACGCCCGCCGCGTACGAACCCCAACCGGACGGATTTCCCGGCCCAATCTCGTTCAGGGCCAGGTCATAGGTCTGGTCCATCTGCTGCGAAACCAGCCGGACGCGACCGTCGTCCCGCTTGCCGATCGCCGCCCAGGTGCGCAGCGGCAAGGCGATGGGCAGGCACAGGCCGTCCTGGTAGTCGACGTGCTCGCCAATCAGGTTCACGCGGCCGGGCGCCGACCAGACCCCGTCCGGTTGGGTTCCGAATGCCTGTGAGAAGGCGGTGACCAGCGCGTCCGGGTCCGTGGTGCTCATGATCGAAAGCCTAGACGGGTCCTGCCCGCCGGGCAGTTGCCCGGAGTTGCTTAGAAAGTCTCAGCAACTTCTTGCCCAGGACTTGAGATTGAGAAACATCTATGATTCCCTGAGAATTGTTAAGGAAACGGGATGGTCGCTCAACGCACCAAACCGACCACCACTGGACGGCGCACCCCAGCCGTCTCCTGAATGGGAGTTCTTTGTAGATGGCAGTACGAAACCGTGCGCTGGCCTGGCTCCAGGCGTCCATCGCCCTCGCGGCGCTGGCCGGAGCCGCAGTCCTGACTCCAGTCTCGACCGCGCATGCCAACGAGCCGATCGATACCACCCCAAGCGCGTCCACTTCGGCCACTCCGAGCGCCTCCGCGCCGGCCACCCCGAGCGCGACGCAGTCCACCACCGCCCCGGCGACCACCGCTCCTGCGACCACCGCCCCGGCAACCACGACGGCTGCCGCCCCGGCGACCACTACCACCGAGCCCACCGCCGACATGGCGGCAGCTGCGACCTACCCGGTCGGGGACGTCTTCGCGGCGACCTACCAGGCCAACGTCAAGGTGCTGGGTGCTGCGACCTCAGCGCTGACCGCCCTGCCGGGTGGCGGCGCCAAGCAGACCTTCGTCGGCGGAACGGTGTTCTACTCGCCGACCACCGGCAGCCACGTGGTGCGGGCCGGCTTCCTCGCCTACTACACCGCGGACGGCCAGCAGGCCGGCGCGCTGGGCTACCCGGTCGGCTCCGAGCAGGCCGGCGCCAACGGCGGGACCATGCAGCAGTTCCAGGGCGGCAAGCTCTACTGGTACCCGGATCTGCCGATCACCTCGACCCGCTTCGGCTTCGGTTCTTTCCACGATGCCCTGGGTGGCGTCGGTGGCCAGCTCGGCTACCCGACCACCAACGAGCAGCCCGCCCGCAACGGCGGCACCGTGCAGCACTTCCAGAACGGCATCCTGTGGTGGTCGCCCACCTCCGGCACCGTGATGACCACCGCGGCCTTCGGCACCTACTACGCCATGCAGGGCCAGGAGTGGGGCGTGCTGGGTTACCCGATCAGCAATGAGCAGCCCCGCAAGGACGGCGGCAGCGTCCAGTGGTTCCAGGGCGGCGCCCTGTGGTGGACCGGTACCGGCGTCCACATGACCAAGGAAGGCTTCCACAGCGCCTACGAGGCTCGTGGCGCCGAGTGGGGCTTCCTGGGCTACCCGACCTCCGATGAGCAGTGGAACGGCTCGGCCATCGTGCAGCAGTTCCAGGGCGGCACGATGTACTACGACATGTTGGGCACGAGCGTGACCCGCGGTGTGCGTGCGGTCGAGTGGGGCTACACCCAGCTCGGCAAGCCGTACGCCACCGGTGGCACCGGGCCGAACGCCTACGACTGCTCCGGGTTCACCCAGGCCGCGTTCGCCGCGGTGGGCGTCTCGATCCCGCGCACCTCGTACAGCCAGCCGGCCGCCGGCATCCCGGTGCCGTTTAGCGCCTTGCAGCCCGGCGACCTGGTGTTCACCTACGGCTACGGCCACGTGGGCATCTACGTAGGCGACGGCAAAATCATCAACTCGCTCAACTACGGCATCCCGCTGAGCATCTCGCCGATGTACGGCGGGTTCAACGGAGCGGTCCGCGTCCTCAGCTGACAACCGACCAGCAACCGGAGGGGGCGGTTCCCACGCTGTGGGGCCGCCCCTTTCGCATGCCCAAGAAAACTAGGCTGGACAGCTGTCTCCCGTGTGCGGCGCTTCCCGTCCGGCGAAACGCTCGCCTTGCAAGGGAAGCAAACTTCCCGAAGGGAAGCGCCGCGTCCGGGGTGGCGGCGGACGCGGCGCCACGCAACAGCCCTTCGGACTTGCATCCAACACCCGGTTGACATAGGAGTAACACATGGTGCACCTGTTTGAACCGATTACCCTGGCCGGGCTGACCGTCCCCAACCGCATCTGGCTCTCCCCGATGTGCCAGTACATGTCCAGCGCTCGCGACGGGATGCCCGATGACTGGCACCTGGTGCACTTGGGTTCGCGTGCGGTCGGCGGGTTCGGCCTGCTGATCACCGAAGCCGCCGCTGTCGAGCCGGCCGGCCGGATCTCCCCGGAGGACGTCGGGTTGTGGGACGACGCCCACATCGCGCCCTGGCGGCGGATCACCGATTTCGTGCATGAGCAGGGTGCTGCCATCGCGGTGCAGTTGGCCCATGCCGGACGCAAGGCGTCCATCTACCGAGGCCACCCCGGTTTCGACCGGAACAGCGTGCCGACCGACGAGGGTGGCTGGCAGACCGTCGCCCCGTCCCCGCTGGACTTCCCCGGCTACGCCGCCCCCCGCGAATTGGACATCGCCGAGATCGAGGGCATCGTCCAGGCCTTCGGCGATGCCGCGGCCCGGGCCGATCAGGCCGGCTTCGACGCGATCGACATCCATGCCGCCCACGGCTACCTGCTGCACCAGTTCTGCTCACCGCTGTCGAACCAGCGCACCGACCGCTACGGCGGTGATTTCGCCGGCCGGACGCGGATCGTCGTCGAGGTCGTGGACGCGATCCGCGAGGTGTGGCCGGCGGAGAAGCCGCTGTTCATCCGGCTCAGCGCCACCGACTGGCTGCCCGACGGCTGGGACGTGGACCAGACCGCCGAACTGGTCAAGATCCTGGCCGGCCATGGCCTCGACCTGGCGGACGTCTCCAGCGGTGGCATCCTGCCCTCCCAGCAGATCGCCACCGGCCCGGGCTACCAGGCGGGGTTCGCCCGCCGGGTCCGCGAGTACAGCGGGGTGCCCACGTCGGCGGTCGGGCTGATCTCCGAGCCGGAGCAGGCCGAGCGGCACCTCCAGGCCGGCGACGCCGACGTGATCCTGCTTGGCCGTGCGGCGCTGCGCGACCCGTATTGGCCGCTGAACGCCGCTCGTGCATTGGGCGTGCAGGACTGGGTCACGAAGGTGCCGGGCCCTACGTCCGGGGTCACTCGAGCCGCGTCGTGCGTGCCGGGTGACCTTGGTGGACGCGATGCCCTACCGGTTGGTCGCCACCGACTTCGACGACACGTTGGTGCCGCTGGGCAGTCGACTGTCCGACCGCAACCGGGCGGCGCTGGCGCGCATCCGGGACGCTGGTGCCCAGTTGGTGATCGTGTCGGGACGCACCATCCACGGCCTGCAGACCCAGTTGCGGCGCCATGCCATCGAGACCGAGGGGCTGTACCTGATCGGCTACAACGGCGCCACGGCTGTCCGGGCCGACGACGGCGTCCCGCTGTTCGCCAAACGGCTCGATCCGCAGTTGGCCGCCCGCGCCGCCGAAGTCATCAGCGGTTTCGATGCCGCCTACATGGCCCACAACGAGGACGTCGTCTACACCAACCGCATCGACCACTTCGCGGTGCCCTTCGAGGCCAAGGAGAACGACAGTCGCCCCATCGAGGTAGCAGGCCTGGCCGACCTGCCATTCGTGCCGCACAAGATCCTGATCGGTGCCGAGTACACCGAACTGGTGCGGGTGGCCGAGGCCCTGCGGGCCGAGTTCGGTGAGGTCGCCGAGGTCACCTTGTCCAACGATTTCCTGTGCGAGTTCACCGCCAAGGGAGTGCACAAGGGGGACGCGTTGCGGGGCCTGTGTGGGGCCCTCGGCGTCCCGCTGGCTGAGGTCGTCGTCTTCGGGGACAACCACAACGATTTCCCGATGTTCGGCGTCGGTGCGTTCAGCGTTGCCGTGGCGAACGCGGTGCCGGAGTTGCTGGCGGCCGCCGACCGGGTTACGGCCAGCTGTCCGGAGGACGGTTTCGCCCAGGTGATCGAGGAACTCTTCCCCGGCTGACCTGCAGGTTGCCAGCAGTTGCCCAATAGGTGAACGGCCGGTGTGCTCCCGGTGAACGATCGGGGTTAGCATGACTTTCGTGACCGCCGGTTACCTGCTCCTCGCGCTCGTCATCATCACTGCATTGACCTTTGATTTCACCAACGGTTTCCATGACACGGCGAACGCGATGGCCACCTCGATCGCCACGGGGGCATTGAAGCCCCGCGTCGCCGTCATCCTGTGCGCCGTCCTGAACCTGGTGGGCGCCTTCTTGTCCGTCGAGGTCGCCCTGACCGTGACCAACGCCGTGATCCGAATCCAGAACCCGGACGGCACGCCGCGCGAGGACCTGATCGCCAACGGCGGAGCGCCGTTGCTCGTCATCCTGCTCTCGGGCCTGGTGGGCGGCATCCTGTGGAACCTGTTCACCTGGATGAAGGGCCTGCCCTCGAGTTCGTCGCACGCGCTGTTCGGTGGTCTGGTTGGCTCCGCGATGGCCGGCATCGGTGTCACCGGCGTCAAGTGGTTCGGCGATGGCACCAAGCTGGACGGCGTCTTCGGCAAGGTGATCGTGCCGAGCCTGATCTCCCCGGTCATCGCGATTCTGGTCGCGACCGCCGGCACCGCACTGATCTTCCGCATCACCCGCGGCGTCGCGCAGCGTTACGCGGACGCGGGCTTCCGCTGGGGCCAGATCGGCAGCGCCTCGCTGGTCTCGCTGTCGCACGGCACCAACGATGCCCAGAAGACGATGGGCGTGATCACCCTCGCCCTGATCGCCAGCGGGCACTGGGGTAGCACCGAGGCCATCCCGTTCTGGGTGAAGGTCACCTGTGCGCTGGCCATCGCGACCGGAACCTACGTCGGCGGCTGGCGCATCATCCGGACGCTGGGCAAGGGCCTGGTGGAAATCTCCCCGGCCCAGGGCATGGCGGCTGAGTGTTCCTCGGCGGCGGTGATCCTGACGTCCAGCCACTTCGGTTTCGCACTGTCCACCACCCACGTGGCGACCGGCTCCATCCTCGGATCGGGCGTGGGGCGTCCGGGCGCCAAGGTGCGCTGGGGCGTCGCCGGCCGGATGCTGACCGCATGGCTGACCACGCTGCCCTGCGCGGCGCTGGTCGGGGCCGTCACCTGGTTCATCGCCAACCTGCTGGGCGGGGCCTTCGGCGGCGTGGTGATCTTCATGTTCATGGTGGCGATGGCGGCCCTGATGTTCCTGCGGGCCCAGCGGCACCCGATCGGCAGCCACAACGTCAACGAGGACTGGGAAGTCGACCGGCCTCGCGTGGACGCGACGGTCTGAGGAGCGAGCAATGGACCTGTTCTGGTTGGTAACCCGCTCATTCGTCGAGGTGCTGGTGGTGGCCGGCGTCCTGGGGGCCGGGCTGCCGGCGCTGTTCGCCAGCGGCATCCGCCTGCTCGCCTGGGCCGAAGGCGCGACCGCCAGGCCGGGTGAGCCGGTGCTCGTCCGCCCCTGGGCGCGCGTGTGCGCCTACGGCGTCTTCATCTTGACGGTGCTGGTGGTGCTGTGGGGGGTCGCGGTGATCGTGGCGTCCGGCTTCGGCACCAAGCTGCACTTCTGAGCGTTCCTGCTGGTCACGTGGCCCTGCCACATCCTGATTCCAGCTTTCCCGGCGGCGCGGGCATGATGGACCGATGGACACAGTCTGGCTGATCGCGTTGGTGGTGGTGCTCGGCGCCTCCACCCAGCGGATCACCGGCATGGGCTTCGCGCTGGTTGCGAGCCCGCTGCTCGTCCTGCTGATGGGCCCCGAGCCGGCCGTGCTGCTGCTCCAGGTGCTGGGGGTCATCACGTCCGGCCTGGTGCTGGTCGGGGTCTGGCGCGACGTCGATTGGCGGACGCTGCCCTGGCTGGTGATCCCGGCGATGCTGGGCATCATCCCGGGCGCCTGGCTGGCGCGCTCGCTGCCCGGCGCGCAACTGCAGATCGCGGTGGGCGTGATGATCGTGGTCGCCCTGCTCGCCACCCTCGCCTCGTCGCGGGCCCGGGTATTCAAGGGACGCGGGGGAGCGGTCGGGGCAGGCCTGTTGTCCGGCTTCATGAATGCCATCGCCGCGGTCGGCGGGCCGGCCATGGTGCTCTACCAGCTTTCGAACAACTGGACGCACCGGGTCTTCGTGGCCAGTGTGCAGGTCTACTTCATCTTCCTGTCCGGCACGACGCTGGTTGCGCGCGGCTTCCCCCAACTCGACCTGCGGACGTGGTTGTTCTGCCTGGCCGGGCTGGCCGTGGGCATCGAGGTGGGTCGCCGCCTGTCCGGCCGGGTGTCGGACGCGTTGGCCCGCAGGATGGTGGTCGTGATCGCGTTGGCCGGCGGTGTCGCCACCATCATCAAGGGGCTGGCCGAGCTCTAACCGGCGCAGCTGACCCCGGTCGTTGAGATGGAAGCGGCCCGGTCACGGCAGCAACTCGATGTACTTACGGCGAGCAGGCATCGCGTGAATGAGCAATTCATCGCCATCCTCGGCCGTCAGGACGACGGTCTCCAGGAGCCGTCCCTGCGTGTCGAATCCGAGCCGGAGTTCCTTGGTGAACTCGCCCGTGTCTTCATCAAGTGGTTCGATCCACAGTGGCCAAGTCGCGGCCTGAAGAGCGTCCTCGTCGCGCACTCCGTGCTTTCTCGAGGCGGGATGAATCCTCATCCCGCAGCAGTCGCGATGGCCAAAGCGTCGCGGACCGCGTCTGAACGAGATTGTCCGCGTCTACGGGCAAGCTCGTCCACGGCCGCGAGCTCTTCCTCGGTGAGGCGAACAGCAATGACCTGCATGGGTTCGGCACCGCGTCCCGGACGCCCTCGCCCACGACGCTTCAGTTCCTCGACGTCGTAGCCAGCCTCCGCCTCAGCGGCAAGCTGCTGTACGCGTTCGTCGCTTACCTCAAGCCCCATGCGATTATTGTATGACGAAAGTCGCTCAGGTGGAAGGGGCACAGTTGACCCCGGTCGCGTGGATTGGGCAGTAGCCGTTCGGGTTCCGGATCAGATACTGCTGGTGGTACAACTCGGCCGGGTAGAACGGCCAGTCGGCGGCGGGTGAGATCTCCGTGGTCAGTTCGCCGTAGCCGGCCGCGGCGTAGGTGCGGGTCGCCTCATCCCGGACACGATGCGCGACCGCGTCCTGCTCGGCGTCCACCGGGAAGAGTGCGGAGCGGTACTGCGTTCCGACGTCGTTGCCCTGCCGGTAGCCCTGGGTCGGGTCGTGCGACTCGAAGAACTGGCGCACCAGCGCCTCGTAGTCCACCTGTTCCGGGTCGAAGCAGACGCGCACGGTCTCGGTGTGGCCGGTGCGCCCGGTGCAGACCTCCTCGTAGCTGGGGTTGGGGGTGAAACCGCCCTGATAACCGACGGACGTGTTGGTCACCCCTGGCGTCTGCCAGAAGAGCTTCTCCTCACCCCAGAAACAACCGAGCGCGAAGTAGGCGACCTGCGACCCCGCGGGCACCTCGTCCAACGGGATGCCGAAGACCAGGTGATCGGGCTGCGGCGTGGGTAGCACCGGCGTGCTGCGTCCGGGCAGGGCCTGCTCGCGACTCACCATCTCGGGCACGGAGCGGAAGAAGAATGCCATGCCCCCATTGTCAGCCAGCGGGCAAACCCGGACTGCAGGTCACAGGCCCGCTTCGTCGAACTTGGCGATCGCCAACTCGCGTCCGGTCTGGATGATCCGGGTCGCGTCGGCGAAGTCGAGCATGGTGCCCAGCCCGGCCGGCACCTCGATATGCACGTCCGGCGGGTTGACTGCCAGCCGCGAGGCCTGGATGCGGGCCTGCATCACGTCCAGGGCCATCGTCATCATGTCCGACAGGTCCAGGTCGCCGGGCAGCGGATCGAAGACCTCATCGGGGTGCAACCGCTTGGCGGTGCGGGCGGCGAGCAATTCGGTGATCTTCTCACTCACCCGATCCCAGGCCTTGGGCTCGCCGGGTGTTTCGTGGTCCTCGGACGACACCTCGATCGCACCGCCGGTCTCGCGTCCGGCGTCCTTGCCGAACAGCGAAACCGCCAGCGTGAGGTCGGCGTCCAGCCGCAGCGAGGTCTCCATCGGCAGCGGGTTCAGCAGGCCACCATCGGTGAGCAGCCGGCCCTGCAGCATCACCGGGGTGAACACCGTGGGGATCGCGATGGACGCGCGGATCGCGGCCAGCAGCGGGCCTTCGTGGAACCAGATCTCGCGCCGCGCGACCAGGTCGGTGGCGACGGCGGTGAACGGGATCGGCAGGTCCTCGATCCGCACGTCGCCGATGATCCGGCGCAGCAGTTGCATGATCCGATCGTTCTTGACCAGCCCGGGCGCGCCGAGCGCGGGCCGGAACATCATCCACAGGTCGGTCTTGGAGAACTTGGTCGCCACTTCGGTGGCCTCCTCCAGCCGACCGGCAGCGAAGGCGCCACCCACCAGGGCGCCCATGGACGCGCCCGCCACCGCGATCACCTCGTGACCCCGGGCCTCCAGTTCCTGCAGGACGCCGATGTGTGCGTAGCCGCGGGCCCCGCCGGAGCCCAGCACCAACGAGATTCGCATCAATCCTCCAAGGGGTCGAGGGCGGCGACCGGACGCAGCGCCCAGTCGATCGGACGCGCACCCTGCGCAACCAGGGCATCGTTGGTCCGGCTGAACGGACGGGAGCCGAAGAAGCCATTGCTTGCCGACAGCGGCGAGGGGTGCGCCGAGGCGATGACCGGTACCTCCGCCAACTGCAGCATCGGCATCAGGGCCTGGGCGTCCCGGCCCCAGAGGATTGCCACCAGCGGGCCGCCGCGGGCGGCCAACGCGTCGATGGCGGCCTGGGTCACCTGCTCCCAACCCTTGCCGCGATGGCTGGCCGAGCGTCCGGGTTCGACGGTCAGGCAGCGGTTGAGCAGCAGCACGCCCTGGTTGAACCAGTCGGTGAGGTCGCCGTGCAGGGCGGGTGCGATGCCCAGGTCGTCCTGCAACTCGCGGTAGATGTTGATCAGGCTCTTGGGCAGCGGACGCACGTGCCGCTCCACCGAGAAACTCAGCCCAACCGCATGCCCGGGCGTCGGGTAGGGGTCCTGGCCAACGATCAGCACCCGGACGTCAGCCATCGGACGCGAGAACGCCCGCAGCACCCGATCACCGGCCGGCAGGTAGCCGCGCCCGGCGGCGATCTCGGCGCGCAGGAAGTCACCCATCGCATGGATCTGGGCTTCCTGATCCGCCAACGCCTCGGCCCAGTCGTGGGCCATCAGGGCACTGATGGGTTTGGGCGTCATGCTCCGACGTTACCGCTCGTCAGTGACATCCGGACGCGGAGTGCGCACCATCGCCGTCCAGCCGGCCACCACGAGCATCAACAGCCCGCCGATGCCGAACGCGATGGGTAATGGGTAGTGGTCGGCCAGTGCACCGACCGCCAGCGGGCCGATGATCGAGCCGAGGTCCGAGTGCATCTGGAAGACCGCCACCGGCGTGCCGCCGGAGCCCCGGATGACGTCACCGACCATGGCGGTCGGCGCGGTGGACAACGCGGCCGAGCCGACGCCGAAGACGCAGAGCGCTGCGGTCAGCCAGCCGATATTGGGCGCGAACGGGATCAGCGCGGAAGCGATACCACAGGCCAGCAGTCCAGCGACCAGCACACCGCGGCGTCCCCAGACGTCGGTCAGCCGCCCCACGGGTCCGAGCGCGAGCACCTGGACGACAGCAGCAACCGAGAAGGCGATGCCAGTCCAGGACGCGGGGCGATCCAGCACCTCGACGACCAGCAGCGGCACCAGGGTGGCCCGCGCCCCGTGTGCCTGCCAGCCGGCCGTGAAGTTCGCCCAGCAGGCCACCTGGTAGCGGCCCTGACGCAGTACCTCGCGCATCGGCGTCCGGGCCTCGCCGGTGCGGTCCTGGTGGCGCACCACCTGACGCGACAGCAGGCCCAGCCCGACCCCACCTGCGATGACCAGGGTGAAGGCGTAGAAGAAGAACGGCGCACGCAGCGAGATGGCTGCGAGCACGCCGCCGACGGCCGGACCGGCCATGCTGCCGACCAAGAAGCCGCCCGAGAACAGCGCGCTGGCCCGGCCGCGCTGGGTCGCGTCCACACTGGCCAACAGCAGCGTCATGGCGGCGACGCTGAACATCGCCGACCCGATGCCACCGACGCCACGCAGTACGAGCAGTTGCGCGAAGGTTTGCGACAGGCCTGCTGCCGCGGTGCTGACCGCCACGATGCCGATGCCCACGCCGAGGGCGACCCGTTCGCCGATCAGCGCATTGAGCCGGCCACAGAAGGGACTCATCAGCAGCCGGGCCAGCGCGAAGGCACTGATCACCGACCCGACGGCGAACTGCGAGACGTCGAAGCCGCGGGCGAAGACCGGCAGCACCGGCACCATGACGCCGAAGCCGATCGCGACGAACAGCGCGACCAACGACAGCACCTGCACATCGCGGGGCAGGTTCGACGCGGTCAGCCGGATCACCACCACAGGCTAGTCGACTCGGCAGCCCCCGGTTATGCCCACCAGGGCGGCGCGATCAAGGGCAGATGGCCGGGCGTCGCCTATGCTGGACGCGCCCCGCCGATCGTGAGAAAGAGTCCGATGACCGAAGCAACGCCCGAACCGGTTGAGTTCGAGGTCCAAAGTGACGATATTCGGCTGACCCCGATCTGGCTGCGGGTGCTGGCCAGTTGGGGGTGGCGGATCCTGGTGTTGGCCGGCGTCGTCGTCCTGCTCTGGCTGGCCGGTCAGAAGATGTCCCAACTCGTCATCCCGCTGCTGTTGGCGGTGCTGATCACCTCCGGGCTGCAGCCGCTGACCAACTGGCTCCAGACGCGCAAGTTCCCGCGCTGGGCGGCCAGCCTGACGTCCATCCTGGCGATGATGGCTGTGCTGTTGGGGCTGCTCACCCTGGTCGGCGCCCAGATCGCGGCCCAGTGGTCGGAACTCACCGACGCGGCCACCAAGGGCTTCACCGGCCTGTTGGAGTGGCTGGCCACCGGACCCCTGCAGGTGAGTGATACCCAGGTCGACCAGTGGATCGAGCAGATCGTCCAGGTGGTGCAGGATTCGCGCAACCAGATCGCTTCCGGACTGGCGGCTGCCGGTGGGCGGGTCGGCGCCTTCTTCGCCGGGTTCGCCACCTGCCTGTTCGCCGCCTTCTTCTTCCTCAAGGACGGCCGCGGAATCGCCGGCGCCTTCGAGAAGGTCATCCCCAACGACGCGCTGGTCACGGTTGAGCCGGCAGTCCGTGGCGGCTGGACCTCGCTGACCTCCTACGTCCGCGCCGCCGTGGTGGTGGCCGCGATCGACGGCGTGGGCGCCGGGCTGGGCGCCTTGATCCTCGGCTCGAACCTGTGGCTGGCGATCACCGCGTTCACCTTCGTCTGCTCGTTCATCCCGCTGCTCGGCGCCACGATCGCCGGCGCGGTGGCAACCGTGGTCGTGCTGGTCACCCTGGGCCCGATCAAGGCCGCGATCATGCTGGTCATCTTCATCGCGGTGATGAGCATCGAGGCTAACGTGCTGCAGCCGCTGCTGCTCGGCCGGGCGGTCGAGATCCACCCGTTGCTGGTGCTGCTCGGTATCGCGGCCGGCGCGATCCTCGCCGGAGTGCCAGGTGCCTTCTTCGCCATTCCGGCGGTTGCGTTCGTCACCGGTGCCGTGCGGGGCGTCGAGGGTGTGTTCGTCTCGGACGACATGGCCGATCGCCGAGCGAGCATCCCTTGGCGTCCACCGCGCAAGGAGGGCCAGCAGGAGGGGGATACCCCGGAAAGGTCCCGATCGTGGTTCCGGTTGCCGCGGTCCGCGTCTAGATTTGACGCATGAGTGACCCCGTCGAGCTGAAGCGCGTCCTGAATGATCTTGCCGAAGGCCGAATCAACCCCGAGCAGGCAGCAGCCCTGATCGCTGGTGCCGAGCAGCCGCCCGCACCGCAGCCCGACCTCGAATCGCTCTATGAAGCGCCGCCGGCGCGCGTCCTGCCAGAGGCCGACGAACCAGACGCCGAAGTCGCCGTTGAGTCCGAAGCCCCCGCGGAGCCCGAATCTGCCGACCCCGAGTTGGCCGACGAGGATGCCGACGAACCCGTCCAGGAGTACTGGACGGCTCCCGATCCCGAGACCTTTGCGGACGAGCCGGACGGGGCCTGGGCGGAGCCCGAAGCGCCGGAGAATGCCACCGAAATCCCTGCCGACGAGCCCGCCGCTACCGATAACGAACAGCCGGACGCCTCCGCCAGCGGCAAACCCGGCAACGGGGACCCCGAGGTGGTCTTCAGCTTCCAGATCGACGACGTTGCGGCGACCGCCGGTGAGGTACTCAAGGACGCCGGCGACTTCGCCAAGCACGCCTGGCAGCGCATCGGCCAGTTCGCTAGCAGTGTCGTGGCCCCCGAGGAACACCCTGCTCCAGCCGCGGCCACCCCTGACCAGGCATCGGCAGATGAAGCCCCGCGTCCCGCAGGCAGCCGCGGCATCGAACGACTGGTGCTGCGCTCGGTCGGCCGCCGGGTGCGGCTGGTGGGTGACCCGCGGGTCGCCACCATCGCCGTCGATGGGCCACACACGCTGCGCCGTCAGGGCGTAACGCTCGAAGTGAGCACCGAGGGCGAGATCGGCCTCAACCTGGACGCGTTCAGCGTCGTGCGTCCGCCCAAGACGGTCGAAGACCTGCGCGTGCTCGGTTTCGGACGTGAACTCGTGGTGCGTGTGAACCCGGCCATCCCGGTGGATGCCGAGGTGACCGGTGCCCGGCTGACCACGGTCGATGTGCCGTTCCTCGGCAAGATCCGGGTCAGCGCCGGCGGGGCGAACCTCGGCGGCGTCGCACAGTTGGCTGACGCCCTGGTGCAGGCCGGTGGCGCGACGCTCTCGGGGCCGCTCAGCACGGGCCGTTCCCGGGTGCGCGTCGAATCAGGCAACCTGACAGTGCGGCTCTCCCCGGACGCGAACGTGACCATCCGCTCCGAGACCCAACTGGGCCGGATCAGTTGGCCGGGCGAACCGCACGGCGAACTGGACGAGTTCGTGGTCGGCAACGGCTCGGCGCACCTGGAACTCGGCGTGGTGATGGGACGCGCCGTCATTCGCATCGAGGCCTGACCGTCGTCGGCTTGACCTGCCATCTGCCCTAGGCTGACGGCCATGACCAGCCCTTGGCCCGCTCCCGGCGGACAGCCGCGACCTGGCTGGGGCCCACCCGTCGGTCCCGCGGCGCGCGGGAATGGCTGGGGCAACCCGTGGGGCCCACCACCACAACAACAGGGCCAGTGGCCGGCACCGCCGCGCCAGCCCATGCCGCCTCGTCAACCGGCACCGCCGCCCTACCCACAGCAGCCCTACCGGCCGCAGCAGCCGTTCGCTCCCTACCAGCCCATGCAGCCCTTCCAGGCCAGCCGGGGTGGCTATTACGCGCCGAACGCTAGCGGCCCGCGCCGCAGCGGCAACGCTGGCTGCGGCTGGGTGCTGGCCATCGTGGCGGTGGCCGGCGTCCTGGTGTTGGCCGTCTCCGCGATGTTCACCGGCATCCTCGAACCCGGAACCTCGACGTCCAGTTCGACGCGGACCACATCGTGGTCGACCTCGACGACCTCGACCGATGTCTGGACCTCGTCCCAATCCGCCGATCCGGAACCGGAGCCTTCCCCGTCGCCGGAGCCCTCCCCGGAGCCGGAACCAGAACCCGAGCCAGAACCCGAACCGGTCGGGCGGCAGCATCCCGAGATCGACTACGCCAACGACGGCTACCTGCGTCCGGGCCCGGGTGGGCCTGCCGTGCCCGCGCCGCCGTACATGGAGGCCGGTATCCCGTGGCGCACGGACAACTCGCTGTACGGGCAGTGGATGGCGCGTCCGGTGCGCTGCAACCTGGACCCGATCGACGTGGACAACCTGTCCGCGTCCGAGATCCGGGATCGGCTGGACTGGTTCGCGTCCTGCCTGATGGCAGCGTGGGACCCGCCGGTTCGGGAGGGTGGCGACACCCTCACCTCGCCGATGCTCTTCGTCAACGGCATCGAGGACGAGTTGCCCTGCGGCAACTACGACCACTTCGCCGGCATGCACTGCACGTCCAACCAGGCGATCTACATCAACCTGGACGTGCACGAATCGGACTACAACGCCGACGACTGGCTGACCTACTCGATCGAGACCACGCTGTCGCACGAGATGGCGCATCACGTCCAGGCCCGAACCGGCATTCTGTGGGCGAGTTGGTGGTACCAGAGCACGCTCAGCGGCGACGCCGCATTGCTCGAGAACCGGCGGCTGGAACTGCAGGCCCAGTGCTTCCACGGGCTGGCGTTCAACGCGCTGGCGATCGGGCTCGGCGTCACGGCGGCCGACCGGGACTTCTTCTGGCGCTATGAGCACCGTTGGGCGGACTCGACGCACGGCACGTCCGAACACCAGGCGGAGTGGTTCTGGACCGGGCTCAACAACATGGACCGGATCGGACCGGCCTGCAATACCTACATCGTCGAGGCGGGCTGGCTCGACTGATCGTGGTTGGCCGGCAGGTCAGCCCTTGAACGGGGCCACGTCCAGGATGGTGACCTGGATGGCCTTGCCGGACGGGGCCAGATAACTCACCTCATCGCCCCGGCTGGCGCCCAGGACGGCCCCGCCGAGCGGCGACTGTGGGCTGAAGACATGGGTCTCGATGTCATCGTCGAGGCCGAGCATCTCGCGTGAGCCGAGCAGGAAGGTGTCGGTGTCGTCCTCGTCGCCGAAGTAGGCGATGGTGACCAGGGTGCCGACGCCCACTTCGTCCGGGTTGGTCGGTGCGTCGCCCACCTCAGCGGTGCGCATGATCTGCTCCAGTTGGCTGATCCGGCCCTCCATCTGGCCCTGCTCTTCGCGGGCAGCGTGGTAGCCGCCGTTCTCCGACAGGTCACCCTCTTCGCGGGCAGCAGCGATCTTCGCGGAGATCTCGGGTCGACCATGGGTCTTGAGGTGGTCCAGTTCCTCGGCGAGCTTGTCGTAAGCCTCGCGGGTCAACCACACCGTCTCTTGTTCAGCCATTCGGCCAGTTTAGCCTCGCCGCTTGGGACGCGGCATGCAGCCCGCCGTCGCTTGTGCACAATAGTGCGCATGTCTTCTGCGCCCACCGCCCTGGCGGCCGACGGCAGCCAGCTACGGCTGTTGCACGTGCACGCCCACCCCGATGACGAATCCAGCAAGGGTGCGGCGACCACGGCGAAGTACGTGGCCGAGGGTGCGCGGGTGATGGTGGCCACCTGCACCGGCGGTGAGCGTGGTTCGGTGCTAAACCCCAGGATGGACCGCCCCGAAATCTGGGCCAACATCACCGAGATCCGCCACCAGGAGATGCAACGCGCCCGGGAGATCCTCGGCGTCGAACACGCCATGCTCGGCTACGTGGATTCCGGCTTCCCGGAAGGCGATCCGCCGCCACCGCTGCCCGAGGGATGCTTTGCTGCGGTCAACCCGGTGGATGCCGCAGTCCCCCTGGTTCGGATCATCCGCGAGTTCCGCCCGCATGTCTTGACCACCTACGACGAGCAGGGCGGTTACCCGCACCCTGACCACGTCCAGTGCCATCGGGTCAGCGTGGTCGCGCTGCGGTTGGCGCGCGATGCGTCCTATCGCCCAGATCTGGGGGAGGCGTGGGCGGTCTCGAAGGTCTACTACCAGATGGGCTTCCACCGGCTGCGTTTCGCTGCGCTGGACGCGGCGATGCACGAGCACGGTCTGGAGTCGCCGTACGCGGAGCGGCTGGCGTCCTGGGCGGACTACAACTACGAGCAGCGGATCACCACCCGCATTGCCTGTTCGGAGTACTTCGACATCCGCGACGACGCGCTGCGCGCGCATGCGTCCCAGATTGAT
Organism: Brooklawnia sp.; assembly: GCA_040767325.1. Taxonomy (GTDB): domain Bacteria; phylum Actinomycetota; class Actinomycetes; order Propionibacteriales; family Propionibacteriaceae; genus Brooklawnia. Next base: position 21,368 of record JAXGOU010000017.1, on the reverse strand, counting down.
CCGGACGGCTCGTGGTTCGCAGTTCCGCAGGAGATCCAGGCGCTGGCCTGGCCGACCGAGGACTGGCAGTTGGTGTTCAGCTCGGTGGCGACCGTGCTGCCCGAGTCCGACCTGTTCGCCGGGCTGCGGCCGACGGCCCCGGGCGAGCCGGATCCGAGCGATCTGTGGGTCATCTGAGCCCCCGGTGACGACGCGCCGCTGAGGGCGTCCGGAATTGTCAGTGGCCTTCTCTAGGGTGCTGACATGACCACAAACCGGGTGCACTTCCTGCACAGCTCCGACTGGCAGTTGGGCATGACCAGGCACTACCTGGCGGGCGAGGCGCAGGCCCGCTTCACCGCGGACCGCATCGATACCGTGCGGCAGATCGGCGAGCTTGCCCGCCGCGTCGGGGCCGAGTTCGTCGTGGTCGCAGGGGACGTCTTCGAGCACGCCAACCTGGCCCGCCCAGACCTGTGGCGAGCACTGGACGCGATGGGGGAGGCCGGCGTCCCGATCTACCTGCTGCCGGGCAACCACGACCCACTGGATGCGGCGTCCATCTACCGAGCTGACGACTTCCTGGATCGCAAGCCTGACTCGGTGCACGTGCTCGACCAGGTCGGGCCGGTGCAGGTGCGACCAGGTGTCGAACTGGTGGCGGCTCCGTGGTTCGGCAAGCATCCGGAAACCGATCCGGTTGCGGGCGCTTTGCCGGGTCTGGTCGCCGACGGGACGCTGCGCATCGTCGTGGGGCATGGCCGGTTGACCGGTGTCACCTACTCCGATGGCGAGTCGAGCGCCGACATCGCGCCCGGGCCACTGCAGGACGCCCTGACCGCGGGTGCCATCCACTACGTCGCATTGGGCGACCGGCACATCAGCTGGGCCAGCGACGGGTCCGGTGCGATCCGGTATTCAGGAACCCACGAATCGACCAGCTTCACCGAGCCCGGCCGTGGGCAGGTGCTCGAGGTGAACCTTGGGCTGGACGAACTGAGCGTCACCGAGCACGAGGTGGGCCGGTGGCTGCACCTGGTGATCGATCGGGATATCGCCAGTGACCAGGACATCGAGGCGCTGGACCGTGAGTTGTCATCGCTGCCGCACAAGGAGCGAACCATCATCAAGTACAAGCTGCATGGCACGGTCACGATGGCGCAGTCGGCCCATCTCGAGGAGGTGCTGGACCAGCACGCGGCCGTGTTCGCATCGTTGGCCAGGTGGGAGAAGTTCAGTGATGTGGTAACGGTCCCGGACGACACCGATTTCCAGGAACTGGGCTTGTCGGGTTACCTGCGCGGGGCGATGGTCGAGTTGCGCGACCAGGCGGCTGACGGTGATGACGAGGCGTCCGACGCCCTGCGACTGCTGTATCGGCTGGCCGGGCCGAAGAAGGGGGGACGGCGATGAGGTTGCACAGCCTGCGCCTGGAGAACTTCAAGGGGGTCAGCGAACGGGAAGTCGAGTTCCCGGAATCTGGCGTCGTGGTGATCTCCGGAGCCAACGAGATCGGCAAGACCTCGATGATCGACGCGTTCGACATGCTCATCGAGTTGCCCCACACGTCCAGGCACGCCCGGGTGCGGGCAGCGCAACCGGTCGGCCAGGATGTGGGTGTCACGGTGGAAGCCGAATTGACCATCCACGATGAGCGGGTTCGGGTCAGCCGGACCTGGCTGAAGAAGCCCAGCACGCAACTGAGCTTCATCTCTGGTCGGCGCCGCGGCCAGCAACTGGCTGGCGATGCTGCTTGTGATGCCCTGACCGCACTGTGGCAGGGCACTGACGCCACGCTGTGGGGTGCGCTGCGGCTGATGCAGGCCACCAATCTGAAACAGCAGGGGCTCATCGGCAGCCAGAGCCTGAAGAAGGCGCTCGAAGCGGCTGCCGGCGGCCAGGACCTCACTGAGGACACTGGTGGGCTCGTCGCGCTCGCCACGGCGGAGGCCAACCTCTACTTCACCGCTAACAACAAGACTCCGAGGGGCGACTACAAGCAGGCGCTCGACGCCTTGGCAGCCGCCCGGGATCGCCATGCCAGGGCCCAGGCGGGCCTGGACAGGCTGCAGGATTGTCAGGCCCGGCTGCAGCGCGCCGTGGCAGAAGCCGAACGCCACCAGCAGCTGTTGCAGTCCGCCGAGGCGGAGCTCCAGCAGGCTGGAGCTGAACGGGCAAAGGTCGATGCCGCCATCGCGACCGCGCAGGCCGCCCAAGCGGCGCTCACTGCGGCTGAGTACGCCGAGGATCGTGCCCGACGGGCACTCGAGGCTCGCACGCAGGCAGCGCGCGAGCTCGCCGAAGCTGAAGCCACGGTTGCGGAGGTCGAAGCCCTGCTGGCGGCCGAGCGGGAGTCGCTCGCCCCGATCGAGGAGGAAGTGACCCGGGTCAGGGACGAACTCGCGGCTGCGGAAGACGCACTCGGCCTGGCCGAGCAGGCCCGTGAAGTGGCGTTGGCCGCCCAGCAGCGGCTGGCAGCCGAGGTCGCGTTGGCCAAGGTGGCCGTGCAGGTCGAACAGCTGGAAGAACTGCGCGCCCGTATCGGCCAGTTGGAGCAGGAAGTCGATGACCGCATCACCGCCCACCTGGTGGACCAGATCGCACAGGCCGAACTTGACGTCGTCACCGGTGAAAAGGTGCTGGCGGCCAGTAGCGCGCAGCTGACCATCACTGCGTTGGAGGCCGATCGCACCCTTGTGCTCGGTTCCGAACAGGTCGAGCTGACGCCCGGGGCGGCGTGGCAGCACGCGGTCACCGAGCCGGTCGCGGTCGAGCTGCCCGGACAGTTGCGCGTTGAGATCGCGCCAGCGCAGGTGGCCGGCCTTGGTGATGAACTGGACGCTGCCCGGCGCCGACTGACGGATCTGCTCACCCAGGCTGGTGTCGCTACTGCGTCCGAGGCCCGTCGCCGACTCACCGAGAGCGGGCATGCGGCTGCCGAGTTGAAAGCCGCCAAGGGGCAGCGAGACATCCTGCTGGCCGGACGGTCTGAGGCCGACCTACTGGATGAGCGGGCCCGCCTGACCCAGCTGTGCGCCACGCCCTTCGACGGTGACCTGCCCCAGGACGCGGCCGAGGCGGATCGTCGCGTCCAGGGGTCGGGCGCGGCGCGTAGCCGCGCCAACGAACGGGTCAGCGCGTTGCGTGCCCAGATGCAGGGCTTGCGGCAGCAGCGTGAGGAGCGCGCTGGCAAGGTCACCGAGCTGGCCAGTCGCCATACCGTGCTCGCTGAACAGGCGGCGATAGCCGGAGTGGCGCTGACCCAAGAGCGGGTCGCATGCACGGATGAGGCGCTTGCCGAGGCTGCCACTCACGGCGCCGTTGACCTGACCACGGCCCACGAGCAGGTGGCAGTCTGTCTGGACCAGTTGGAGCAACTGGGCGCCGACCGGGTGGTGGCTGCCCACGAGGATGCCCGCGCCCGCGTCGAGGATCTGAGGCACATCATCGGCGAGAGCCGCGACAACGAGTGCACGCTCACCGGAGAACTGAACGGGCTCAACGCTGCCGCGGTGCAGCAGGAGTCCGATGCAGCGCAGACCGCCCTCGAGGTCGCCGATCAGCGGGCTGAGTCAATCAGCCGGCGCGCCAACGCGGCGCTCCGGCTCGAGCAGACCTTGCTGGCCCATCAGGACGCGGCACAACGCAACTATCTGGAGCCATTCAGGGCCGCCATCGCTGAACTCGGTGCCAAGGCGTATTCCGATCGCGACTTCGATGTGCGCGTGGAACCCGACCTGACGGTGAGCGCCCGCTACCTGGAGGGCACCTGGATCGAGTTCGACGCGCTGTCCACCGGCGCGCGCGAGCAATTGCTGATCATGATCCGGATGGCCACCGCCCGGCTGGTGAACCCGGTCGATCGGGTGCCGGTACTGCTGGATGATGCGCTTGGCTACACCGACACACCCCGGCTGGGGCGTATGCTGCGTGCCCTGGAGGGCGGCGGGCAGGACACCCAGGTCATCGTCCTGACCGCCAACCCGGAGCGTTACGTGGGTTTGGGCGGACGCAGCCGCGTGGATCTGTGAGCAGCTTTCACCCAGGCGTCGCCGCCGATCAGCGGTAGCGTTGCCTGATGGTAAACCCGCCGGTGCCGACTCAGCGCTTTTCCTGGCGCTCGCTGGTGCCCGGCCTGCTCACCCTTCGGCACTACAACCGGAAATGGCTGCGCGGTGACCTGCTGGCGGGGCTCACTGTCGCCGCGTACATGATTCCGCAGTCGATGGCCTACGCAGAGGTGGCGGGGCTGCCGGCGGTGGTCGGGCTATGGACGCTGATTGGTCCGCTGCTGGTCTATGCGGTGGTTGGCTCCAGCAGGCAGCTGTCGGTTGGGCCTGAGTCCACCACTGCGTTGATGACGGCGTTGGCCGTCGGCTCGCTGGCCGGTGCTGGCCAGACTCCCGATCCGGCGCGGGCCGCGGCACTGGCGGCGTTGTTGGCGGTCACCGTCGGTGTCATCTGCCTGCTCGCCTACGTGGCACGGCTCGGTTTCCTGGCGGGACTGCTGTCACATCCGGTGTTGATGGGCTACCTGATCGGGGTGGCTGTCCTGATGATCGTAAGCCAACTGGGCAAGGTCACCGGGGTGGAGATCAGTGGTGACCACCTGTGGGAGGAGGTCGCCTCACTTCTCGCCCAGCTGGACCAGATCAATTGGCCCAAGCTCGGGGTGGCCATGATCGTCCTGATCGCCCTACTGGTGGGCAACCGGTTTGCGCCCAACCTGCCCGGCCCGCTGCTGGTGATGCTGGCGGCTGCGGCCGTCGTGCACTTCCTCGGACTGCAGTCTGCTGGCGTCGAGGTCGTCGGACGCGTCCCGACCGGCCTGCCCGGCTTCCAAGTGCCCGACTTCACCGGGGTGGATTGGCAGGTCCTGCTGCCGGCTGCGCTGGGCATCGCCGTGGTCGGGTATTCCGACAACGTGCTGACCGGACGCGGTTTCGCGTCCAAACGGAACGAACAGATCGACGCCAACCAGGAGTTGCTGGCCCTTGGGGTTGCCAATCTGGCTGCGGGTCTGACCCGCGGGTTCCCGGTGTCGTCCAGTGGATCCCGGACCGCACTGGGTGCCTCGATGGGTTCGCGGACACAGCTGTACTCGCTGGTGGCCCTGGCCGGGTTGTTGTTGACGATCTTCGTGCTCGGCCCTGTGCTGGCCAGCTTCCCGCGAGCCGCCCTTGGAGGCGTCGTCATCTACGCGGCGCTTAGGTTGATCGACCTGCCCGAACTGCGCCGGTTGGCCAGGTTCCGGACGTCCGAGCTGGTACTCGCGCTGCTCACGGCCGTCGCGGTCGCGCTGTTCAACGTACTTGCCGGGATCGGCATCGCGGTCGTGTTGTCGCTGCTGGAACTGTTGCGTCGTATCGCGATGCCCGAGGCTGCGGTGCTCGGCTACGTACCCGGAATGGCCGGCATGCACGACGTGCGAGACTTCCCGAAGGTTGACCAGGTGCCCGGGCTGGTGGTCTTCCGCTACGACTCGCCGCTCTTCTTTGCCAACGCCGAGAACTTTCGGCGCCGCGCGTTGGCCGCAGTAGATCGCGCCGACCAGCCGGTGCACTGGTTCATCCTCAACTCCGAGGCCAACACACAACTCGACCTGACCGCGATCGACGCGCTGGATGAACTGCGCGAGGGTTTGGAGAGCCGGGGCGTGGTGATGGCGCTGGCCCGGGTGAAGCAGCAGAACCTGGAGGAACTCGAGCGGGCCGACTTCGTGGAGCACCTGGCCGGGCGGGTCTATCCAACCCTGCCCACCGCAGTCGGGGCCTACATCGATTGGGTCACCGAACGCGAAGGGGCGCGTCCGGCCTGGGCGCCCAACGGCGTGGGCCAACCAGCGTCCCAGACCGAGCATCCCAGCAACTCCGCGAATGCCGGTGACCCGCGCCCGAGTGACTAACGTGGGACCCATGAGCGCGAATTGGCCCCAGGAACAGCCCACGGTTCCCGGCGAACACGTCACCTTGCGGCCGTGGCGGCCGTCGGACGCCCAGATGGTCTTCGAGGTGTGCCAGGACGACGCCATCCAGCGCTACACCCTCGTCCCCGAGCCGTACACCTTGGCCGATGCCGAGTCGTTCATCGAACGCACGCACCAGATGTGGCAGGAGCGGGAAGAGGCGACCTTCGCCGCAGTGGACGGGGTCGATGCCCTGATGGCGTCCATCGGCTTGATGAAGATCGTCGAGGACCAGCACGAGGGCGAGATCGGCTACTGGGTCGTGCCCTGGGCGCGTGGGCTCGGAGTCGCCCGGACCGCGATCGTCCAGTTGGCTGACTGGGGCCATCAGCAGTTGGGCATCGAGCGGTTCCGGCTGCGGATCGAGGAGACCAACGTCGCCTCGATCGCGGCGGCACTGGCCGCCGGCGCCGTGGCGTCCGATGTGTTGGAGCCGGTGGAACTCAAGGGCACCGTGCGCCAGATCCGGAACTACTGGCTGACCCGCTGAGCCCATCGCGGCCCAGTTGGCACCGGCCCATTGGCCGAACCCCGTACCGTGGATCCCATGGCCAACCGACTTGCGTCCTCGACCAGCCCGTACCTGCGCCAGCACGCCGACAACCCGGTGGACTGGTGGCCATGGGGTTCGGAGGCGTTCGAGGAGGCTCGCCGGCGTGACGTGCCGGTTCTGGTCAGCCTCGGCTACTCGTCGTGCCACTGGTGCCATGTGATGGCCCGGGAGAGCTTCGCCGACCCAGCCGTCGGTGCGTTGGTCAACGAGTGGTTCGTCGCCATCAAGGTGGATCGCGAGGAACATCCGGATGTGGATCAGGTCTTCATGCGCGCCACCCAGGCACTGACCGGGCAGGGTGGCTGGCCCAACACGGTCTTCTGCACGCCGGACGGGCAGCCATTCTTCGCCGGCACCTACTTCCCGCCGGTGACCCGCGGCGGCCTGCCGTCCTTCGCCGACCTGGTGACCGCGATTGCGGAAGCCTGGCGGGATCGTCGCGATGAGGTGATCGGCTCGGCCCAGGTCATCGTCAAGGAACTGGCCACCCTCGACCGGCCGCGCCTGCTGGCCACCCCGGACGAGAACCTGGCCCCGCACCGGCTGCTGACCATGCTGCACGGCGATTTTGACACCGAACACGGCGGGTTCGGTGGGTCGCCGAAGTTCCCGCAGCCGACCGTGCTGGACGCGATGTTCGTGCGCACCGATCCACTCGGCAACGACCGGGCCCTGTTCACCCTGGAGTCGATGGCCCGCGGCGGCATCCACGACCAGGTGGGCGGCGGCTTCCACCGCTACGCCGTCGACGCGGGCTGGGAGGTGCCGCACTTCGAGAAGATGCTCTACGACAACGCCCTGCTACTCGGTACCTATACCCGAGGTTGGCTACGGGCGACGCCGGACGACGGCACCGAGCAGCGGGAGTTGTTCGAGCGAGTGGTGCGGGGCATTGTGGACTGGCTGCGCACCGAGATGCTGCTTTCCGGCGGCGGGTTTGCGGCCAGCCTGGACGCCGACTCGCTGGACGAAGCAGGTGACCACGCCGAAGGCGCCTACTACCTGTGGAGCCCGCAACTGTTCGATGAGTTCCTTGGCAAGGACTCCCGCTTCGGCCAGGGAGTCTTCCACGTCACCCACGGCGGCAACCTGCCGATGGGTGCGCATGCGCCGACCGACGGCACGGGGTTGTCCACGCTGCAGTTGCACGGCAATCCGCATCCGGGTCGGTTGGCCAACATCATCGCGGTGCTGCGGGCGATCCGGGATCGTCGCCCTCGGCCCAGCCGGGACGACAAGGTGGTCACCGCCTGGAACGGGTCGCTGGTCGATTCGCTGACCACCGCGGCGATGGTCTTCGGCGAGGACGAGTGGCTCGACCTGGCCCGCGACGCAGCCGAGTACCTCTGGCAAACCCACTGGGACGCCGAGCAGCGCGTCCTGCACCGCAGCAGCCTGGCCACTGACGAAGGGGTCTCGCTCGGCCCGGACGGGGTGCTCGCCGATTACGCCGCGCTCGCCATCGGCTACTGTCGGCTGGCTGGAGCGCTGGGCGATGCCACCTGGGCTGGGCGAGCCGTGACGTTGCTGGAGCGGGCTATCGAGCTCTTCTCGGCGGACGACGGTGGCTTCTACGATGCCGCGGCCCAGGACGAACTCTTCGAGCGGCCGCGCCGGCTGGACGACGAGGCCACGCCCAGCGCCACGTCCATGATGGTGCTCGGGTTGCGCCTGGGCGCGGCACTGACAGACAGGCCAGACCTCGCCCAGCGGGCCGACCCGGCTGCTGGCACCTTGCGTCCGGTGTTGAGTTTCTCGCCCAGGTACTGCGGCTGGGGCCTGGCCGACCTATTGGCGAATGCCGAAGCCAAGCGTGGCTGGGGGCCGGCGCAGGTGGTGATCGTCGCCGATGCTGAGGACCGGATGGGGGAGATGGCCCGGGCGGCCTGGCGGTTGGCGCCCTGGGGCAGCGTCGTGGTGACTGCGCCAGACGGCACCACCGGGTTCGGTGACCTGTTCACCGAGCGCCACCAGTTGGACGGCCAGCCGTCCGCCTATGTCTGCCGCGGCGTGACCTGTCAGGCGCCGACCAACGACTGGTCTGCATTGCGCGGGCTGCTGTGGCCGGCGCATTGAGTAGCGCTCAGTAGCGCGGGTCAGGTGCCGTATCTGCGTTCGCGCTGCTCGTAGGAACGCAAAGCGCGGTAGAAGTCGACGCGCCGGAAGTCCGGCCACAGCGCCTCGCAGAAGTAGAACTCGCTGTGCGCGGACTGCCACATCAGGAAGCCGCTGAGCCGCTGCTCGCCCGAGGTACGGATGATCAGGTCGGGATCCGGTTGGCCCTTGGTGTACAGGTGCTCGGCGATCTGGTCGATCTCCAGGTGCTCGGCCAACTCGGCGAGCGTGGTGCCCTTGGCTGCTTCGTCGGCCAGCAGGGAGCGAACCGCATCGGTCAACTCGTGGCGTCCGCCGTAACTGACGGCGACGTTGATGTGCATGCCCTCGGTATTGGCGGTCTCGTCGGACGCCTCGCGCAACCGCCGGGCGGTCTCCTCGGGTAGCAGGTTCAGGTCGCCGACGACCATGACCCGGTAGTTGCCGGTGTCGGCCAGGTCCTTGACCAGTTGCACGATCACCCGGAGCAGGGGGAGGAGTTCATCACCCTGCGAGCGACGCAGGTTGTCGGTCGACAATACCCACAGCGTGACCACCTGGATGTCGACGTCGTCACACCACTGGACGAATTGTTTCAGCTTGTCAGCGCCCGCTTGGTAGCCATAGGCCAGCGGGCGTCCGGGGGCGTTCGCCCGTGCCCAACGGCGGTTGCCGTCGGCCAGCACCGCGACATGCCGAGGGGTGTTTCCGCTGCTGATCTGGCGGCGCAGTCGGCGCTCATAGACGCGGTAGGCGATCCGTTTGGCGCCCACAGGCAGGCGATCCAGCGCCCTTGTCAGGGCGGCCTGCGCCGTCGCCATCGCCATGTGGTCAATTTAGCGATGATCAGACTGCTTCGTGGCCAATGGGCCGCTCCGCTCCAGAACGATCCAGTAACAGGGACGATGCTTGGTTGGAAGCAAACCTACGGTACCGTAGGTTTCGTGAATGTGGATCAGCGCGAGAGTGACTCGACGCCCTTGGCGCGCCCGGATGTCCCAAGTCCGGCGCAGGCTGCTGCGGCCGCGATCAGCACGCAGGTCAAGCCGCGGCTGCGCGGCGTCCTGCATCTGATCAATACCCCGATCGCACTACTTGGCGGGTTGCTGATCACCGTGCTCGCCGACAGCCTGCTGTTGCGGGTCGGCTGTGCGGTCTGGACGCTCACCGCGATCATGCTGTTCGGCCATTCGGCGATCTACCACCGCGGTCGCTGGAGCGAGAAGGTCGAGAAGGTCTTGCGGCGCATCGACCACTCCAACATCGCGATCTTCATCGCCGGGACGTACACGCCGCTGACTCTGGCCGTGTTGGAGGGAACGTCGCGCGTGGTCCTGCTCAGCCTGATTTGGGGCTGCGCAGTGCTCGAAGTGGTGTTCCGGACGCTGTGGCTAGGTGCTCCGCGCTGGCTCTACGTCGCGCTCTACCTGGTGATGGGTTGGGCGGCGGTCTTCTGGCTGCCCAGTTTCTGGGTGAGTGGGGGGCCTGCCCTGGTGATCCTGCTGATCGCCGGTGGTCTGTTCTACTCGGCGGGGGCGATCATCTACGCCCGCAAACGCCCCAATCCGAGCCCAACCTGGTTCGGATTCCACGAGCTCTTCCACGCCGGTACCGTGCTCGGCTCGATCTGTCACTGGGTGGCGATCCTGATCGCGGTGCTCTGAAATCGGCCGCGTCCCGCGACGGGTGAACATTGGGCGAACGCCGTCGTGTCTACCGAGTCGTGATGCGGTCGGGCAATAGCGTCGAGGTCATGGGGCGATCCGAGCCGTTCCATCCCTTGGCGGGAATCCCCGCCCCGGGCCTGTCGGTGCGCAGAGGCGCCTGTTACCGCCAGCCCGAGGGCTGGCACCGACATCCTCACGCACCCCGCAGTGCCGACCACCCCGAATCCGGGGGATTCGCTGGCCGGCGCAGAAGGAGTCGATGTGCACACGTTGGTTGATGGCCGAATCGATAGCAGTCCCGAGTCGGCGACCCAGACCCTGCCCACCACCCCGACCGCGACGAAAACCTATGTCGTGGACACCTCTGTCCTGCTCAGTGATCCGAAGGCGTTGCTGCGCTTCGCCGAACACGAGGTCATCCTGCCGATCGTCGTGATCACCGAACTCGAGGGCAAACGGCACCATCCCGAACTCGGCTACTTCGCCCGCTCCGCGTTGCGGTTGCTGGATGACCTACGCCAGGCGCATGGCCGGCTTGATGAGCCGATCCGGGTCAATGCCGATGGTGGTCGGCTGCACGTCGAGCTCAACCACACCGATCCGGAGCGGATGCCGGCTGGCTTCCGGCTCGGCGACAACGACTCCCGCATCCTGGCTGTGGCCCTCAACTACTCGGCGGAGGGCCGCGACGTCGTCCTGGTCAGCAAGGACCTGCCGATGCGGGTCAAGGCGGCGGCGATGGGTCTGGAGGCCCAGGAGTACCGCAACGAGCAGGTGGCCGATTCCGGCTGGACCGGCCTGACCAACCTGGACGTTGCGTCCTCGGTGGTGGACGAGCTATATGAGGCCGGGTCGGTGCGGCTGCCCGAGGCCGACGAGATCATCGTGAACTCCGGAGTCGTGCTGCGCTCGCCGACCAGCGCCGCCCTGGGCCGCCGACTACCGGACGGACGCATCCGGGCGGTGCGCACCGACCTGGAGGCGTTTGGGATCCATGGCCGCAGCGCCGAACAACGGGTGGCCCTCGACCTGCTGCTCGACCCCGACGTGGGCATCGTCTCGCTCGGTGGCCGCGCGGGCACCGGCAAGTCCGCACTGGCTTTGTGCGCGGGCCTCGAACTGGTGATGGAGCGTCACCTGTTCTCCAAGGTGATGGTCTTCCGGCCGATCTACGCCGTCGGTGGTCAGGACCTCGGCTTCCTGCCCGGCACCGAGGGCGAGAAGATGAGCCCCTGGGGACAGGCGGTCTACGACACCCTCAGTTCGGTCACCAACAAGTACGTGATCGACGAACTCGAGCAGCGCGAGATGCTCGAGGTGCTGCCGCTGACGCACATCCGCGGCCGCTCGCTGCACGACGCCTTCGTGATCGTGGACGAGGCGCAGTCGCTGGAGCGAAACGTCCTGCTCACCGTGCTCAGCCGGATCGGCCAGAACTCCCGGGTCGTGCTCACCCACGACGTCGCCCAGCGCGACAACCTGCGGGTGGGCCGCCATGACGGGGTGGCCGCCGTGGTCGAGCGGCTGAAGGGCAACCCGCTGTTCGCGCACATCACGTTGACCCGTTCCGAGCGTTCCCCGATCGCCGCCCTGGTCACCGAGATGCTGGAGGAACTCTGACGCCGACGTAGCCCGGGGTGCCCGCGCCCCTCATACGACGGCTGGGGTGCTCGTGTCCCTCTTACGGTGGCTGAGGTGCCCGCGGAGCGGGCCTCGGAGCCCCCGGCGCCCTCGCTAGCATTGGCTTTCATGGAAGAACGCGAGTCACTGGCCAGCCGCACCGGCTTCGAGGGCAGCATCACCGAGTACGTCGACGTCATGGTCGACCAGGTCCGGCAGCAGATCGGCGATCAGCGCGTGCTGTGCGCTCTGTCGGGTGGCGTGGACAGTTCGGTCTGCGCCGCGATAGTGCACAAGGCGGTCGGCGACCAGTTGACCTGCATCTTCGTCGACCACGGCCTGATGCGCGCCGGCGAGCCCGAGGGGGTTCGCGAACTGTTCGGCAACCACTTCGGCATGCGGCTGATCATGGTGGACGCGCAGGACCGCTTCCTCGACAAGTTGGCCGGCGTCGACGACCCCGAGGCCAAGCGCAAGATCATCGGCGAGGAGTTCATCCGCGTCTTCGAGGACGAGGCCGCCAAGCTGGGGGAGATCGACTACCTCGTCCAGGGCACCATCTACCCCGACATCCTGGAATCGAAGTCCGACAAGGGCGTCGTCAAGTCGCACCACAATGTCGGCGGCCTGCCCGAAGATTTCGACTTCGAACTGGTCGAGCCGGTCAAGTACCTGTTCAAGGACGAGGTGCGTGCGGCGGGCGAGGCATTGGGCCTGCCGCACGAGATGGTCTGGCGCCAGCCGTTCCCGGGGCCGGGGCTTGGCGTCCGGGTGGTCGGCGCGCTGACCCGCGAAACCGTTCGACTGGTTCGTGAATCGGACGCGATCTTCCGCGACGAGATCGCCAAGGCCGGGCTGGCCGAGCAGATCTGGCAGTACTTCACCGTCTGCCCGGGTGGCCGCGCCGTGGGCGTCGTCGATGGGGCGCGCACCTACGGGCACGCCATCGTGCTGCGCGCGGTCAACAGCGTGGACGCGATGTCGGCCGAGATCGCCGAACTGCCCTACGACCTGTTGAAGCGGATCACGCTGCGCATCATCGCCGAGGTCGATGGCGTCACCCGGGTGATGTACGACACCACGCCAAAACCGCCGGGCACCATCGAGTGGGAGTGACCCCGGCTCAGGCCAGTACGGTGTAACCGACCAGTCCGATGGCGAACGAGATGCCATTGGCGATGGCGGAGGTGGCCAGCGCGAGCGTCCAGACTCGTCTGCTGAGGCGCTCTGCTGACAGGTAGTGACTGGCCAACAGCGCCAGCGCGGCTCCCTCGACCAGGGTGACGACCACTTCTGCAGCGACCAATGGGCCGAGGGACCAGGGACCGAACAGCCAGAGCACTGGGTGGGTCAGTTGCAGGCTCCAGGCGACGCCGGCAGCGCGTCCGATGAAGCGACGGTCGATCCAGCCCAGCCGGAGCAGCACCGCAACCACGATCGGGATCTCGATCGCGCAGGTGATCAGGTAGGCGACCAGCCAGTCGAGCATCCTTGCCTTTCAGTGGGTGGTCGAAACGCTAACCCACCCGCAGGCCGACGCCGGATGCATCCAAGCGGTGACAGGATTGCGCCATGGTCCGTCTCGATGTCATCCCGCCTGGTCCTGAACCCGGCAGCATGCTGGTCCCACTGATCGTCGCCCTCGTCGTGGTGGTCATCATCATCGTGGCGCTGGTGAAGGTGATGGGGTCGAGATCCCCCCGCCAATAGACACGTCTCCGGCGGTTACCGATCGGACCCAGCCGGACGTCGCGGTCCGGCTGGCGCTCGGCTTCGGCGTCATCGCGGTGCTGGTCGGAGCGCTGGCGCTCCGGGCGCCGATGCCGTTGGCGGTCTTCGGGTTGGCCACCTTCGGCATCGTGCACATCTGCCTGGAACCGCGCTACGTGATCGGGCGATTCGCGGGCCTGTTGGCGGGCCGGTTCGGCTGGATCCTGCTGCTGGTGCTGAGCCTGATGGTGGTGACCAGGCTGGTGGCAACCCTGAACTGGACGCTGGGGCGCCAACTGGAGGCCGTCGGCGCATTCGCGTTGCTGGGGCTGGCGGCCTGGATCGGTCTTCGTGGCCAGGTTCGGGTGGTCGTCCTGGTCGGATTGGGGTGCCTGGCGGCGGTCTGCCTGATCTGGCCGCAGTGGTACTGGGTGATCATCACCCACCTGCACAACTTCATCCCGCTCGCCTTCCTGTGGGACTGGTCGCGGCGATTCCGCGGTTTGGCTGAGCGAGCCGTGTTCATGGCAGGCCATGCGGTCTGGGCGGTTGTCATCCCGCTGCTCATCGTGACCGGGGCGTTGGACGCCTGGATCAATCCGCAGGCCGGCCTCGCGGCGGGCTGGGTGGGCGATGGCGCGTCAGTGCTGAAGGCGTCGGCGGTGCCGGGAGCATCGGTCGACGCCACGATCCGGACCTTCGTGGCGTTCGCATTCCTGCAGACGATGCACTACGTGGTGTGGATCGGCTTCTTCCCGCGGTTCGCGCCCGAGGTCAGTGCGAGTTTCGCACGCGTCGTGCCAGCGTTGCGTGGTCGGCGGCTGCCGGTGCTGGCAGCGGGCCTTGGTGCGGCTGTGCTGGTCGCATTCGCCTCGGACTATGGACTCGGCCGGCAGATCTACTCGCTGGTCTCGACCTACCACGTCTACCTGGAGTTCCCGATCCTGGTCTTCATGCTCGTCGGCTGGGGAAGTCTGGTGGCCGTCAAGCGCGCTGGCTGAGGCGCCCTTCGAGGGTCGCAACGCGCCCGCCTCAGGGGTCGGGTATGCGATGGCTGAGGTGCCCGCGTATGCGAGCCTCCAAGCCTGCTCGTCAGTCGGCCTGGGACTCCGCTGCGGACGCCTGCCTGCTGGCCTCGATCCGGGCCTTGGCGCCGTCCAGCCACTGCTGGCAGATCGCGGCCAGCTTCTCGCCCTGCTCCCAAAGCTGCATCGACTCGGCCAGCGGGACGCCTCCGGATTCGAGCTTGTTCACGACCTCTTCAAGTTGGGCGCGCGCCTGCTCGTAGCCGATCTCCGGTTGTTCGGGACTCATTCTTCCTCCTGGTAATCGACTTCGACCACGATCTGGCCGTCGCTGAGGTAGAGCAACAGTTGGTCACCCGGATCGACGTCCTGAACCGAGGTGACTGAGCCGCCTTCGGCGTCCGCGACGATCGCGTAGCCGCGCTCAAGGGTGGCCTTGGGCGACATGGAACGGATGGATCGCAGCGCGTGCAGAACGCCGGTCTGCTCGTCCTGAAGGCGGCGATCGATGGCCAGGTTCAGCCGGCCGCGCACGGCGTCCAGTTGCTTGTAGTGCACCTCGAAACTGCCGGTCGGGTTGCGCAGCACCGGACGCGACCGCAGTTGGTCGAGCGATGCCTGTTCGTCGCGCAGCCGGCGCATGATCGCCTGGCGGAGTCGGACGAGGGAGGTCTGCACCTGGCTGGCCTGCTCGCGTGCGTCCGGCACCACCATCTTTGCGGCTGCAGTCGGGGTGGAGGCCCGGACGTCGGCGGCCAGGTCGATGATCGGGTTGTCGGGTTCGTGGCCGATCGCGCTGATCACCGGCGTGCGGGCTGCCGCGACGGCGCGCACCAGGCCCTCGTCGCTGAACGGCAGCAGGTCCTCCAATGACCCGCCACCCCGGGCGATGATGATCACGTCCACGCCCGGGTCTGCGTCCAGTTCGGCGAGCGCGGTCATCACGTCGGCGGCGGCGTCCGGGCCCTGCACCAGCGCGTGGCGAACGCGGATCACCGCACCCGGCCAGCGGCCCTGGACATTGGTGAGCACGTCGTGCTCGGCGGCGCTGGCGGCCCCGGTGATCAGTCCGATACCGCGAGGCAGGAACGGCAGCCGCTTCTTGCGCACGGGATCGAACAAGCCCTCGGCCTGCAGTTTGCGCTTGAGGTTCTCCAGTTGCGCGAGCAGTCGGCCTTCGCCGGCGATGCGGATCTCGGCGCACTCGAAGACCAGTCGCCCGTTGGATGGCCAGACCCGCGGGGTGAGGCAGGCCAACACCGTCATGCCCTCGGTCAGCGGCCCAGCAGCGTCGAGCACCATAGTGCTGCAGGAGACCGACGCCGAGTGGTCGGCGCGAGTGTCGCGCAGGGTCAGGTACTGGCTGCCGCCCTGGCGGCGGCGCAGTTCGATGACCTGGGCCTCCACCCAGATCCAACCCAGACGCTCGACCCAGCCCTTGACCTGCTGGACGACGACGCCTAGTGGTTTGGCCGTCTCGGGGGAGTTGCTCGCGCTACTGGGTGGACCGTCGGCCATCAGCGCCGCCGGTCCCGTTGGTCCTTGCGGCGCAGTTGGGGTGGCAGCGAGAAGGTCAGTGATTCCTCGACCAGACGTTCTTCGACTGCCGGCGGATAGCCCAGCTCGACCAGGCGGGCCAGCACGCCGTCCACCAACTGCTCGGGCACCGACGCACCCGAGGTGACCCCGATCTCGTTGACGCCCTCGAACCAGGCCTCATCGAGTTCGGACGCGTCGTCGACCCGGTAGGCGGCCTTGGCGCCGGCGTCCAGCGCCACCTCGACCAGCCGGACCGAGTTCGAGGAGTTGCTGGAGCCGACCACGATCACCAGATCAGAATGCGCAGCGATCTGCTTGACCGCGTCCTGCCGGTTCTGGGTGGCGTAGCAGATGTCGTCCGACGGCGGGTCGACCAGGTTGGGGAAGCGCTCGCGCAATTTGCCGACGGTCTGGTTGGTCTCGTCGACACTCAAGGTGGTTTGTGAGAGCCAGGCGACCGGTTGGTCGGTGGCCAGGTCGAGGGTGTCCACGTCGTCCGGGTGCTGGATCAGCGTGATGTTGTCGGGCGCTTCGCCGGTGGTGCCCTCGACCTCTTCGTGGCCGTCGTGGCCGATCAGCAGGATGGGCAAGCCCTCACCGGCGAACCGGCGAGCCTCATGGTGCACCTTGGTGACCAGGGGACAGGTGGCGTCGATGGTGCGCAGCCCGCGGGCTGCTGCCTCCTCATGCACTTGGGGTGACACGCCGTGGGCCGAGAAGATGACCAGCGAGTCGGCGGGCACCTCGTCGAGTTCCTCGACAAAGATCGCTCCCTTGGCCTCCAGACCCTCCACGACGTGCTTGTTGTGCACGATCTGCTTACGCACGTAGACGGGCGCGCCGTAGTGCTCCAGCGCCTTCTCCACCGTCACGACGGCGCGGTCCACCCCAGCGCAGTAGCCACGCGGCGCGGCCACGACGACGCGCTTGCCGGTGGTTGTGGTCTGGTCAACGTCGGTCATGCTGCCCAGTCTAGGTGGCACCTCACGCAAGCTCCGCCTCGTCGATCTCGGGCAGCCTTTCCGCGTCGGCGTCGACCAACTCGGCGATGCTGGGCGCCCCGGGAGTGAATGCCACCAGTTCGTCCTGGGCGTTGGCCAGCAGTTCGGGTGCGGACAGCAGTCGGGGGCCCTGGTCGATGCCCTGTGGGGCGGCGAGGTCTGCGTCCACCAGGTGCAGGTCGCGGAACTTGCGCGCGGTGACCAGCACCCGCGACTCCAAGGAGCCGACGGTCGCGTTGTACGAGCCGACGGCCGCCTGTAGTGAGCGGCCGAGCTTGGCGAAGCCCGAACCCATGGTGGTAAGCCGGTCGTGCAGTTCGCGGCCCAGCGCGAAGACCTCCGCGGCGGAGTCCGCCAGCCTGGCCTGCTTCCAGCCGTAGGCGACCGCCCGCAGCATGGCGATCAGTGTGGTGGGTGTCGCGATGATGATGTTGCGACCGGCCGAGTACTCGTGCAGGTCAGGTCGCTGCGCCAGCGCCTCGGCGGCCAGCGCCTCGCTGGGAATAAACAACACCACGAACTCCGGCGAGGCGGTGTCGACCTTCCAGTACTGCTTGGACGACAGCGCGTCCACGTGGGACTTCACGTTGTCGGCGAACTGTGCCAGCCGCTGCTCGCGCAACTGCGGGTCATCGGTCTCCTGCGCGTCCAGGAAGGCGCTGAGCGGCACCTTGGAGTCGACGTAGACGAACTTGCCGTCGCCCAGCATCACCTTCATGTCGGGGCGCACACGAGTGTCCGCCGAGGTAACCGCGCTGGTCTGCTGGTAGAAGTCGCAGTACTCGAGCATGCCCGCGATCTCGACGACGCTGCGCAACTGCCGCTCGCCCCAGGCGCCCCGCACCTGTGGCTTGCGCAGCGCGGTCGACAACGTCTGCGTTTCGCGCCGCAACAGCTCGCTGGTCGCCACGACTTGACGCACCTGCTCGCCCAACGTGGCGGACATGGCGGAGCGTTCGCGTTCCACCTGGTTGATCCGCTGATTGAGTGCCGCCAGCCCGTCCTTCACCGGCGACAGCAGTGCCTCGGTGTGGGCCAGCCGCTGATCGGCGGACGCCTCGGCGCGGCGCTCCTGTGCGGTCAGCGTCGCGTCCGAAAGCACCTTGAACTGGTTGGCCATCGACTCACGGTCGGCGGCCATGTCGGCGAGGCGCTGGGCAGCCGCATCACGTTCGGCAGTCGCGCGGGCCAGCGCCGCAGCAGACTTGGATCGGGCGAACAACACGCCCAGTGTCGTGCCCACCACCAGGGACACGATGATCGCGATCAGAGTCGTCATCTCCATGGCAACCACGATCCCAGCGACCACTGACATTTTCGGTGGGTCACAAGGCCGCCGCAGATTCGTCGCGGGGCTGCACTAGCCTGAACCACATGGTTGATCACGTGGCCGACCTGTGCGGCTTCATCACCGACTCGCCAACCTCGTACCACGCGGCCGAGACGATCGGTGCGCGCCTGGCCGGTGCCGGCTTCGTCGAGTTGGACGCGAAGCAGCCGTGGCGGGAGACCCCGCGGCGTGGCTACGTCCGTGTCGGTGGTGCGGTGATCGCCTGGTCGGCGCCCGAGCGCTGGACGCCGGATACCGGACTGCGGCTGGTCGCCTCGCACACCGATTCGCCGGCCCTGGAGTTGAAGCCGAACGGCGCCTTCGTCCGGGAGGGCTTCCAACAGGTCGAGGTCGAGGTCTACGGCGGTCCGATCCTGCACACCTGGTTCGATCGAGACTTGGCGGTGGCCGGCCGGTTCGTCGACCTGGCCGGGGATGTGCATCTGGTGCGCACAGGAGCGATTGCCCGGGTCCCGCAATTGGCGATCCACCTGGATCGAAACGTCAACGAGGAGTTGCGGATCGACGCGCAGCGTGACCTATCGACGGTCTTCGGCCTGGCCGGCACCGATCTGGGGCAGGTGGCCGACGAGTTGGCCTCTGGCGTGGGGATCGCGCCGGAGGACGTCGGCGGTTACGACCTCTTCCTGGTGCCGAGCGAGGCACCGGCAGTGATCGGCATGGAGCAGGATTTCATCGCGTCCTACCGGCTGGACAACCTGCTGTCGGTGCACTCGAACCTGGTCGGCTTCCTCCAGGCGCATGCCGGTGACCACGTTCAGGTTTACGTGGCCTTCGACCACGAGGAGATCGGCTCGCACACCCCGACCGGGGCGTCCGGGCCGTTCCTGGTGCACACGCTGCGCCGGCTGAGCGCAGCAAACGGGTTCGACGAGGCGGACCACCTGGCCTGGCTGGCGCGCGGGTTTGGGCTGTCGGCGGATGTCTGTCATGGCGTGCATCCCAATCGACCCGACCGGCATGATCCGGTGGTGAGGCCGATGCTGGACGCTGGGCCGGTGCTGAAGTGGAGCGCGCCGATGCGCTACACCAGTGAGGCCAGCAGTGAGGCGGCATGGACGCGGGCATGCGCAGCCGCCGGCGTCGCGTCCCAGGTATTCGTCAACAACAACACGGTGCGTGGTGGGTCGAGCCTCGGGCCGCTGCTGGCCACCCGATTGGGATTGACCACAGTGGACGCGGGGGTGGCGATCCTCAGCATGCATTCGGCGCGCGAATTGGCCAGCACGCGTGACCCGGAGCGCTTTGCGGACGTGGCGCGCGCCTTCCTGGAGCTCTACTGAGTCAGGCTCAGAATCCGAGAGCGAGCGCCAGGATCATGATGCCGAACAGCAGGACGTAGATGGTGCACAGCACCGATCCAATGGCGCCGAGCACCAGGCCTGCGGTCAGCGAGTCCTGGGAGTAGGCGCCCGGGTTCTGCTGGGCCTCCCTGCGTCCGCGCATCGACATCGCCAGCGCGACATACGACAACGGCGGGAACGCCACCAGCCCGATGATGCCCAACACGATGGCCGCGGTCGCGTTCGGATGGGCCGCCGGGGCGGCATAGAAGTACGGCGTGGGCATCGGGACCATGGTGCCGGGGGAGTAGGTGGGGGCGTAGCCGACGCCGGGCTGTGTCCAGTCGGTTCGGGGCGGGGTAGCCGGCGTTGGTTCCGCGTAGGCCGCCACGGGGGATGGCTCGGTCTGGCCGTAGAAGCCGTAACCGTTGTAGTCGAGGCCCATGGTTTCGTCTGCGGCGCGCGTCCAGTAGTAGTCACTGCCGTCCTGCGTCGTGCGATTCATCGACCTGCTCACCTCCATCTCGTTGCGTGTCCCTCCATGCTGGCACGACGCGGGAGCATCCGACATCGGACTGTAGGCTGGTACGTCGTGGCGCTCACTATAGGAATAGTCGGACTCCCGAACGCGGGTAAGTCCACCCTGTTCAACGCACTGACCCGAAACAACGTCCTCGCGGCGAACTACCCGTTCGCCACGATCGAGCCCAACGTCGGGGTGGTCGGGGTGCCCGAGCCGCGGCTCGCGGTCCTCGGCAAGATCTACGAGTCGGAGCGGCTGGTGCCGGCTACGGTGAGCTTCGTCGACATCGCCGGCATCGTCAAGGGCGCGTCAGCCGGCGAGGGCATGGGCAACGCGTTCCTGGCCAACATCCGCGAGGCGGACGCTATCTGCCAGGTGACCAGGGTCTTCACTGATGACGACGTCACGCATGTGGACGGCCGGGTGAGCCCTGCGTCCGACATCGACACCATTCGCACCGAACTGATCCTTGCCGACCTGCAGACGTTGGAGAAGGCGCTGCCGAGGTTGGAGAAGGAAGCCCGGATCAAGAAGGAGTCGAGGCCCAAGTACGAGGCCTGGCTGAAGGCGCAGGAGGTGCTCAACCAGGGGCAGGGCATCGTTGCCGCCGGCCTGGACCGGGAGCCGCTGCGCGACCTGTTCCTGCTCACCGCCAAGCCCTACATCTACGTCTTCAACCTCGACCAGGACCAGCTGGCGGACGCGGACCTGCGCGCCGAACTGACCAAGGTGGTGGCGCCGGCCGAGGCGATCTTCCTGGACGCCAAGTTTGAGTCCGAGTTGGTCGAGATGGACGAGGACGAGGCCCGCGAGTTCCTGGCCGACGCCGGCGTCGAGGAGCCGGGTCTGGACCAGTTGGCCCGCGTGGGCTACCGGACGCTGGGACTGCAGAGCTTCCTGACCGCCGGGCCGAAGGAATCGCGGGCCTGGACGATCAAGCAGGGCGCCACCGCGCCCGAGGCGGCGGGTGTGATCCACACCGACTTCCAGAAGGGCTTCATCAAGGCCCAGATCATGAACTACGCCGACCTGGTGGCCCTGGGCAGTGAGGCTGCCGT
>JAXGOU010000016.1:0-44020 GCA_040767325.1 Brooklawnia sp. | reverse complement strand
CCCGCACCAAGCTGCCGGATTCGCCGGTGGCCGGTCAGGCGACCGTGCTGATCTTCCCCGACCTGCAGACCGGCAACAACACCTACAAGGCCGTGCAGCGCTCGGCCGGGGCGCTGGCCATCGGGCCGGTGCTGCAGGGGCTGAACAAGCCGGTCAACGACCTGTCCCGGGGCGCGCTGGTCTCCGACATCGTCAACACCGTGGCCATCACCGCCATCCAGGCCGGCATGGACTAGACCATGGACACGATGCGCGCCGCGGTCGTCACCCAGTTCCGGGCTCCGTTGGAGCTCCGGGAGGTGCCGGTGCCCAGGCCGGGCCACGGTGAGGTGCTGGTGCGCGTCCATGCCTGCGGTGTCTGCCACACCGACCTGCATGCCGTCGATGGCGACTGGCCCGACAAGCCGGCGCTGCCGCGGATCCCCGGTCACGAGGCGGTCGGTGAGGTGGTCGAACTCGGCGACGACGTGGACGAGGTGGCGCTCGGCGACCGGGTCGGCGTCCCGTGGTTGCACAAGGCGTGCGGACGCTGCGAGCTCTGCCTGACCGGTTGGGAAACGCTGTGTGCCAAGCAGGTGCGCAGCGGCTACGACGTGGACGGCGGGTTCGCCGAGTACGTGGTGGCGGACGCGGGCTACCTGGCCCACCTGCCGGCCGGCCTCGACTACCTGCACGCCGCGCCACTGATCTGCGCCGGGCTGACCGTCTACAAGGGCCTGATGATGGCCGACGCCGACCCCGGCGACTGGATGCTGATCTCCGGCATCGGCGGGCTGGGCCACTTGGCCGTCCAGTACGCCAACGCTATGGGCTACCAAACCATCGCGGTCGACATCGACGACATGAAGCTCGACCTGGCCGCCAGGCTCGGCGCAACGATGACGCTCAACCCCCGCTCGGTGGAGCCGATCGGTTACGTGCAGCGGCAGATCGGTGGTGCGCATTCGGCACTGGTGACCGCGGTCTCGCCGGCCGCGTTCGGGCAGGCCGTCGGCATGATGCGTCCGGGTGGCACGGTGGTGCTGAACGGGCTGCCGCCGGGCGACTTCCCGTTGAACATCTACGACATGGTGATGCGGGCCATCACGATGCGTGGCTCCATCGTCGGCACTCGTGGTGACCTGGCCCGCGCGCTCGAGTTGGCGGCCCAGGCCAGGATCCAGGCCACCGTGCATCCGGCCCGGCTGGACGAGATCAACCAGATCCTCGACGAGATGCAGGTCCGTCCGATCCCGGGACGCACCGTGCTGGAGTTCGGTACGCCATGACCGAGACAATCCTGAGCGTCGGCATCGACGTGGGCACCTCGACCACCGAGGTGGTCTTCAGTAGGCTGACCATCGAGAACCTGGCCGGAGCGTTCAGTGTCCCGCGCATCCAGATCGTCGACAAGGAAGTCATCCACCGCAGTCAGGTCTACCTGACCCCGTTGGCGTCCGCCGAACTGGTCGATGTGGCGGCCCTGAAGCAGATCGTCGCGTCCGAATACACCAAGGCCGGCATCACGCCCGACCAGGTCAGCACCGGCGCCGCGATCATCACCGGCGAGACGGCCCGCAAGGAGAACGCCGCCCAGGTGCTGGCAGCACTCAGCGAGATGGCCGGCGACTTCGTGGTCGCCACCGCGGGGCCGGAGTTGGAATCGGTGCTCGCCGCCCGCGGTACCGGCATCGACACCTACTCCACGATGACCAGTGACGTGGTGGCCAACCTCGACATCGGCGGCGGCACCACCAACATCGCCGTCTACCGCCGCGGCACCCTGCTCGGCACCAGTTGCCTGGACATCGGCGGACGCCTGGTAAAGGTCACCGACGGCCGGATCAGCTACATCTTCCGCTCGGTGGCCCGGCTGGCCGCCGACGCCGGCATCCCGATCGCTGTTGGGGACGCCGCCGATGTGGGCCGGCTGTCCACCCTGGCCCGGGTGATGGCCCGCCAGTTGGCGATGGCGGTGCACCTGGTGGAACCGGACGAGACTCTGCACGGTTCCATGTACACCAACGACGGGCGGCGCCTGCCACCCAACGTCAGCCCGACCGAACTCAGCTTCTCCGGCGGCGTGGCCGACCTGATCGATTCGTCCCGCGATCTCGACCCGTTCCGCTACGGCGACATCGGCATCCTGCTGGGCTGGGCGATCGCCGACGACACCGCATTCCGAGCTTGTCCAGCCTCGCCAGGGCGCCGAGACGATCGCCGCCACCGTTGTCGGTGCCGGCATCCACACCACCGAGATCTCCGGATCGACGATCAGTACTTCAACCGCAACCTGCTGCCGATGCAGAACATCCCGATCCTGCAGGCATCGCGCCGATGAGGAGCAGCCCTCGCTGTTGGCTGCCGCATCGAACGCGCCATTGACCTGCACCACCCCGACGGCCGTGACGAGCAGGTCGCCATCGCCATGAAGCGGCCAGCATGCTGGCTCGTTCCAGCAGGTGCGAAACCGCGGAGGCCATCATCCGCGGTGCCCGGCCGATCCTTGAGGGCTCCCAGGTGGTGGTAGTGCTCGAGGCCGACCGGGCGAGGTACTGATCCATGGCCATGCGGCGTGGCCGTCGCGATGACGTGATCTGCATCGATGGGGTGCAGACCACCAGCGGCGACTACATCGACATCGGATCACCAGTGGGCGCCGGGCGTGCGGTTCCCGTGGTGGTGAAGACCTTGGTCTTCAACGACTGACGAAAACAAGGAGGGGCAATGGCTCAAGCGCAAGCCTCAACGGGGTGACGTACCGCTTCAAGAACGCATCACCGACGTGCTGGCCAAGGCGAACGAGCTGATCGAGGCCGACCGGCTGACCGGGATCACCGCGCCGACGCTGGTGAGCGGCTGGCCGCAAGGTGGTGCTCTCGAACTCACCGTTCAGGACATCACCGAGAATCCAACGATTCCGTACGAGACCGATGAGGTCACCCGGCGAGTCAACTGGGACCCGGGTGAACCAGCCCGGCTACGAGCGGATGAAGTCGATGACCATCGGCGAACTCCGCAGTGGGTACTCGATCACAAGACCACCCCCGACGTCCTGAAGCGTTCGGGACGCAACTTCATCGGCGAGGTTGCGGCCGCCGTGGCGAAGATCATGACGTCGATGGACCTGGTCTATGGCGCGTCGAAGATCCACTACACGACCCAGTGCAATACCGAGATCGGCCAGGAAGGCACCATCTCGTACCGCGCACAGACCAACTCCACCACCGACGATCCCGAGACCATCGTGCTCGGCCTGGCCGAGGCCGTCAGCTTCGGCTGTGGCGATGCCTGCCTGGGCATCAACCCGGTCAACGACGACGCCGCGAACACCAAGAAGATCGCCGACGCGGTCTACGAGTTCATGGAGCGCAACGAGATCCCGACGCAGGTGGTCGTGCTCTCGCACATCACCACCCAGATGGAGGCCATGCGTCGCGGCGCCCCGCTGTCGATGATCTTCCAGTCGATCGCCGGCACCCAGGCCGCCAACGACGACTTCGGCGTCAGCAAGGCCCTGCTCGAGGAGGCCTACGAACTGGCCAAGCAGCACGGCCAGTGCCAGGGCCCGAACCTGCTCTACTTCGAGACCGGCCAGGGCTCCGAGGTCTCCATCGGACGCGACCACGGCGTCGACGAGATGACGCTGGAGGCCCGCACCTATGGCTTCGGCCGCTTCTTCCGTCCGTTCATGGTCAACAACGTGTCGGGCTTCATCGGCCCGGAGACCATCTATGACGGCAAGGAAATGATCCGCGCCAATCTGGAGGACCACTTCATGGGCAAGTTCCTCGGCTTGCCGATGGGCATGGCTCCCTGCTGGACCAACCACACGTCCATCACCATGGACGACCAGCAGCAGGCGACCATGCTGTTGGCGCTGGCTGGCGCCACCTACTACATGGGCGTTCCGCACGCCGACGACGTGATGCTGGCCTACCAGGACACCAGCTTCCACGACGACGCCACGCTGCGCGAACTGCTCGGACGCACCGCTGCCCCGGAGTTCCATCGCTGGATGGTCTCCCGCGAGCTGTGTGATGAGCGCGGTGTCCTGACCGACAAGGCCGGCGACGGCTCCATCTTCTGGAAGTGAGGCGAGAACCATGAGTGACAAGCAACTGGAAGAGATCGTCCGGCGCGTGCTCGCCGAACTCGGCGGCGATGCCGGCAAGGTCTCGGCGGGTGCCGTGGCCACTGCGGCCAAGGCTGCCGTGGTGGATTCGGGGGAGATCCCCGACATCCGGTCCATCGACTACCGGCAAGTCTACGAGGTACCGAACCCGGCCAACGGCGAGGAATTCGCCCGGATCAAGGCCCGCACCTGGGCCCGGCTGGGCCAGGGCCGCACCGGTCCGCGCTACAAGACGGCCTCGCTGCTGCGCTTCTGGGCAGACAACGCCGCCGCCATGGACGCCGTCTTCACCGACGTTCCCCAGGAGTGGCTCGACAAGATGGGGCTGTTCACGGTGCAGACCAAGTGCGGCACCAAGGACGAGTACCTGACCCGGCCCGACCTGGGTGCGCAGTTCGATGACCAGGCGATCGCCGAGATCAAGCAGCGCTGCCAGGCCAATCCGCAGGTGCAGATCTACGTGGCCGACGGCCTGAGCTCGACCGCGGTCGAGGCCAACGTGCCCGACATGCTGCCGGCGCTGGAGCAGGGCCTCAAGCTGCACGGCCTGACGATGGGCACGCCGTTCTTCGTCAAGTACGGCCGCGTCCGCTCGATGGAGCCGATCAGCGAGGCGCTCAACCCGACGGTGATCTGCGTCCTGCTCGGCGAGCGTCCGGGTCTGGCATCCGCCGAATCGCTGAGCGCCTACCTCGCCTACAAGGCGACCGTTGGCATGAGCGAGGCCGACCGCACCTGTGTGTCCAATATCCACGTCGAGGGCACCAACCCGGTCGAGGCCGGCGCGCACGTCGCCGACATCATCAACCAGATGATCAAGCAGCAGGCCTCGGGTATCAACCTGAAGCTGTGAGGTCACGCCCTCCCTTGAGTTGAACCGGGGAGGACCGCCTTCCGGATGGCCGGACGGGCGGTCCTCCCCACTGCTTTGCCCCTGGTGGTTAGGGGGTTTACCACTCTTCGTGGGTGTTGGCGTCCCAGGCGGCTGCCTCGCCAAGGTCGAGGGTGGCCAGGTCGGCCATGTCCTGGTCGGTCAGTTCGAAGCTGAACAGGTCGGCATTGGACGCCCAGCGCTCCGGCCGCGACGACGACGGAATGACCACGGCGCCCTGCTGCACCGCCCAGCGCAGCACCACCTGGGAGACATGCACGCCCAGCCGGTCGGCGATCTTGTGGGTGATGATCTGGTCCATCGGCTTCTCGGCGCCACCCAACGGCCGCCAGCCCTCGGTGACGATGCCCCGCTCGGCCAGGAAGGCGCGCAACTCGGTGCGGGCCAGTGCGGGGGAGAGTTGGATCTGGTTCACCACCGGCCAGACGCCGGTCGCGTCATGAAGTTCGTTCAGGTGGTGCGGCAGGAAGTTCGACACCCCGACGTGGCGGACCAGGCCCTCGGCCTGCAACTCGAGCATCTCCTGCCAGGTCTCGACAGCCAGCCCGCGCGAGGGGTTCGGCCAATGGATCAACAGCAGGTCGACATAGTCGGTGTTCAGCTTGCGCAGCGACTCGTCCAGCCCGCGGCGGGTGAGGTCGCGGCCCTGGTCCATGCCGGCGACCTTGGTGGTCAGGAAGATCTCTTCGCGCGGCACGCCGGAACGCCGGATCGCCTCGCCGACCGAACCCTCGTTCGCATATTGCGCGGCCGAATCAAGCAGCCGGTAGCCGTACTGGATGGCCTCGGCGAGCCGGTTGGCGAGTTCATTGCCCTTGAGGAAGAGGGTTCCGGTGCCCACCTGGGGGATCGAGCCGCCGTCGAGCAGCGGGACCGTGGGGATCGGGATCGCGTTCATGGCTCCACTCTGGCACGGGATCGCCCCGCCGGGCGCGGGCTTTCGGCGCCTGACTGGCTGGGCGGGGTCGTTTCCGGAGCGGAAACGGGTCGTTGTCCATGCCCGGCGCATTCCCTAGGATCCGGTTCACTTCGGGACCTTCGGTCGCCGCGGCACCGGCAATCTGGGTCGGTGCCAGCCGGCCCTGAGCCAAGGGGGTTGTGGTGGTTCGTTGGGTGAAGTCGGGCTTGATCGGATTGGCTCTCGCGCTCGCGCTTGGCGGGTGCGGCTCGGGCGATGCCCCAGCAGCAGGCACGGATGAGGCCACCACCAGCCAGGCCGGTGCGCCGGCCACCACCCAGCCGGCTCCCGCGGAGACGGCTCCCGTGGAGACGGGGAGCGCCCCACAGCAGGCTCCTACCCAGGCTGGCGGCGGTGATGGGCGGGGTGCGTGCGCCCATGTGCCGCTCGACGAGGTGAACCTCTACGTCACTGACGGCTACACCATGGCGTCCGATGGCCAGTCCTGCCTGCTGACCAACCCCAACTACGCCGATATCCGGGTGACCGTGCTGGATGGCGGAGTGGGGGCGGTAACCCCCGATCTGTTGGGCGGCATCGACGCTACTCCACTGGAAATGCCCTGGGCCCCGGACGCGATGTGCGGGTCCACCGACAGTCCGCCGTCGGCGGTGGCCTATGCCACGGCCAAGGGCTCAGCGGTCGTGGTGCTGGTGACCTATCCCGCAGGCGACCACGAGATCATGCTGATCAACGCGATGGACGTGCTGGAGTCGGTGGTCGATGCCATGTGAGCCCGATGGCCGGGCTCGGGCTATATCAGCCCGCGTTCGTAGGCCACCCGGACCGCAGCAGCCCGGTCGGAGACGCCGAGCTTCGCGTAGGCGTGAACCAGGTGGGTCTTCACGGTTGCCTCGGAGACCATCAACTCGGCTGCCGCCGTGCGGTTGGTGCCGCCGGACGCGATCACCCGCAATACGTCCCGTTCGCGGTCGGTGAGGGCTTCGGCCTCGCGGCGTCCGGACAGGGCATCGAGCACCTGCGCTGACAGCACCGGACGCCCGGCGGCCACGTCGCGGACGGCGCGCACCAGGTCGGCGCGGGGCGCGTCCTTCAGCAGGTACCCGTGCGCCCCGGCGTTCATGGCGGCCAGGATGTCCCGGTCGGTGTCGTAGGTGGTCAGCACCAGGATCCGCACTGTTGAGCCGCCCTCAACAAGGTCGCGGATAGCGTCCACCCCGCCACCGCCGGGCATGCGCAGGTCCATCACGATCACGTCGGGTTGGACGCGCTGCACCACCGCGACGCCCTCGGGCCCGGACGCCGCCTCACCGACCACGGTCATGCCGGGTTCGCGGGTGAAGATGCCGACCAGCCCGTCGCGAACGATCGGATGGTCGTCGACGACGACGATGCTCAGGTCCTCGGTCATCGTGGGATGGCCGCACTGATCGTGCAGCCTTCTCCTTCCTGGCTCTCGATCTGCAGGCTGCCGCCAAGGGCGGTCAGCCGGTCCTGCATCCCCGTCAGCCCATGTCCCGACCGCACCGACTCGGGGTCGAAACCGCGTCCGTCGTCGCGCACGTCGAGCCGGATCTCGTCGTCGGAGTAACCGAGGGTCACCACGACCCGCCCCGCCACAGCGTGGCGGATGGCGTTGGACAAGGCCTCCTGGGCGATCCGCATCAGTTCGGAGTCGGCCGGCGATGCCGCGGGCTCACCGTCCAGCCGGAAGGACGCGTCCAGCCCGGTCGCCTCTCCGACCTGGCGCACCAGTCCGGCGAGGGCGTCCGGCAGGGACGCATCGTCCAGGCGTGGCGAGGCCAGCGCCCGGACCGCGCGGCGGGCCTCGGCCAGGGCGTCGCGAGCCGCACCCCGGGCCCGGTCGAGCCGGACGGACAGGTCAGCGTCCGCTGGGTCGATGGCTTCCAGCTGGGTGATGATGCCGACCAACTGCTGGGCCACGGTGTCGTGGATCTCCCGGGACAGCCGCTGCCGCTCGTCGGTGACCCCGGCCTCGCGCGCCTGGGACAGCAGTTGCTCCTGCAATTGCGCGTTGCGCTGCTCGGACGCCTGCAGTTCGGCGATGGTGCGTTCCAACTGGTCGGTGTGCCGTTCGCGCTGCCGCTCCATCACCGAGATGAACGCCACGACCGCCAGGTTGATGGCCAGCATCAGGCCGAAGAGCGGCCAACTGGCGAAGTAGCCACGCGCCCCACCCATCTGGGCTGCCGCCAGGATGGCAGCGGTGCCGAGCAGCCCCAGCATCCGGGGCCAGCCGCGGGGCAGTCGGCCGGATTCCAGGTAGCCGAGGAAGGCGTAGGCGCCGAAGACCGGGGAGATGAAGGTCAGCACCGCGCTGGCCGCCAGCGAGCCCCAGTAGCCGTATCGCCGCAGCGACGTCGCGTCCGGGCGGGCCAACAGCAAGCCCCGGTAGGCCGCCACCGCCAGGGCGACGACGACCAGCAGTGGCACCTCGGCGGCGCGCACCAGCGGGCCGACCAACGACAGCGACACGATGAGGCTGACGATGGCCATCGCCAACCCCACCGAGTCCAGCACGTCCGGCCTGCGGTTCATGGCTTCATCCTGCCCTGTCCACCCGACCTTGCCCACGGGCGATCATTCCCAGCGGAAGCCGCGCAGCGCGACCCCGAAGCCCAGCGCCGCCCAGCCGAGCAGGCAGACCAGCGGCTGCGGTGCAGCGTGCCACCCGACGCCGCGGTGGTGAGCAGCGTCGCGGCCGCACCACCGGGCGTCCAGTCGGCGATGCCCGCCAGCCAGTCCGGGAACATGGCGCGGGGGAACCACATGCCGGCGAAGAACCACATCAGGGCCGCGATGGCGGCGCCCACCCCGCTGGCCACCCGCGGATTGGGAATCACTGCGGCGAGCAGCGAACCTAGGCCCAGGAAGGCCGCCGCGACCGGGATCAGCAGGGCCAGCGACAGCAACTGACGTCCGACCTGGCCAACGCCGAAGGCGAGCGGGAAGAGCACCATGAGGCTGCCGACCAGCGCAGTGATGGCGAACATCAGGGCGAGCACGGCGGCGAGCAGGTTGCCCGGGTGGGCCGGGGTGGTGCGCAGCCGCTTGAGGAAGCCCAGTTCGCGGTAGTTGCCGAGCACCATCGGCATCATCTGCAGCGCCAGCATGCTGGACGCGAAGACGACCAGGGTGGGCTGGTAGGCCGACACGACACTCAGTCCGCCGAAGCCGGCCAGCGGCTGGCGGGCGGCGGGGATCAGGCACATCACGATGATCGCGGTGACCGGGATGATGACCGTCCAGATCACGATGGCGGGCTGCCGCAGGGTAAGGCGGATCTCGTTGCGCAGCAGGGCAGTCGTGGCGGACATGGTTCAGAACTCCTTGGGGGTGTTGTTCGTCGTCGCGAGGTAGGCGTCGTCCAGGCTCGGGCCGGTGACGCGCAACTGGTTGGCGGTGATGCCGCGGCTGATCAGGGCAGCGAGCACCGTCTGTGGGGACGCGGAGTCGCCGGTGACGACGATGCGGTCGGCGTCCCGGTTCGCGGTGCTGATCCCCGGCAGCGCCAGTAGGTCGGCGAGTTCGATCGGCGCGGACGGGATGAAGCTGATCGTCTGGCTGCCGGTGGCGGACGCCAACGCGTCCGGGGTGCCGTGCGAGACGACGCGTCCGGCATCGATGATGTAGATCCGGTCGCACAGGTGCTGGGCCTCTTCCATCGAGTGGGTGACCAGCAGGATCGTGGTGCCGTCGGCGGCGAGGTCTTCGAGGTAGGTCCAGATGTCGCGGCGGGCAGCCGGGTCCAGGCCGGTGGTCAACTCGTCGAGGATCGCGATCTGCGGACGCCCGACCAGCGCGAGTGCGACCGAGAGCCGCTGCTGCTGGCCGCCGGAGAGCTTCTCGAACCGCTGGTCGCGTTGGCTGGTCAGCCCGAACCGCTCGAGCAGTTCGTCGGTGCCGCGCGGGTTCGGGTAGAAGGCGGCGAACAGGTCGATGGCCTCGGCGGTGGTGATCTTGGCGGGCAGCCGGCACTGCTGCAACTGCATGCCGAGCAACTGGCGCAGCTGGGCGTCGCCGCTTGCCGGGTCGATGCCAGCGACGCGGATGCTGCCCGAATCGGGGGTACGCAGGCCGCCGATGCATTCGACGGTGGTGGTCTTGCCGGCGCCGTTGGGGCCGAGGATGCCGACGATCTCGCCGGGTTCGACGTGCAGGTCGATGCCGTGCAGCACCTGCTTGGCGCCGCACGACTTGGTGAGGTGGGTGACTTCGATCAATGCCATGCATTCATCCTCGCCAGTGCTGCAGGCGGGGAAATCAACCGGTTGGTTCGACCTTGGCTCAACCGATCGGTTGAGGGACGCCGGCCCTAGGCTGGGGCCATGATCCACGAAGTCGAACCGCTCGGCACCACCGCCACCCTGACCAGCTACGTCCACAACCGGGCCCCGCGGCTGAGCAACGTCGACCGGCGGCCCGCCGTGCTGGTGTTGCCCGGTGGCGGCTACGAGCACTGTTCGGATCGTGAGTCCGAGCCGGTGGCGATGGCGATGGCCGGTGCGGGTTACCACAGCTTCGTGCTGCGCTACCGGGTGGGGGAGCAGTCGGGCTGGCCGAATCCGTTGGCCGACGCCGAGGCGGCGCTGCAGGCGATCGTCGACGGGGCCGACCGCTGGGGCGTGGACACCGATCGGATCGCGGTGATCGGCTTCTCGGCCGGTGGTCACCTGGCCCTGGCGCTCAGTGTGCTGGGCCGGCTGCGTCCGGCGCGCACCGTGCTGGTCTACCCGGTCGTCACCCAGACCACCCTGCAGGTCTGCCACCCAGCGGCTCGCACGGCTCCCGACCTGCTGGACGCAGTCGATGCGTCCTGCCCACCGACCTTCATCGCGCACACCGCCGCCGACGAATTGGTGCCGGTCAGTGACTCGCTGCAACTGGCGGATCGCATGGCGCAGGCAGGGGTGCCGTTCGAACTGCACGTCTTCCCCGTCGGCAAGCACGGTCTGGCGTTGGGCACGGCGTTCACCTCGAACAGCGACCCGGAGTGGATCGCGCCGACGTTCGCGTCCTGGACCGGGCTGGCGATCGACTGGTTGCGGCGGCAGTTCCCGGCCGACTGAGATTGTCCGGCCGCCCGATTAGGCTGTGGCCATGCAACCCGTCACCAAGTGGGAGTACTTCGTTGCTCCGGTGCTGAGCCACGTGGCGCAGCAGATCCTCAACAACTTCGGCGCCGACGGCTGGGAGTTGGTGCAACTCGCACCCGGCCCCAACCCCGATACGTTGGTCGGCTACTTCAAGCGCCCGGTCCAGGAGGCCTGATGCTACCCAGTGAACGGTTGATCTCGCTCGGCCTCGAGTTGCCGACCGACATCAAGGCGATGGGCGCCTACGTGGTCGCCAAGAAGGTCGGCCCGCACGTCTTCACCAGCGGTCAGGTACCGATGGTGGACGGCAAGGTGGTCACCGGCCGCCTGGGCGCCGGGCTGGACGTTGCTGCCGGCCGGGAGGCCGCTCGGCTGGCCGCGCTGCGCTCGCTGGCCTGTGCAGCGTTGGCGGCTGAGCACATCGACGAGATCCGCGAGATCATCAAGGTCACCGTCTTCGTCAACTCGGCGCCCAGCTTCACCGACCAGCCCCAGGTCGCCAACGGCGCGTCCGAGGTGCTGATCGACATCTTCGGTGACGCCGGACGCCACGTCCGCAGCGCCATCGGGGTGGCTGCGCTCCCGTCGAACGCTGCCGTCGAGATCGAGTTGGTGGTCGGGCTCTAGATGGGTTCGCCCCAGCGGGTCTTCGAGCTGCTCCGGGAGACCTATCCGGACGCCCGGTGCGAGCTCGATTTCGGCACGCCCTTCGAACTGCTGGTCGCCACCGTGCTGTCGGCCCAGTCGACCGATGTCGGGGTGAACAAGGTGACGCCGGTGCTCTTCGGACGCTGGGCTTCGCCGGAGGCGCTGGCAGGTGCGGACCGGGACGAGTTGGAGGCCGTGATCAAGTCGACCGGCTTCTTCCGCAACAAGGCCACCTCGCTGCTCGGGCTGAGCCGGGCGATCGTCGACGAGTTCGACGGGCAGGTGCCGGTGGCGATCGAGGACCTGGTGCGACTGCCGGGGGTGGGACGCAAGACGGCGAACGTGGTGCGTGGCCACGCCTTCGGGCTGCCGGCCATCACCACCGACACCCACGTGATGCGAGTGTCCAAGCGGCTGGGCTGGACTGCGTCCGCCAAGCCGGAGGTGGTTGAGGTCGAGGTGGGCGCGCTGTTTGAACCGGCTGACTGGACGCAGGTGAGCGACACGCTGATCTTCCATGGCCGGCGGCGCTGTCACGCGAAGAAGGCGGCCTGCGGCGCCTGCCCGGTTGCCGCGCTGTGCCCGAGCTACGGGGTGGGGCCGACCGACCCGCACGAGGCGGCGGCGCTGGTCAAGACGTGAGCCCGTCGCCGGCTCGGACAGGTACGGTGGGGCGCGGTGGCTGATCTGGAGGGTGGTGCCATGTCGACGCAGTTCGAGCGGTTGATTGAGCGGCTGGCCGATCCTGCTCTCGCTGAGAGTCTGGCACCCGAACGGCGCCCGATGGGGGCGGCCCGGGCCGCGGTGCTGATCCTGCTCACCGATGGTGACGAGCCCGATCTGCTGTTCACTGAGCGTAGCAAGAACCTGCGCAAGCACGCGGGGCAGATCTCGTTCCCCGGCGGTGGCCATGAGCCGGGCGACGCTGACGCTCCGGCGACTGCGTTGCGGGAGACCTGGGAGGAGATTGGGCTGGCGCCCGACCGGGTGGAAATCATCGGACAACTGCCCTCGACGCGGCTGCCGGTCAGCAGCTTCGACGTCGCCCCGGTGGTCGGCCGCTGGTCAGGCACCGATCCGATCTACCCGACCAGCGTGGACGAGGTGGCGGCGATCCACCGCTGGCGGTTGAGCGACCTGGCCGACCCGGCCAACCGCTGGACGGCCCGGCACCCGATGGGCAACGTCGGGCCCGCCTGGCAATTCGGTGACGCGTTCCTCTGGGGTTTCACGGCATTCCTGACCGATGCCGTCCTCGATCTGGGCGGCTGGACGCAGGACTGGGACCGCAGCCGGGTCGTCGACGTCCCGGAGCGCTTCCGGCGCGACCGCCCGGTGCGCTAGCCGGGGACGTTGGCTGAGGTGCCCGCGCAGCGGGCCTCGAAGCCCGGGCAGACCTCAGACGTCCAGTTCGTTGTCGGCCCAGTCGTCCGGACGCCGGGCCGGCAGCTTGCTCGAGGTGACCTGGAAGGCGTCCTGCGGCATGCGGCCCTCGGATGCGTCCGAGATACCGGCCTCGATGGCGGTGGAGATCGCGCCCAGGCTGGCCTTGGTTTCGGCGATGGTGGCCTGCGGGGCCTTGACCTTGCCGAACTGGAGCTTGCCGAACAGCGCCAGGATCGCAACGATGATCAATCCGATAACCGACATCGTCAGGAAGCCGAAGGTCAGCGCGGTCAGCGGGTTGCGACCCAGGATCTCGGCGTAGAACATCGACAGGGCGAAGGCGCCGGTCAGCATCAAGAACTTGAGTACGGTCAGCCCGACAACGGCCGCGCCACCGAAGGCACCCGCTCCGATGCCACCGTGCTTGGCAGCCGGCTTCAACTCCGCCTTGGCGAGTTCGCCGATCTGCCCGGCCATGGTGGGCACCGTTGTCTTCAGCAGCCGCAGGTAGTCCCCGGCGGCAGGACGGTCAGCCATCGTGTCCCCTTCTGTCGTTCCGTCCCCATGTGCCAGCGGACGGTCCCCGTCCAGCCTAGTGCTCTGCGCTGGCTGCGCGGGGCGTGGGGTGAAAGACACCGGTGAGTCGGTGGTGACCGGTCCGTGGAGGAACCGGGCCGCCCGTCGGCAGGCACGGACAAGGCCGAGCCCGCCGAGCGCGGCCACCTATGATGGGGGCCGTGTCCGCTCCCATCAAACCTCGCTTCGGCCTCGGCCTGGCGTTGGCGTTAGCGGCGGCCTTCGCTTTCGGAACGTCGGGCACGCTGGCCTCGGGTCTGCTGGCCGCAGGCTGGACGCCGTTGGCGATCGTGATCGGACGCGTCGGGATCTGTGCGCTGGCGACCGCGATCCCCGCCTACCTGTCGCTGCGCGGACGCTGGCACCTACTGCGGCGCGGCTGGCAGTTGATCATCGGGTACGGCGTATTCGCCGTTGCCCTGACCCAATTGGCCCACTTCAGCGCGGTGCAATACATGGCGGTGGCACCCGCGCTATTGGTGCAGTACCTGGCACCGCTGCTGATCGTCCTGCTCTTGTGGGCCAAGCTGGGGGAGCGTCCGTCCGGACAGACCGCCGGCGGCGCACTGGTGGCCATGATCGGACTCGTGCTGGTGCTGCAGATCATCGGCGGCGGATTCACCGGGGCAGCGGCCGGCATCATCTGGTCCATCGTCGCTATGTTCGGCAACGCCACCTACTTCCTCATCTCCGCCGATGACGCGACCGGACTACCGCCGGCCGTGCTCGCAGCGGGCGGTTGTCTGGTCGCTGTCGTCGTCCTGCTCGGCGTCGCAGCCACCGGCTTCCTTCCCTTCGAGACCAGCACCGCCGATGCGGTCTACGCCGGGATCTCGTTTGCGTGGTGGGTGCCACTGGTGGTGGTCGGCCTGTTCAGTTCGGCGTTCGCCTACATGTGTGGCATCACGTCGTCCAGGATGCTGGGCTCGCGTCTGGCGTCCTTCATCGGCCTGATCGAGGTCATCTTCGCCATCGTGATTTCCGCGGTGCTGGTTGGTCAGATCATGACCGGCCTGCAATTGATCGGCGGCCTGATGGTGCTGGCGGGGGTCGTCCTGGTGAAGCTCGGCGAGGGCAAGACCATCGCACCCACCCACGAGCCCGGGACGCACGAACTCGCCGACCAACAGTTGGGCGATCCGTTACCCACGACCGACTGATTCCGGCTAGATCGGGATGATCAGCGCCCCGTCGTTGAAGATGATCGGCTGGGTCAACTCGTGGTGGTCGACGTGTGCCTGCCAGCAGCGCAACTGGTAGGGCAGCCGCAGTTCGGACACCCGGGCAGCGCTGTCGAAGATCTGGGACGCGTCGGCGATCAGCGTCCGGCGCTCCTTCTCGTCCAACCGCTCGACAACCGGCTGGCCGGTGACCATCGCCACCAGGTCGCGCCGACTGATCGGCACCCACAGCCGGAAATCTCGACGTTCGACGCGCGGGAAGTACTTGGATTCGAGGAGTCGCTCGTGGGTGTCGGATTGCTCATCCGACATGGCCTGCGGGTCGACGCTGCGCATCAGCGCGATCAGCCGCCGCACCCAGGGCACGGAGTCGTCACGGCGGATCTGCCAGCCGGCCGTCCAGCCGCCGGGCTGCAGGGCGCGACTGATCTGGGCATGTGTCTCGTGCTGGTCGAGCCGGGTCGTCTGGTTCGGCTGGCTCCCGCCCAGCAGGACGACTTGGGCCGTGCAGGGCTGCAGCGGCAGC
Source organism: Brooklawnia sp. (assembly GCA_040767325.1). Lineage (GTDB taxonomy): Bacteria > Actinomycetota > Actinomycetes > Propionibacteriales > Propionibacteriaceae > Brooklawnia. The sequence continues at coordinate 28,661 of JAXGOU010000016.1, read as the reverse complement.
GCGTTTGGGCTGGCGGCGGCGCTGACGAACTGTCCGGGGGCGGCGTTTCGTGGACGCAGCGCTGCCACGCGCGCCGGATCGGCGTCCAGGGCGACGATCCCGTGGCCGGCCTGGATCAGCCGTTCCAGTACGCCCCGGCTGCAGCCGATGCTGACCACCCGCACCGGGGTCGGACCCACTAGCCAGTCCAGTGCCGCGGAAGGCAGCGAGGGACCGGATGGCTTGGGCATGCGTCCACTCTAGGACGCCGACCCACTCTGGCCGAGCAGGCGCTCGATCACCACGGCTACCCCGTCGTCGCCATTCGATGGGGCAACCTCGTCCGCGACGGACTGGACGGCGGGCGCCGCATTACCCATCGCGACGCCGTGCCCGGCCCATCCGAGCATCTCGACGTCGTTGGCTGAGTCGCCGAAAACCACGACGTCGGTCACGTTGATGCCCCAGTCAGCGGTCAGCAGCGCCAGCGTGGTGGCCTTGCTCACGCCGGTCGCCGACATCTCGATGAACGGCACACCGGAGGTGGTCGGCAGTACCCCGACGTGGGCCAGCCGTTCGCAGGCCTCGAACAGCTCGGCCAGCGGCACCTCGTCGTGGCGAGCGATCAGCTTGACTGCCGGGGTGGCGAACAATGCGTCCAGTGCGCTGGTTGTCAGCCGATCCCGGTCCCGGCCATGGTCGCCGGGTGCCATCAGGTCGAGGTAGCCGGGACCGGCCAGCAGGTCGTAGCCGGAGTTCACCAGGGTGGCGAAGGCGGTACCAGGGACCTGGGGGAGCAGCGCCTCGACCAGGGCCCGAATGACGTCGCCGCTGACGGTGCGTTCCAGCAGCACTTCGTCCCTCGTGGCGTTGTAGACCACCGCCCCGTTGGAACAGATCACCAGGTCACCGATCTCGGGCGGCAGCACCAACGGCATGTCGACCACCGACCGGCCGGTGGCGGCGATCACGGTGATCCCGGCCTGTTGCGCGGCGCGAATCGCAGCGAGGTTGCGGGCGCTGACCGACTTGTCGGGTAGCAGCAGCGTCCCGTCCAGATCCGTGACGATCAGTCGTGGAGCCACCGGAATCCCTTCGCTCGAGCGCAGCGCACTGGCCGCGTAGTCGCCACCATCATGGCCGATCTCAGGCGCCCGGGTCCTCCGGGGAGTTGGCCAGCACACGGGCCAGCCCGTCGATCCAGTTGGCGGTCAACGCCTGCTTGGCGCCAACGAAGTCGCCCACGGCCAGGTGTTCGGCGACCGCGAGATGCTCGGCGGCGGACTGCTGGGCCATCTCCTCGGGGTTGGCTGGCGTGAAAGCGCACCGATACCGGGCCAGCTTCAACCGTTCGATCCGGTGCAGCAGAAGCTCATTGGGGCACTTGCTCAGCAGCAGGGAGTGCCAGGCCTGGTCGTGGTGCAGCGTGCCGACCCGGTCGACCACCTTCGGATGGTAGGCGCGGGCCAACTCGCGAAGCTGGGGTGCCAACGCCACCATTTCTTCCGGGTCGCTGAGGTCAACGGCGAGGCACTCCAGTGCGGCCACGACCGGTGCCATCTCGGCCAGTTCGCGCCGGGTGAGGATCGCGAAGCGGAAGCCCTTGCCCACCTGGGATTCGATCTGACCATCGAACTCGAGTCCGATCAGGGCTTCGCGCAGTGGCGTCCTGCTGACGCCGAGCGCGGTTGCCATCTCCACCTCGTTGATCCCCTCGCCGCCGCGGTAGGTGCCATCATTCAGCCGGCGCAGGAGTTCCTCGCGAATCTGCGAACGTAGTGGCTGGCGCTCAATTCCCATGGTGTCCTCGCGCAAGTACAGGGCATGTTCGGCGTTCGCAGGAGTCCTGCTCGGCCCGGCAGCGATGCAGATGCCTTCTTTCGGTCTGACCACTCTAGCCGGGCCGGGGTTCCGGGCGGATTGTTGTCTGAGGGGCGGAGTTGTCCACAGGTGCAGGCGACTTTGGCGGATTCGGCTGGCCACTGACAACCATTCGGGCATGGCGACTCCTCTGCTGGCTTCTCGTGACCCGGCGCTGATCGAGACGGTGCTGGCTGCCGCGGCCGCCGCCCAGGTGGTGCCGACGGTCGCTCGCGACATCGAGTCGCTGCGGCGCCATTGGAGCAGCGCCTCGGTGGTGCTGGTGGGGGTGGATCAGGCGGCCACCGTGGTCGGGCTCGGGCTGCCGATCCGGCGTGGCGTCCACCTCTGTGGTCCGGACGCGCAGGCGCTGACTGCCTGGTCGGTTCCGCTGGACGCCCCGGTGTTGGTGCTGCCCGACCAGACCGGCTTCCTCAGTTCGCTGCTGCTCGGCCGCGATGACGTGGGCGTTGCGGGCGCCCAGATGCTGCGAGTGGTCGGTGGCAGTGGCGGTGTGGGAGCCACCACCCTGGCCGCCGGGTTGGCGCAGCGGGCGCACCGGCGTGGTCTGGCGGTCGCGCTGGTCGAATTGGACCCGTGGGGCGGCGGCATTGACATCGTCTTCGGGGCTGAACGGGCTGCCGGGTGGCGTTGGCCCGATCTGGCCTCGGCGACCGGCCACATCGGTGACCTGCGCGGCCAACTACCCAATGTCAGTGGTGTCGATCTGGTGCCGGTGGGGCGTCCACGCGGTGCGCCCGGCAACCGAACGGGCCCGGCAGTGCCCGGACTGCCCCGGACCGAGGCGGTGAACGCGGTGCTGGCCTCCTTGGGACGAAGTCACGACCTGGTCGTGCTGGACGCCGGTGCCCACCCCGAGCCGGGACGACCGTTGTCGGCGCGCAACGTGCTGGTGGTCGCCGCCGAGGTCAAAGCGGTGGTGGCGGCCAGGGCGAGGATGACGAACCTCGCCCTGGAGGACGTGGTGGTGGCGGTGCGCAGCGGGCCGGGTCGCAGCCTGCGTCCGGACCTGGTCGCCGAGACGCTAGGAGTGCCGGTCTGCGGAGCGGTGCCGCACGATCGAACACTGCCGATCGGACTCGAGGCGGGGGAGCCGCCCGGCCTGGGCCGCCGACGATTCGCGCGGGCCTGCGACCGGATCCTGGCCGAGGTGTTGGTCGATGACTGAGCACGACGTCGAACTACTTCGGGTGCAGTTGGCCGGGCTGGGGCGGGTCTGGACGCCGGCCGACGTCGCGGACGCCTTGCGCGGGCTGGGCCTGGTGGTCAGCGACGCGATGGTGCTCTACGCGGTGGAGGCGTTGCGTCGGGGCAGCGTCGGCGCGGGTCGGTTGGAGCCGCTGCTGGCGCTGCCCGGGGTCACCGACGTCCTGGTGAACGGTCCCGACCAGGTGGTCATCGATCGAGGCCTTGGCCTGGAGACGACCGATGTCCGCTTCGACTCGGACGACGAGGTGCGCCGGCTCGCCACGCGACTGGCCGCCAGCGTCGGGCGCCGGCTGGACGACGCCAGCCCGTATGTGGACGCCCGGTTGCCCGACGGGACGCGACTGCACGCCATTCTTGGCGCGGTCGCCGATCCGGGCACCTGCCTGTCGCTGCGGGTGCCCGCCCGGCACAGCATCGCCCTGTCGGACTGGGTGGCCGGTGGGTCATTGCCGACCGAACTGGCCGACTTGCTGCGCGCCCTGGTGTCTGCGCGCGTGGCCTTCCTGATCTCCGGCGGAACCGGGTCGGGCAAGACCACGTTGCTGGGCGGTCTGCTCGGGCTGGTGCCCGCCGACCACCGGCTGGTCATCGTCGAGGATTCGCGTGAACTCGCACCCGACCACCCGCACTGCGTTCGACTGGAGTGTCGGCCGGCCAACTCAGAAGGCGCCGGAGCAATAACCATGACCGACCTGGTGCGGCAGGCGTTGCGGATGCGTCCGGATCGCCTGGTGCTCGGTGAAGTGCGCGGCGGCGAACTCTGTGACCTGTTGACGGCGCTGAACACCGGCCACGAGGGTGGCTGCGGCACCGTGCACGCCAATTCGGTCCGTGATGTGCCGGCCCGGCTCGAAGCGCTGGCCGCCCTCGGCGGACTCGGACGCGATGCCTGCCACGCCCAGGTCGCCGCAGCCCTGCGGGTCGTGATCCAGGTGGGCCGACTGGCGGACGGCCGGCGTACCGTCACCGAAGTCGGGGTGATCCTGCGGGATGACGCGGGGCCGGTGCGGATCGAAATGGCCGTCGAGTGCCCTGATGGTCGGACGCTGCAGCGTGGCCCGGGTTGGCCGCAGCTGGCCGCGCTGCTGGGTGCTCGGGGTGAGCGAGGTGCGGCATGATCGGGCTGGCGTGTCTGGCCGGGCTTCTCGCGTGTTGGACGCTGGCGCCGACAAGCCCGACGTTGCGTCTGCGATCGGTACTGGGTGATGCTCGCTCGGGCGAGCGTCCGGTGCCCGGCTGGCTGCCCGGGTTGGGTGCAATCGGATTCGTGGGTCTGGGCCTACTGCTGGTCGCCCCGCGGACCCTGGTCTGGGCGGTGCCGTTGGCGGTGGCGACGCTGACTGCGGTCTGGTTGGTCAGACAGGCTCGCTCAGTCCGGCTGCGCAGGGCGGCGACCGCAGAAGTGGTCGAGGTCTGCCAGGCCGTGGCAGCGCAGTTGCGGGTCGGTCAGATCCCGGCCGCCACGATGGCCCGCGTTGCGGTGGACAGCCCACTGCTGCGTCCGGTGGCCGCCAGCCAGGCCATCGGTGGCGATGTGTCGGAAGCGTTGCACGCTTTGGCGGTCCGCCCGGGCTGCGAGGGGCTGGCCGAGTTGGCACGGTCCTGGCGGCTCTGCGAGCGGACGGGTGCCCCGGTGGCCGATGCCGTCGGCCGGGTGGCCAACGGGCTGCGAGCAGATGCTGCGGCCGAACGTCAGGTGCAGGCCGAGTTGGCGGTGGCGCGCGCGACGGGACGGCTGCTCGCGCTACTGCCCGGACTCGGCATCGGGCTCGGCTACCTGAGTGGTGGTGACCCGGTGCGCTTTCTGGTCGGCACATCGATAGGCCAACTCTGCCTGGCTGCTGCGATCTGTCTGGTCTGCGTTGGCCTGATCTGGACGACGCTGCTGGCCGAGCCTGCGGGCAGTGGGCGGGAGGCAGGATGAACCAGTGGGCGGCGCTGGCCGCCGCGATGCTTGGGGTGGCGCTGGTGCTGTGCTGGCCTGCCCAGCGAGCGGACCTGCTTGGTGACCTGGGGGGCCGTGAGGGTGCCCAGCCGGATGGGGGCCGCCTTCTTACGGCGCCGGGGTGGGTGACCGCCACCCGGTTGAGGTTCGGGGCGGTTGCGGGATTGACCTGCTGGCTGCTGTTGGGCGTGACGCTGCCCGGGGCCGTGGCCGGGGTTGTTTGCGTCCCACTGGCGATGGTCCTGCTGGCCTGGTTGGAGGCCTGGCCCGATCGACGGGTTGCCCGCAGGCTCACAGCGCAGTTGCCCGCCGTGCTCGACCTGATGAGCGCCGCGCTCGCGGGCGGGGCGCCGTTGCGGGCGGCCGTCCGGCACGTGGCGGAACTAGTACAGGAACCGAGCGCGAGCCTGCTGGGTGGGGTGCTCAACCACCTGGCGATCGGACGCACCGACGCGCAGGCCTGGGCCACGCTCCGCGACCACACGGTGTGGGGGCCGATGGCCCGTGATCTGGCCAGGGCGGCAGACTCGGGCACGGCGGTCGCCGAGATACTCAGCGTGCATGCCGCCGAGGCGCGGGCCCGCCGGAACGACCAGCGGGAGGCTGCTGCCCGGACGATCGGCGTCCGCTCGGTGCTGCCGTTGGTCTGCTGCTTCCTGCCCGCATTCATCCTGGTCGGCGTCGTCCCGATCATCGCCGCCACGCTCAGCTCGTTCACTCAACCTCGCTGAGTTATCCACAAGGTGTTGTCCGAATGAATGATCGGGCGGGCCACTTCGAATCATGTCTGCGAACCCGAAGAAGCGGGTTCTTCGATCCGAAAGGAACTCCCATGTCCGAGCAGCTTCGTACCACCGAGATCGACGACCAGATGGCCCTGTGCAGCGCGGAAATCGTCACCGTTGCGGAGGCCGGCCTGCTGCGCCGCAGCGCCCGCAGCCTGCAACATGCCTGGCAGCGTGGCATGGCCACGGCCGAGTACGCGGTCGGCATCCTTGCGGCAGTGGCCCTGGCTTTGGTGTTGCTGCGCATCTTCACCAATGCGGACTTCTTCGCGACGTTGCTGAAGTTCGTGGTCAGCCTGATCGGCAAGGTCAGCGGGATGCTGCCCTGACCGACCTGACAAGGGGCGGCGGGGACGAGGCCTGTCGCCGTCGCCCCAGTCCGGCCTCATCCGAACCGACCAAGGAGCGCAATGATGATTCGTCCAATTGCCCTGCAACGGGGCATGGTCACGTTCGAACTGGCCGTTGGTGTGCTGTCGGTGGTCGTGCTGGCAGCGTTGCTGGGCTGGGGTGTCAATCTGGTGGCACTGCAGGCCAGGTGCACCGATGTCGCCGGGCAGGTGGCGCGGCAGTTGGCCCGAGGCGACGAGTCTGCTGCTGATGAGGCCAAGGCGCTCGCGCCGGTCGATTCGGTCGTGCTGGTCGAGCAGGACGCCCGGCTGGTCCGCGTCAGTGTCACCGTCGATGCCCGGTGGGGCTACTTCGGGCCAGTGTCGGTGACCGGCCGGGCATCCGCGCCGGCCGAAGGGCGGTGAGCGATCATGCCTTCCAGCCGCCCCGGTCCCACTGGTGCCTCGCGGTGGGCCCTGCAGCGCGGGGCTGGTGGCGGTCTGATCGTGGCAGCCGCCGTCGTGCTGGTCATGGTCGGGCTGGTGGCCGCCTGGCAGGTGGCCTGGCTCGCGTCCGGAGCGCGCGCCCGGTCCGTGTCGGATCTGGTTGCCCTGTCCGCAGCCCAGGCGCAACTACTCGCCGAACCCGCGTGCACGGTCGCCGAGGACACCGCCCGGCAGAACCACGCCCGACTGGTCGACTGCCAGGTCATCACCGGCTGGGGCGAGTTCGTCGTCGACGTCACGGTCGAGGTCGACGTGGTGCCCCGGATCAGCGGCGCGCCGCAGGTCGCCCGCGCGGCGTCCCGTGCCGGTGTGGTGGCCGAACCGTGAGGTCGCCGGTCCGCTCAGCGCTTGACGACGGCCTGCGCCTGGATCTCGATCAGGGCGTCCGGGTTGACGAAGGCCGTGACCTGCACCAGGGTGCTCGCCGGATAGGGCTCGGGGAACATCCGACGCCGCACCTGGTGGACCTCGGCCAGGCCATCCATCGAGGTCACGAAGATCAGGACGTTGGTCACATCGCCCAGATCACCGCCGAAATGGGCCAGGTGCGACTCGATGTTCTTGACGCATTGCTCGGTCTGCGCGGCAATGTCGCCGACTCCGACCAGTTGGTCGTTCTCGTCGAAGGCCAACTGGCCCGATACCCACACCAGCGAGTAGTCGTCGCCGACCGGCACCCCGATCGCGTTGGTGAAGGCGACGGGCATGCCCATTGCGTTGCCGAAGGGGACACTCTGCTTCTCCATGGCTCATGTCTAGTGGATGGGGACACTTCCCGGGCGCCGAACCAGGTTTCAGCGGGAGCCCCACTGCCACGTCGGTCGCGTCAGCAACCCCTGGCCCGCGATGCGGCTCTCGCCCAACTCCTTCACCAACTCGTGGTGGATGACCTCGCCGGACTCGTCATCCGGATCGGGACGCAGCGCATCGACCAACGACGTCGAGTGCGAGACCACGACGATCTGTGTACGCCGCGACGCCTGCCGGATCAACCGGGCGACAGCGGGCAGCAGTTGCGGATGAAGGCTGGTCTCGGGTTCGTTCAGCACCAGCAGACCGGGTGGGCGCGGGCTGAGCAGCGCGGTGGCGAGCAGCAGGAAGCGCAGCGTCCCGTCGGAGAACTCGCCAGCCGCGAGCGGACGCAGCAGACCGGGCTGCTGCAAGGTGAGTTCGAAGAGCGGGGTGCCGGCGCCGAGTTGGCCCACCCGGGGCACCGCTCCGGCCAGACCCTCCCCGACCGCCGCCAGGAACGGCTCCGCGAAGGCCGACTCGAGAATCGTCTGGATCGCTGGGGCGAGGTCGTTGCCATCGGGGGCGAGCACCGGCGTCCAGGTGCCAACCTGCGGCTGCCGGGCGGGCGCGGCACGGTCGACCCGGAACGAGTCGTAGAACCGCCAACCCCGGATGGCCCGCCGAACGGCTCGAATCTCGGGGTGCTCCAGCGGATCGCCGACCTCGCTGATCATCGAGTCCCGCTCGCTCAGCCGGACGCCAAGCTCCGCGCGCCCGACCGACTGGCGGGCGAACACCTGCTGTCCCTTGCGCTCGATCAGCGTCGCGGCCGGACGCAACAGCGGCGCGGCGAAGATGACCTCTCGCTTGATCACCGGATCGAGCGAGAACGCCGTCTGGTTGGGCGTCGGATAGCCGATATCGATCAGGTAGCCGAGATCGGCGTCGGCGAAACCCAGCATCAGGCTGACCGGCGCCATCCGCCGATGAGTGCCCTGCACCGGCTGCTCACCCCGCCGCATGGCGCCGGTGATCCGTTCCGGACCGGCCCACAGCACCTGGGGCAGACCACCAGCAGCGGCCAGCGCGGGGATCAACCGACCTTCAGCGGTGTCGGCAAGCAGGCCAAGCGCCCGGTACAGGCTCGTCTTGCCGGTGCCGTTGGCCCCGGTGACCAGGGTGATCCTGCCCAGCGGCAGCGCAACGTCCACCAGCGAGCGAAAACCGTGGATCGCGATCGTGCTCACCATGGGGCCACCTCCTCGAGCAGGGCCGCGACCAACTCGGCAGCCGCGCCCTTGTCGAGCATCTGGTTGCCGTTGCCGCACTTGGGCGAAACGCAGCAACCCGGGCAGCCCACCTCGCAGTCGCAGCTGACCAACCGCTCCAGAGTGGCCCGCCACCAGTCCTCGGCGACCTCGAAACCGCGTTCGGCGAAGCCGGCGCCGCCCGGCGCGCCATCGTGCACGAAGATCGTGCAGAGGTTCGTGTCCGGGTGCAGCACGGTCGACAACCCGCCGATGTCCCAGCGATCGCAGGGCGCGAACGCCGGCAGCAGCCCGATAGCGGTGTGTTCGGCGGCATGGGCAGCCGCCCCGAGCCGAACGGCAGAGAACGCCAGCCGGGCGACGACCGCGTCCGGTACCAACCACCACATCGACTGGGTGGTCATCCGGTGAACAGGCAGGTCGAGCGGCGTTTCGTCCCAGACATCACCGGTGATGGCATCCCGGCGCAGGTAGCCGGTGACCTGGGAGGACAGTTCAACCTCGCCCCGGCAGATCACCCCCGCGCCCAACTGTCGTCGCGCCTGCTCGGCGACGATCCGTACCTCGGAGATGCCCATCGGCTGGGTGTAGTAGGGCCGTTCCACCCGGCGCACCATCGCCACCCCGTCTGCGGGCAGGTACTGGGTCACCAGCCATTGCTCGCCCTGGTGCAGGTAGACCGCCCCCTCGTGCACCGTCCGGTCCGCCGCGCCCCGGTCGACGCTGCCGATCACGCGACCCGACTCGGTCTCGATGATCTCCACCGGACGCCCGATCGTGCCGCGCAGGTCGATCGAATCGACCGCGCGCTCGGGACGCGTCCAGTACCAACCGCTGGGCCGAGCCCGCAGCAACCCCTGCTCGGTCAGCCGGTCGGCCAAGGTCCGCATGGTCGGCCCGAACCACCGTTCGTCCTCGACGGTGAGCGCGGATTCCCGCGCCGCCGCAGCCAGATGCGGGCCGAGCACATACGGGCTGCCCGGATACAGCACCGTGCGTTCCACCGGTCGGTCGAAGATCAACTCGGGGTGATCGAACAGGTGCGCGTCCAGCGGGCCGTCGCGAGCGATCAGCACACCAGGGCGTCGCGCTCGCCGCGCCCGGCGCGTCCAGCCTGCTGCCAGAACGAGCCCAAGGTGCCCGGAAAGCCGCTGATGACCACCGGAATCCAGCCCCGAGATATCGACGCCCAACTCAGGGCGTTGGTCGAAGCGGCCCTTGGCCAGTTCGCCGCTGCGCAGCAGCTCCTCCAGCCGCCGCCGGTCGGCCGCCAGGGAAGCCTCGATCGATAGCCGCCACCCGCCGGCCGGAATCGATCCGCTCTGCAGCCCGTAGTGCGTGATCAGTTCCGCCTGGGTGCGGCTGGCCACGAAGGTGATCACCTGCTGCCCGTCATTGACCACCGGGCCAACAACTCCGCTGCCTCGTGCGGCGCATCACCGACGGCTTCCACAGCACCACATCCCGGGCGGCGTGCGGTGAATCGTCGGTTGCCACCTCGAACAGCGGCTGGTCCTCGCCGATCAGGGCGCCCGACGCGCCCGCTTGCCGGCGGTCGCGGACGCCAGCACGAAGACCGGTTCCGAGCCATAGGCCGCACACAGCCGCCGCAGCCGGCGCAGCACGGCCGACACCTGCGAGCCAAAGACCCCTCGGTAGCGATGCGCCTCGTCCACCACCACATAGCGCAATGAACCGAGCAGCCCCGACCAGTTGGCGTGGTTCGGCAGCACCGAGCGGTGCAGCATGTCCGGGTTGCTGAAGATCAGGCCGGCGTAGTCGCGGGCGAACTGGCGTTCGGCGCTCTCGGAGTCACCGTCCAGGTTCGCCACCTGCCAGCCCCGAGGGCCGAGCCGGCGGGCCGCCGCCCGCTGATCGTGGGCCAACGCCTTGGTCGGCGCCAAGTAGAGCGCCGAGTGCCGGGCCACCCCCAGCCGTGAGCGCAGGTCGGTGGTCTGCACGCCCAGACTCGCCTGGTCGCGGGGCACTGCCGTGGCCGCCATGATCGGCAGCAGGTAGGCCAACGACTTGCCGGACGCAGTTGGCGTGCTCAGGGCGACGTGGCGTCCCGACCAGGCGGCCTGCGCTGCGGTGGCCTGATGTCCCCAGGGCGCCTCGATCCCGGCCGCCACCACGGACGCACGGATCGGCTCGGGCAGCCAGTCCGGCCAGTCGACGCGGTGACCGGGCAGCTGGTCGCGATGGCGCACCGCCACCACGCGCGGATCACCCGCGAGCCAGCCCGGAATCGCCATGCAGCAACCTTGCCACGCGAGTCTGACACCGCTTCGTGCCCGCGCCGGACGCATGCCACAGTTGGGTCATGACCCTGGCCGACGTCTTGCGCGACCACCTACTGGCAGCCGACTACACCGTCGACTCCGTGCTCGATCGACTCGGTGAACAGGCCCAGGCAGGCCTGCACCGCAACTCGACGATGCCGGCGCGCGTCGCGCTCGGCGATGACCGCGGCCCGTTGGCCACCCTCATCCGGCCCTTCCTGCTGGGGATGCTGGTATCCCCGCCGACGCGTCCGCCGCCCCGCCGGTCGACACCTGGGCGGCGGCCGGCCTGCTGCAGGTCGATGCCGACCAGGTGCGCGCCACCGTCGATCTGCGCCCGTACGGTTTCGAGACTGCCCAGGGCGGCTGGCAGGGCTGGGTGGTCTCCGACCACACCCCGGGCCTGGACCACGACCGCCGGCCGACCTGGCCCGACTTCGTGCTCGGGGTCAGCCCGGCGTCCACCACCCTGGCCCAGTTGACCATCGACAGCCCGGTCGGCAGCGCACTCGACCTGGGCACCGGCTGCGGCGTCCAGAGCCTGCACCTCGCCCAGCACGCCGACCGCATCGTCACCACCGACGTCAATCCGCGCTGCCTCGAGTTGGCCAGGTTGACCGCAGACCTCAACCAGATCGACCTCGACCTGCGCTCCGGCAGCCTCTACGAGCCAGTCGCCAATGACCGATTCGACCTGATCGTCAACAACCCGCCCTACGTGATGAGCCCACCGGCCACCTCCGGACGCCTGGTCTACCGTGAGGCCGGCTTCTCGGGCGACGACCTGGTGCGCCATGTCGTCCAGCAATCCACCGCCCACCTGAACCCGTACGGCACCTGCCAGGTGCTGGCCAACTGGGCCATCACCGACCAACCCTGGACGAACGGCTGGCCAGTTGCGCCGCCTGGCCGACCTGTGGGTGATCGAGCGAACGCCTCGACCTGTACGACTACATAGAACTGTGGCCACCGACGCCGGCCTGGCCGGTCACCCTGTTGGGACGCTCGCTACCGCGAATGGCTCGACTACTTCGACTACCTCGGCATCCAGGGCATCGGCATGGGCTGGATCACCGTCGTCAATGCCGGACGCGACCAGCCCGACATCCTCATCGAGAGTTGGCCGCATCGAGGTCGCCCAGCCGGTCGGACCGGCCATCGCCGCACGGCAAAGCAGTCCCTGGACATGGCCACCCAGCCGGACGCCGAACTGCTGCGCTGCACCTGGCGGCTGCGCGATGACGTGGTGCAGGACCTTCGGGTTGCCGGGCGCCGAAGACCCCGTCGTGGTTCTGCGCCAGGATCGGGCTCGAACGGGCCATGCCGGTGGATACTGCATTGGGTGGGGTGCTTTTGGCGCCTGCGACGGTTCGATGCCGCTGTCGCCGATCATCGACGTGGTCGCTGAGCTGCTCGAGGCCGATCTCAGCGTGCTGCGCGGCGAGGTGCTGCTGGCCTCCTCCGAGGCCATCGTCGACGGCTACCTGGCGGCGGTCCCCACGACGCAGCACTGCGCCCACCGACCAGCACCGCAGCGAGTAGCTGGCCTGCCGCCGCACCGGTGTGACCGCTGCGCCGACAGGGGCGCTACCATTCGCAATGTCCGCACCGCCGCCGGTGCCCGCCAACCTGGAGGAACTCCTCCATCGTGGCCACAGCCCCCCGCCGACTGGTGATCGTCGAGTCGCCCACCAAGGCGACCATGCTCACCCGCTTCCTCGGTTCTGGCTACGTCGTCGAGTCCAGCCGGAGCGCTACAAGTTCGCGCACCTGCCCACCAGCGCCTGGACGCTCAAGTACAAGGGCGAGGCGTGGGCGCGCACCGGGGTCAACGTCGAGGACGACTTCGCACCGCTCTACGTGGTCAGCCTCGACAAGAAGGCGACCATCAAGAAGCTGAAGGAACTGCTGTCCGCGTCGACGAGCTTCCTGCCCCGGCAACTGACGAGGACCGCGAAGGGGAGGCCATCGCCTGGCACCTGCTCGCGGAACTCAAGCCCAAGGTGCCGGTCAAGCGAATGGTCTTCCACGAGATCACCCCCGAGGCCATCGCGCACGCCGTCGCCAATCCGCGCGACCTGGACATCGACCTGGTGGACGCGCAGGAAACCCGCCGTATCCTCGACCGGCTCTACGGCTACGAGGTTTCGCCGGTGCTGTGGAAGAAGGTCATGCCGAAGCTGTCGGCCGGCCGCGTCCAGTCGGTTGCCACCCGGCTGGTGGTCGATCGCGAACGGGAACGGATGGACTTCCGCTCGGCGTCCTACTGGGATCTGCTGGCCACCCTGGACGCCGGTGCGTCCGCCACGCCACGCACCTTCGACGCCCGACTCACCAATCTGGACGAGTGGCGTGTTGCCCGCGGCCAGGATTTCGACGCGTCCGGTGAACTGGTCAACGACGTTCTGGTGGTCGACGAGCGATCCGCCCGCGCGCTGGCCGCCGCGCTGCCGGCCGCCAAGCTCGCCGTGGCGTCCGTTGAAGCGAAGCCCTACAGCCGCCGCCCGTCGGCACCGTTCCGTACCACCACGCTGCAGCAGGACGCCGGCCGCAAGCTCGGCTTCACCACCGACCGAACCATGCGGGTCGCCCAGGAACTCTACGAGTCGGGCTTCATCACCTATATGCGTACCGACTCGGTCTTGTTGTCCGAGGAGGCGATCAAGGCCGCGCGAAAGCAGGCCCGCGAACTCTATGGCGCCGACTACGTCCCGGACGCGCCGCGGCGCTACGCGTCCAAGGTAAAGAACGCCCAGGAGGCGCACGAGGCCATCCGGCCGGCCGGCGACTCGTTCCGCACCCCGGAGCAGGCCAAGCTGTACGGCGACCAGGCTCGGCTCTACGAGCTGATCTGGAAGCGCACCATCGCGTCCCAGATGACCGACGCGAAGGGCCAGACCGTCACCGTCAAGGTGAACGCCGACCTGGCGCAGCGCCTGCAACTGGGCACCGAGATGACCACCACCCAGGTCCGGCAGGCGACCTTCTCCGCGTCCGGACGCACCATCACCTTCCCGGGCTACCTCAAGGCCTACGTGGACGCCGACGACTCCGACGACGAGCAGGCCAAGCTGCCGACCCTGACCCCCGAGCAGCGGCTGGACCTGGCCGACGTTGTCGTGGAGGACCACCAGACCAAGCCGCCGGCGCGCTACACCGAGCCGACGCTGATCGCCAAGCTGGAGGAGTTGGAGATCGGCCGGCCGTCCACCTACGCCTCGATCATCCGCACCATCACCGCTCGCGACTACGTGTACAAGAAGGGCACCGCCCTGGTGCCCACCTGGCTGGCGTTCGCGGTCACGCGGCTGTTGGTCGAGCACGTCCCGCGGCTGGGCGACTACCGTGTCACCGCAGCGATGGAGGACCGTCTGGACGAGATCGCCAAGGGCGACGCCCTGCGGCTCGAGGTGCTCAGCAACTTCTTCTACGGGCCGCCCGGCAACCCGCGCGCCGGTCTGCACGACATGGTCACCAACCTGGGCGAGATCGATGCGCGGACGCTGTCCACCTTCCCGATTGGCGATCCGGCCGACGGCGTCAACGTCCGGGTCGGCCGCTACGGCACCTATGTCGAGGACGCAGCAGAGCGGCGCAGCACGTGCCCGACGACCTGGCCCCGGATGAACTGACCCCCGAGCGGGCCGCCGAGTTGCTGGCCACCCCCTCCGGGTCAGAGCGCGAGTTGGGTGTTGACCCGGACACCGGCCATCCCATCGTGGCGCGGGCGGGACGCTACGGTCCCTACGTCACCGAGGTGCTCGAGGTAGACGAGTCGCTGCCCAAGTCAAGAAGCCCAAGCCGCGCACCGGCTCCTTGCTGGCGTCCATGGACCAGGAAACCGTCACGCTGGACGACGCGTTGAAGTTGCTCAGCCTGCCGCGGGTGATCGGTGCCGACGAGGACGGCGTCGAGATCACCGCCCAGAACGGACGCTACGGCCCGTACCTCAAGCGGGGCACGGACAACCGCACCCTGCCCGACGAGGAATCGTTGTTCACGATGACCCTCGACGAGGCCAAGGCCTTGCTGGCCACCCCACGCACCCGCGGTGGTGGCCGGGCCGCCGCCGGCCCGCTGGCCACCCTCGGTGATGATCCGGCGACCGGTAAGCCGCTGGTGATCAAGGATGGCCGGTTCGGCCCCTACATCACCGACGGGGAGTTCAACGTGACCGTTCCGCGTAGCCAACAGGTCGCCGAGGTCACCCTGGAACAGGCCGCCGAACTGCTCGCCGCCAAGCGGGCGCTGGGGCCGGCCAAGAAGAAGACCACACGCCGCACCAGCACGGCCAAGAAGACCACCACCAGGTCGACCAGCAAATCGGGTACCAAGCGCACCACGACCCGCAAGACTGGTGGTACGTCGTAGCCGTCCGCGATGATGGCTGGGCGAGGAGGACTGATATGGCCAAGCGGGTGCGCGCCCACCGGTTCCAGATGCCGTACCAGGTTGATGCGCCGCCGCTGACCGACCCCGAGGCGGGCATCGACCGGGTCTTGCTGCGCGGTCGGCACGACCGCCGGGTGAGCACGCTGACCCTGCTCGACACCACCGACGAACGATTGTCCTGGGCGGGCGTGACGCTGGCGCACCAGGTCGTGGGGGAGTCGGGCGAGTGGGTGTTGCAGGCCCCGAACTGGCAGCCCTGGCTGCCCGGCGAGCGGGTCGAGCCATTCCTCGAGGGCGACGAGATCCCCGAGGAGATCGCCGAGTTGGTTCGGCCCTTCCGGCGTCGCGGCACGATCGGCCCGATCGCTGGAATCATCGTCGAACGCGCCGCCTACGTGCTGCTGGACGCCGACGGCATCGAACTCGGCCAGGTGCTGGACGACCGGGTGACCGTGCGCCGGGGCGGATTGGCCGTGTCGCGCCAGCGTGAGGTCAGCTTCGAGCCGACGGACGCGATGAACCTGCCACAACGCGGTCTGATCGTCGATCGTCTGATCCAGGCCGGCGGGATGCGGGTGGAGGACTTCCCAACCACCGCCGACCGGTTGGCTGGGCTGGTGCGCGCCGCCGACGCCACCGACGAGATGCCCACGCCCGGGCAGGCCAGCGCCGAAGAGTTCTGCGAGTGGCTGTTCACCGGACGGCTGTTCGCCCTGCTGCGGGCCGACCTCCAGGTCTCGGGCGGAGAGGTACCCGACACCGCGGCGCTGCAATCCGAGCTTGCCGAACTCGCCGACGTCGTGCGTGGCCTGGACGCGCTGGTCGACCCCGCGTGGGCCGCCGACCTGGTCGGGGCGATCGACCGGGTGGTCGGGCAGCCGGCGAGGCATCGCGTCCGGGAACTGGGGGAGGGCTACCTGGACGCCCTGGACCTGTTGGCCTCCGCCGCGCGCGTCCCCCGACTGCGGGCGCTGCCCACCGACGAGGCCAACCAACCGCTCACCGCCCGCCAGCACCTGCGTACTGACGCTGCCCAACGGCTCGATCGGCTGGTGCAGGCCGTCGATGCGTTGACCCCGGACGCCGACGACGCCGCATGGCAGCACGCAGTCGATCGGGCCGATGACACGCTGCGGGTACTGAACGCGGGCGTCGAGGTGCTGGACAAGGTGGCGCAGCGCCGCCGTCGGGTCGTGAAACTGTTGTCCGGCCTCGTCAAGGCGGTCAGCGCGACGCCAACCCTGGGGCCGGACGCGTTGCAGGCCATGTCCCCGGCAGAGGCGTTCGAGGCCGGCCGCGACTACCAGCGCGCCGTCGCGCAGGTCGCCGAACCTCGCCGCAAACTGCTCGACGGTTGGCCACGCGTCCGCTCCAAGCTGCTGGCTGATTGGCCCGAAGTGACCGGGACGCCCGAGGAGTTGCCGGCGGCACAGCATCCCGAGTTGCCCAGCGCCGAGGAGGCCGCAGATGAGTGAACCGGGTCTGTTCGTGGTCTTCGAGGGCGGCGACCGGGTGGGCAAGTCGACCCAGGTCCGCGCCCTGGCGGCCGCGCTGGCCGCGTCCGGCGTCGACCACATCGTCACCCACGAGCCGGGCGGCACTCCGGTTGGCGGCACGATCCGGCAACTGCTGCTCGATCCGGCCAACCTGCTGGACGACCGCTGTGAGGCCCTGCTCTACGCCGCCGACAAGGCCCAACATGTCCACCACGTGGTTCGGCCGGCGCTCGCCGCGGGCCAAGTGGTGGTTTGCGACCGCTACATCGACTCGATGCTCGCCTATCAGGGCGCGGGCCGGGCGCTGGAGGTCAGCGAGCTCGAACCGATCGTGCGCTGGGCGACCCACGACTTGCGGCCAGACCTGACCGTGCTCTTCGACATCGACCCGGCCCACGCCGTCGCTCGGGTCAGCGACAAGGATCGCCTGGAACTGGCCGGCTCCGAGTTCCATGCCCGGGTACGCGACGGCTTCCTGCAACTGGCGGCCGCCGATCCCGACGCCTACCTGGTGCTGCCCGCACTGGCCGATATCCGCGAGACCGCCACCAGCGTCCGCGACCGGGTGGCCGCGCTGCTGGGCCGCGACCTGGTCGGACCACCCGTGGAGGCCTACCGATGAGCGCCCCGGTCGCCACCGGCGTCTGGGCCGACCTGGTTGGTCAGCAGCGGGCCATCGAGGTGCTGCAGGCCGCCGTGCAGGCCGCGCATCAGCGATCGGCCGGCGGGGGGCATGCGATGACGCACGCCTGGTTGTTCACCGGCCCGCCCGGTTCGGGACGGAGCAATGCCGCCAAGGCGTTCGCGGCCGCCCTGCTGTGCGACCAGGGTGGCTGCGGCGAGTGCAATACCTGCCGGACCGCCTTGTCAAGGGCGCATCCGGACGTCACGGTGCTGCGCACCGAACTGCTGTCGATCGGGGTCAGCCAGGCCCGCGAGATCGCGGCCAGGGCGGCCATGTCACCCACGGTCGCGCGCTACCAGGTGATCCTGATCGAGGACGCCGACCGGTTGACCGAGCAGGCGGCCGACGCCTTGCTGAAGTCGCTGGAGGAGCCCCCGCCGCGCACCATCTGGATGCTCTGCGCGCCGAGCGCCGACGACCTGATCGTCACCATCCGGTCCCGCACCAGGCAGGTCAACCTGCGCACCCCGCCGGACGCAGCGGTGGCCCAATTGCTGGTCGACCGAGACCAGATTCCGCCGGCGATGGCCGCGCACGCAGCCAGGGCCGCGCAGGGCCACATCGGACGCGCCCGAGCGCTGGCGCGCAGCGAGCAGGCCCGGATCGCGCGGCATCAGGTATTGAAGATCCCCGGCAGCCTGGCCAGCGTCGGGGCGTGCCTGGCGGCAGCCGAGGCGGTGGTCGCCGTCGCGTCCGCAGAAGCGGAAGAGGCCACCGCCGCCCTGGACGCCCGCGAACTGGCCGAACTCAAGGAAGCGCTGGGTTTCGGCACCAAGGGGGCGCGTCCCAAGCAGGCGCAGGCCGCGCTCAAGGAACTCGAGGACGAACAGAAGACCCGCGCCAAGCGGCTGCAACGCGATGCGCTGGACCGCGTCCTGACCGAGTTGACCACCTGGTACCGCGATGTGCTGAGCATCCAGATGGGCGTCGTCGACCCCACCAACCTGGCTGAGTCCGCGTCCGGGGTGGGGTTGATCAACGCCGAACTGCGCGACCAACTGGCCGCCGCGGCCCGGGCCGCCACCCCGGAACAAACCATCGCCCGGGTGGACGCAATCCTGGCCACCAGGCAGGCGTTGGAGCACTCCGTCGCCCCCTTGCTGGCGATGGAATCGCTGATGCTGACCCTCGCTGACCCCAGCTGAACCCCGCTGCGGGCGTGTCAGTCCGCCGAATCCGAGCGGGGAGGGCTCAGGATGGGAAGTGACGTATTGGGCCCAGAGCAGACAGCGAGGATTGGTTGTGAACAGCACCCCCGAGGATGTGATCGACGAGCAGACGACGGTCGCCGAGACAGGCACGCCGCCGGTCGACTCGGCAGCGCCTCGCGTTGTCCCTGCCTCGTCGCTGGCTGGCGCCAGCCCCGCCGTACCGCGCGACCCGCGCCTGCTGCGCGCCGAGGAGGCCGACTACGAGGCCCGCACCGCGGCTGAGGCCGCGGAGGCCGCGAAGCAGGCAGCCGAGGACGCCGCTGCCCGCGCCGCCGCCAGCAAGGCAGCAGCCGAGAAGACCAAGGCCGAACTCGACGCCGCCCGCGCCGAGGCGAAGGCAAAGGCCGAGGCCGCCGCGCTGCAGGTGAAGCTCGAACAGGAAGAACTCGACCAGGCGTTGGCTGCTGCGCGCAGTCAGGGCCGGGCCGCCCGCGACGAGAAGCTGGGCACCGTGCGTCCGGTGGCGACGGCCGAGCCTGAGGTCATCACCGTGACCAAGCGCAACACCGATGGCTTCGCCGGCTCGTTGGCGCTCTTCCTGGTTCGGCTGGCCCTCGCGGCCTGGAGCGGCATCGTGGGCTTCCAGTCGATCTACGACCTGCAGGCGACCGTCGATGCGCTGGTCAAGGTCGGCATCCCGGAGGCGAGCAGCGGCCCGCTGGCTTGGGCGGTCAGCATCGGTCTGATCGTGATCGCCTTCTTCCTGCTCTTCGGCCTAGGTACCCGCATTTTCGCGACAGTGCTGCTGGCCGGCGTGATCGGCTTCCTGGCCTACTTCCGCTTCGGTCCGTTCAGCCCGTTCCTGGAGGGGCATTTCGGCTTCTACGGCGACCGCGACGTGCTGCTCGCCGTGTCCTGCCTGGTCTTGCTCTTGCTCGGCGCCGGCGGATTCAGCCTCGATGCCCGCATCCGGCGTCGTCGGGCGGCTGCAAAGCTCGCCGACTGACGTCCTTGTCAGCGGGTGGGCTGGTGCTGCTCGCGTAGGCTGTGTCCATGACGGCCGTGCTCGGTGTGCAGTTCTCGCCGCACGGCACGCTGCACTTGTTGCGTGCTGGTCAGGACGCCGGCCACCAGATCGGTGATCGCGTGCTCTACCCCACCGAGGGCGGGCCTGCGGTTGCCACCGTGGTCTGGACGGGTGACGTCTCGGTCGACGACTCGGTGCCGCAATGCCTGGGGTCCGCCTCGGTCAGCGATCTGGCCGTGGACGCGGACGACCGGCGCCGGCGCGCCGAGATCGACCTGGTGGCCCGAACACTGATCGCCCGGCATGAGCTTCCGATGAAGGTGCTGGCCGTCGACCTGCAACGTCCCGAGGGTGGCGGTGAGTTGGCCGTGGTCTACTACACAGCCCCCGACCGGGTCGACTTCCGCGGGCTGCTGGGGGATCTGGCCCGGGTGCTGGGCTGCCGACTGGACCTGCGGCAGGTGGGGGACCGTGACGCCGCCCGGCTGACCAGCGACCTCGGCAGTTGCGGACGCGCCGCCTGTTGCACCTCGTGTCTGTGCATTCTGGAACCCGCCGCCGACCGTCGGCAGCCGCACCCCTCGGAGACCGGCATGTGCGGTCGCCAGATGTGTTGCATGAGGTTCACCCCCGATCAGGAAGTCGAGGAACGTGTCGAGGATTAGGTTGCTGACCGCCGGAGTCGTGGTCGCGGCGTTGTCGGCGTGCCTGCCGCTGCCCATTCCGTGGCCGGGCAGCGAGCGTCCCACCCCGACGAGTTCCAGCCCGACCAGCCCCAGTGCGTCCGCGCCGACTTCTGCGTCCTCGGAACCGCGTCCGCCGCACGACGGCGAGTTGCCAACCCCGGAGCAGGTCTACACCGAGATGCAATCACCAGACCGACCCGAGGTCGCGGTGCCGGACGCCCGCCCGCCGGGCTTCGTCGATCCGCCGCCCGGAGCGGGCCTGTCGCGCTACTTCGACCAACCGCTGACCTGGACGGACTGCGCTCCCCACAAGTGCGCGACCTTCATCGCGCCGCTGGATTGGCATGACCCGGACGGACAGGCCATCACCATCGCGATGAAGATGGCCCCGGCCACCGCACCGCAGCGACTTGGCGCGATCTTCATCAACCCCGGCGGCCCGGGTGGGTCGTCCCAGGATTACGTGGCCGGCTTCGCCACCGCCGGACTGGAGGGCTACGACATCATCGGCATGGACTCGCGCGGTTCAGGCGAGTCGACGCCGGTCGTCTGCGGCACGGGCAAGCAGACCGATGACTACTACAACGCCGACGGCACCCCCGACGACCAGGCCGAACGCGACGCACTGGTCGCGGCCCAGCAGCAGTTCAACGATGAGTGTCGTGCCGGGTCGGGACCATTGCTCGATCACATCTCGACCATCGAGGCGATCTACGACTACGACCTGGCCCGTCACCTGATCGGCGACCAGAAACTCAACTTCTACGGGATTAGTTACGGCACCTTCCTTGGTGCGGTCTACGCGGAGTTGTACCCAGAGAACGTCGGACGCATGGTGCTCGACTCGGCGGTCAACCTGACGCCCAGCACCGACGTGATCCAGGCCCAAGGCTTCGATGTCAGCCTGCGCGCCTTCGCCGACTGGTGCGCCACGAACGGCTGCGGTCTGGGTGCAACGCAGGACGAGGTGATCACCCGCATCGTCGATTTCGTCAACTCGTTGGACGCGGCCCCGCTGCCGGGCGACGGAACGCGGCAACTCACCCAGACCCTGGCGATCTCCGGCATCGTCCTCTACTTCTACTGGGGGGCCGAGGTCTACGCGAGCCTGTCCGAGTTGCTGCTCTACACGATGTCCTCCGGCGACGGTGGCTACCTGCTGCAGAGCGCCGACCTGCTCAACGAGCGGTTCGCGGACGGCACCTACGGTTCGCTGACCTACGCCTTCCCGGCGATCCGCTGCGCCGACGAGGCGGACAGCGGCGTCCAGTCCGCCTTCGACACCTGGACGGGACGCAACTCCGAGATGGCACCGATCTTCGGGCCGCTGTTCGGGCCCGATCTGGTTTGCCCGCTGTGGACGGCCGACCCGGCGCCGCAGATCGACTTCACCGGCGCCGGTGCGCCGCCGATTCTGGTGGTGCAGAACACCGGGGACTCGGCCACGCCCTACCGACAGGCCGAGATCATGGCCGAGGAACTGGAGTCGGCCACCCTCGTCGTGCGCGAGGCGCCGGGCCATGGCGCCTACGCGTCCGGCAGCACCTGCATGGACCACGTGGTCGTCGACTACTTCGTCAACGGCACCATCCCGCCCGAGGGGACGCGCTGCACCGACGGCTGAGGCTGCCATTGGCGGTTTCGCAAGCCACGCGCCGGATCGCTATAGTTTGGCTGGTTGACCCGCGTGGTCGACGCGCCACCTTAGCTCAGTCGGTAGAGCGACGCTCTCGTAAAGCGTAGGTCTGGGGTTCGATTCCCCAAGGTGGCTCCGGTGAACTGTATTGCCTCGGTTGATGCTTGACGTTTGAGCTTCGGCTGAGGCTTTACTCGTCTTGGAGCCTGACCCGCTTTTCCGGACACCAGCTTTGAGGCGATGATCGTCTCGGAAGGAGTCCGTGAGATGCCTGCTGCCCACCCGCCGGAGTTCCGGCGTCGAGCCCTCGACCTCGTCACGCAGGGCAATCCCGTTGCTCAGACCGCGCGTGATCTCGGGATCAGTGAGTCGTGCCTGCGGAACTGGATGAACCGTGACGCGGTCGACTCCGGCCGCAAGGCCGGGGTCACCACCGATGAGCACAAGGAGCTCGTCGAGTTGCGCCGCCGGAACCGGGTGCTGGAGATGGAGATCGAGATCCTCAAGCGCGCCAGCGCCTACTTCGCCAGGGAGAACGTGCTCCCAAAATAGGGTTCCGGCTGGTCCAGGAGCTCGCCGCCGACGGTATTCCCGTCGCGGTGGCCTGCCGGTTCCTGAACGTCTCAAAGTCCGGCTTCTACGAGTGGCTCGGCCGGCCACCATCGCGGCGTGCGGTCGCGGATGCGGAGCTGACGACCACGATCCGTCGGATCCACGCTGACTCGAGGGAGACGTATGGGGCGCCGCGTGTGCTTGCCGAGCTGCGGCTCGGGCTCGGCGTTCACGTTGGCCGGAAACGCGTCGCCCGGCTGATGCGAATCGACGGGCTCGTGGGCGTCTCGCACCGCCGGAAGCGACGCGGGTGGAAGCCTGACACCGCAACCCACGAGGACCTCGTGAAACGGCAGTTCCGCGCCGATGCGCCGAATCGACTGTGGTTCTGCGACATCACGCAGCACCGTGCGAGGGACGGATGGGTCTACTGCGCCGCTGTGATCGACGCATACTCGCGGCGGATCGTGGGCTGGTCGATTAGCGACCGGATCACTGCGGAGATCGTCGTCGACGCGCTCGAGATGGCCCGCTGGCGACGCCGACCCGAACCCGGGACCGTGGTTCACGCGGACCGAGGCGCTCAATACACCTCATGGCTCTTCGGCCACCGGCTCCGGCAAGCCGGGCTGCTCGGATCGATGGGCAGAGTCGCTTCCAGCGTCGACAACGCACTCATCGAGAGCTTCTGGTCAACGATGCAACGCGAGCTCCTCGACCGCACCAACTGGACCTTGAAGACGCAGCTCGCGTCCGCGATGTTCGAGTGGATCGAAGCGTTCTACAACCCCACCCGCCGGCACACCGCGCTCGGCAACCTCAGCCCCGTGGAGTTCGAACGACTTCACATCCCCGCCGCAACCGCGGCATGATCAACAAAGAGAAACCGTCCGGGAAACCGGGTCAGGCTCCCTTCGGGTGATGCTTGACGGTTGTTTCGGTTGATGGTTGACACTCCTGTATGAGGGAGATGTCTGTGGCTGAGCAGCGGTATCAGGCTGTTCTTGCGGTTCGGTGAGATGCAGGCGACCTACATCCTCGAGCACCTGCCCGAGGGCGCCGAGATCAACTTCGAGGCCTTCGCCGGATCGCCGGACGACCCGAACGCCGCGCTCTTCTTCGCCGGTGCTTGGGACCTGCTGCTGCCGAAGGTCAACGACGGCACCTTCACCGTCCCGTCCGGCAAGGCGCCCAAGTCGAACGAGGAGTGGAAGCTGATCGGTATCCAGGGCTGGACCTCCGCGTCCGCGCAGGCCGAGATGGAGAACCGGTTGAACTCGTTCTACACCGGCGGCAAGAAGGTCAATGTCATCCTGTCGCCGAACGATTCGCTGGCGCTCGGCATTGCCCAGGCCCTGGAGGGCGCCGGCTACGCGCCGGGAGCGGACTACCCGATCCTCACTGGCCAGGACGCTGACGTTGCGAACACCAAGAACGTGCTCGCCGGACGCCAGGCGATGACCGTGTGGAAGGACACTCGTCTGTTGGCCGATCGGGTTGCCAAGATGAGCGACCAGATCCTGCGTGGTCAGGAAGTCGAGCTAAACAGCGACCAGACCTTCAACAACGGTGTGAAGGAAGTGCCCTTCTACCTGCTCGATCCGCAGGTCGTCACCAAGGACACCGTGGAGTCGGCTCTGGTCGATTCGGGCTTCTACACCAAGGAACAGCTCGGCTTGTGAGGTGATCTCGCCCCGGACCCGTCAAACGCTGTCCATAAGTGACCGATCGGTCAGGTATGTCGCGATTTCGGGCCCGGGGCGTGTCATTTCTGACCGATCGGTCAGATGCGCCCGAGGAGCAGGCCGCTTGCGCTCCTCGGGCGAGAACTAGAGTGGTGGGGTGCCCAGCGATACCCCTTCTGAACCGGACGCCGGCAGCCGTCTCGGCGAACTCGTGGTCTGGTCATTGACGGGGGAGTCGGTGCCGACTGGCTTTCCAGGTGATCCCACCGCGATCGTGGACGCGCTGATCCGAGCCGGTTGGACGCCCGAGGCGTTGGCGGTTCGGCGAAGTGCCGAACTGGCAGCCGGTCGTCGCTGGCCGACTCCGGCGCCTGCTGCGGAACGTCGGGGGATTGGCCCTGCCCAGTTGCACGTCACGACCGTGGCAGTGCTGGCAGCGCTCGGCATGGGCCCCGAGAAGCGATTGCGCGATCGCTCTGCGCCGCTCAGCCCCCGGGACCAGGCCCTGATGGCCGACCGTCCGCCACATCACGGCAACGTCGGATGAGTGGGTTCGCCGCCACCGCTGGACGCTAGGCTCGTTCGCGACGATCCGGAGGTGGGCA
This sequence comes from Brooklawnia sp., assembly GCA_040767325.1. Classification (GTDB taxonomy): domain Bacteria; phylum Actinomycetota; class Actinomycetes; order Propionibacteriales; family Propionibacteriaceae; genus Brooklawnia. The sequence continues at coordinate 3,829 of JAXGOU010000016.1, read as the reverse complement.
TGCGAGGACGCATCGCGAGCGCGTTGGCGCTGTCCTGCGCCGCGCTGCTGGTGACCGGCTGCTCTGGGCCGGCCGGCATGAGCCAGACGGTGGCCTCGATCGTGAAGCAGTCCGGCGGAAACGTTGTCACCCGGGTGGTGGTCGGCGCCGAAGCTGCCGACATCCAGGTCGCGGTCCGGGTGCCGGGCGGCGAGCAATGGTGGACGCGGGACGGCCTGGTCGGGCCTGTGCCCGCGGAGTCGAAGCAGCCCTTGGGCGGTACTGGTCCGGACGCGATCGACTTCGAGGCCCTGTCGGCGCAGCAGGCGGCCTTGGCCGGGCAGTGCAGCGATACTCCGCGGCTGGAGGCCTATGTGGCACCCACCGGGGCGCTGGCAGCCGAATCGGTGTGCGGGACAGCGGGCAACAGGGAAGTGCTGGCCACCACGATCGACGGTGTCATGCTGGGCCCGGTGGCCGTCGACTTCCTCAGCACCGACGGCCTGGCCCAACTGCTGGTCGAGACCGCCGCATCGTTGCCGGGCGGTTTCACCTACCAAATCACCTTGCCCGGGCCCAAGTCCCCGCGCGGTTACACGGCCAAGGCCGAGGGCACCCAGTGGGTGCTGCCGGACGGGGAGATCTGCATGGTGAATTTCGTGCGGGCTGGTGCACCGGCCCCCGGGGAACCTGCGCGCACGTTCGGGTGTGACGGCTACGGGTCGCAAGAGGGCGATCTGGGTGCGCAGGATCCGATTTTCCCCGAGACCCTGGACGCCGCCAAGCTGCTCTCGGCGATCGATCGGCTGGTCGAGGACAATGCCGTGGATCCGGAAACGGTCGCCTTCTATCGCATCGACTGGCCGTTGATCGGTGGGCTGCATGTCGGCGTGCTGACCGAGGACCAGCAGTTCTTCGAAGCGCCAGTCGAAACTCCCTGACGCGCGGCCGGCCCGCCTCCGGAGGAAAGTGCGCCCCACGTCCGTCACCATCCGGCCTGAGCCAGATCAACCGCGTCCGAGAACGACGAAGGGGCACGTCCGGTTGGACGCGCCCCTTCGTTGAGCTTCGGTGAGTCAGGCCTGCTTGGCAGCCAGCAGGTCGCGGATCTCGGTCAGCAGATCGGTCTCGCTGGCAACCGGGTCAGCCTCGGTCTCGAGGCGCTCGCGCAGCCGGTTGACCGGGAGAACCATCAGGTAGTAGACCACGGCGGCGATCAGGACGAAGCTGATCAGCTGGGTCAGGAACGGGCCGACGGGAACACCGCCGGGCATGAACTGGTCGAAGTTCGGCGGGCCGCCCATGACCTTGGAGATCAGGCTCAGCACGATGTTGGTGAACGCATCGACGACGCTCTTGAAGGCGGCGCCCATGATGAAAGCGACAGCAAGCTCAATCAGGTTGCCGCGCAGGATGAAATCCTTGAAACCCTTCACGTTTCCTCTTTCAGGGTGGGTTTGGTCCTAGCAAGCTGCGTCCTGGTGGCAGCCGCGATCACTATAGGTACGCGCCAATGGCGAATCAATTCGTCCTCGAATCTGATGGCAACGACGGAAACCGCCGTCACAACCGGATTTCTGCTGTGGCTAGCGCAAGACGATGGCCATGCGCATCTGGCTGGACGCCGCCGCCAAGCGTCCGGCGGTTGCCGAATCGCAGGCCACGACCACCAATGCACCCGAGTCGCCGGCCCCGAACGACCCGGATTCGGCTGGGGCCGGCAGGGCTGCCACTCGCACGTCGGTGGCCAGATCGACCACCCCGCCATCGACCGTCGAACCGACCACGCTGATCCGATCACCCACCCGCAGCAGCGCGACGGTTGCTGCGTCCGGCACCCGGAAGGGCACCAGCCGCTCGTCGTCGCCCAGGTCCGCGTCCCGGGTGCCCAGCAGGTTGGCGCTGGTCAGCACCGAGCCACTGGTCAGCGGACCGACCAGCGTGCGTCCGAGCGCTTCAGTCGGATCGCTCACCGCGGCGTCCGGGAGATATGCCAGCGGCATGAGGACGACGGCCAGGTCATCAGCGCCGAGTTGGGTGCCGGCTGGCAATGCCCGCGTCGCGACCACGACCGGTGCGGACTCGGGTTGGTCGGGGCTCAGGGCGGACAGCGTCGCGAAGAAGCAGACCACGCAGGCGATGATGCCCAGGCCGCGGCGATGCCAGCGCGCGGCACGGCTGAAGCGTTGCAGGAAGCCGGCGAGAGTCACGCCGTCATGATTGGTGGCGGGTGGCCCGTTCGTTCAGTTGTCCACAGGCCAATTCGACGTTCGGCGCCTCAGGCTGCGGCGGTGTCCTTCTTGGGCGAGGCAGCCTCGCCAGCGGACTTGGTCTCGGTCGAGGTGGACTCGGAAGTCGACTTCGACTCCGAGGAACTGCCGTTCAGGGACGCGGCGGCCTTCGACGACTTGCGCGAATCAGTGGCGTAGAAGCCCGAGCCCTTGAACACGATGCCGACCGCATTGAACACCTTGCGCAGCGAGCCACCGCACTCTGGGCAGGTGGTCAGCGCGTCGTCGGTGAACTTCTGAAAGGCCTCCAACTCATTGCGACAGGCCTGGCAGCGGTACTGATAGGTGGGCATCGTTCTGCTTTCGCGCGGTAGCTGGTGGGGGCCGCGCCACGCTGCGGTGGCACTCGGCTTCCCCGACTGCCAATGATAACGCTTGGTGGCCGGAACGCATTCCGCGCGCGTCAACCGGTTGCCGTCGTCTCGCAGCGGATCGTCCGCGTCGGGGTGACCAGCCAATCGACCGGGTGGTCGTGCGGCTCGGCGGGGCAGGGCCGCACCTCGTCGTCATTGAGCAGCACCAGCACGGGGACGTCGGGGGAGCGGTGCAGCAGGGCGCGGTCGAACCAGCCGCCGCCGGTGCCGATCCGGTTGCCGTCCGGCCCAGCCGCCAATCCCGCCGCGATCACCACATCGGCCTGGGCCAGTGCCTGCGCGCCGAGGGCCTCGCCGTCCGGGCTGGGGATGCCGAACAGGCCTTCTTCAAGAGCTGATATCTCCCCAAGCCACGCCCAGTCCGGCTGCGGCCCCGAGGCGTCGCCCGATGCCCGGCCGAGCTTGGGCACCAGCAACCGGACGCGTCCGCGCAGCGCCTCCAGCAACGCTTCAGTGCCGGGTTCGCCGGGCCGGGACAGGTAACAGGCGACCACCGGCGTCCGGTCGGTGGGGAGCAGCGTGTCGAGCAGAGCCAGCGTCCGGGCATCGCGGGCCCGGTCGTCGGCGCGTTGCTGGTCTGCCGAGCGGGCAGCCCGGGCACGCGAAACCTCGGCGCGGATCTGGTGGCGCGGCGTCGGGGCTCCCGGGTGGTCGGCGGGCATTCACCTATCGTAAGTGCCATGCGTCTGTTCAAACGTCGTGGTTCCCAGCAGGCGGCGGCCGGCGAGCCGGCCATGGTCGAGCCGGAGCCCGCACTGCCCGAGCCGCCCGCGGCCGACTCGCGTGGCCGTCGCCGGGTCAGCGACCAGCGTGACTACCTGCTTTCGTTGGTCACCCCGCTGCCGGCCTTCGGCATGTACCTGCTGGATGCCTGGGGCACGGCGGTTCGCGAGGACATCAGCACCGAGGTGAGCCTGCCCGCCGACGACCTGGTTGCCGCCACCGGCTTCGCTGTCCGCGCCGATGACCTGGCCGGCCTCGCGCCCGGGGCCAGCGCGACGCTGCGCGTCCGGGACGACGACAAGGTGTCCAAGGTCGGCTCGGCTGCCCGCGTCCAGGCCGGCCAGCCGCTGCCCGAGGGGGCGGACGCGGTCATTCCCGCAGACCAGGCCAAGTTGGACGGCAACGTGCTGACCGTCAAGCGGCCGATCGCCGCCGGTGACTACGTGCGGTGGGCCGGCTCGG